>JAIXRC010000013.1 GCA_027485415.1 Cryomorphaceae bacterium | reverse complement strand
TCAAGTAATTTTGAAAAAGAAGCATTTCAAGCGCAATTTATGACTCATAAAGTAGTTGACAGCCATCGTTATATGTGGAAATCCAGTGAGGAAATCCCCCAGAAAAAATACTACCAGTTTATGTTTTATTTTCCCAATGGTTCAAAGAAAACTAATGCAATATTTTTCAGAAAACCTAAAATGGTGTTTCTACTCTGAATTGTCACAATGGTTTTTAAGTGTTTTTCCATTGGTTAAAATATCGAACCGAACATTCAGTTGACAAGGTCGTGTGGCCTAATGGATAAGGCATCGGACTTCGGATCCGAGGGTTGCAGGTTCGAGTCCTGTCACGATCGTCATTGATATGAACTTTATCGAGCGAAAATTTTCATTGGCAGCACCTTTTTTTAAAAACAGAACTCTTTCTGCAAAAATGTTCTTTCTTCCACTTTTGGGGCTGTTGGAGCTGGAGACTAACCGACCTGCAGTCGAAAGCTCTACCACTGCGCTATACCACGGTTTCATGTCAAAATAATTGTCCATCAATAAAAACGGCCTAGTAAATATCTGTCTAATAATAAATATAAAGTGTCGCCCTGCCTATAAACGAGATTAAAAATTGGCGATTATATTCCCGATTTACAAACCAGCCAGCATAAAAACATGTCACGCCGTTTTATAAGACGACGATCAAAGTTTTTGCGAATTGAAAATTTAATTAGTTTCCCCTTCAAGCGATAACAACATACAAGACCTTGAAATATTATGAAAATGATCCTAGGATTGCAAAATGTACTGAGCATCTTGGGGATATAACATCCTCGTTAGTATAGTGGTTAGTATCTCCGCCTGTCATGCTAAGAGAACGCGGAAGACCAGGGTTCGATTCCCTGACGGGGAGTGTTTTTCAATCTGGATTAAATAACCATAAGCAATAATATTTTAAAAGATAATACTTGGAATATTTGATAGCTATTATTTCGAATTCTGAGGTTCTACCGAGACTTGAACTCGGATTACAAGGTTCAGAGCCTTGTGTGATGACCATTACACTATAGAACCGTCTGATGCCAATATGTATCAATTATTTAACAATCAAATGTTTGTTTCGAATCTCAGTCAGCAGTAGTGGTGTAGACGTTCTCTCTAACTGAAATCCATAGGTCATTGGTTCCAACGCTGACGCCCTAAACGTGACGAGACTTCCATCCAAAAGATAATGAATGAAGAGATCCGATGGAAGCCGTGAGATTCTTTCCGCCCCATGCCCGTAAGCGATTTCCACAAATCAGCAGTATAGAAATACACAGTTGTAATATTTTTGTAAAAACTTGCTGATTCAGTTCCGCCCGAAGGAAAAGTTTCGGTAATCAATTGGTTTCCTATTCTTTGAAAATATCAAATTATTTCATTCGACATTAATTGCCCCGAGTGAGGATCGAACTCACGACCTCGAGATTATGAGACTCGCGCGCTGCCAACTGCGCTATCGAGGCGCTAACATTCTCCGACGATAGATTTTTAGCTCAAACCATGTTGATTGTCTTCACTTCTGAGCTGCAAATTGTACAATTGACGACCAACAAACCTTAAGGCCAACACCTAGTTCAGTAAAATGCCACCAATAAGCATTATCTCTCCTTTTGTGACGAGGTGGCCGAGCGGTTAAGGCGGCAGATTGCTAATCTGTTGTGCTCTGCACGCGTGAGTTCGAATCTCACCCTTGTCGAGATGGTTTCGCATTGGGCTCGATTTTGACCTGCGAATAACATTTTTACAGCTGCAGTCCAACGAATCGCCGTTTCAAAGGAGAAAATCTTATGTTCAACTAGTTTACCCTGAAATGTTAGCCTAAATTTAATCATTCTTTGATAAATGAAATAAAAAAACATATCACAAATAGGTAATGGAAAATGTGTAACACATTATAGTATATATGGATGATTCCGTGACAGTATTTTTTATCTACTCATTGAACGTTAACGTGTGCAGATGTGGCCGAGTTGGTTAAGGCGATTGCCTAGAAAGCAGTTTCCCTCTGGGAGCGCAGGTTCGAATCCTGCCGTCTGCGGTAGCTTTAATTGGTGGTCTTCCGTGAAAATGGGTTTATGAATAATTTTTAAAATAAAAATCTGAATTTTTCGCCAAAGGTTAGCTTTTATGGAAAGGACAGTGTATTGAGGTCCCATATGGTCTAGTGGCTAGGATACCTGGCTTTCACCCAGGAGGCTCGGGTTCGATTCCCGGTATGGGAAGTCCTTTAACTTTTCCTTTAAGAGAAATTTTGTTTTCATATTTATTTGAATGATCTGAAAATGGAATAAAATTTGGGCCGATCTGTAAGCGCTGACCGAAAAACTCATTGACGAGTAATGCACTCGTTTAGTTTATAAACACGTTGAATTATTAAAGTACATCTAATTTTTTTAAAAATCAAAGAAAAAGTAAATGTAATAAAAGAATGTAAAACCAAACTGGAGAAGCAGGGTATCGATCCCTGTACCCTTCGCATGCTAAGCGAATACTCTACCATCTGAGCTACATCCCCGATGTGTTGTTCTTACAAGTTTAACAATACAAATACAATTTTCTTGTCAGACCTATTAGCATACTCTTGTTTGAGTGGTAATCACTTAAGCGGACACTTCTTCCTATGTCAGGATGGCCGAGCGGTAAAGGCGTCAGACTCAAGAGTATTCTTGCCAATGAAACGGTGTAGGCATTCTGATCCTCGAATGAGGGCGTGGGTTCAAATCCCACTTCTGACATGCATATATTTTAGGGAAATGTGCTGCAACACATATTTTGTTAACAGCATCGAGGCTTTCTCCGAATCTTTTGCTGTTATTTATTTGTCATTTACATTCACAAATAGGTGATTGATTTCTCAATCAAATGAAACGAATGGATGAAATGGATTGATGTAAATTGCTTCAACATCTTTATTGAAATTTTACCTATTTTTTCTATGTTATAGTTCTAAAAACGGCTTGAAGATATTTTTTAGGAAATATATGGCTGCTATTCTCACCAAAAACCAGCTGTTTAGCATAGAACCTTTAACGAACGATGGTCTAATAATTTAGAGTAATAAACATTCCAATAAAATGAGTTTCACTGATCACGACGTGATTCGAACACGCAACCTTCTGATCTGGAGTCAGACGCGCTACCATTGCGCCACGCAATCTGCACACATTTCCCCCATCCAATCAGGCTTTCAGGCCGTTTGTTAAATGCCGTACTTTTTTCCAACTTTTGAGATTTGATTGAAAATTGGATTAAGGCACTAACGAGACTAAAATTCGTTTAGAATGCTGTCCAAAAACCCATGGCCTTAGACCTCTCAGTCCACACAACGGAATATGCAATAAACAATACAAAAACATTTAAACGATGGGTTATTTCAATCAAACTAAAATTGGTTTTCCCGCACCAAAAACTCGTTGACTGGGTAAGATAATTGACGACCGCTGAATTACATATACGCTGAATACATAGCAAACGAAAAACCTTTACAGCTACAGCTATTATAAAGAGTGGAGATGCGGAGGATTGAACTCCGGACTTCTCACATGCGAAGCGAGCACTCTACCTCTGAGTTACATCCCCAAAATTCAACTTTTAAAAGAGGCATGGAAGTAAAACTAAAAAAATTTATTCAATTTGAATTATGGAATTACAAACATTTCGATGACATTATTATGCTAAACGGAATTAGTCTATATAACAATAAATCCGCGAAGATCTCGACTCATGAGTGTTAAATACAATAATTTCTATTTTGGTGTGTTTTCCGTGGTCGCGTGGCTTAGTTGGTTAAAGCGCCTGCCTAGTAAGCAGGAGATCACGAGTTCGAATCTCGTCGTGACCTTATCGTGTTTTCCTTCTTGAGTGAGATAAACTCAAGTACTTTGGTCAAAAAATAAAAAAAAATTGCTATCGCATTTTACTTTTATTAGAAC
>JAIXRC010000148.1 GCA_027485415.1 Cryomorphaceae bacterium | reverse complement strand
CAGGGCGTATAAGCATTGCAGATGAAGGAAACTGTGTGTAGCGCTTGCGGCCTCTGGTGCATGCACTGCTGGTACTGATGCTGCACGTGCCGCTTCATTCCCCTCAGGGTTCGTATAGTCATAGTCAGCCTGTGGCCTGCATGCATGCGCCGGCACACACTGTAAGATATCTGTTGCCCCTCGTCAGTTACGGCAGCCAGTGACAGGCTTCTCTATGAGGCGCTCTGGCATGCATCCGTCAGCGCCGTGTCTCCCTATGCAGTCACAATGCTCACCAGTGCCGGGATGTTGGCAGCGTCCTCAGTTGATATGAGTTACACTGCCTGCACCAGGCTGATCTAACTGTGTGAGAGATAGTAATACAAGAGTTCATGAGCATTGAGTGGCCCCGGGATGCTAAATTCGCATGCATGCATTCATCACAGCACGCACCCACATTTTTGACCACAAAAATCACGCACATACACAAGAAAAGAAAAAAAGGAGAAAGAAGAAGAAGTAAGAGAAAGGAGAATCTGATCTGAGATGGCAGCACATATTTATAACCGTGCTATGTTCAGAGAGCTGACCATACTGGACAACCATGGCAGGAGGCACACCATCCCCACAGATGAACACACCAAGCTCTTTACGTTCCACCCGGATGCAGCAACCGTTCCCAACACCGTGCAGATAGATGCTGCAACTGCAAATCAGCTGTTTGGTGCAGACGGTGGCGGCTTTGTGTCAGCGGACCTGATCTCATACGGGATGCGCCAGGCGGAGAAGATGCACAAAAAACTGCTGGAGAAGGGCAGCTACACTGCGGAGGACGGCAACGGCAACGTGGTCACTGTGCCATACACCAGCCAGTGCAAGCCGGTGGTGGCGGTCACGTGCACGACGGGCGAGCTGGCGGTGCACCTGTGCCATGCGGCTGCGCCAGGCGCCAAGAGCTGCGCGTGCGGCATGCTGATCAACAACTTTGAGCTAGCGGCAGGCAAGCATCGCACGTTTGACCTGTTTGGCGTGGTGTCGTGGCATGTCAAGCCCATGTTCCCATTCACAGGCATGAGCACTGCGGTCCTGGATGTGGGTGGCGCCAATGCGTTCGAGTACAACAACACAACCCAGTTCCTCAAGATTGGCAATGAGATCATCAGCCCCTTTGCCAACGCATGCAAGATCAGCCTGCGCGGCGAGCACGGTGACGTGGTGCTGCACACCGACCTGAGCAACGCTGCATGCGCCCAGTGCGGTGCGCCTGAGCCGTTTGCGCTGCTGTCTGAGCACAGGCTGGACAGGAAGCTCAAGTGGTGCAACGGCTGCTCGCTGAGCACGCTGTACTGCAGCAAGGAGTGCCAGCGCAAGCACTGGAAGGCGCACAAGCCCGTGTGCAAGGGCAGCAACCGCATGCTGCTGATGCGTGGTGTGGCAGGCACTGCGCTGGCGCTGGCGGATGGCGTGTTGTGCGTGCAGCCGCTGTAGGGTCCATGCATGCCATCACTTGCTGTAACGAGGCCACACGCTTGCGCGCCACTGGCACAGAGAGTGCTCACACATGTCTCCTTGTTTAATGAATGGATGGCCATGTGCATGCATGCGGAAGGGGAAAAGGAGAATTCTATCAGCACAGACCCTGGTCCCATACACAAATCAGTCCCGCGCCACCGTCAGCCGCTTGAATGCTGCAGCAAATGCATTGCCGTTCTCCGCAGAGATGCTGGCCATGTGCTTGCACGCATGGTACGACACTGCATCCTGCTGGTGCTCATCGCGCACGTAGGGAGCGATGCTGCCGTCATGCTTCAGCACCCATGCGTCACCCAATGGCTGCAGCACCGCGAACGCCATGCCGCACATGGGCGCGTGCTTGGACAGGTGCGCCTGCTTGCAACGCTCACCGCAGTAGGTAGCGTTCAGCGAGCAGCACACGTCGCCCAGAATGCGCTCCTGGAACTTGCCACAGTTGGCGCAGTATGCGACCCCATCGCTGAGCGTGAGCAGGGTGTCCACGTGCTTGATGGACATGTGCAGGTGCTTGCTCAGGTGCATGCCTACTTCCATGAGCAAATCCATGGGGTACGGCTCCATGTCCTGCCCTGGTATGCGCGGCGCCACGCTGGTGCGGTTATCGTTGGCAGCAGACACGCGCCACTGCACCAGGGAGCGCACCCTGATCTGCTTGAACGACGAACCCACGCCGTACTTGATCTCGGTGATGTAGGGAAGCTCCTCCTCCTCCGCCGCCGTTGATGAACCTGGGACCTCTGTGATGTGGCACAGGTGCACGCCCAGCTCCTTGTCATAAGGGGGTGGCATGCTGCCGCTGTGATAGAGGAGCGCTGCTGCCCTAGCGCCACATGGGTATGGCACTGAGACCGTCTTGCCGCCGGCCTCTGGAACGTACGAGAAGGACCCCTCCTTGACGTAGTGCTCATGCACTCGCATCACTTGGTCAAGGGCAGTGTGCACCAGTGGGGTGTACATGTAGACATGGTCGCTGCAGGTATCGATGCTCAGGGTGCGCGCAACCTGCTGAGGCGCGCGCAGCTGCATGGGAGTAGTGCACAGGCCTGGCGTGGTTGTGTAGAGGGACAAGTGGCTCATTGGAGTGAACGTGTAAGTCTCTGAAGCATCCTGAATGCTGGCTGACGCAGGCAAGAACGGCAAGAAGTTGTCCATCAAGACGTCCGCCTGCGCACAGCACATACGCGCATATGAGTAACCGTCCTATGTCCCTGCCTTCCTAGATAACAATCGCAATGATAAGATGATTCTGCTGGCCAAAACACAGAACGTGGTATCCAACTGCAAGGAAGGCTGGAACAAAAGCCCAAGTGCGCGCTTCCAACAACACCCACCGTGCAAAGATGATGAAGATGATGATGGAATATGTAGAATGATGTAAGCGCTAGACAGCTATCCATATATAATCAAGCCAGCTCAGCTTGCTTGCGAGAAATGGCCAGATTCCATGATGTACATCCGCTGGTACAAGTCGTCGTCGTCCCTGCATTGCCAGTACCAGGGCATACCGTGCAAACAAAGCAGTTTTGTTCGCCAGGCAGGCCTTCTATAACTTCCATACCTTCCATACCTTCCGTGTGCTTGGGTCAGTTCTGGCAAAAAAGCATTTTGGACCGAGAAGAAGCTTCTCTGAATCCTGACACGTGCTGTTACAGACGCGTATGATTCAAGTGATAGAAGCCCTTATATACAGAACCCTGGTCCCTAAACAATGTCAGGATTGACGGCGGCGAAAGCTGAGGGAGACAAACGGTCAGAGGCGCATGCATTCAGAGGTATACTCTATAGAGCTCTTAATACAAACCGTGCGTTATATCATGGAATCGCAAGGCCATGAACAATCTGCCATGGGCTCTTACTCGTGTTTGTATGCGCTCTGACTCTGCCACGTATGAAGTAAGCCCTTGTCCCAGTACCATGCCTGTGTACACGCTGCAGCTTCTGGCATGACATCAGGAAAACCTGCGTCCTGGGGGGCATGCTGACTCCCCCGCCCGCCGACGTTGACACGCTCATGCACCTGAACCAGGTAGCGTCACAGGTAATGGCATGCAGGTGCTCGCGCTGTCAAAGCTGATCGCGGACCATAGTGGCATCGTGTGAAAAGCAGCTATCCAGGCGCGCTGCGGTACTTCAAAGTCTGGGCCATGCATGCAGCCAGTCATCTTCTGTGCTGCGCGGGGATCCATCTGGCCTTCATCTCCACATAATATTCCAGTTAAAGGCTTCCAGTATAATTGCAGCAATTCATAAACTCAAGCCATCAAATCCAAACAACCTGCCAGTGATGATGATGTCTCTCAGTCCATCTGCTGCCAAGTATGTAGATGCAACCGCCGCTACGCTGGCCAAGGATGAAAATAGCCACTGCTTCAATGATTATGACAAAGCCAAGGCGTATGCGGTAAAGCTATACATAGCGGCTTACCTTCTTGATGGCAAGTCCATAGATCCTGATGGTGCCTTGCATGTGCCAGGTGCATATCACGATGGCGACCGCTTCATAATGAACAGGCCAATCAATGCATGGTTCCTTATGGATTTGGTCCATCCCAATATGCTCTCATAACAAATTCTAAATAATCTATGCATATGTTATTAATACCAAAAATGATCAACGTCAAGGAGCTCGAAGAGTTCCAGTTTGTTTATGGAGACCCGCGCTCATACTTTCATGATTACATACTGACTCTGTCCAATATCGCATGCTACCTCCCTAAAATCAAAACGTTCCACCGTAAAGCTTTCAGGTTCTCATGTGACAAGCAAACCCAGAAGCGGCGCATGGATCCCCCTTCTGAAAGCGCAGGAAAGCACCTCGAGGACAACATAGCCAACGGCACCGACCCGATCATCGTTGTCCCCTTGATCCTCCATAACAAGTACCGTTGCAAGGATAACGATAAATCAAAGCATTCCAATCTTGTCTTGTACAATAGACATACCCATGAAGTGGAACGCTTGGACATCAAGAGGTATCATACCGACGGGTACAGCTTGAAGCTCGTCATCAAGAAACTAGAGGACACCTTTATGAAAAACATCGTCAAGGAACACGACCACGATGAAGACCTGATCCTCATCAATGATGTGGATGTCCCACTGCCCTTTATTCAAAAACACGGATTCAGTCTCGCACGCGATGCATATCCCCTGTTCCTATTGGCTTACGTGAACATGCGATCGGAATACCCACAGCTCACGTCTAGTCTAATCAAAAAGAAAGCCACGGCCCTTTCAAAAGCGCGTGTCGCAAGGATCTGGAAGGACTATAAAGCCTTCCGTGAAGAGGCGCTGCTACAGGATAAACGCAAGAAAACATGCCCGGACGATAGGACCCTGAACCCCGAAAACCGCAGGTGCATGCGACCCCTGTCCGCGCCGTTTAACCGTTTGGTAGTAGAAAAACCCCAGAAGAACTGTAAGCGTCAAGGACACGTCTACAACTCTCTCCTGGAGCGATGCGTATCTAGCAAAAAGATAGTTGATATCGATGTGCTCCTCGATAGAGTCCTCCCCTTTTCCGACAAGGCATCCGAAAAAATATTGACCCACGTAGACAGGAAATCGCTGGAGATCGTGACGCATCTCATGAGCCAGTATCCTCATGCACACTTTATTCATTCAACGGGCATAGATGGCACAAAAGGGAAACGCAACGATTTCGTGATAAAATGGGCATGGGAAGAGGATACAGGAACAAATACGGGAATAGAGACAGGGAAAGCTAAAGGGGCCTTTAAGCTCTCGCTGCCCCCGGGTTACTGGAAAATGTGGGAGGCTCCTATGACGAATCCGTCCATCCGGTTCGTGATAACCTTTGTAACGCTGATCAGCAACATGGGAGGCATCCACTCCAACGTTTTAATCTATGACAAAAGCACCAACGAGATGGAACGATTCGATGGCTTGGCCCAGCACATCAGCGGCACCTACAAGGCCGACCTCCTTGATAAGACCCTGAAACCCATCATAGAGGAACGCGTAGGCACCATATTTAAAAAGGTTCCAAAGTACTTTGCTCCATTGGATTACTGCCCTAGGTTCCTGGTCTTTCAGGCCAAAGAAATTGACAATATCCCGGGCCAGGACATTAGGGGCAACTGTGCAGTCTGGCGCTTTTGGTACATCCATATTCGTCTGCAGAATCCCCAACTCAAGCGCAAGGAACTCGTGCTTCTTGCCTCTAGGAGACTCCAAAACACCGGAAGCCTATACAAATTCATAAAGTCCTATCATGCCTACCTCAATAATCTGGTGAAAGCATGAAGGTATGATAGTATGATAGCATAAAAGCATAAAAGCATAAAAGCATAAAAGCATAAAACCCACGTTGGCGATCATCTACAACAACAACACAAGGAAGCCTAACGTCCAAAAGCCCCCAAAGATCATTATTAATATACTCTGTTTTTGTTATTTTTG
>JAIXRC010000044.1 GCA_027485415.1 Cryomorphaceae bacterium | reverse complement strand
TACGACCACTACTACGACTACCGCGACTTCTAACGTGAACGGAGTGTCAAGAATAGGCATGGCCGAGAAGCTTCACCAGCGTCAGATCGCGGCACACCAGAAGCTAAAGAAAAACAGCGACTTTGCTGCGGTCATGTCTCTATCCGAGGGCGCTCATAAAAAGTATATTGCGCAAGAGCTCTCTGGTATCGGTCTCGACGCAAAGACTATCAGTTACCTCAGCCTTACTTTTGATGATATCCTGGCTAACATCGGCGAAGGGATTTCTCGCGCAACTTCGAAAACGACAAATCCCATTTTGTTAGCTATAGCTCTTCGCAGGCATGGTATTCTTATCGACAAGTCGAATGTGGAAAAACTCAAGCAAACGGCAAAGAGACACTATCGGCCAATCATGGAGAATTCCGCCCGCCTGCAGGTCCGCGTCCTTGACACAATGAACGTGAATTTTAACAAGAATGAAACAAATGGACAAAAGTGCGCATACATCAAGCTGAAGAAGCTGTTCGCGCGCGCCATGGCAAAGGCGAACCTGACAACCAACGAAGAACAAATATACAAAATGCTGGAGGACTTTGATGCAACAGCACGCAAGTACGGAAGACTCGCTCAGAGAGCTACTGTCCTTGCGTGTCTAGAAGTGAAAAAGCACAAAGACATACTGAACAGGCATGACAAGAAGGCGGCCAACTTTACCACTAATTTGCCAGGATCTTCTTCTTCCACGGGAAAGAGATCAGAAATGTGGTCAGAAGTGGCACAATTATCTATCAGGCTAAAGTCATCATTTTGCAATGTCGCTTCGTGGTCCCGTCTAGCAGACCCTGAAATCATGGACAGCGCGGTGGTATCGTTTATGCAGGCAGCTCCTCGCGAAAACTACATACCTTACTTCAAATCGGCTCTGAACATGTCCGGATACATCGTAGATCTTTTGGCATTTGCTAGCACGCTGCACAAGCATGGGGCTGACGGCGATACCATCACGGAAATCATGCGGAAAGTTGTCCCATTCTCGGACCAGCAAAATCGGGATGCTTTGGTCACCATTATTTCCAATAATATTCTCTAAACATAGTAGGATTCAGTAATAAATATTATAAATAATATTAGAACCATGTTTCACAAATATTACCATAATAATTAATAACTATTTTTTTGGATATTTTTACTTTTTCTTCTTGCTACTGCTAGTTTTCTTCTTGCTACTGCTGCTCGTACTTTTCTTACCGGGAGAAGGGGTATCCAGGAACGATGCGAGTACCTCTGGCGATGGCTCATTTGAGTTCATCGAGTTCAGTCCAGTATCACCATCATCTACTGGGCCACTTGCCGCATCGTCCTCCTCTTTGACATTATTCTCTACTAGGGGTTTAGGTGCCTCGACCGGCTTAGGCACCTCGATTGTCGCAGTTGCCTCTACGGGCACAGGTGTCTCTACCGGCGCAGGTGCCTCATCGGCATCAATTGTCTCATTCGACTCCGGAGCCTCAACGGGCACAGGTGTCTCTACCGGCTGAGGTGCCTCATCGGCCTCAATAGTCTCAATGTCATCAAGAGCCTCAACGGGCACAGGTGTCTCTACCGGCTCAGGTACCTCAGGTGCCTCATCGGCCTCAATGTTCTCGTCGGCATCAATGTTCTCAATGTCAGCAAGAGCCTCGACGGGCACGGGTGTCTCTACTGGCTCAGGTGCCACGACATTTTTGGTGACATCTTCTTTAGCTTTCACAACAACATTGTTTTTCGGGCTCACTGCCGGGGTTGCGTACATATCTTTGACCGCAAACTTGTTCACACTAGGTACCGTGATGGGCTCTTGTGCAAGGATGTTGGGTTGAAGCATGTCATCGCTGCAAGCGTCATCAGGCATGTCATCCATATTTGCCCCTGGAACCCTTGATTTCCTGAAGAAACGCCGCAGAAGGAACACATCGCGGCCTTTGTTGACTGAATACGGATTCATTTTTGCTTTTATGTTCACAACAACAACAATTGAGAGAAACGTTTATTATAATACTATGATCATACCATAATGTACATCATAAAGCTTTATCTATATTGTGTTGCTCATTTTAGTTATCACAGTGCGTTATTGTTATTATTATCATTATTATTGTTATTATTATTGGTTATGGGTTTATGCCGGCACCCCTTGTGTACTTAATGTTTTTCATAGTTGTTATGAAAATAAAATAACCGGAAAATGAAGGATCACGAGATTTTCATCCGACTTGATATACCAGGTGCGGCATTCCATGACGATGTAGGCTACCATTACTCCAAGAGTAAAAAAAAATACGAGCGAATAACACCCGATGATCTAATACATACGCTTGATCCTGGTACCATTCGCAACTGCATCGGATCAAGTCCAAGCAATTACGTGTTCGGGCCAGGAATTGATCTAGCCAAGTACTCGTTCCCTCTTGGTCCGCAGCTAGAGTACTCGAAACCTGATGACGGTGGTAAAGGTTTCAATGTATTCAGGAGCATCAGCAATGGCACCGTAATACAGCTATACTGCGTATTTATTGACAAGAACGGAAAACCAGTGCCAGGATGGCAGTTTGATGCCCGGAAACAAAAATACAATGTGTTTGTATGTCCTTTCATGACATCTGATAAATACATACTAGGATCATTTGAGGAATTCCTCGGCTATATTGGACTATCAGCACTATCAGGATGGTCTTATAAAACCAAACAAGAGAAAGGGAAGCCGACATATAGCAATGTGATATGCCAGGGATCCACGTATGCAAAGATTGCCATCCAGTCGCCAACGGTGACCAGCGTACCGGGATTGTGTTATTCTAGTTCAGAGAGAATCATCCCAATCCTCGGACAATCCATGGTCATGTCAGAAGACGGTATGTTGTTTTTTGGTATAAATCCACAGATGGTTCCGTCTGCCACTCATGAGGTCTATCCTCTGCTATACGCATCCTTGAATGAGCCCGGAATGACGTCTTCCAAGGGGCCTTCTGAGCTTTTTCTTGTTCATTTTCAGTTCCCTGTGCAAAATCCTGTGATTGCCTTGAATAAAGACATCATTATTGACAAGGGAGTACTGGATCGTCTGGGAGAAATTGCCAATGTTCACAAGGGGGGCTACTTGTGTGAATCTTTTAATTTTATAAAGGGCAAGTTCACCGGCTATCTCGGAGAAGATGACGTAAATCCCTTGATGCTGGTCAGAGACCAAACCATGCAATTCGATGGCGTAGATCATTTTGTGAGCATCCAAGGCCTGAACATGGCCCTCGTAGACGCACCGGTTGTTTATCGGGTCTTACAGCTCTATGTCGTGAAAGCATGCGAGGTGGACGCTACGAGGCTCTCCTGCATGGATCCGGACGATGAAGCAGCAATGCTTGCCCACCGCGTAGATGAATGGCTGGAATCGCGTGGAATATTGCACGGCCCGAGTCTTCATCATGTATGCAACGCGTTGACGGAAGCCGTAGTAAAGGCATTTGATGACCCCGAGTTGTTCAACGCTCTCATGATTCATGTGGAACAGCTCAACGCCAAGAAGATAGACAAAAGCGGATTGTATAACAATATAAAGAGTACGCTCTTGCGCGAGATCGGTTCTCTGTCCCTGTCTCTGGTAGTAAAACTATCATTACAAAAAGATCAGCTACAAATGGAACATAACGGGCAAGTTGACATTGATGTCCCGTTGCTCATTAGCTTCCATGATTGAAGAAAAAATGGCGGATTACGAAATCAAAGAAAATGGTCTATAGAGGTATAACATATACAAACACAATGATCAGTATAAATTTGATCCTACTTATTTCTACTATTGTCTGTCTGCTATGTTGTTGCGTATTCACAATATTATCTGTATGGACTTATTTCAAGGGCAAGAGTACAAATAATATTGACGACGACGATGATCTGATCGATCAGGACATCAAGGACAAGAAGATGAAAGAAAAGAATGCAAAGGACGATAAAAAGTCAAAACAAAGCGGCAAGCCTGGTAAATCACATGATGATGATTCAGATGATGACGATGACGACGATGATTCACCAGAGAAAAGGCGTGGTATGCGGTGGTACATCATCATGGCGGTCGTGACATTTGTATTTACCATTGGCCTTGGAATTGCATATTGGTTCACAAGGGAGAGAACAGACGACAATCTCGAGGTGAAACCACCACCGTCACCAGAAGAGGTTGCTCGCGAACAGGCACGGCAAGCCATGATCAAGATAAGCAGAGACTATGACACACTGGAGTCTGAGATAACATCTGAATCGAATGATGGGTTGAACGCGGTGAGACTCATAGAAAAGTACAGTAGGAACATAACAAAGTAGGTCCAATCTTCATTTTTTTTTGTTTTCTATCCTTTGTTGTCGATTTACCTATCTTGTATTATTTTCTGTCTATAGTCTATAGTCACGAACCCTCAGAAACCCTAAAACTATCTATCAGTAATGGACGACTACGCTCAATTCCCAAAGGTAGGAGAAGGCTCTTCTTCCGTCACCTATGCCATTGATAACAAGAAGATTACCATGCCACCTGCTCCCACCGGTGAGCCTACAAGGCGTTGCCGCAAGTCCACCATGGGCGCACGCTGTGCATATTGCACTCCCGGTAGCACCTGCCCATCATGCAGAAATATTCAGGCAATGTCCAAGTATGGCGTGCGCCCTGTTGTGCGGTCTCAGATACAAGAGGCGAACCGCATGTACGACACCATGTTCAGCACTGCAACAGAGCGCCCCACGTTTCGGTACTACTATTAGAGTTTCAGAGAATAAAACAAATGCAATAAAATAGGTTTAGGAGCATGAGATTTAGATCATATAATAACGAGTTTAAATGATTTTAGTCTTTTGTTAGTTTTGTGTGTTATGTATTATCATAATGTTTTTACTTTTATGTCATATGCAATCGCTGTATTTGCAGAATTGTTACCAATAAAGTTTTTTGTCTTTGTGTGCATGACCCCGAGCATGAACGGCCCGTCAGAAGGAACACTGCTGTTTATAACATCACTGGTTTTTGTCATAATCTGATCATCTGATGAGCCTTTGACTACAACAAGTACCCATGTACTTGCATCATCTGGTTCTTGCGGAAAGGCAGAGACCGAAATAGATATTTTACTTCCAGCTTCCATCTTTGCAGCCTTGCATACTTTCGACAAATTGTATGTTGCAAACCCAAATGCTTCTAGTTTTTTGGATGTCATACGCATATGGTACAGTTTGCCATTATTTGTAACAATCTCAACCTCTCCGTGCCTACTGTCGTTCCATATGAGATCACTATTTACTACATTCTGGCTTGTCTTTTGTGGAAGATACCGTTTTGCAATGGCCAATCTACCAGGTAACTTGCGGAAAAACGACAACGTCATCATGTCTGATAGCCAGGTCACTGCAAAATTGTTCTTGTCAAGCTTTAGATAATCAGCAAATCCCTTGAACACGTTGGTTTTTTCCCTTACCATGTTGTTTATATGCTGACTTTTCAGCATCGTCTTGATGCCTTCGACGCCGCCATATCGTGCAGAAAAGAATATCCACATTTGAGGGTTGTATTTAAAGAGACCCATGTTATTACTAGTATCGTACGTGGTAGCATTTGTGCTAAAAGAATTCAAATGGGCTTGTTTCCCATTGTAAAAGGCATTGATAAACGAATATCGATCCATATCAGGAAAATAATGAAATTCCATGTACCTCGAAAACCCCTCCCGGAAAGCTGCTGACCACGTTACCTCATAAGGAGTCGGATCGATGACATGTCCAAGCTCGTGCAGAACAGTGGATAAGTAGCCTAAATTATTCATTTCAATAAGGGTATCTGGAGACCAGTACAATGTTGAATTATTAGAGTATGCAAGTGCATTGTCAACGACTTTTGCATCATGTGCATTATTGCCCATGATAAACACTCGTAAAAGCGGATTGGTGGATAGATTACACCTTGGCATATCTGAAAAATCGGTACATACTCGATCAAAAGCCGTGTCAACCTTGCACAAAAGGTTCATGGCATCATTGGTTGAGAACTGAATGGCTTCTGTTGTAGAACCCCTTTTAAACAGATTGAATGGTTCGTTGAAGATGAATTGCGCACGCTTTCCTTTCATTACCCTGGTACCTTTTTCAATTTTTTCAGATAACACCTCGTATGTTTTACCTAAGCATTGCCTGTTTAGCGTTTCTCCCAGTTCACCGATTGGGTCCCCAGGTTTCGCAGGGGCTATAGGTATGGTGGTTTTAATTACAGGAGTGTTTGGGACATTCCCAGAATTCCCAGTAGAGTTCCCCGTTTGTTGTTGCTCTGTCAATTTTACATTAGGACTTTTAACATTATTAGGACTTTTAACATTAGGACCTTTAACATTAGTACTTTTACCTGGATTTGCTATAGGAACCTTTTTTTTAGAAAGCACAATTACCGTGATACATATCATGATACAAACAAGAGAACAGATAACCAAACAAAAAACACCGGTCAATAGGCTTCCATCCATGGATGACTTTCACTGCCTTGTGTTTTGATAATTATGTTGTATGTTCCCATAATATACGTGAATTCTTTACAGATAAATTCATGAATGCACTAGCTCAGCTTTTGCAAATATTGATGACTTTGTTTTAGTCCACCTGTCCTTGTATGGTCGATATCGATAATCTTTGCATTGATATAGTTATTAGGACGTATGAGGTATGAGAGTGGCGGAGGAAAAAAAGGGTTGTAGCATATTCGTGCTTCGCGCAGTATCCCCGTGCCTCCATGTATATATACAAGATATAGTCTACAAGATATAGTGGTAAGATTTATGACAAGGCAATACTAAAAAAAGTGTACAATAGATCCATTCAATAATATATAGACTTTTACTTGCCTCATATATTATTATTATAATGTATTAATTTTTGAAGATGATGAAAAGGCTATTATGTGATTCGTGTCCCAAATGTCCTCAGCCGGCAATGTCTCATGTCCAGCTGATGGACCATCAATTGGCAATGATGTTGCGATGCATCCAGATCGAAAACGCACGTACCAGGCCAAAGACCACAAAGGTCTATAGACCAAAAGACTTTTTCCCTCCTCTGCATCCCTATGATTCAAAACAAGATCTCCCCGGTGAAACGCAAGAAGACAATAACCACAATGGGTACGAAGGATACGAAGGATACGAAGGATACGAAGGATACGAAGGTCCAATATTGGGGCTCATGATGGACAAGCCAGGGACTGGAAAGACATTTGTGATGTTGTCCATGGTACTTGCGGACATTGAGCGCAGGAAGCTTACGCGCCCTCGAGATGTCAAAAGGGAGACAACCGTCGTGGTAGTGCCAGGACATATTTATCATCAGTGGTGGCAAGCAATGTTGCAGGTCTTCCGTACGCATTCAATCCAAGACGCATCCGAAGAAGCCATTGAGCCGGTAAGGTGGACAAGGGTGCGCGATGACCATGATTGCGCTCACCTACAGACTCTTTTATCACTGTATGACGATGGATTCGACATCATTCTAGTCCACATGAACTGCTACCAAGTAGCAACCGACATTATGGCAGGAAAAGGTCTCTTTCCAAAGAGACTTGTCATAGACGAAGCTGACGGATGGCAAGCTAGTACGTATATCGACGAAATCATGCCATGCAAAACCGTTTGGCTTGTATCGGGTACAATGTCACACTACATTGACGAATGCACTGCCAAAGGTCTTTCCTTTGAGTATGCAGGCTTGAACGTGCATCCGGACAAGCTCCGCGAAAACGCAGTGTTGTGCGACGACGCGTTTGTCGCACAAAACATCCAGCTTCTTGAACCAGATGAGCGTTACATAATATGCCGCGATGAGCTCGTCGACTCTTGTTTTCTGCGTGCGCGACAGGATGCGTTGGACAAGATCAACGCGTTGCAAGACCCTTTGCTCAATACTCCAATATACGACATGAATTCGTTTGTTGCTGGATGCATAAAAAACGGATACCTGAATCCGTTGATCAAGCAGGTGACAAAGACGATCACGTACCATGTTCCTATTGACCAAGAAGGCGTACATGTACCCAATATTCCAAACGACACTATACGCACAGCTGCATGTTATTATGGGCTGCCAGGAGATTCATCAATTTACAGGTCTTCTCTTATATCTGATGTACCTGCACCTTGTTTGTCAATCGAGCAGTTCACGACCCATACACGTCAAGTAACTGAAGCGTGTGAATTGGACATCATGACAATTGATTCAAACAGCAAGGTTGGGGCATTCACTGACATAGTCAAGGGTATAATCGGGACACGGGTGCAACCGCGTATCCTGATTGCTTCCATGCATGATGCCACGCTAGAGGTCGTTGCCAAGGCCCTCGATAGCATCCACGTTCCGTGTAGGAATCTCTATATAGATGAAGACAATGATATAGCCGATGCAGAATATGAAGAATCATTGCTCATGTACCACAGAGGCGACGTCGAAGCGCTCCTCATGAACGCAACAACATATGGCAACGGATTGAACTTGCAATGCACCACGGATCTAATAATAATGCATGCGATGCCTAAAAACATTCAGGTTCAGGTTGTTGGCAGGGCACAACGTCCAGGGCGACATGGACAGCTGCTCATATGGAACCTGGTACATACAAACGAAGAAGATGCCATCAATTCAAACATATATGGTAATAATGATAGCGAATATGATAATAATAGTGACCAGAATAGCGAATATGATAATGATTATGATAATGATTATGATGAAAACGATGAAAGTAGCAGTGATAGTTCATAGTCAGACTGCCATATCAGCCTTGATGACAGGCTGCGGGTAGTAGCCATAGATTTCAAAATCGCTTGTGCAAATCTGCTCCCAAGACTTGTCCCGTACGCTATCATCGACCAAAATATGGGGGCTGATTCCTGGCTCGCGCGTCAGTTGTAACTTTGCCTGCTCCACGCAATTGGCGTAGAGGTGGCAATCTCCCATGTTGATCACGAGCTCACTCGGAACCATTTCACACTTTTTTGCTAGTACATAAGTCAAGAGTGCATAGCTAGCAATGTTCCATGGTAGGCCGAGGAACGTATCGCACGAACGCATCGTGAGCATGCATGACAACTCGTTAACCCCATTGACCCGGGTTACATACCATTGTGCCATGACGTGACACGGAGGCAAAGCCATGTCCTGCAGCTGATGAGGAGCCCAAGCGCACATGAGAATCCTCCTGCTCATCGGGTCGCGTTTCAGGAGATCCTCCACGTAAGTCAGCTGATCAAAGCCGATCGCTTCTGTATCG
>JAIXRC010000113.1 GCA_027485415.1 Cryomorphaceae bacterium | reverse complement strand
GTTCCTTGATTTGCTCAAAAAGCCGATGACTGCGAAGATTCGCACAGAGCTGGATGAAATATCGCGAGAAGTATTCTCTAAACTTGCGGGCCAACCTCAGGGAGAACCTGCTGATTGTATCTTCAGGAACATCGTTATTGAAAACACTTGTACCAATGGATTCTTCATAGGAAAAAGTATCAATTATGATGTAAGCGCATCCACGAATCTCAGCGAGCCATTCCATGTTGGTGGCGAAATCAAGAAAAAGGTTCACACACGATTTGATTATTATAAGGAGAAGTATAACGTTGTGCTAGAAGAGCCCCTTCAGCCGCTTCTATCTTGTGGTAATTTCAGTTGGCCAAAGCTGTTCACTCCAGACAGCCGGGATGATAACAATGGAAACTATTTATCCTTGGTTGCGGAATTTTGCAAAATCATGCCATTAACCACAAGACACGTGCGTTATGGGAAGGTCCTAATTGGCATCCTGCACAGATTCGAAATGATGGTGTTTGCTGAAGAATTGCGTGATGAATTGAAGCTGAGCCCGGAAATTCCCCAAATGGACTTAGTTAGTGCGATTACCACGCCCCTTTGCGGAGATATGGTCAATTATCAGCGCTTGGAGACTCTTGGAGATGCTTTCTTGAAGCTCGCGGTTGGCACAGATCTATTTTGCCGAAATTTGGACCATTCAGAGCACGCCCTGACACAGAATAGAGTTATGGTAATCAGCAACAGGAATCTGTATGAGGTTGCCAAGAAACTCAACATTCCAGGATACATTCAGTCCCGTATGTTCTGCTATCGGAACTTTACTCCTCCTGGATGCGACCCGTTCATTTTCCGGGACTCTGAAATTCTCAACAGCATCAAGAAAGAGGACTATTTCTACGATGGCAGATTCCAGGAGCTATCCATGAAAACCATCGCAGATGTGTTCGAGGCACTTGTAGGAGCCGCCGCCCTGAGGCATGAAAGCAAGGGTTACGAATTCCTGAAATTCTGCAACGTCATCAAGCATGATAATAAGGAGTGCCTGCATGTGTGGAATGCTTCTCGAGCGAATCTTGGACTCGCCTCCAATAAGAGCCTGGAAGATTGGGAGGAGAATCCGAAAGGAGCGCTATGGCAGTATGCGGCCAAAAAAAATACAACTCCACGCATAGAGTTTACTTCGGAAGGGCCTGATCATGACAAGAGATATTTTGCGAAGGTGACGGTTCCTCTCAATTTGGAAAAGAGCTTCGCGGCGGAGGGAGCAGGTTCTTCGAAAAAGATTGCCGAGAGAGAGGCATGTCTGGGGGCCTGCATGCATCTTCTGAATATGAGCAAACCCCAAATCAACACACAGAACACTTGCCTCGATTCTCTGAAGGGCATCGAAGATACGATCCACTACACGTTCTTAAATAAGGATCTCCTTATGCAGGCCATGACACATCCCTCTGGAAAAGGCATGGGAGTCGGCAACTATGAGAGGCTCGAGTTTCTGGGAGATGCCGTTCTGGATTGGATGCTTATTGAATACCTGTTTCGCATGTATCCCAAATTCAGCCCCAGTGAGTTGAGCAAAACGCGCAGCCTGTTGGTCAATAATAAAGCCCTTGGATTCTTGAGCTTGAAGCTTGGATTCGCGGCATACTTGAATCACGGATTTCCGGATTGGAAAACAACAATTAGAAATGCAAATGCATACTATTCTTCCATGTCCGATGTCAGATTCGTCGATACAAGCGACAACACTATTGATGCAACTAGGATACTCGCTTGCCTCTTCGAAGCCGTCGCTGGAGCCGTCTGGATTGACTGCGGTTTCGATATGAAAATCTTTACCAAAGTATTCATGCCCATCCTCACTATCCTATTGGAAGGTGATGAGAATTTCGCAGGGTTCACAAAAATTGCGAATATCATGGACATCAAGCTTGATTAGTCAACTATTCTATATGGTTGTAGACTGGTGGAGCTATATTAAAATTCTGTTTTTTTGGCAGCGAACTCCATACTACCAAAACAAGGATCGCCAGGAAAGCGAAAATACCCAATACAACAAATAACTTCATATATACTATAAATAATAAAAATATATATGATTCAACGAATTCTCAAAAATCCGGAATTAATAATGTATGTCGGCTCTGGCATAGGTTTTCCAATAGGTTATGGAATTGGCTTTGATATGGAGTATAGACAAAAAAAAGATCTATTATCGAGTTTTTTAGCTGGAACAGCGGGAGGGGCAATCGGAGGGGTTGCCGGAGGGCTGGCCCTGCCTGCGGCCATCTATGGCTCGCCAGTTTGGGTCCCTTATTTGATATATCAAAAGTATATCAAGTGCTACTAGTGATTGATATATTTTTTTTCTCAGATGCGCGGCTCCTGAAAATAACGAAAGCCATAATGCACGCAAATAGAAAGAAAAGTAATGTAAACGGGCTAGTTGCGACCTTCCCCGCGGCCGCCCCGTATGAACCCTCGGAGCACTTCTGGATTACATTCCCCACGCTGGACAGCCCAATATCGCTCACTTTAACAGTGTTTGCGCATATGCTAGTGGGACACTTAAAGGCCAACTGACTGGCATTCTTGTATCCATAATTAATGCAAGCTGAGTCGAAGCACGAGGGAACATTCAAAACCTGTAATTCAGGATTACTTCCTGTATAAATCGGCTTGATCTGGCAAGCGCAAAAAGAATCGCCAGAAGTGCGCGCGCAGTAATCTGACACTGTGCCATCCATACGATTATCGCCGGATTGCGATAGCTTCAGCGCGAAGTTCTGGCAGTTTAGCCTTTCCATGTTCAGCTTGCAGTATTGGCTCTTATTAGTATTACAAAGCTCGGGATTTTTTGAGCACCACGACTGGCATGCGGAATCGGTAAAAAGAGCTTCTCCCACACAAGTCTTCGCTAGCTGCGCAGAGCAGCCATCAGAAGTAGGATTAATGTACTGCGGATCGCACGTCTTCCCATTAATTATCTGATCGCCTCCCTTGCAGCATGCCGCGCGATCAGCCAAATAAGCGGTCCTCTTAACTTGCGGCTTGCGGCCGATTATGCCGGAATTGCAAGTGTTTCCGTAGTTTACAGCGCACACAGTATTACAAGTATCACCTAGGCCTCCCCAGGTGAACTCTCCGTTGGCCGGCCAAGAGAAGCCTTTTTTTACGCAAGACCCGTTGCTGTCATCCGTAACTGGGCAGCATGTTGTGTCGTTCGGACTCCACACCTCGCCTATTCTAAGATTTTTCAGGTCATTAATCGTAGGGCTGGTGGGCCCCCGGCCGGCCGGACCACTAGAACCTGAAGTGTTTCCCATATACATATCTAAATTTCCTTATCCAAGAAAGCCGCGATTTGATCCTTAAAAAGATATGCGCCGGCAAGACCGGCCACAATTAATACAATCCAAAAAACCATTCCCATGGTCACCAGAGAAGTGAAAGCATCGCCAAAAGATTTGGAAATATTGGAAATTGGATCGGTCGCCACTTGTTTGGTAGTTGTTTCGGAGGCTGTCCGGGCTTCTAATGCTGCGACTATGTCATTCGTAACTCCAGCGGTTAATTTACTTGCCAAATTGGCCATGTTAGTTTGCGAGACATCGGCCAAGGCGCCAAAAGTGTTGCCGCGCACTGTAATAGTATTGGAATTCTTTGCCTCTGTCATCAGATCATTAAGCGCCTGTGCGGTGATGGTGGCTTTTATGGAATTGGTAATTTTTGTGTTGGTGGAGGCGTCTGTCTTGGAATAGCCGATCGAGGAAGCCGACTGCTCGAGCGCATCCTTGATTTTCGCATCTAGATTGGCCTGTAAGATGCCGCTGCTGGCGGACTGCTGGATTACCTGCAAATCGAGCACTACGTTGTTACTTTGGCTGAATCCGAACCCAAACATTCCCGTATTCCCGGAATAATCAAAAGTGTTTGATTGGGACGTGATAGTTTTGGATGTATTCGAGATTTGATTAAGCACATCAAGTGTGGCATTATTGACAATAGATTTGATTTGCTCAGTCTTGCTTTTGTTTGCTCCCATATACTTAAAAAGTGAATTTTTCTTCATAAGAAAACATGACTCCAACTATTGAGATTGACGAATATGGCATCAAAATCACAAAAGGAAACATCGACCTTCTTAGGAAGTATGGCATGTCCATCAAGAAGCTAACTCTGCAAGAACGTGAGGAATTCGAAGCGGGAATTTCTAAGAATGATGAATGTGATCTTTACAACAAAAATAGATTTTGGGTGTTAAATATCTATATACGTGATGTGCTCAAAACTTTGTGCGAGATTACTGTAGTATCAAGCATAAACGGGAAAATTGGTACAATTAAAATTAATGATTTGGATTACCAAACAAGCGAACCCGGCCCTCGTCATCTTGATGATGTTGTAGTATGTGATGCTATAAATGGTTTGAGATTGAAATATCTTTATCCATTTGCCTACTTAGGGGCTCTCAGAAAAACAGATCCAATCACTGATATTGAAGAATATCAGAAGAAAATTTGCCATGTTTTGGGAATCACCTCGGCAATCTGGGTTGAGGATCCCAGTTCTATTAATGGCGAATTTGAGATAATCAGTGAATAAAAAACATACACATTTTTTTTATTGGCAAAAGGAATCAATCAATCTCTTAGCAACAGCATCAACCATAACTGAACGAAAATCTTCCAATCTCATAAGAAGATCCAAAAGCGGCATAGCGACCTCATCGCTTAAGTCTTTGGCTAAAAGCCGCAACCCTTTTATGCAGATGTCGAAAACTGCATAATTGTCGCATGTTTTAACCTGCTCGAGCAACTCTTTGGAATAAGTCAAAATGTAGCCATCCAAATTCGCCTGGAATGTCAAATTCCCAGTTTCCATAGAATCAATAAAAGCGATCATATAAGGAACCATATCTCTGAGCTCGGCTTCACGAAAGTCTACCATTTTAATGCACTGCAATATTCATTTTTTTATCCCGAATAAAAAAACCATTTCATCCCTCGAAACCTGATTTCTCATCCCTTGAATCCTGAAATCTCATGCCATCTGTCTCATCTCCTTCTGCTTAAGATACCTGCAGTGCCACTGATCCCAATTGGATCCCACCAGATCAAAGTAATAGAGCGTGCGATGCTGACTGAACCAGCCAAAATACGCAAACTCGATCTCCTCAATTCTGGCAAGAATTCTTCGAATTGCCTCCTCATGTCCATCCCTCGCGTTCAAATCATCATGGTAATCCATAGCGAGAATTCTCAAGAAAGCCGCCGTTCTCGCATACTTGATGTTACTGTCATCGATCATCGAAACCATTTGATTGAGTGTTGACAGTTCCTTTGGAGGATTGAATCTCCCCAACTCATGAAAGGCTTTGTACATTCTGACAAGGAATAGGCCAAAGTACTTCCTCGCCTGTGCCGAACAAAGGTCTCCACTTCTTCTGAAGACATGGTATAGCAACCTTTCCTTGAATTCTCTCACACTTCTGACCTCGCCAGAATGGAGAATTGTCATAACGTCGACCAAAACTGATTTTTCCTCTTTCAACTGCTTCACTTCCGCCAACTCACGCAACATTTCGTCATGTTTGCCAACTCCTTGAGCACTCATATTCGCCAAGTCAATGACTATCTCTTTTTGAATAGCAGGTTCAAATTCATTTTTTTATATATATGCTGATGATTGGTGGAATCGAGCTTCCAAAAGTGGTCGATTTGAATCCGGACTTTGGGACATGCGGCTGGAGCGGCGCCTCGGGCCTCAACCCCATGCCTTTTGTGCTAAGTGAGACTATATTGCGGAACACTTCCTCAGACTGGGTCACCTCCTCGAAAACAGCAAAGATTTCCGGAAATAGTGTTCAGGCTGCCGATCCCGGGAAGAATGCCCATATCCATATATTTCCCAACGCATACGCCGATTTCCAGTGCCCGATCACCTATTCAGGAGGAAAAGTCTTCTTAAAAGCCAGCCCTCCGTATCCCCTCAAAGAGAGCCTGAGTCGCTTCCGCTTCAAGAATATCCCCATAACAGAGAAGAACACTTATTACTATGATTATCAGGCCAAGGCCATCCGGGTCGCGACTGATGAGAAGGTCTATATTACTAATAAGAAGCCCATTCTCAGCATTAGTGATACGAAAGGCAAAACATACAAGGATATTACATTTGTGGGCGGCCTAGATGGGGTAATTCTCAAAGATTGCTCTCAGATCACATTCCAAAACTGCACTTTCATGCATATTCCTCGCACGGCAATACAGATACAAAACTGCAGTAATATCACTATCCAGGACTGCCGTTTCTTAGATTGCGGCAAAGGGGCCATCCGCGCCACTGCCTGCGGCGATTTCTCTACGCTGATCCCATCAAATATTGTTATCAAAAACTGCACATTTAGCGAGTGCAATTCCCTCGTTTTCAGTAATTCGGCATATATTGAGTTCAGTGGAGTTGGGCTATTTGTGCAGGGCTGCACGTTCATCGGATCCACAGGAGCCGCCATCAAGCTTCAAGCAAATGATACCGAAATCAAGAATTGCCGCTTCGAGGACTGCTGTTCAGAGTGCGCCGATTTCGGAATAATCTACCAGGGCCGCTCCTTCATCCGCCGCGGGCTGCAAATTCTGGGCTGCCGCTTCTCGGGACTATCTTCTGGGCTGAGCCCAAAACATGCGATTTACATGGATGATGGGCAATCTGGGGTTTATGTACAAGGCTGTGTTTTCGAGAGGATCGCCTACCCCAATAGCTGTTTTTTCGGATATGGCCGAAATCTTACGATCGAAAACTGCCAGACTTATGACGTAGATATAGCCTTCCGCAGCGGCCCGCCTCGCCTGCACCCGTCGGCTGTCAGCGAATATCACTCTCTGATGGCCAATCCTAGTTTGAAAAAATTATACATTATCAAATATCCCGCATTAATCGTTCCTCTGGACTTTTCTGGGAACCTGCTTAAGCCGCAGCTCAGGGTGTATAATTGTAAGCTTTTCTTCAAAGTTCCGAAAGATAAAAAAATAAGCTCATGTATCATATTCAATGGCGCACCGGAATCCACCATGCGGGATATCAAAATTATTAAAAAATGAATATTTATAACTAGAAAATGACCCCCATATTTGCCATTTTCGCCGTATTATTGATCGCGTATCTTATATATACCAATAATTATGTAAGAGCCCTATATCCTACTAAATGCGATGTCTGTGCTTATAAAGTGACCTTATTCCGCGTTTGCCGCTCTTGCCTGCGTTCTACCTGCTCCGACTGCTTCTTTAACAGATACGGACTCAGCTGCCCCTATTGCAAAAATTGAGGATGCCAAAAAAAAGTGATTTTTTATCCGTTGAACCCCCCAACACTATGATCAGCTACTTCGCAAACTTGTTGATTAACAAGCTCACTGCTAAAGCTACCGAGTGCTACGACCATGCCGTCGTCAGCCGCACCCAGGTGATTTATCGCCTGCTTGTTCTTGCCATCTTTATGGTAGGAACTTTGGTTATCACCCTTATCTGCGCGTTGCCTCTTATTTTCAGATTCCCATGGGCTATTTGGATGAATTTCATGAGTTTCATCAGTTTCATTACTGCCATCGCCCTGTTGACGGATCTTGGAATGCCTCTCCTTGAAAAGTGGATCAGACTGTTCCGACAGTCTGGACGCGGATTCATCGAGTATCATTTGGAGAGATCTATCAGATTCGCGATGCCTGCTTATGAGTTTCAGCCTCAGAGATTTGAGCCCTTGATTGTTCCCCTGATTGTTGAGCCCTTGATCGTTAAGCCCTTGATCGTTGAGCCAGAAATGGTTCCTCAAGTGGATCAGCTCATGGAAGAGCCAGAAATGGTTAATCCTATCGAGGAACTCATGGAAGAGCCAGAAATGGTTAATCCTATCGAGGAACTCATGGAAGAGCCAGAAATGGTTGAGTCAGACGAGGAATTCATGGAAGAGCCAGAAATGGTTGAGTCAGACGAGGAATT
>JAIXRC010000117.1 GCA_027485415.1 Cryomorphaceae bacterium | reverse complement strand
CTTATGCCTTTTGTTTTAAAGGAGGCATAAAGATGTGAGAAATCGGATTTATCCGAAGTTTCGAATTTAAAGGTTTCATCGTCATCAAAGGCAATTACATTGCTTGCGATTTCTTCTTCATCGTTTTTTACGTGGTAAGGAGCCTGGGAATGTTGAACCGCGAAATAATTCCCGCTTTGATCAGCAACTACCTTAGCGCCTTTAGGGTGATAGACTGCAACTAATTTTAATTCATTCGTGTATTGGGTTTCGTCTTCTTCATTTTTTAGTTGCAGTAAAAAGGAATGGCTTTCCGGCCGATAGTCTGCCAGATGTTTTATGTCATACCTCTCCAACTCAGGATGAACCGCCCCGGTGAAAAGTGTGTTCGTGTATTCCCATGTATTTCCATTCAATACATAAGCATGAGGACAGTTGCATGCAATCATTAAAAAACCAACAAAAGCGATGAATAACGATGGAGCAGTGATTGCGATTGTTGAAAGCGTGGTGAGTCCAATATTTTTATCCAAAATTTGAACTTTCTCTAAATCACCGTAAGAAAGTGTAATTTTTGTATCGGTGGATTGAGCTTCTGAAACGAAAAGGTGCAGTTGATTTAAATACGGTCTATTTTGTTTATTCGCCTTAAAATTGGGTTTATTCAGGGCATATTGATACAACGAAGCCAACTGAATACTTACCGGAATGGTATTTCCAGTTAATCCATTTTCCGTCATCATGGGGTTCACCATCTCCACCATGTTGTTGCCAACGTGCACGATAAGATGGTAAGATAGCTTCTGAGTATTTCTTGGATTTCTCAAAAAATCGTCATTATTCACTTCGCGAATGTGATACATTTGACATTGCGAGGTAAAGATTGCAACAATTAGTAACCAGCAAATGGATTTAAGCGAACGTTTTTTCATGGTTTACAGATTTTACATAGTTACAGCCTTCGGCTTTCAATTCGATTAGGTCTTGAGGGGTATTTCCCGTTAAAAAATGTGACTTTTTATTACTGCAAAACGGACAGGCTTGAACAAAGCCGTCAGTATCGATATAAATATAGCGGTTAGCAGCACCGGCACAACCACTTTTCCGTTGTTGGAATCCAAAATACTGGACTATGGGTGCCTTTTGTAATGCTTTCGACGTGTTAACGTTTAAATAGAATTGATCTAAAACTTCTTTGCTTTCTTGGGTTAATAGCACATCCATTCCTTCGTAATTACCTGTGGCTCGTGGTTCCATCAACTGCACAAAATTAACCTTCAAGGAAATAGCCAAAGCTAAATACGCGTGCAAGTTTTCTTGGCTACAAAACTCATTGGTAACGCAAATGCTCATAGCGACTAAAAGTCCTGCTTCTTGAGCGTTTTTTATCGCATCCATGGCCGCTTGATAGGATTTATGATTTCGACGAAACACGTTGTGCGCATTCGAGTCAAAATGATCTAAGCTCACGGAAACTCCAATTAAACCAGCATTTTTTAGCGATAATGCTTTACTTTGGGTTAAGCCATAACCCGAAGTGTAAATCCAAAAATCACTCGAATTGTTGGCCGATTTTAACACACTTATAAGATCATCGAATCGATTTAAAGGTTCCCCTCCTCCAAATTGAATGAGTGGAACGTTACCGTCTTGCAATTTTTTCACCATCAACACATGTTCCTCCAAGCTAATGGCCTCCGGTTGATTCAAAATTTTACCTTCAAAGCAATGCTCACAGTTCAAGGGGCATTTTTTCGTGAATCCAATTTGAACAATCCCCAATTTATCCAGGGAATTTGGCGTGCTCGTTTCGGACATGGAAAGGATTTTGTTGTAGAAATTTTTCTGCGGCCAACCGGGAAGATTACACGAAAAGAAAAATCTACCCTCATGCTTCACAACTTTGTGCGTGGCCTTTTTTATGCGGTAAACTTCCAGAGAGTCTTTAATTTCTCCCCATCGAGCCTTCACTTTTGTTGGACTTTTATATCGCTTAATGATATGCCAAAGCAAGCCTGTATAAAAACGAAAAAGAACGAGCTTCACCCTCAATCCACTCAATACGTGATTGGAAAATTCACCTGCCATGCCTTACAATTAACCGAGTTACAACAACAAAACCTATCGAATTTAGCAATAATTGATCACTTTCAGGAAGTCTCTTGGTTTATTAGCCTTATTTTTTTTTGAATTAGCTATTGTGGAATTTTTCCGTTGGATCGAAACCAAGCTATTGCATCATTAATGCTCTGATCTATAGGTCGTGTGGCTAGACCCAAGGTCCTTCTCGCCTTTCCATTTGAGTAGTAGTTTTCAACGCATAGAATCTGCATATTTGTGAGCGATATGGACGTTTTTAAGCCGAATCTTCGAAAAAAATCTCCAAGAATTCCCATAGTTAGCAAAATGAACTTTGGAATTTTTATAAGCCTAGGGTTGTATGGCGAATTATGCCTTATTTTGTCGAAAAATGAAAAATAACTAAGGTTCTCTCCTGCTAAAACATAGGATTCCCGGTCGCCCCCAATTTCCAGAGCAGCAACAATTCCTAATGCCGCATCACGTACATCTATAAAGTTCTTACCCCCGGGCGGATAAAATGCTACACGTTTTTTGAACCCATGAAAAATGATTTTACCGGAACTTGGTTTTTGATCAAGGGGGCCGATCATAAAGGTAGGATTAACGATTACCACTTCAATGCTTTCCGGAAGCGCCAATGCCCATT
>JAIXRC010000004.1 GCA_027485415.1 Cryomorphaceae bacterium | reverse complement strand
TCCACCACTTTGATGTTCACGGGGCCTTGACCGTAATCGTATTCCGGCTCCGCCATATATCCATCGTTAACAATCGTATTCAAGGTCGCGTCGGTGAACTCCAAAGAGCGGTTACCGTTGCCGTAACCATCCAAACGGGTTATGCGTGGCGTTGAGCCGTAACCAATCATTTGGTACGTTCCGTCTGCCTCTGGCATGGGATTGTGGGGAATAGCTTCGATGATTTTTACTTCCCCCATGGGACCTTTTCGGCTGGCAATGTAGGGCATTTTTTGCCCATCCAAACTTAGCGGATCGTTGGGACTGTAATCCTTGTAGTTATTGTAGGCATAGGAAATCGCCATGTAATAGTATTTCTTGAAATTGACCAATCGGCTTTGGCCTTGCGCAAATACGTCTTGGGTAATTTGAAAGCTATGGCGTATACCTTTGTTTTCACCGTTGACCTTTTCTTTAGGCACGGCAAAACCCAATTCTTCGTCGAATTCGAAATTGATGATTCGGGAGATGCCGTCCTCAATATCGCATTGAGCAACTAAGCGTGCTTTCATGGGGTTGTTCAAATCGGATAAGGCTACCGTGTTGTTTTTCAATTGAAAGATCTGATAGCCTTGAAAGCGAAAGGTTTTATCGTCGTTGGGGGAGGGAGGAACGATGAAAGGATCAACTTCGGTGTAACCTTCTTGATAATTATTCGAATTGGGCGTATTGGATAAGAACAAAATGATTTCATTGCTCAATTCTTGGACGCTAACCTCCGGAGCATGGGGAGCATCCATTACTTTAAAACAATTTTCAAAGAGCGCTTGTGCTTTATCATCGGCTCTTCGCAAGGATTCAACCGATTGAAAGGGATCTCCACCGTTTGAGCGGGCCCAAGCAACCCCCACAGTAATGTTATTAACAGCTCCGGGTTTCAAAATAAAAGGCCCAGCACTTTGGACAAATCTACGATCATTGGGGGTGTTGTTGGCGGTTTGTTCGGTCCAATTGGGTTTAATAACACCACCCGTTCCCCATCCGTAAATGTCGGAGGTCCCGGGAAACATAAAGTCGCAAGGGCTCAGGGGATCCGCTTGCGGATCGGAAATATGCCCGCTTCCGCCGTACACGAATTTGGTTCCGTCCTTCCAAAAACCTCTCAAGTAATTGTAGTAATCCGAGGCAGCAATTGGGTCGGTTTGGTTCACATTGGCTCCGTTGGTGGTGTTCGAATAGTAGAGAAAACGGCGCATGCCAAAGCGTTCGTTGTCGATGATTCCGTCGCCGTATCCAATCCCGTTCAACGCCTCATTTTCTCCAATTCCAAAAGCATTGTCAATGCCATCGTCGTCTTGGTAAGGTCCTTCAAAGAAATCTACGCCAACGGCCGGAGGAGAATACCCGTAACCTTTAAAACCTGAGTTGTCCCCGTCGAAGTTGTCTCCGTTGTAATAATATCCCAAGCCGCGCATGACGTCGCACCCCACGTAGTCGTCGAAGGGATCCCCGAGGGCGCCGTCGGTGAAAAACCCGAAATACGTATTATATAGGGTTTGAGTACCTCGATTGATCAGAACGTAGTTGTAAAACGTCATGTTGTTGACTTCATCGTTCGACGCAAAAGCAAAGGCTTGCGCCCGAATTTCCATACCAATGGGATCGGCACCCGTTTCGGTGTGGATGTTGCCTTTATCGTTCATTACCCACCAAAAATTCTGGTCTCCGTATAGGGAAACCTCTCGGTCAATGTTGCACTGTTTATCTTGTTTAATGTCGTACCAGGGATAATCTCCGTCTTCCCAGTTGTACGTTCCGTCGTCGTTGAAATCGTAGAACGGAGCAAGGTAATAATCCTGACCAAGAGCCGTATTTCCGTGAGCAGGCCATGTTTTAATAATTTCAGGAACTTGGTAATTGGGAAAAAGCACCGCTTGTTGATTCGTACCGTTTTGCTGGTCCGATAAACCCGTTTCAAACCATGCATTGAATTCCCGGATTTCGTCTCTGGTGCTGATAAAATGCTTGTCGTATTTTTCGCATTCTTCGTAGGTGGTTTCTGCAAATACCTGTGAAAGCGGACCGGTCCAATAGTCTTGACCGTTGCGGTAGCGCAATGCTGCGAGTTTGAGCTGATTATTAACATCTGTGCCACCCAGCCAGAGTGCTGCGGTAAACAAGGCCATGATCCCGGAGTTTTTAGGGACTTCATATTGGGAGAGGTTTTCATTGGGGCGTTGCCAAAGATTTCCCGCGGTATGAATCATCGCCCGAACATTGTTCAGTTCGAGAAAGGAGGTTGTCGTAGGAGGAGCACAAGTTGCGGCCTTGGGTTTTCCAGGTTTTGGAATGAATTTTTCCCCTTGGAAGTTTTGACCAAAGCCCAAACGAACCGAAGTGAATAGAACAAGTGCAATTAAGGATAGAATTTTCACGACCCGAAAGGTAGCGAATTATGCGAAATCTTAACGGTTTTTGAGCAAAATATCGATATCTATCATGAGTTGATCGACTTCGGAAGCATTGGTACCATCGTAGTATCCCCGTATTTGGCGGTTTTGATCGACCAATACAAAGTTATTGGTGTGGATGAAGTCGCTACCGGCATCGCCTAGGTTTTGAGCTTCGGCGGGTTTTAACACAAAAAAAGAGGTTCTTGCCAACCGGTATAAGGAATCTTTGGGCCCGGTGATGAAATGCCACTGGCCTGGTGAATAGCCGTGTTTTTTGGCATACGCTAACAGTTGTTCAGGGGTGTCAGTGACCGGATCAACAGTAAAACTTAATATGTTGAATTTTTTTTCTCCTTTGAATCGTTCTTGAACCCTTTGCATCTGTTGGTTCATGATGGGGCAAATGCTTCCACAGGTAGAGAAAAAATACTCGGCAACAAATACTTTTCCATCTATGGTCTTATCGGTTATCACCTTGTTTTGCTCGTCTTTTAACCGAAATGCACCTATGCGATGACCGTGATTTACACCCCACAAGCTTGAGTCAACCATTTCTGATTTAAGATCAATGGGGTTGATTACCTCTAACGGATCACGTTGCTTTTTTTGGGTGGCATCAGCCCTTGATTCAAGGTTCATGAAATAAGCGACCGAAACCGATAGCAAGAAAACAACAAGAACCAAATAGATAGATTTCACGGGGTAAAATTAAGGAATCCTACGTGAAATTAAAGCGAGAATTTGCTCTTTTCGTTCCTTTATATTTCCTGAGAGCAGGTGAAAAGGAAGGCCTCTTATTTGCAGGTCTTGAACGTACAGGTCAAAAAGTAAATTTCGTTCATGGGGGTGTTCGCGCAAGGGATCCGGATGCCATTCAAAATCGGGCTTACAAAGAAAAAGTAGGTCATAATTATCGTTCAATGAAAGGGATTGAGTGCCCTCTGAAATAGATCCAAACCGTACCTTTTCCCAAATGCGAATAACCGTCATTTCGGTATCGCAAACGCAGTGAATTGAAGTGTGGTTCATGGCAAATTGTTGCCGCCCAATGTTCTGTACATCCTCCCAAGAATAGCGCTCCATGTTGGACAAATATTCACGCGCATATTCTTCGACAAATGGCAGGGCTAATTGCTCCGATAGCCATAGGGCCAAGGTGGTTTTACCAGAGCATTCAGGTCCTGTAAATGCAATCTTGAGGAACCTTTGTTTCATTTTTTCCATTGATAAAGTCCGTAGAAGGAAAGCCCCAAATAAACCACCGACAACCCCGCGAAAAAGTACATTTCATGGTGAAAAGCGGTTATACTGGTTATCGCGTTGATTCCCAACCACAAATACCAGTTTTCATAGATCATTCGCACCGTTAAGTAGGTTGCAAAACAAGAAAGCAGTAAGGCGGTATGGTCCAAATGAATAGACCATTGCTCTTGGGGGAAGAAAAACAAAGATCCTGAGAACGATATGGCGGATGCGATGAGCGCAGCACCCAATATCCAAAGGGACAGATAGCTGGTTTGTGCTGGACGATTCCAAGCCCACCAGCCGTAAAAACCCATGAGGGTGTTAAGGGCTTGAATGATGCCTTGACCGTAGTATTCATGATGAAAACAAATCACTGTGAACAAGGCGCATGATGCAATACCAAAGCACCAGCCAAGCCTGCTTTTATTCGAAATCAAAACGATGTACACCGCTCCGAGTATGGCAGCAAGTCCTTCCAATAAGGCAACGTAATTTTGAGGATTCATGATGTTCAAAAGTAAGAACAAACAGGATTAATTAAAGATGTTTTGTTGACAACTCTCTCCTCAAGCTCCTAATCGCAGGTTAAATTCTAGCAAATTTGTGCTTGAATAAATTGAATGTATGAAGTCAGTATCCCTTATGTTGTTTGCAATCCTAGTGTTGGGTTCGTGTGTCTCTTCTAAAAAATATAAAGCACTTGAAGAAAAGCAACGGCTTTGCTCTGAAGAACTCGCTAAATTTATGGAAAGCAGTGGGGCTTATCAAAGCAAAGCGGAACAACTTCAAAAGGATTTAGATGCTGCAAAAAAGAACATAGCCTCACTTTCTGCTGACACGGCTAGGCTAGGTGCTGCACAGCGCAATTTAACCCGAGAATTGAGCAGTTCTATGAAAGAGTTGGATGAATTGACAAAAACATTCGACCGCTATAAGTCCACTGGTCAAAAAGAGACCTCGGCTTTGCAAAAACAATTGGAACAAAAAACCAAGGAATTGCAGAAAAAATCTGAAGAATTGGTCAATTTGGAAGCAGAGTTACGCAATAAACAACAGCTTTTAGAAGAGCGTGAGCGGCGAGTGAATGAATTGGAGGACTTATTGAAACGCCAAGAGGATGCCCTGAAATTATTGAAAAAGAAAGTGACAGATGCCTTGATTGGTTTCGAAAACCAAGGATTGAAAGTGGAACAAAAGAACGGAAAAATCTACGTGAGCATGGAAGCGAAACTTTTGTTTAAGTCGGGAAGTATCGTCGTGGAAAGCGAAGGGAAAAAAGCCCTTCAGCAAATAGGTAAAGCCTTGGAAAATGAGAAAGATTTGGAAATTGTGGTCGAAGGGCACACGGATACCGATAAATTGAACAGCGCTTCATTCCCTAGAAACAACTGGGAGCTTTCCGTCTTGAGAGCGACTTCCGTGGTTGAAATATTGCTGGCAAACTCCAAAATGAACCCAGCAAAGTTAATTGCTGCGGGTCGAAGCGAATTTCAACCGGTGGACCCCGCGGATAAAGCTAAAAACCGCCGAATTGAAATCATCATCTCTCCGAATTTGGACGAATTGTTCGATATTATTTCGAAAGACTAATCACGTTCAGTAAGCAATAGCCTCGTTATTTGCATACTTTACGAGAAAAATCTACTTTTGCCGACAAATTAAACTTAATATACAATGGAATCAATGATGATTTATGTGCCAATCGCATTAGCTTTGATTGGTTTGGTTTTCATGGCCATGAAGCGTGCTTGGGTATTGAAACAAGATGCAGGCGATGGGAAAATGAAGGAAATTTCCGATTACATCTATGAAGGAGCTTTAGCATTTTTGAAAGCTGAGTACCGTTTATTAGCCATCTTTGTGATAGCCGCTAGTATTGTTCTTGCTGGCATTACCTTTATTCCGGGGGTTAAGACCCACTGGATGATTGTAATTGCATTCATCTTTGGAGCCATTTTTTCGGCTTTGGCAGGTAATATGGGGATGAAAATCGCTACTAAAACCAACGTTCGTACCACCCAAGCGGCAAGAACTAGCCTGCCTCAAGCGCTTAAAATTTCGTTTGGAGGAGGAACCGTAATGGGACTTGGTGTTGCCGGTTTAGCCGTTCTTGGATTGACCGGATTTTTCATCATTTTCTTTCAGATTTTTATGGGGGGTCAATGGACCAACACGGAGGATATGACGGTCGTTTTGGAAACCTTAGCAGGGTTTTCTCTGGGCGCTGAATCCATTGCCTTGTTTGCGCGTGTTGGCGGAGGTATCTACACCAAAGCAGCCGATGTTGGTGCGGACTTGGTAGGTAAGGTTGAAGCTGGAATTCCAGAGGATGATCCTCGTAACCCAGCCACCATTGCTGACAATGTTGGAGATAACGTTGGAGACGTTGCGGGGATGGGAGCAGACCTTTTCGGTTCGTATGTGGCTACCGTTTTGGCAGCTATGGTACTTGGAAACTATGTTATAACCGACATGGGGGGTCGCATTACGGATAAATTCGGTGGAATTGGCCCCATTCTCTTACCCATGGCAATCGCTGGAGTAGGTATAATTTTTTCAATTATTGGGACGATGTTGGTCAAAATCTCCAGCAATGACGCTAAAGAAAAACAAGTGCAAGGTGCCCTCAACATTGGTAATTGGGTGTCAATCGTATTAACTGCGATTGCTTGTTACGGGTTGGTGGTGTGGATGCTTCCGGAGACCATGAAAATGAATTTCTTTGGAGAAGGAACGAAAGAAGTTTCATCATTACGAGTGTTCTTCGCTGCGATTGTTGGATTGCTTGTCGGAGGTGTCATTTCTTCCGTTACAGAATACTACACGGGATTAGGCACAAAGCCCGTATTGAAAATCGTTCAAAAATCGGCAACAGGTGCAGGAACCAATGTCATAGCAGGACTTGCTACAGGGATGATTTCTACCTTCCCTACCGTATTGTTGTTCGCAGGCGCAATTTGGGGTTCTTATGCGTTAGCCGGGTTTTATGGAGTAGCCTTAGCCGCTTCGGCTATGATGGCAACTACTGCAATGCAGCTTGCAATTGATGCTTTCGGACCCATTTCCGATAATGCTGGTGGTATTGCGGAAATGAGCGAGCTTCCAAAAGAAGTGCGTCAACGCACCGATATCCTAGATTCCGTTGGAAACACCACAGCAGCCACCGGAAAGGGATTTGCCATTGCCTCTGCAGCCTTAACTTCGCTAGCCTTATTTGCTGCCTATGTAACATTCACGGGTATTGATGGGATTAATATTTTTAAAGCACCTGTGTTGGCCATGCTCTTTATTGGAGGAATGATTCCGGTTGTTTTTTCAGCGTTAGCGATGAACTCAGTGGGTAAAGCAGCAATGGATATGGTCTACGAAGTACGACGACAATTCAAAGAAATCCCCGGGATAATGGAAGGAACAGGTAAGCCCGAATACGGCAAATGTGTTGAAATTTCGACGAAAGCAGCATTGCGTGAAATGATGTTACCAGGGGTGTTAACCCTAGGCTTTCCCATTGCGATTGCTGTTTTTCCCATGTTATTGGGATACGACAACCAATTGATCGCTGAAATGCTTGGAGGTTACATGGCAGGAGTCACCGTTTCGGGTGTACTTTGGGCGGTTTTCCAAAACAATGCCGGAGGAGCTTGGGACAACGCTAAGAAATCGTTTGAAGCCGGCGTGGAAATCAACGGCGAAATGACGTACAAAGGGTCTGATGCTCATAAAGCAGCAGTTACCGGAGATACCGTTGGTGATCCATTCAAAGATACCTCAGGTCCTTCTATGAACATTTTAATCAAGTTGACCTGTTTGGTAGGATTGGTAATCGCCCCGATTTTAGGAAATGGTCATAGTTCCGAAGGTAAAAGTGGAGATTGCCACAAAAACAAAACAGCTTGCTCTGTTGATAAAAAAGAATGCCATGGTGAAGCAAGCGCTTGTAAGTCAGGCATGCAATGTGGAAAGGAGCATGGCAACTGCAAAGAGGGGCCTCAAATGATCGGAAAATGCGACATGAGCAAATGCGCTACCATGACTAAGGATGAATGCGCTAAAATGTGCGATGAAAAAGGCTGTTCTGCTGAAGAGAAAGCCGCTTGTTTAGCACATTTCGATAAAAACGGGAAATGGATCGGAGGCAAGGGCATGAAAGACTGCTGCAAAAAATAACCTTCACAGAGGAATTGTGGAAAGCCGCCGAGTGCGGCTTTTTTTATTTCTTGAAAATGAAATATACGGCAGCAAGGATGCAGGCAATGGCTGCAAAATGATTCCACTTCAAAGTTTCTTGCTTAAAGAATAAGAGCATGAAAACCAAAAACACCCCAATCGAGAGTACCTCTTGAATAAGCTTTAACTGCATAATACTAAAGGGACCGTCGTTGCCTCGATAACCTATGCGATTCGCAGGAACTTGAAGGCAGTATTCGAAAAAAGCGAGCCCCCAACTGATTAGGGTCGTTAAAAAAAGTCCAATTCTCAACCATTTTTTCTCACCAAACCATTTCAGGTGACCATACCACGCTAAGGTCATAAAAATGTTTGAACCGATTAATAGCAGTAGCGTGTAGATTCCTTTCATAGCTGTAATTTTGCAGTGTGTTCAAAAATACAGATTTCTTTGAGGCAGTTTATGGTATTGTTCGTTTGATTCCACCAGGAAAGGTAACTACCTACGGTGCTATAGCACAGGCTTTGGGCTCGAAAAGTGGGGCGCGCATGGTAGGTTGGGCCATGAATGCAAGCCATGGACTAGCAGATGTACCAGCGCATCGTGTGGTTAATAGACAAGGCTTATTGACTGGAAAAATGCACTTTAATCCGCCAGATGATATGCAAAGGAAGCTAGAAGAAGAGGGAATAACCGTAATGAATGATCAAATTCAACAGTTTGAACAACATTTCTGGAACCCGTCATTGGCTATTCAGATTGAATAAACGTTTTCATTTTTGAGTCACTTCCTTCAAATACATACATGGTTTGGTCCTCATTGAAGAGTTGAACAAGTACGAGAGACTCTTCTACGGTTTTAAGGAGGTATTGGTAGCTCCTTCCAGAGACCCCCGATAATGCGGTAAAACCAATGATACCGTCTTTTTCTTCCACCCCAGTAATTTTGTAGATTTGACTGTCGTTAATTTCGAAATCGTCATTGAAAACATTATGAATTAACAAGGAGTCGGGGAAGGAAATATTGAAACTTTGTGTTTTGGTAAAACTACCCTTTACTTCTTCCGATGTTAAATCGTATTCATGGGTGGTTTTCGAGAATACGGTGATTTGGGTTAAACCGAGTTGAGCAACCGATAAGGACAGCATTAAAAAGAAGGTTTTCATAGGATAGGTTTGTTTGCCTTGAAACCCAAAGGGAGGATAAGGTTACATTTTTTTTTTTTTTTTACCTCCATGAAATTTGCTACCAAAGCCATCCACGAAGGAGTTGCTCCAGATCCTGCTACAGGAGCCATCATGACGCCAATTTATCAGACATCTACCTACGTTCAAGAAGGGGTAGGTAACCACAAAGGCTATGAGTATTCTCGAACCTTGAATCCTACCCGTCATGCTTTAGAAAAAAATTTAGCGGCCATTGAAAACGGTAAATTTGGTGCCTGTTTTGGTTCCGGTTTGGCCGCTATAGATTGCGTCATCAAAATGCTAAACCCTGGCGATGAAGTCATATCAACGCATGATTTGTACGGGGGCTCTTATCGAATTTTTAAAACCATTTTTGAGAAATACGGCTTAGTCTTTCATTTTGTAGACATGACGGATGTTCAAAACATCCAGGCGAAGGTAAACCCTAAAACGAAAATGATTTGGGTGGAGACCCCAACGAACCCGATGATGAACATCATTGATATCAAAGGTGCCGCGGAAATTGCGCGTGCCGCTGGGGCTTGGTTGTGTGTGGATAATACCTTTGCTACCCCGTTTCTTCAATCTCCATTAGATCTAGGGGCTGATATCGTCATGCATTCGGTTACTAAATACTTAGGAGGACACTCCGATGTGATTATGGGCGCACTTATAACAAATGATGAAACCATTGCGCATGAAATGTATCGGATACAAAACAGTTCTGGTGCAGTCACCTCGCCAATGGACTCTTTTTTGGTGCTACGGGGAATTAAAACACTTCATTTACGCATGGAACGGCATTGCTATAATGGAGAAAAAGTGGCGAATTTTTTAGCCGCTCACCCGAAAGTGGATCAGGTGTTTTGGCCTGGTTTTTCCTCTCATCCAAACCATGAAATTGCTGCGCAACAAATGCGTGGGTTCGGCGGAATGATTTCTTTTACCTTGATTGGAAATCAACTTGAGGAGGCTCTAGAAGTGGTAAAAAAGGTAAAGATATTTGCCTTGGCAGAATCGCTCGGGGGCGTTGAGTCCTTGATCGGTCACCCAGCAACTATGACGCATGCATCGATTCCTAAACAAGAACGCGAAAAAAGCGGGGTGGTGGATAGTCTAATACGATTAAGTGTAGGCATTGAGGATGTAGAGGATTTAATCGCAGACTTGAAAAGTGCTCTGGATTAAAGGTTCTCCAAAAGTTGGAAAAACAGGTCTTTTTTGGCGTTAGATAATGGAACGGCTGACCCGTCTTTCATGATGACTGATCCTCCTTCGGACTTGTCGTAACGATCGATGTATTCTATATTGATTAAATGGGATTGTTGAACCCTGAAAAAACCATGGTTGGATAATAAAAGTTCAAAATCTTTGAGCGTTCGTGACACCAAGATTTTTTTGCCGCTATTCAGGTAGAAAAAAGTGTAATTTTTATCAGCCTCGCATCGTATGATTTCATTCAAATCCACTACGTGAACGCTTTCTTGGGTTTTCAATACCAACTTGCGTTTTTGATTGGTGTTGAGGTTATGGCTCAGCGCCTCATATTGTGTTTCCTCTTTTTTGAAATCTATGGTGTCTAAGGCGTTCTGTAAAGCAGTTTTAAGTTCTTCCGCATCAATGGGTTTTAAAATATAATCCAAGGCGCTGAATTTTATTGCCATGATGGCATATTCTTGAAAAGCGGTAATAAAAATGAGTTCAAATGTTTTTTCGCCAACCTGATTTAAAAGGTCAAAACCGGTTCCGTCGGGCATTTGTATGTCCAGAAATACGATATCAGGTTTAAGTGATTTAATCGCTGCAATACCTGTTTCCACGTTTTCTCCATCCGTAAAGACTTCAACATCAAAACCAAAAGAGTCGATCATTCGTTTTACGAAATCACGTATTCTTTTTTCATCATCAATGATTAAGATTTTTCTCATTTCCATCAAATGTAATGTTTTCGTATATCAATGGCAAACAAATCATTACCTTCGTTCCAGATTTTGTCATTTCATCCAGGTCAGATATTTCTAAATTGCCTTTACCTTTATACTTTTTATTCAGAATCTGAATTCTTTCGCGGGTTATGTTCAATGCCATACTTTTGTGATTACTTTTCTTTTTAATCTTGGCAGACTTTTCTCTTCCAACCCCATTATCACTTACCATTATTTCTAACATTCCATCTCGTTCATGCATATGAATTCGTATGATTCCATCTGAAATCGCATGAAGTTGTCCATGTTCAATTGAATTTTCTACGAAGGGTTGGGTGATCATAGGAGGGATGAGGGCCCTTTTTTGTATGAGGTCCTCATCAATGATCAATTCAAAATTGAATCGATCCTCAAACCGTAATTTCTGTGTGGTTAGGTATTTAGATAAAATTTCCTTTTCGATATCAACGGTAATGAATTCTTTCGGAGAGTTTTCGAGGATCAAGCGAATGAGTTTTGAAAAGTTAACCAGAAAACTTGAAGTTTTTTCAGGGGTATTTTCGAAAATATAACTTTGGATTACCGCAAGCGCATTAAAAATGAAATGAGGATTCATTTGAGATCTCAACAACGTTTGCGACATTTCTGTTTCCCGTTGCTCTTGCGCAACATTTCTCTGACGAATAACAAAAAAGAAAATGATCGCAGATAAAATAAAAACCACGACCACAACAATAATTCCGAGAAGTTGACGGTCGCTTTGAAGCTGTAAAATTTCCTTTTCTCGCAATTCACGGTTCAATTCTTCTTCTTGGGAAGAAATCAAAAGTTCCCGCTCTTCACGGGAATTAGATTGGGTGAGTTCATCGACCGTTTTACTATCGACCGAAAGGCTATTTTGTTTCAAATAGTCGGTATATTTTTTCAAATATAGATAAGCCAATTTTTGGTTCCCTTTAAGGGAGAAAAGTTGAGCCAATGCGTTGTAATTCTCATACAAACCTTTGGTGTCTTTTATGTTGCTCTGAATGGTGATTGACTTGAGAAAGTTTTTTTCCGCATTTACAAGGTCTTTATTGTTCAAGTAGGTTAATCCTATGGAATGATAAACATCGGCCATTTCGTAGGGGTTTATGGAATTTTCAAAATAGACCAGCGCTTTCTGAAATGCGTATAAACTGGAATCCATATTCTTTCGAACATTGTATACCTTGCCGTAAATCATCCATGCCTTGCCTAAAGAGCGATAAGCACCTAAAGAGGTCAAGGTACTTACAACCTTTCTCAAGGCCTTGAAGGCCTGGTCCGATTCGTTTTTCTTAATCCAAACTTTTGCTTGCAGAATGGTATTACGACACGATTGTAGTGGGTCATTTAATTTAAGGTTGTGTTGAGTACTTTTTCGCAAGAAATTTTCTGCCTGTCGAAGGTTACCTGATTCCAAAGATATTTCAGCAATGGAGGTGTTGAGCATGCTAAGCAAGTATTCGTTTTTTATTTTTTGTGCAATAACAATCGCTAATAATTCTTGGCTAAGCGCCGGACCAACTTCCGATTGATGATAGTATGCGAGAGCCGATGCATGAAGGCTCCAGATAAGGTCGACGTTGTTATTACTCCGTTTGGCGAGTTCAATGGCTTTTTTGAAATAATACTGGCTGGAATCAGGCATTTTATTTCCCATATAAATGGATCCTAAAACCCTATTGCTATAAGATCCCCAACGTTTTAATCCCTTTGTTTTAGATAACGTAGTACTGTTTAATAGGGTCAGTTTGGCCGAATTTAGATCACCTTTTAACAGATAGTATTCAGCACTCAAAATTTCATAAAAATGCTGCGTTTCAGCATCGGTTATTGTTGAATTTTGAGCCTGGACGAGTCCTGACATTGCCTTCAGGAATTCTGGCGTGTTTTCTGAGAGTTTGTTAAAATAGGCGCCATATAGTTTTTGAGAAAAGGAACCCGGTTTTAGTTGATTCAATTTTTTCCTTAAGCCTTCTGGATGATATTGCTCTGATTGTAGGTAGTCGATCACGGCACTTTCCTGTGCGAATCCACTCATTTCTCCAAAACACAAGAGGAAAATCAATACAAACCATCGAATAATTCGTTTTCTGTTAAGCATAAAGCAAAGATAAGGATGTAATTTTTATGGCAAGATTGTTCTTATTTTTGTTACATGTTAAAATCACATATCGATCTTTGGTTAAAAGAAGATGTTGGCTTCGGAGATTATTCTTCCCTCGCTACGATTGCTCCTGATCAACTTGGTGAGGCAAGGTTACTCGTTAAAGAACAAGGTGTTTTGGCAGGAGTTGAGGTTGCCCGAGAAATAATTCGAATAACCGATCCTGAAGCAACTTTCGAGCGGTATAAACAGGACGGAGATTGGGTTGAGCCAGGGGATATTGCCTTTAAAATTGTTGGAAGGGTTATCAATTTGTTATCCACGGAGCGCCTTATATTGAATTGCATGCAACGCATGTCGGGAATCGCTACGAAAACAAGATTTTTACAGCAAAAAATTGCCCATACCTCTGCTCGTCTGCTCGATACACGCAAAACAACTCCCGGTTTTCGTATGTTGGAAAAACAAGCCGTATTGATTGGTGGTGGTCTTAATCACCGACATGGGCTCTACGACATGATAATGCTTAAAGACAACCACCTTGACTTTTGTGGGGGAATAGCAAACGCGGTAACAAAGACCCTCAATTTTATAGAAGCCCAGAATTTGGACATCAAGATCGAAGTCGAGGTTCGAAATCTTAAAGAACTAAATGAAGTAATTCTTTTCGATCAGGTTGACCGAATTATGCTCGATAATTTTACTCCAGAGGAAATTAGCTCATGCATTAAGTTGATTCCAGGCCATTTTGAGACCGAAGCATCAGGAGGTATTAACGAAGACAATATTGTAGCGTATGCTGAGACAGGAATTCAATTTATATCCGTTGGCGCCCTAACCCATAATGTAAAAAGTTTGGACTTGAGTTTGAAAGCAAATCTAGGTCAGTAGCGAACGATGCCGTTCTTCTTGATAGGCTGCGATTTCTTGCGCAAAAGAAGCGTCACTTTCCAGTTGATTTCCAATAACTACCACTTTGGCACCGGCCAAATGTGCCTTCTTAATAGCAGAAATATTCCTGAGCCCCCCGCCAATAATTAGCAATTGGGTGAGAGGAGCAATCGTTCGGATGATTTCTTCAGAAATAAGGGTTGTTGCCCCACTTCCCGCATCCATATAAAGCGCTTTGTGTCCCATCAATGTTCCGGCCAAAGCAGTATCGAGGATGGTCTTCAAAGACTCCTGCGCGATGGGGGTGCTTTGGGTTACTTGCAAGGTGCTGGTATGGGTTCCTCCATCAATTAGAATGTACCCAGTAGGGATGGTTTGTATTCCTGACAGATATACCTCAGAAGCACTTTTGATCTGTTCTTCAATTATATATTTTGGGTTTCTGCTTGTCAGGAGTGATAAAAATAGTATCGCATCTGCCTTTGCGGAAAATTGTTCGGAATTACCGGGAAATAAAACAACAGGAATTTGAGTTTCTTCCTTCAAACAGTTTACACAGTTTTCCGTTTGCGCTCGGTTTCCGGTGCTTCCTCCGACGAAAAAAAGATCAGGCTTTGCAGAAATCAACGTTTGAATATGGCTTTTGAATGCCGATTTTTTCGTGTTTTTATCCGGATCAATGAGAATGGCTACCCTCCCTTTCCCATCGACTAATTCTTGAAACAACTCACTCATCTTCTTCGATTATTGCCCATGAAATCCATACGTTTTCAAAAGGTTTATGTAAATAACACATTAAAACAATCTCTTTTTCACGCCAGGTAAGCTTAAATTTCAGGCGCGGAAATATTACCTCGGTTAATTGACAGTCCACATTCCAATTGACGCCTGAAAATCCTAGTAATTTGTAAATAGCCTCCTTGCTTGTCCACAATATGCAAAGTTGGTCTAATGGAGAAAAATGCGCCAATATGGACAATTCTCTATTACTGGTGAACCGATTTTTCACCCTGAGTAACCTGACGTCGTTTTCTTCAATGTCACATCCAAATACTGAATCTGAATAGGCAAAGAGCGCAAAGTTCTTTGAATGACTAATCCCAATGTGCTTTTCGAAAGGTTCAAGATATGGCTTGCCGTTCAGCGCGTATAGAATTCGATGATTTTTGAAAATACGATTTTTTAATTTTCGAACCGCAGCATATTCTTTTCGTCTATGCTCCAAGGATATTAACGCCTGCTCTTCCTCCTCCAAGGGTAGGAGTTTTCCCTGGTTTTCTTGATGGTTTATATCCAACAATACGTATTGAATCGTTTTACCATTCGACAATAATTCAGAATCTACTTCAAAAACTTGCCCATGCATGAAACAAAAGTGAGGATTTTTTTAGGTTATTTTGTTTCATTTTTTGAGAACACGGATAAACTTTCTATATTTAGCAACTTAAATTTAACTAATTCATAGTCTTTTAACATCAAAATTTATGATTAAAAAACTACCTCTATTGCTCGTAATTATTTTGTTTACAGCTTCTTATCACAAGGCCCAATCAGGGCTTGGTACCCTTAAAGGAATCGTAAAAGAAGATAAAACCGGAGCGGTAATTCCGAATGCCAAGATTTATTTGCTTTCTGGTGCAACGATGAAAGGTAATGCCATTACCGACGACAAAGGAGAGTTTCAAATAAATGCAATTCTTCCGGGTACTTATGATATAAAAATTACGAATAAAACAGAAGGGTATCAAGACGCTTTGGAGCAAGGGGTTATTGTTTCCTCGGATAAAATAACGTTTCTAGAAAAGTTAACCTTGGGACGTCCGGAGAACGAATTAACGAAAGATGAGGTCAAGGTTAGTCGATACAAGGTTCCGTTGATTGATAAAGATGGAGGAGCTTCAGGCGCGACCGTTACACGAGAAGATATTAATCGAATGCCAGTTCGTTCAGCAGCTGGTGTTGCTCAATCCGTGGGTGGAGTTAACACGAACGAGGGAAGTGGTGCAATTTCGGTGCGAGGATCTCGATCAGATGCAACTTACTTTTTTATTGACGGAATAAAAGTGCGAGGATCTGCGAATTTGCCAAAAGCCGCCTTGGAAGAAGTTTCCGTTATAACCGGGGGTGTGCCAGCGAATTATGGAGACGTAACCGGTGGAATCATTTCTGTTACCACAAGAGGTCCTTCTGCGGTATATTTTGGTAGCATCGAGGCCGTTACTTCAGGATTTTATTTTAAAGGCGCCGATCCTAACGGCTATGACGGAAAAGTGTTTGGTTTAGATAAATATGGATATAACCTGTTTGAAGGAATGCTTTCCGGACCACTTTGGATGCAACGGGATTCAACCGGTGAAAAAACAAAACCAAGATTAGGTTTTCTTATTTCTGCCAACCTTACAGACGAATTGGATAACCGTCCATTAGCAGGTGGTGGTTGGAGGATTAAAAAAGATGTTCGTGACTCTCTCTTAGCGAATCCATTGCGTCCCACTTCTACTGGTTTTGGAACATTTCACAACGCCCTTTTCTTGAGAGAAACGGATTTTGAAAAGGTGCCGTGGAGAATGAATGCACGAAATACGACTATTTCAGGTCAAGGAAAAATTGATGTTAATACTGGTCCTACCGTTAACGTACAGTTTGGTGGATCCTTGAATTATTTCAATGGTTCTGCTTACTCCTATACAGGTTCCTTGTTGAACTTCACGAATTTTGGTCAGTCTAAAGGTTTGGATTATCGGGTTTATGGTAAAATCTCCCAAAGGTTTTCTAACGACAATAAAAACAGCAAAATTAAATCGGCCAACTATACCTTAATGGTAGATTTCAGTAAAACCATGCGCGACTCGTATGATTCAAAACATCAATACGATATTTTTAATTACGGACATGTTGGAACCTTCAAAACCCGCAGAACCCCTTCTTATGAGTTCAATGAAAACTTACAGCGCTGGGAACACAACGGTTTCCGTGATCTAGAGGTCGAATTTACACCTTCCGAAACCAATGCTGCTCTTGCTTCAATAACGACTCAGTACTATAATATTTACGAAGGATCGCCTTTCGGGAGATACGAAAATTTGTTCCAAATCCAACAAGGAAACGCTCTTAGAAATGGAGATGCTCCTCAAAGCGTTTACGGTATTTGGTCCAATATTGGTGCTCCATACAACGGTTTTGGGAAGTTTGAAAACGACCAATTCCGTGTCACAGGAGCTGGTTCTCTTGTCATTGGCAATCACAGCGTTTCTCTTGGTTTCGAATACGAGCAACGAATCGATAGAGGTTGGTCGAACGGCGACCAAGGTCCAACAGCTATTTGGTCTATTGCCCGCCAGCTAATGAATTTTCATATTCGTGAGTTGGATTACACTACAGGTGTTATATCGGATTCAGGTTCTTTCAAAGCGATCACCTATGATCGATTAAATTCTGGTTATGCACATAACAATAATGGTGCATTCGGTGGCCAAATAAATAACGATAACCAGTCATTTTTTGACTACAATGTACGAAAGGCTCTTAACCTTGCAACCGGTGGAAACGACTTCGTAGACATCGACATGTACGATCCTTCTATGTACAACCTTTCCATGTTTTCCCCGGATGAATTAATGAACCAAGGGAATTCATTCGTTTCCTATTATGGATTTGACCATACTGGGAAAAAAGTCAAAGGAATTACCGACATCAACAAGTATTTCAATGAATACGACGAAAACGGTAATTACAAGCGCTTCATTGGAGCCTTCCAGCCTACCTACATGGCGGGTTATATCATGGATAAATTTGCATTCAAGGATATCGTATTCAATGTAGGGGTAAGGGTTGACGTATTCGATGCAAATCAGCCGGTACTTAAGGACCCGTATTTGTTCTACAACGCTCGCACCGTAAAAGAAGCGAAAGCTTTGAAAGCGAACGATCCAGGGCAATATGCTTGGGTGAACATTCCTGAAAGCATGGGAGATGATTATATTGTTTATGTAAATGATATTTCGAATCCAACCGCTATCAACGGTTTCCGTAACGAAGCGGAATGGTTCAATGCTGTAGGAACAACCGTAGAAGATCCTAAAGTGATTCAAGGCGCAGGTGGTATCGCACCTTGGTTGTTGAATCCAGGACAAACGGCACCAGATGCGTCGGCATTTGAAGATTATAAAGCGCAAGTTAACGTAATGCCACGTGTTGCTTTTTCTTTCCCGATTTCTGAAAAAGCGTCATTCTTCGCACACTACGACATTTTAACGAAGCGTCCAACTTCCGGATTTAGATTTGATCCTTACGAGTATCAGTACATTCAGTCGCGTAATGCTGTAATCAGTAACGCGAATTTGAAGCCTGAAACCACGATCGACTATGAGTTAGGTTTCCAACAAGTGCTAGGACCAACATCCTCCTTAAAGATTTCTGCCTTCTACCGTGAACAACGCAACAATGTGCAGTTGATTAACATGTTCATGGCGTATCCTGCTTCGTATAAAACATTCGGTAACCGCGATTTTGGAACCGTTAAAGGTATGACTATTGCCTATGATTTGCGTCAAACAGGCAACGTTCGTATGACCGCCAATTACACGCTGCAGTTTGCAGACGGTACGGGATCCGATGCAACATCAATGGCGGCTTTTATCAATGCAGGTATTCCTAATTTGAGAAACATCTTCCCTTACAGTTTTGATCAGCGTCATGCCTTTGCTATCACCTTCGATTACCGATACGGGGAAGGGAAAGATTACAACGGTCCTACTATTGGTGACTTTAAATTGTTGGAAAATACAGGATTGAACATCTTCACGAACATCAATTCTGGTTATCCATATTCCGCACAAACATTCATTACCGATGAAGGTATTGGTAATTTGAATGCAGGTATTAGCGGTACTGTAAACGGCTCTAGGATGCCTTGGACGTATCGCTTGGATATGCAGTTAGATAAAAATATAACGATCACCCACAAATCCAAAGATGCCAAGGGTAAGGATAAGGAAAAAGTGTCCAATTTGAACATTTACGTTCGTGCAACGAATTTATTCAACCAGTTCAACGTTCTTGGAATTTACCGTGCAACTGGCAACTGGAACGACGATGGATACCTTGCGGCTGCGGCGAGCCAAACCTCGATTCAAAACCAAACGGACGAGCAAGCATTCCGCGACTACTACTCCATGAAGGTGAATAATCCGTTCAATATTAGTGTGCCTCGAACGATTCGTTTAGGGGTTAAGTACGATTTTTAATATTTAATTAGAACTATCATATGAAAAAGCAATTCATTGCGTCGTTATTGGCTGTAGCTTTTTTAGGCACGAATGCATTAGCGTACTACGGGCCTAATGATAAAAATAAAAAGCCGGGTAAACCTAAAGCGAATTGTAGCCCAGCAACGGCAAAGTACATCATGGAATTCAATGACGTGCGTGCTTTGATTGAACAAGGAGGTTCCATGTTCCAAAACCGTCAAAACGGCGTTGCAGCATACGAGGTCCCCAAAGGAAGTAACCGTTTTGCCATCTTTGCTGGTGCTTTGTGGATGGGAGGAACCGATGTAAATGGCCAGTTAAAGCTTGCGGCATTGCGCTATCGCCAAGGGAACGACTTTTGGCCAGGACCTTTATCTGTTACCCCTGGAACTGGAAATTATAATCCTTTGTTTCCTGTTGGGGATGATGCCATCCGTGATTTCGGTGAAGCGAACATTGATCCAGACCAATGTATTGCTTATGACCAATTTTACACCATTCGCAAGGCCGAGGTGATCCGTTTTAATATTTGGTGGGAATGCCAAGCAGGAATAAATACAGAATGCGATGATGTACAAGCGCCTTCCAATGAAGAGTTGAATCGTATTTACAATTGGCCTGCCCATGGAGATATTTCCAAAGGACAGGATTATTTCTTAGCGCCTTACTACGACCGTGACCAAGACGGAAATTACAACCCGGATAACGGAGACCACCCTTGGTACGATGATATCTTAGGCCGCGATGATATTCAGTGTGGGTTTGACCGTAGGATTTCGCTTTTTGGGGATGAAACGCATTGGTGGGTTTTTAACGACAAAGGAAACATTCATACGGAAACTAACGGTGACCCGATAGGAATGGAAATTAGAGCACAGGCATTCTCCTTCGCAACCAACGATGAGGTGAATCGAATGACTTTCTACAACTATGAATTGATTAACCGCGGTACACAAACCTTATACAACACCTATTTTGCCCAGTATCTCGATGCGGATGTTGGTAACTCCGCCGACGATTATGCGGGTTGTGACGTTTCTAGGGGTCTTGGTTACATGTACAACGGGGATTTGAACGATGAAAACGATGGAGGTAAATTAGGTTACGGTGCGAATCCACCAGCGATCGGATGCGATTTCTTTGAAGGACCGTACCAAGATGCCGATGGTATTGACAACCCAGGCCCTTATTTCGACAATGCCACGCAAACCATGGTGGTGCCAACGGTGGTTGATGCCTTGGCTAATAATGGGATTGTTTACAAGGGTATCGGTATAGGATACTCAGATGGAATTGTTGATAATGAGCGTTTTGGAATGCGTCGTTTTACGTATTATACTTCCACGTCTGCTTATCCGTACAACGACCCAGGACCTGCTGCAGAATTTTACAACTTCATGGAAGGTCAATGGGCCAACGGATCCGAAATGTACTACGGGGGTCTTGGTAGTACTCCAGGTGTTTTATCCGATTACATGTTCCCAGGAACCTCTGACCCATTGCATTGGTCGACCGGAGGCACTGATATGTCAGCGCAATACCCCAATGGATGGGATGAGTCAACGAATAATAACCCCGCAGGTGACCGACGTTTTGTACAATCCGCTGGTCCCTTCACCCTCAAACCAGGAGCAGTGAATAACATTACGGTCGGTATAGTTTATGGACGTAGCACGGAAGGTTCTTTGATGGCATCGGTTGAAGCGATGAAAAGAGCAGATACGAAAGCGCAAGCTTTGTTCGACGCTTGCTTTAAAATTCTTTCGCCTCCGGATGCGCCTAAATTGACCATCCAAGAGTTGGATAAAGAATTGATTTTAATGATTGAAAATCCAATTTCTTCGAATAACTATCAAGAAGCGTATGAGGAAATTGATGAAATCAACATCCCAGACCCTAACGTGGACCGTAAATACCGTTTCGAAGGATATCAAATCTTCCAATTGAAAAATCAGGATGTTTCCGTTGCGGATATTGCCGATCCAACAAAAGCTCGATTAGTGGCTCAATGCGACATCAAAAATAACATCTCCAGAATTATCAATTTTGAGTTTGACGAGGCCTTAGGTTTTTCAGTACCTGTTGAGAAAGTAGACGGAGAAAATAAAGGAATTCGTCATTCATTTCAAATATTGGAAGATGCATTTGCACAAGGTGCAAGAAGGTTGGTAAACCACAAAACGTATTACTATGTTGCCGTAGCATATGCCTACAATCAGTTCAAGAAATACGATCCAAACGATGCATTATTCCTTGACGGTCAGAAAATCCCGTACATTTCATCCCGATTAAATTTTGACGGTACTGCGATTAGTTCAACGCCTGCGGTTCCCCACAACCCCATGCCAGAGGCAGACGGAACGTACCAGATGATTGGTTACGGCTCAACGCCACGCATAACCCGTTTGGACGGATACGGTAACGGTAACCGCTCTTTGGAGTTCACCGACGCGACCTTGAATACGATTGTTAACGATGGATATATGGCGGAGCCGGAATACGATTACGGTCAAGGCCCCGTGAACATCAAAGTGGTGGA
>JAIXRC010000106.1 GCA_027485415.1 Cryomorphaceae bacterium | reverse complement strand
TACCGGGCACGCACCTGAACAGCGCATACACGTCTGTAACAGCGGCGGTTGGCACAGAGGTGTCACATACAGTAGCAAAGAGCATGGTCTGGATGTTCTTGTCAAAGGCACGCACTAGACGGACTGTCGACGGATTCGGTCTGTCGTTCCAGATGCAGTCATTGACAGACGATGACGTGGTGCTCATGATTGCGGGCCCTTTGCTGGTCAAGTACGCAATGTTGCTGTTGCACTTGTTCCGAAGGCCATTCATAACCAGGGTGCCACCTCCGCTGATGAGGGAGCCGCTCTTGAACCCCGGAATGCCAAGGCTTTCCGCGATGAGCGAGTCGACCGCCATGGTCGCGTTGTTGAGGAAGCTGGTGCCGTTGCTGTAGTACTCGTACAGGACCTCTACGGCCCCATCTTCGCCGTTCACGGACCATGGCGATACAGGGCTGCCATCGCCGGCATTGAGGAAAACGCCATAGACCTGTACGTTCACCGATGCGCTGCTGACCTGTCCATCAATGAACATGTTGGCCGAGCTGCTGATGGTGACTGGATCTCCCAGTTTGAATGCGTGCTTGAAGAACATGTGCTGACTACCGTGATGCACGTTGACGCACTTGGAGTCGCAGAACGCGTCACAGATGGACCTGCAATTGACATAATACCTGCTAGCGCCGACCTTGTCGGGACAAGTCAGCTTCATACCATCATAGTTGTACATGAAGGAATCCGTGAAAAAGGCATCCTTTTGCATCTTGACATAGACCACATAGTCACGCAGCTGATCCGTGCTGAGCACGGACACGGTGTTAACATGGCCGATGTTTGCAATGCGAGCAGCGTCAGGGAACAGGAACGACATTGTTTTTTACTCTGTAAATTTACGTATAGTAGTAATAATCTCCTCCTTTATTCTTCTTTGGGTTATATCCTTTTGCAATATTTAAGTATCATGACCTGCCGGTAGCATGAATAAAGCCAAATGGAATCATCAATGGGCGTTCACGGCCCAAGGTCCTTCATCGTCAAAACAATGGGTATCTGGCCTAAGACTAGTTCAGTCGTACCTAATGCGTAAGCTAGTTTGAAACGGACTGAATCCAACGTAACAACAAAGCTGATGTCCCGCAGGCCAGGTACGAATTTGAAAACGTGTTCGCCTGCGTTCAGTTTGATAGCTGGTCCGTTATACGCTGATATACGCTTGATGATTGAATCCAAAACGTCAACGGACCTGAGCGCATCAGCAAGCCAATTGGCAACGCTACGGGTAATCTGCTGTGATAATGTTGCATGATTCTGAAAGCGTGAATCTTCCACAGTTCCATTGATTGTAATGACCTTTGACAGAATGTACAATATCTGGTCGCCAAGGCTCCCTCTATTCGATTCGGTCGCGGCAAGCCAGGGAGAAACCGGGAAATCTGTTTTGAATGCCGAGGAAGCATCCGGTATCAGGGAAACGTTCAATAGCTGTGTGCCAGACCAGTTTACAATATCTTGTTGCAAGCATTGGTACAGGTACTCGTTTGATATGTATGTTTTGTCAGGATCCACCTGAACGACACTGGATCCGCTGCTGTCGATAGATACAGAATAGAAAATCCCGCTTGGGAACAGGGCCAGCCTATCTATCGCGACGTACAAATGGGACGCGGGAATGAATGCTTCATCGATGGGCTTCTTGTCAATTGCAGTGACAAACACGGTTCCTGTTACAAATAGGCTCCCAAGGTACACCACTGCTGGGTCTCCTGACATGCTTGTTTGCTACTATTAATAGTATCAATCGTTGTTGCAATTTGCACCCATGGTCAATCAATCCCAGTACGCTTTATATACGCTTATGTCCATGTCTAATACCATGCTTACCATGCTTACCATGCTTAAGATAATTTGCTATAAGGAAGAACATGAATACTCTCATAATACATACATATAGTTATTAGGCGATGCTAATGAATGCCAAAGCATTATTATCACGCATGCAATCCATTAATTCACATTGTTCTCGTAGTTCCCAAAAGGTTCAGAGATTTCGAGGGATTCAGTACAGGACCAATCGCATAGTCGCAAGGTTTACGGCCACAGACAAGTACTGCAAGGATTGCATTCATTTTATTGAAGATACAAATTATCCAATCGGGTCACCAGAGGCCAAACGCTATGGGTTCTGCACACTTTTTACGGTACGTGATATTGTATCCGGGGAGGATAGGTATGTACATGCGCGCACAATCAGGATGAAGGATATCCCTGGTGTACCTACATGTGGCATCAAGGCAAATTTTTACGAGGCCAAAGTGGCAGTTGTAAGCGCGTGGCAACTCGAATAGCGCTCTGAATGATGCTACGAGGACCATGACTAAGATTCATATTTATGACTAAGATTCATATTTGTAATTTATAGAGATGTAACAATATTATTAGCAACTAAAGGACCATGATTGTATTTTAGACAAGCAAGCTACGTACACAAATCTATACAGGATTCCTTGAATAAATCATGGTTACAGTCATGGTGATACCGTATCATCAGCTCGGCAATGGAAGTGACTTGTTTCCATATCTTCACCAATACGCTATCAAGAGGATCGCCGATATCCAGAAGCTGATCGCTACGCTTTCACAGGCGACCATCCCCCTGAACAGTAGAGCAAGTCGCGTAGACAAGCACGGGAGGCGGTGCCATGCCCTGGTCGTGATAGAGGTTCTGTTGATGCGAGATGTCCTTGCAAAGCTTGTAGAGGAAGGCAGGTTTTTGTATGACTTGCTTTTGATGTATTCGCCCAAATTCGACGATGATAAAGATCCGATCAGGGAAATGTCCTGCCCGGTGTTGCAGTGCATGCACATCCTGGCACATCCAAGCGAACCATCATTCCAAGAACCTACTCGCTCGGGGAATTATTCGAGCGAACTTTATTTTCTAGAGGAGAAATTCGAAGACTATATGCGCCTAAAATACCTGACGGGATCATGACGCGATTAGTATATAACATATATTGTTTCATTCAATGGCAAAAAACACCATTGTTATAGTCATTCTCGTTCTGGTTGCCATATGCTCTTGTTTGTGTGGAGCATTTACAATCCACTGGAGAAACGATAACGATATCAAGTCAAAGATGAATGCTCGGGGTATCAAAAAACTCGACATGGTCATGAAGTGGGAGATATGTTCTTCCGCCCAGACTTGCAAAGGGAAATTAAGTTCAGTAGATCGTGCTATTCCTTATGATATTGATATTACCTGGAGTGACCCGGATGATCAAGGCAATTATCCAAATAGACAACAACTGAAATGTATGAATGCCAACAAAGACTTTACTCCTCCAGATCGAGCAAGGATACTCGCCTCACCGGGATTTGGATACTCTGAGACTTACCGGGGGATGACCCCGCTATATAATTGCGTCGAGCCCCACTGGAGCGACCAGCCGTACCACTACGTGGCGTTTCCGATGAGCATTATCCTGATTGTCATAGCCGTCGTTCTATTGACACGACAGTGACTACTTTACTATATATCGATCGAGGGACATCATGTTCTAATGTACGGATTTTAAATTCTCTCAGCTAAATAATATAATAAATGCAAAACGTCTAATTTGCCAATGTCATGCTCAAAAGCAAAGAAAGCTGATTGCCAGTCCCGTCCCCATTGTAAATGGGAAAATAGCCGATGCAAGAAGGACGAAGGAAAGCCAATAGTGGTAGAAGCAAATATAGTAGCAGATCAGAAACAAAACGGAACAAAGACAACAAAGACAACGAAGACAACGAAGACAACGAAGGCTACAAAGGGGAAAGCCCGATGCAGCAGGGCAAAGAAAGCTGATTGTCAGACCTATGAAGAATGCAAGTGGGACAAGAGGTGTATCTCCGCAGTTACGAAGGCAGTAGATAGCAGTGCAAAAATAAATGCAGAAGAAAAGGAAAAAGTAAGACCAAAGCGCCCGAAGAATATCGTTTGCAAAACCCTAACCAAAATGCAATGCTTTGACAACATGCAGGATTGCGTTTGGTATAAAAACACATGCAGACAACAACTGATACTAAATGATCATACGTCACATAATACATAATCATTGAAATAATACCTAATACCTGGCACTTCATATAGGGCTCCTTCAGGATTAGGATCACGGAGCAGTGCGCATCCAATTGTTAAAGGCTATAGCCCGCCATTTGTCCAACCTTGGTTGAGCGCAAATGCTTCGCCCTTGAAGCGCTTGCTTGCTTTATAGACTCTATGACTCGTCCTGTAGTGAGTCCCGATATCCCTAAAATACTTGACATACTTGTGGACAGACACCTGGCAGCCTAGAGTGTCCATAATGACTTGTTCTAGGGCTGTTTTACTTGTAACAAGCTTATCAAGGCTGGTTGCAGATTCATTGTCGCAATAGGCAATCATATAAACGCCCTTCTCCAGGTCCATAGGGATGATTTTTTGTAATGGTTTTGGTACAACGGTCATCACGCTGAACCTCTCGCGGAATTCTGGACATAGGGGGGCAGTTATCTTGGCATATATGTAGAGAAATGGCTGGCACTTGATACTCTGATATTGAGTAGATTGCATGAGAGGTTGCATGCCTTTTGTGACCATTGATGGCGGTATCGCGACCACATAGTCTGCGTACACAACGCGAGTTCCATTGGACAATACCACTGTTCCGTTTGCACTAATGCCCGACACAGTCGTATTGTTAAAAATGGTGCATCTTTTACTTGTTTTTAGGAACTTTACCATTGCATCGATCAACTGGTTCCACGGTACTGAAAAGTAGCTTTGGCCGTGCTCATATGTGTCATTGAATCCATAGTTGTGTAGTGCATCATATGCATCCAAACCTTCAAAATCAGTGTACCCAACGGTATTGACGAACCGCTCATAATCATACTCTCCCAGGATTTTGGTTGCGTATTGTTTGAAATTCATGTCTTTCTCCTTGTCCGTTAACAACGCTGAGAGTCTCTGCACAACTGTCGGAACATCTGCTGGACTCTTTATAGTTTCATCCACGCGGACCCGAGCTTTCCATATTCTTGGTCTTGTTGCAAGCTTGCAAACGAGGTTGAATAGCTTGCGATCCTTTTGCAAGCGACCGACTCCTGCTCCAGTGGGTACACTTACGCCACAAAACGTATCCTGGACTGCACGTCCGCCAAAGTGGGTATCCTTTTCAACGAGGACTACGTGGTTTCTATCGGGGTTCTCGGATATGTGCTTGTACGCCTGATACAAGCCACATACGCCGCCGCCAATGACAAGGAGCGAGCAGTTTATCCTGGTATTATCAGGATTCGCCATTCATATAATAATTATAATTATAATTATTAATTGTGTATAATTATCTACTATTGATAACAAACATAAACATATGAATGATACGATAATACTAATTGATAATACTAATCAATACCTAATCAATACCTAATCAATAAATAATTATACTTCTTTTACTTCTTCTGCTTCTTCAGCAGGCCCTTGGCAAAGGCCACCTGGAGAGACCTGCCAGAGTCAAATGAGTTCACGACGTCAGGGTGAGCACGGGCAAACTCTTGCTGCAGCTCGGTCTTGAGCTTGTCCTTGATGTTCATGGACAGGTTCCAGCGGGGTGGCTTGGTGACCTCCTCTGGGCTCTTAATAGAGTTGCCGTTCTTTGGCGGGGTGAACTTCTGACCATCGCGGAAGACAAGGCGGAAGGTCAGGTAGTTCATCAGGGACACCTTGTGGTCCTCGCCGTGGATCAGCTCGTGCTTCAGCACCTCCCAGAAGTTGTTTAGGATGTTCTTCAGCTCATCCTGGCTGTACTTGCGGACCTTGGCAGCTGGGTGAGCATGTGCGTGTGCTTCACCCTGGGCAGTCAGAACGGCCTGCAGATCCTTGATGAGCTTGATAGGCACGGGGGTGGCCTTCTTCTCATCGCCGGACTTGCCCTGGCGGCGGCGCTTGGCGCCACTGGCCTCGGGGCTGGTGGTAGTAGTCACAAAGGGGCTAGTCTCGGCAGTCATCTCAAAGTGAGCAGGCGCGCTCTTGCTGGCCCGCTTGGTCTTGGCCGGGGACTTTTTGGCAGCAGGGGCAGCAGATGCGCGGCGAGCGACGCGGTCTGAGGACTTGGGCTTAGAAGCAGCGGAGGTGTTCTTAGGAGGCATTTCTTATACTTATGCTATAACTGTATCCGGAGAGTTATGAATACCAGGTACTAATGTTAAGGCTCTTTAAAAAAAGAGCAATATACACGCGCAGGTTGGGAAAGGGATGTAATACTACATAATACTATGTTGGCTCTTTGATCTTAAGTACCTTAGTGATGTAATTGCCGTTGTACCATGGCCTTGGACATATTTGTCGTTTCAGCACCCCGACGTACTTAAGGTAACAACAGCAGTGCGGTTGCTTTTTTAAGTACCCTGATCTAATACAGAATAAAAAGTAATACATGTATAATGTATAATAATTGTTGATTCTGAAATGGAAAACGTGTTTATTCTTGGAGGCGGAGCAGTGTTTTTTGTTGTGTTGTGTTGTTGTTTTTGTTGTGTGTGTCTTATAGGCATGCTATTCTGGTACAATAGCAATAGTAATAGCACCAATACACGCAATATGCCTAGTACTAACAAAAATACTAATAGTAACAATAATAATAGTAATAATAGTAACAACAACAAGGTAATACCGTCACCGTCTCAAACGCCTGTGGTAAGTGAAGTTCAAGGATTAAGCCTGGCCGCAAATGAAATCCTTCCCTTGTTATCCTGGCAAGGCAACGGTCCAGACCAAGGAGGCCTGGTATGGAATGGCGTCGGTAGCTCTGCATGGAATGCTACGTACAAGTTCAAGTGTTGTAAAGATGGACAAAAATGCAGCGATCTATCAAATCCGTCGCCCAAAGTTACAAACAATATGTTCAATTGTCCAAAAATGAGATTGTCAAAAGGCTGGGATCCCGTTGCATGCACTAAAAACGGCGCCAAAGTGAGAATATTTAGAGAACGTGGAGATGGCAACTATACAGATGTCACTGATACAGGTACAGGATGGGGTGGCGAGAAGTACGATGGCCAAGGAGCTGTTTTTGTAGATGACCAGATATGCAGACCCAAGAACGAACTTACCAAGGCAGCCAACAAGATACTGCCACTCCTATCCTGGCAATATAATGGTCCCGATCAGGGAGGTTTGGTGTGGGAAGGCGAAGGCAACTCTGCTTGGAACGCTACATACAAATTCAAATGTTGCAAGAATGGAAATGATTGTGGCGATCTATCAAATCCCTCACCCAAAGTTA
>JAIXRC010000079.1 GCA_027485415.1 Cryomorphaceae bacterium | reverse complement strand
TGAGGGAAAAATAAAAAAGGACGGGCTTTACGCAGTAAAGTGGACGCTATGGTTGGATTGAACACAACCCTTGGCTTATGGTTGGAATGGAAGACTTCTAGCATATCTTTAAAAAAACGAATTAGACGGCGGCGAAAGCCGCTTTTTTTTGTTAACTTTAGGAGGGTTTTCAAATAGGGATTAAGGCAATTGATGCTTAGACCAATTTTAAGTGAAATTGAATTTTGAAGGATTTTTTATAAGTTTTCCACAAAAAATTTGCACGTTTGTTAAAATTCCTTAATTTTGCTTAAATTATTAAAATATTTAGTTATGAAAAAAATTATGTTCAGTCTTGTTGCCGTTGCAGCATTGACATTAGTTTCTTGTGGTAAGTCTGCTTGTGATTGTAAAAAAGAAGCAGAAGAGTTAATGAAAAAAGCTTCTGCAGATCCAGCAAAAGCGGAAGAACTTGCTAAAGAAGCGGAAGCGTTGAAGGAAAAGTGTAAAGATTTCAAAGAAGAAGATTACAAAGAGTGTAAATAATCTTTGTTTTTCAAAATATGTAGGCGTCTGCAAAGACGCCTTTTTTTTTGAATAAATTCTGGAAAGGAAGCGTTTTTAAAATACGAAGCGAGTATATAATTGCCTTTTACACCACAAAATGTGTAGTTTTACAATAATTATTAAACTATCTGATTATGAAAAAAATGATGTTCAGTCTTGTTGCTGTTGCAGCATTGGCTTTGGTTTCTTGTGGCAGTAAAGAGGCAGAAAATAAAGATGCAGAAAATAAAGAGGGAGGACCTTCCGTTTGTGATTGTGTTCAATGGGAAAAAGATTACCGAAAAGAAAAAAGCGATGCTAACGGTGCTGATGAAAAGAAAGCCGTAAAGGAGAAGTACAAAGACAAGGAAGAACAGTGTGAGAAAATGTACGACGAAGCAACGAAAGAAGAAAAGAAAAAGATGAGAGAAGAAGCTGAAAAATGCAAATAATCATTCCTTTATACTTACGGAGGCGTCTGCAAAGACGCCTTTTTTTTGAACAAATTCTGAAAAGGAACCTTTCCTAAAACATCAAGCGATGATATAATTGCGTTTTACGCGACAGAATGTGTAGTTTTACAATAATTATTAAACTATCTGATTATGAAAAAAATGATGTTCAGTCTTGTTGCCGTTGCAGCATTGGCTTTGGTTTCTTGTGGAAGTAAAGATGCAGAAAATAAAGAGGGAGGACCTTCCGTTTGTGATTGTGTTAAGATGGGCGAAGAGGCCGCGAAAGAAATGAAAGATGCCAACGGCGACGAAGCCAAATTGAAAGAGATTACCGAGAAGTACGAGAAGAAAGCTGAAGAATGTAAAAAGCTTGGTGAAGGTAAGAGCGACGAAGAGAAAAAGAAAATGATGGAAGAAGCTGCTAAATGCAAATAATCATTCCTTTATAATTACGGAGGCGTCTGCAAAGACGCCTTTTTTGTTTGATTAATTTATTGAGTTGACGCTCAATTCCTTTACTGTGGTTTTAATTATTCAAAACGGCTTGTCAATGCGACGAGCCGGGTTTTATGCACAAACTTTGCTGTAGGGGTAATTTCAAATCCAATAATGGCATTAACTAAGCCCTAAAAAGAATTCACCATCAATCCATGAGCATAAGAGGTCTCATAATTCAACCCTTAAAAGGAGCATGAAACAGGAACGAAAGGGGTTTTATTTACTGCTTGATCAACTTATTTTGTTGAATGAACTGACCTTGGTTGGTGTAGAAATTCAAGAAGTAGGTGCCCGGAGCAAGGGTGTTTTCAAAGTCGATCTGCAAGCGGGTTGATTCCATGGTGTACTCCGCAATAAGTTTAGCGTTCATGTCCATTAACTGTAGTCGAATGGGGTCTTTTTGTTCCTCGGGTCCCTCGACAATGCTATACACCGTAGCAGGGTTGGGATATATTTTGAAGGGCGTATTCGGCTTTTCCAACATGACAACGCCACCACCAATTGCCACTAACATGTCCGGTTGCTCAAAGCCGTTGTGTATGTAACGCGTCCCAACAAGTCCTCCGTGAATGATGGGTTCTCCAATAGTATAGGTCATTACTTTGTTGTTGATTAAGCTCAATCCTGTGGCAGGATTGGCCACCCTTCCAGCTGAAGCAAAAACCATTCTCCATGTGGTGGTGTTTTGAGCTATGGCAACACCGGTTAAAAGAAAGGCAAAAGAAAAAAGTAAAGTTCTCATAGTTAGGGGATTATATTAAATTCAATAACGCTTACTTTGTTTAAACAGGTTCCTCCGGAAAGGGTTGCGCCCGCAGGAAGCCATAAAGGCAACATGGTATAGGTGTGGGTATATAAACCGCTTGAATAACCCAGCGGGGTTGTTCCTTGTCCCACTTTTGTTGGATAACCGTCCACAACAATGGCGGATTTATTGTAATCGGAAGCGCTGCAATCTCCATAATTTCCGGTTTGGTAGGTATTACTGCCCGAAGGAATATTGTAGATAACGCTCTCTACCTTCCAAACCTTGCCCACAGGAACGGTTTCCTGATTGGTCACCAGTTTTACTTGGTTAAATTGCAAATTCCCTTGGGCCAAAAACCCGCCTGAAAAAACCAAAAAACCAAAAACTAGGAAGGAGGAATTCATACAACTAAGGTACAATATTAAATTCAATTACGGAAGCAAAATCCGAGGAACACACCGTACGGATTTGGTCGCCGGGTTTTAACCAAATTGGAAGCTTATTGCCGGTCGTGACATAATTTGCTCCCGAGGAAGCGGTCGCCAGATTACCAAAAAAATAGTAATTATTGTTGTTAATAACGAGAGGGCGGTGATAATTGGAGTTAACGCACCCCGAGGAATAATTGCTGTTAAAGGTTACCTCGCTCTCCGAGTACGATTCTACCTTCCAAACTTTTCCAGCAGGTACGGTAAGGCTCGTGGTTCCAACCGTTACAATTTGGTTGAATTGTAAATTGCCCTGTGCATGGAATAAGCCAACAACCGTAAATGCAAAAACAAAGAGCACGTTTCTCATGGTACAACGTTGAATTCTAGTATTGAAATGGCATAGGAAAAACTCGTGGTTGAACAACAATTACCGGCAGCCTGCAATTGAATTTGATCACCCGCTTTAAGCCAAATTGGAAAAGGACTGATGGTGGTTTCTTGCGAAGCCGTCATTAAAGCAAAACTCCCCCAACTCGATCCGGCATTAATGTTAATCGCACGTGTAACAGGTGCATTAGCAACATTAGGCGAAGCCGACTCCACTTTCCATACTTTTCCAGCAGGTACAGTCCACGTAGGACTTGAATAGGAGAAAGAACCTGAACCTGTTCCCGTGTAAGTAACCACTTGGTTGAATTGCAAGTTGCCTTGAGCAAAGCATAAATTCAAGCAGATTAAAGTGGCTATAAACAGAATGGTTTTCATGGGATGACGTTAAATTCTACTATGGAAAAGAAATAGTTCGAAGGATAGGTAACACTTGAGTTGATTAATTGAATGTTGTCACCGCTTTTCAACCATATCGGCCCCCTAACGTGACCTTGTGTTGGGGCATTAGGCGTGCTTCCAAAATATGGATAAGAAGCAACGTTGTTGCATACAAAAGAAATATTTGCAGCGTAGCCATTTCGCTCCGACGCGCTATGTTCAATTTTCCAAACCTTACCAGCAGGTACAGTCCCCACAACAACGGGAGAGGTGGTCAGGGTTCCGGTTAGCGTAACCACTTGGTTGAATTGTAAATTGCCTTGGGCATTAAGAGAACCAAGGATGAAAAAAGCGAATAGAAAAAAGAATGGTCTCATGGCACAACGTTGAATTCAATGATGCTCAGCATGCCTCCTGCGCCTCCTCCATTTCCGCCAAACGTAACGGTTGTGCCTGAAGACAACCAAAACGGAAAATTGACAATATGGGCAGAGGTTTGCTGTTGCCTCAAGTTATAATAAACTCCGTTGTACAACATGTAGGCATAGTTATTCGACGGCGTATTGAGCATGCAATTCTCAAGCTTCCAAACCTTTCCAGCAGGAACCGTAACCGGAGTAGTGTTGGACGCAGTGAAAGCCATGTTGATGACTTGGTTGAACTGCAAATTCCCCTGGGCTTTAAGGGAACCAAGGATTAAGAAAGTAAATAGAAAAAAGAAAGTTTTCATGGTACAACATTGAATTCTATGATGGAAATAAGTGCTCGATTGGTGTAAATGGAAAACTGCCCGGTATAACCCGAATTCAACCAAATGGGGAAATCGGAAACCGTTTTGGAGCTGCTTGCAAGGTTAATTCCGTAATTCACGGCCCCATTTGGGTAAAGCATTAAAGAGTTACCCGACCAGTTCACCGCAGCTTCAATTTTCCAAACCTTGCCTGCAGGGACGGTAAAATTAACATTGTCGTATTGATTGGCAATTCCACCAATATTGTAGGTTATCACCTGATTGAACTGAAGGTTTCCTTGCCCGTTTACCATACCGCAACAAGCGATAAGAAGTAAAAAAAATAGGGTTTTCATGGTACGATGTTGAATTCTAAAATACTGAACCAACGGTTGGCAGAAGCATTACTGCTTCCGTGTCCTAAAACCGTTCCCGATGGTAGCCAAATAGCACCCGCATCCGAACCACGGTAATAGGCACCCAAGTTATTCGTAAAATCACCTACAAATTCAAAAGCCATGAGGTTGTTGTAATAAACATACATAGAACTTGCCATACACCCCATGCTTTCTATTTTCCACGTCTTTCCCGCCGGCACTGTCCATTGAGCGGTGTTGTTCGCCGAAGCGGACAACAAAAGAACCTGATTAAACTGCAAGTTCCCTTGGGCCTTGAACGTGCCCATTAAGAAGAAAAAGCCAATGAAGAGTATGTTTTTCATGGTACAATATTGAATTCTATAATACTTATCCACCGATAGTTGGAAGAACAGTTAAGGGAATAAACCGTGGTACCGGAAGGCAACCAAAAAGTGCTGGTGGAATTGCTGTACTGATAAGCAGTACCGCCAACATATACATTCCCAGAACGAAAGGCAGCATTGGTCCCGTCGAAACTCCAGGCACATTCACTCGCCCCAGAATTTCCGGAACCAAACCCCTCCACTTTCCATACTTTTCCAGCGGGAACGGTTCCTAAAAGCACGTTGGAAGCCTGGGTCGTGCTCAACAGCAAGGTTTGGTTAAACTGCAAGTTCCCTTGGGCCTTTAAAGTACCCATAAATGAGAAAAAGGCAATGAAGAGTATGGTTTTCATGGTATAATGTTGAATTCAAGCACAGAAATAGCACTAACCTTTGTGCCTGCAGCGAGGGTTGTTCCTGCCGGTAACCATAAAGGCAATTTGGTCGGTTGTGCCGTTACTTGCACCAAAACCGGCGTAGTACTGTTCACCGCCATGCCCACATTGCTCATCCAGAATCCCCCACCGCAACAACCGTTGAATCCAACACCGGTGGTGGCTACGTGTTCTTCGTGAACGCAAATCGATGTACCATTTACTAAGATGAATCGGCTATTGGAGGCTAAAGTAGTTCCAGAAGTAGGGTAACGCTCCTCGCCAGTTAGCGCACTTTCTACCTTCCATACTTTTCCCACCGGAACCGTTTCTACGGTGGTAACCAATTTTACCTGGTTTAGCTGCAAGTTGCCTTGAGCAAAGCATGAAATCATGCACCAAAAAACGGCTATGCTTATTAAAGTTCTCATGGTACTACGTTAAATTCCATTACACTGATAAAACCAACATTCGTTGATGCAGCCAAGCTTGTTCCAGCGGGAAACCAAATGGGGGCATCAAATATTTTAAAATCTGAGCTTGTAGCGTATCCATCTTGATTCCAATAACCGTCGTTTCGTCCAACTTCACGGGTTAAAGTCGTTTGCAAATAAATAGGAGTACCATTCACTAAAATCACAAAATTCTTAGCCCCCCCAGCGGTAGCCTGATTCGACAAACGGTTTAAATCATTGCCTAAAGAAACGGTGGGCAGGTAGTTTTCCAACTTCCAAATTTTTCCCACGGGAACCGTCTCTTGCGCGGAAACCAACTTTACCTGGCTGAATTGCAAATTACCTTGGGCAAAAAAACCGCCCAACAGGATTATAGCTAAAAAAAGAAAGAATCCTTTCATGGTATAATATTAAATTCAACAACATTGATGGACAAAATATTCTGTCCTACCGCGAGCGATGTTCCAGCGGGCAGCCATAATGGAGAACCGCCAATTCCTGCGGCCATTGAGGTTATCCCGGTTTGACCATTTCCAAAAAGACTTCCTTTTGATTCTGCAGAAAGGTAATAAACCGTTTGCCCATTCACCATAATGGTAAAGTCCAAGGTAGAATTACTCCAAGAAGTGGTAGTTGGCCTTACAGAAGGAAGAATGTTTTCCACTTTCCATACTTTACCTACAGGTACCGTCTCTGCCACCGACACCAATTTTACCTGGTTGAATTGCAAATTTCCTTGAGCAAGTAAACCAAAAGAAAGGCAAATCAATGAAAAAAGTAAGGAGATTCTCATGGTACTACGTTAAATTCAAGAATACTAAACCATCGGTTACCACAACTGCAGGCATGTCCCAAAACGCTTCCTGCAGGCAACCAAATAGGGCTTGCATCGGCATTGCGATAATACCCAGAAGTCCCTGAATTGGAATAAGCGCCTGCATAGATGAATGCCAAGGCATTGTTAACATATACGTTGAGGGAACTTGAAGCAACTCCAACCGATTCCATCTTCCATACTTTTCCAGCTGGCACCGTCCACTGCGTTTGATTATCCGTGTTCGAACTCAAATACAACACCTGATTGAATTGCAAGTTTCCTTGTGCCTGCGCAGCATACCCCAAGGCCAGGGATAAGGCTACCATTAGGACCGTTTTCATCAATGATATTAGAAGCCGTCGGTCGTGTAAATAAGGGTATTGGAAGAGGAGCTTGCGCCTCCGCCACCACCTGCAGCTGCTCCAGCAATCGCAGTCCATGCGGATCCGTTGTAATAGTAGAATCCAGCGGTTTGATCCGTTTGGTAAATCAACAAGCCCGTTGCAGGAGATAAAATAGCATTTCGCTGTGTTTGCGTCATGCTTGGTAGTAAAAACCCTTTGGTTGTTGAATTTACCTCCAAAGCGGCAGAGGCATTTGGTGTTACCGTTCCAATTCCGATATTTCCGCCGTTGTTAAAGATATTCGAACTGTTTATCACCCATTGTGATCCGTTCCAATAAGGCGTGTTGCCTGCCGCGGAGCCGTTTGCTAAGATCCCAGACGGTCCTTGAGGACCAGTTGCTCCTGCAGGACCTGTTGCTCCTGTTGCTCCCGTTGGGCCCGCAGGACCTTGGGGACCCGTTGCACCTGCTGGACCTTGAAGTCCCGTTGCACCCGTCGGACCAGCAGGACCTTGTGGACCAACTGCACCTGTAGCTCCCGTAAGACCTGTTGCTCCAGTAGGACCCGCAGGACCTTGAGCGCCTTGGGGACCCACCAAAGAAACGCCGGAAGGCCACGTACCGTTGGCCTTAGGGCCGTATATCGTATTGGTAGACGTATTGATGTAAAAATCACCGTCGTTTCCTTGAAGGTTACTAGGCACTACATTACCGTTTAACACCCCGTTACCGTTGGTTCCTGCTGGACCTGTAGCACCCGTTGCACCCGCAGGACCTTGAGCGCCAGTAGCACCGGTTGGACCTGCAGGGCCTTGAGGACCGGTAGCACCGGTTGCTCCCGCCGGACCCGTCAATCCTGTTGCTCCCGTTGGTCCCGCTGGACCTTGAGGGCCCGCAGCACCCGTAGCACCTGTAGGACCCGCAGGACCTGTTGCTCCAGTAGCACCCGCATTTCCTTGCGGCCCTTTAATGTTTCCCGTTAAGGTCCATGTCGTAGAATTCGTTTTATAATACACGTCGCCCGTTTGTGTGTTCAGGTAGAAATCCCCCATCGCTCCCAAGGCTGCTGCAGGAACCGTGGTCCCATAACGCCATTGGTTCAGCTGCACCCCTGCCGTTTTAGCGTAAAGCGCATACGGAGCACTCATCAAACGCTGAGATCCATAGTCCACATAATTGGTCCCGTTGGCAAAGTCCACCCCCAAGCTAACCCAATAATTTCCCGTGGACCAGTTAATATTGGCGAAGGTTCCCGACAATACCGTTCCTTGACCAATGACCATGTTGACCAGACCAAAATTGGAGGTGGCAACAGATTGGCGTTCTGCATAGACTACGGTGCCTGAAGCAGAATTTTGTTTTATTTGAATTCGTATGGCCACGGTGGTATTGGTCACCAAGGAGCCCGAAGTGGTGCGAATCACTGCTTGGTAGTTGATGCCCTCAGGGGTTTGCGCCATCAAACTCGAAGAAGCAAAAATGATAAACGCAGCAACCGTGATTTTGAAATAGGTAGAAGGATTAAATTTCATAGGTTAAATTTTAGAAAGCGAAAGTAGTAAAATAGTTTTGGAATGCTCAATAAATGGTTTATGAATTAACAAAAAGGTAAAACCAAATTTGATTACCTAAAATTAATAGACCCCCTTAAAATATTCTTTAATTTAGCAAAAATTCAAAGATGTACTTTCGATTACTTTTGTTTTTAGCGTTTATCACGGTGGGCAAGCTTTCAGCTCGCGCGCAGAATTTACAATTCAGCCAAGTCTTGAATTTATCGTTTTCTTCCAATGGCACGAATTTTTCAGTTCCTGCAGGTAAAGTTTGGAAGTTGGAAACTGTAGGACTGAGTTCTTACTCTTCTTATTTTTCCATCAGTGTTGGAGGACAGAGCATTTTTTTAAAGAACACCCACACCGGTTATGGGCCAGTTTTTGAGAGCTTTCCTTTTTGGATTAATGGAGGTCAGTCGGTTTTTTTAAGTGGTTTAACCAGTGGCGTCGCAAGCGTTGTTGAATTTAATGTTGTTCCATGAAAACTTTTAGAACCCTACTCCTTGTTTTCGTTTGCTTAACAACGAAAGCTCAAAACCTGCAATTCAGCCAGGCTCTTCTTTTCAACGGGACGGCGGTTCAAACCGTGCCTGCGGGGAAAGTTTGGAAAATTGAACACCAAGCACAATCTTATTCCAGTTCAGGAAGCGGCTTACATGCCTCCTTAGTGATAAATGGGATCAATTGGTTCCTGAACGGAACCAGCGGATCCCTTCCCTCGGGAGCAATATGGCTACCCGCTGGGGCAACCGTTGCCGGATGGGGACAGTACACGAATTACAATATCCTCGAATTCACCATAGTACCATGAAGTATTTTGCGCTTTTTACACTTCTTTTTGTCGGATTCCAAGGATTCGCTCAAGGAAATTTACAGTTCAATCAAGTCTTGCTCATTGATAATAATACCGCCACCGTTCCCGCAGGCAAAGTATGGAAAATTGAGAACATTGTATACGAGGCCGTCCCGTATTTTCAAGCAAGCAGTGGAAGTGGAAGCTGTGCTCCTTGCAACGGTTCATCCCAATTATGGACCAGTTATACCACACAAACGTGTCAAGTGCCTTCCACGAACCCCATGACCATCAATGGCATAAAAGCCAGCGCCGGGAACACTGGGTCTCCGCTCTGGTTACCCGCAGGAAGCACCTTGGCAGGAGAGACCAAAACTTGTACTCCGAATGCAGGATCCTATGGGAATTCCTGTATCTGCCCCCCGCCCAGTGTTACTGCAAAAACGTATATTAGCGTCATTGAATTTAATATTATACCGTGAGAACTCTACTTCTTTTTACCTTCATAATAGTTACAAGTTTTCTTAAAGCACAGGGTAACTTACAATTCAACCAAGTTAAAATCATCAACAATACCGACGCCCCTCAAACCGTTCCTGCCGGCAAGGTTTGGAAAATCGAAAGTGTCTTTGCCAACGATCAAGACGTATATGCGGCCAGCACTTCCGGGGCTAATCAGTCGTTTTTTACCTCGTGTGGGGTTCCAAGCGCTTGGTATTTCTATTACGGAAGGTATTTGGCGATTAACAATATTCCCATCAGTTTTGGGGTGCATTCCTCCGGGGAACAAATGACACAATTGCCCATTTGGGTCCCAGCAGGCTCCACCATTTGCACATGCACCAGTTCCAGTTTTTGCGCCAGAGGATACTCTGCGATTGAATTTAATCTTATCCCATGAGAACGCTTTGTGTCTTCGTTGTATTAATCTTTTCAAAGTTGGCCTTTGCCCAAGACACCACCCTGGTGAAGTCCTGCTACGGGGGAGGTAGTTTAACCGTACCCAATGGAGTGACATGGGTTATTGAAAAAGCCTACATCAACAGCGGAGACGGCTATAATATCTTGGTAAGTAACTCGAATTTTAAAAAAATATACCGCGGAGGCGAAAAACTTCAAACGCCCTATTACATGGCCGAAATGGAATTATTGGACAAAAAAGACGGGGTGTTCTATATTTTTTACCTTCGACAGTCGAAGGAGTAAACAGATTTTCTTAAACTTGTAAAAACTAATGCACATGAAATCCATCATTTTTACCCTTTTATTTAGCGCTATTTCCATTTCATTCACCGCCCAAATCGGTTTGGATATAACTGCAAAAGGACAATTCAATTCCACATGGTTGTTTAACCAGAACATCTCCGATGACGGTGCCGAACAAGATTACGCCCCGGGTTGGGGAAGCCACTACGGACTTGGATTAGGAATGAGGTTGGGTTTTTTCGGTATCGGAATGGAAACCAATTTTGGAAAACATAATGCGGAATACAGCGGGGTGATTGCCAACCAAGACTATGCTTCCACCGTGGTATTAAGTACCTTTCAGCTGCCTTTATTTTTACGTTTTCAAAACAAAGGGGGAGTCTACTTCGAAATGGGAGCTCAATACAACCGCATTCGAAAAGCGTTGTACACCAGGGAGAATCTTTTGCCGGTGAGCAGTGACGTTTCTGGTGATTATGCCAAAAGTTATTCTACCGCATTGATTGGTTTCGGCATCAACCGAAAAATCCTGAAAAGCGTTCCTTTGGGATTTGTTTTTGGAGTTCGCTTACAGTACGGCATCAAGGATGCCCGAGGGGTAGATGCCTACGGACTACCCTTGGACAATTCGTTGATTTATCCGAATTATGCCAAAACCCGTGCGGCCTCTGCTGGAATCAATATTGGATTGATGTACACCATCGACACCAAAGAAAAAGAGTCTGGGTATTAATATCGATTCCGAGAGTCTATCCACAACGTTACTGGACCATCATTCTGTAACGCAATCTTCATGTCTGCACCGAATTTTCCCGTTTTCAATGGGACTTGGGCAGTTTGCTCCAATTGTACAATCGCTTTTTCATATAACGGTACCGCAATTTCAGGAGGTGCTGCGTCAATAAAACTGGGACGATTACCCTTTTTGGTGGAAGCGTACAGGGTAAATTGGCTCACCAAAAGGATGGATCCATGAACCTCGGAAACGTTTAAATTCATTTTCCCTTCATCATCGGAAAAGACACGTAATCCTGCAATTTTTTTGGACAAATACTCAATATCCTCTTCGGTATCATGGCTGGAAATCCCTAAAAACACGAGCAAGCCCTTTCCAATAGAAGCGATTGTCTCGCCTTCCACGGTCACAGAAGCCTCGTTAACCCGTTGTATCAGTGCCCTCATGCATGCTTATTTCTACGGTATGGATCGTCGTCGTTCTCCGCGAGCATGGAAACATAGTGATCGTAACGCTGACGATGGATTGCTCCTGAATGTACCGCTGCAGTTACCGCACAACCAGGCTCTTTTAGGTGCATGCAATTATGGAACTTACAATCTGCCATTCTGTTCCGAAATTCCGGAAAATAGTGCGATAAATGTTCCTTTTCCAAATCAATTAATCCAAAAGAGCGAATACCCGGAGTATCAATTACATAAGCGCCAAATCGCAACTTGTGCATTTCCGCAAAGGTAGTTGTGTGTTTGCCTTGACGGTGCACCGAGGAAATTTCTCCTGTTCGGAGGTTAAGGCTTGGATCCAAACCATTAACCAAGGAACTTTTTCCAACGCCGCTGTTGCCGCCCAACATCACCTGCCGACCCTTCATATGGTCCCGCAGAAACGCTAAACTTTCGGGGTCGTTGGCTTGAATGGCAAAACAAGGATAACCCAGCGATTCATACAGTGTTTTCCATTCCTTATAGCGCTCATGGTCTTTTTCGCGGTATAAATCCGTTTTATTAAACAGCAATACCGAAGGAATTCTAAAAGATTCCGCCGCCACTAAAAAACGATCAATGAAAAGTGGGTGGGTTTCCGGTAAGCGCAAGGTAACTATCAGGTAAAAAGTATCAATGTTCGCCGCCAATAACTGCATCTCCTTGCTTAGATTAGTGGCTTTTCGGGAAATATAATTAACTCTGGGTACAATATCCTCAATGGCATAGTTGCCCTCGTCGTCCTTTTCGGTACTCAACACCACGCGATCCCCTGCTGCGATAGGATTCGTTAATTTCTTTTCCAGCTGTCGAAGCCTCCCTCGCAAACGAGCTCCTTGAACTTCACCCTCCGAGGTCTCAATGATGTACCAACTTCCCGTTGATTTTAATACCCTTGCTTCCAAAAAATTACTTAATTATACCATTTTGAGGGAAATCATAAGGCAGTTCACATCCGCCTTCTTGTTGCTTCATGCGAACCTTGCGTTTTGCTTTACCAAGGTAACGTGCAATACATCGCGTATGTGAAGAAGAAGCGTCCAATTGAAAAGCTTCGTAGCGTTTTTTATCCACCTTAGGTGGATAATCCACCTTTCGGATCAGGATAAACCGGTTCGACCCAGCACCATCGGTTGTAGGATTCAATGCTTGACGAATGCGCTGATGAAGGGCCTCTTCTTGGTCTACTTGCGCATAGAAAGTTCCCAGCCATTCAGCACCGAACGATTGTACCATGATGCGCTCTACGCTGTCGTTAGCTGCAGCAATGGCGGTTAATCCAAGAGCTTCTGCCACATCGTTTCCCGCATAGGAAATGTTCAAGCCCCATCGAAAACCAACTTCTTTAATGGCATTATTGCGTTCAAAACTAAAAGGACGCCCAGTTAAATAATAACTTGCTTGAGCGCTGACATTCAGTCCAATAAAGAAAACGAAGCCAACCCAAATAGCACGCATTAGTATTTCAGGATTTTAGTGGTTTGCTGTCCTGATCGGTGCCCAAAACGTAAGTAGTAAACCCCAGAAGCCATCGTGGCAGCAGGAATAGTCGCTTGGAATAGCCCTTCGGCACCTTGTTCCCAAACGGTTTTACCCGCAGCATCGAATAATTTTAAGGTTAACACTTGGCCCGTCCAGGTAACCTGAAAATCTTGGGTACTGGGGTTCGGTTGAACTGAAAAATCAAGGTTAGCCTCATCCAATCCGGATTGGTCTACAAAGAAACAATCCGAAGTGTCTTGGCAGCCTTCTAAAGTAACCACCACCGCAAAGTTACCTGTGGGCTCGGTGGTCGTAAAGCTTTGATTCGTAGCCCCCGGAACCGGTAAATTGGTAGCGCAATCAATCCACTGATAGGTTGCACCGTTTTGTTGTGAACTCAAGGTAATTCCGTTGACGCTAACGGTATTTGATGGAGCAGGCAGCACCTGAAGCGATTGGCTAACAGTTGTTGCACAAACCCCTGCAGAAGGATTGAAGGTGTAATTCGTAACTCCCGGAGACTGGCTGCTCGCTTGAGGGGACCACGCCCCAGTAACTCCGTTGTTTGAGGTGTTAGGCAAATTGATGGGTGCGAATTGACAGACCGGCGACCATGGATTGAATGCAGGGGTAATAGATGCCTGCACCGTTATCTGAAACGGAGTGGTCGAGGCACAGGCCGTTGCCACAGGAACAAAATTGTAGGTGCTTGTTCCCACATTGTTGATGTTGAATGCCGGATTCCACGTTCCGTTGATGCCGTTCGTTGAGGAGGTAGGCAAGGTAAAAGACGAGTCGTTTTGGCAAACGGTCGAAATGCCGTTGAAGGTTGGTACATCTTGACCGCTGCACGTAATGGTGAAGTTGTTGTTCGAAATATCAAAGAACGTTCCTGCGGAGGACATCACCATGACGCGCGCAGTATTGGTTGTAACGTTCGGACATACAATGGTTTCTGATCCATCATTGGCGGTGGAAGAGGAAAGGACGTACGGATAACTTTGCCCCCCATTCACTGATAAAAGGATGCGAACGTTGGAACAAGAAATCGGAGCTACATCGGTATTCGCCACCGACCAAGTTACCGTTTGGTTGCTTCCTCCGGGCCAGGTAATGCCCGCTGCGCTTGGATAGGTCACCACAAAAGGCCCCGCCGAGGCATTGGTTGTTACGGTGACATCTGTATAATCATTGCACGACCCAACGGCGTGATTGTCTCTAACGGAAAGTCTAAAATCCATCACCCTTGCCACCGAAGGTAAAACCTCCCAAGTGTAAGGGCCATTAGAAGTTAAGGTAGATAACTTTGGGAAGTAGCGGTTGGAATCCAACGAAGGGTCAAAGCTACGGAAATTAGGTCCGCCAACAGCGGTTGCAACCGGAGGTTGGGTGGAGGCCTCGTTGTCCATTTGTTCCCATAAAAAGGTCAACACATCGCCTTCAGGGTCTGTTGCGTGACCGGTTAAAATGAAGGGGGTTGAAATGGGAACCACAATATTTCCGCTCGTCGAAGTAATTGTTGGCGCCGTGTTATTCAAGGCCGTAATCACTTCGCATTGATGCCCGTTGCTCAGAATTTCGTTGCTGATTTCTTGAAGGTTGTAACCGTGGAAATAATCATCGCTGTTGTTCTGTACGTTAGGTGCGCAGATTCCTGCATATCCCATGATGGTACTTGCGCTTCCTGGTTCTCTTCGCGCAGCAGCCACACTGTTGCAGTTGTTGTTTTGGGTGTGATTTCCACCAAATTGGTGGCCCATTTCGTGGGCAACATAGTCAATATCAAAGGGATCTCCAATTGGAGCAGCGCTTCCCGTTACACCTCGGGCTTTCTGCCCTCCTGTGCAAACCACCCCGAGTCCTGCAAGTCCGCCGCTGTTGGTACCGAATACATGTCCAATGTCGTAATTAGCGCTCCCAATGACATTATCCGTATTGGACTGGTTTTGATTAATCATGGTGCCAGGCGTACCGTTCGCAAAAGGGTCGGAAGCTGCGTTGGTGTAGATTAGGGTGTTGTTGTTTGGAATGATCACCATGGTAATGGCAATGTCCTTTTCATACACCCCGTTAACACGGTTCATCGTTACAACTTGGGCCGCAGCGGCCTGAGCAACCGTTCCTCCATGGAACGTCGTATATTCGGCGGTAGCAGATAATGCCAATCGATAAGTGCGTAATTCGCAGGTGCCGAACATGGTTTTAACCGTCGGCTCTGGTTTCATTTCGAGCGCTTCTTGCACGTCGCAAAGTACCTGCTTGTCCGTTGTAAAGTCCTTTTTCCGATAAACCACATAATGCATTGCGTCGCCTTCAAACAAGGGGTCGATGAACACGGTGCTTTGTCCCGGAATAAAAATCATGGCATGCACACCGGACGGTGTAATATCCCATTTTCCATAGGCTCCTGAGCCATCGGTGGGGTAGGCGTCGAAGGTCATGATTTCTGGAAACTTCGCATTGTACTCCGGATGCATGGTTTGATTCCTTTTCACCGTAAATGTGTGCAAAGTCCCATCCGGATAAGGGAATTGAACTTCGGCAACAAACCCGTTTCGTTGTCCTTCGCGATAAGTGATTCCTTGAAAAGCATCAATCAAACCTTGGGTATTAAGGGAAAAATATCCGGCGTTGTTGGCTTGAATTCGAGGCGTTTGAATGCTCGGCAAGTTTTCTTTTGACATCTTTTCCCATTCCAGTAAAATGCTCCGATTGTTTTGAGCGTGAATGGCCGAGAACATCCATGAAAGGCAGAATAAAAAGGAGTAGATTGGCTTCATAATTTTTTTTCGTAAAAATACGAAAGCAAAAGTATCTAATCGACGGATTCCTTTATTTTTGTGTGTATATAGGCTCAATAGCGTTTTTCACTAAGAAAATTAAGGAGTCCTTTGTCAAGTAAACACAAATTGTCCTAAAACGAGGATAAGACAACCGCGATAATCCTATGAAAAAATACGGTCTCTTGGGGAAATCCCTTCAACACAGTTTTTCTCCTGCTTTTTTCAAAGATTATTTTCAATCCAATGCTATCGATGCCGAATATCATCTGCTTGAATTAGTCTCTATCAAGGAAGTCCGCCCTTTCTTGGATGGAAGCTTCCAAGGACTGAATGTTACCGTTCCTTACAAGGAAAGCATCCTTGCCTATTTGGAGGAACTCACTCCCGAAGCACGCGCGATTGGCGCCGTTAATACTATCGCCTTCCGAGAGGGTAAGGCCCTGGGCCATAATACCGATGCCCACGGATTTCACCAGTCCATCAAACCTTTTTTAACCTTCGAACACGAACGCGCGCTACTATTGGGAACTGGGGGAAGTTCTAAGGCTGTCGCCCATGTTTTAAAATCCCTTGGAATTCAGGTTAATTATGTTAGTAGGAATGGCACCGGTCCTAATGTGTTTTCTTACGAAGTCGTCAATGAGGCGATGCTGTCGGCTTGTAAACTCATCGTTAATTGCACTCCGGTGGGTATGTACCCGCACTCAGACGCTTGCCCACTCAAAGATCTCAAGGGAATAAGTGAACGTCACTTGGTGGTGGATTTAATCTACAATCCCGAAGAAACCAACTTGCTGCATAAAGCGCGGCTTCAAGGAGCTTCGGTATTAAATGGACTTCCGATGCTCCACGCACAAGCGCTCAAGAGTTGGGAGTTTTGGCAGTAAGTTGTAACCAATTCATGAGGTTAACCTTTAGTTAAAGAAAAAGCTAAAGTGAAAATCGCGGCATGGGCAGGTATTTTTTCGGTGTTCCTTTATACAGCCTTTGGACAGAATTTTTATCGGATTGATAATGTTTCGGAAAACAAATGGTTTTTCGATGAAAAAATTCCGGGGAGCCTCATGAATATTCTAGAGGCGAATGTTTGGAAGCTGCATGATCTTGCTCCGGATAACCGCTCGTTCTATCCGTTGATTTCTCAAGACGATGAATTCTTACCTTCATTGGACACCAACTTTCTCATTGAATTTAACGAGATTCAATCCCTTTTTTTTATTCATGACAGCACGATGTCGTATGTTTTAAGAGCGCCAATTGCTTATGAGCAATGGATAGAGGCGCTTAAAAACAGAGACACTATCTACACCGCCCCCTTGGGAGAGAATTCGGACGATTTTCGATACAGTGAAGGGGTGGTTCAAGAAATTCTCGAGCTCCACAGCAGTGATTCGGTCAATTTTAAAAGGATGTGGCAAAATTCGGAAGGAAAATGGGCCGTGGAGAAAGAGTTAAAGCATTTTTATTCCTTAAGAGGCACCGATCGGCTGATCTTGGAAGACGGGGTTTACAATCAAGGGGTCATACATTTTATTCAGCACCGTTCAACAGGAGATCTGTGTGCCTACGAGTTGGACCTTGCAAAATTCATGGATTTTGTAAATAGGGATAATGCTTTGATTCCAATTAAGATTTCCAAAGAAAAAACGAAACAATGGATGAAAATGGCTCAACAAGAGCAAACCAACCCCCAAAACAGGGATTATTCCTCGAAAAAATATATTGATTTAAAAGGAATTGAAATTTTGAACCCAGAGCGCCCCAAGGTCAAATATCCCCCATTAATATTTCCCGAGGCGATGCAATACGAAAGCGAACGAGCGAGCGGAAAGGTTCGGTATGTTGTGCAAGAGACAGGGGATTTTCTATACATTATGGACCAAGATTTTGAACAATGGTTACCCGTCAAAACACAACAAACGTTTCAACAATGGATTGATTCTGCACTGAACGTTCAACATTATTATTGGGATGGGGATAGCGTTGCAAAATATTGGGAACTGGGCGATTGGGTTATGAATTTAGATCACGGAGATTCTTCTGGTTATCTTGAGCTAAAAAGGGCTTGGGAACGAGCCAATCCAGGAGAAAACCTGGTTAAGCTCACTAAAACCAAATACATATGGGTTGAAGTAGAGGAACCTCAATTGGTGTTGTTCGGAAATTTTTCACACAATGTAGGAAAGTTTTTAAAACGAGTTGTTTCCATTGATACGGTTTTTGCCTTAGATCCATCGGAGGACCAAGCACCATATACGTTGCAATACTACGATGAGCACCACCAACGGTTGGATACCACCTTCAAGGACCCCCAAAAGTATCCAGAATTTAGCGTGAATAAAATATTGGTTTGGGAAACTAAGACTCCAAGATCATTGCAAGTCATGGATTTTTCCTTTTGGAATGATAACTTAAGTGACCAAGAGACCGAGTTTTTTTCTGAGGAAAGCACAGAAATCACAGACCATTTTAAGCGCTGGTCAAAGCAATTGCTTTCCCCTCCGCGGATGCTACTTTGTTACGGAATAGGAACCGTGATTAACCACTGACGCGGGAAGAAAATTAGGCGTGCTGATCCAATTTGCGCACCATTGTTAAGATCGTAGCCAATGCTACGGTTTCTCCCGTTTCATCGTACACATCCACCAAGAATTTTACAATTCCTTTCGCAATGTCGTCCTCGCTGCGTTTTTCTTGATCGATTTTTTCTTTCACGGTAAAACGCACTCCCAGCGTCGCACCCGGGTAAACCGGTTTGGTAAACCGCGCCTCATCCAATCCGTAGTTCAACAACACCGGCCCTTTTTTAGGATCCACGAAAAGTCCTGCTGCTTTGGATAGCACAAAATACCCGTGCGCTACGCGGCGCTCGAAAATCGTTCCTTCCAACGAGGTGGCATCCATGTGCGCATAGAAATTATCCCCAGAAACGTTGGCGAAATTCACAATGTCGGCATCGGTGACCGTATGTTTATGGGTGAACACCGTTTCCCCGATAATCAACTCCTCGAAATGTTTTCTAAACACATGCGGGTTCGCTTCGGGCATATCCGCCCCCACTTGAAACTGTTGAGTGATTCTAGTAATGGTGGAAGGATGTCCTTGAATAGCGGTGCGCTGCATGTAGTGTAACACGCCTCGCTTACCTCCCATTTCTTCACCACCACCCGCTCGTCCAGGGCCTCCATGGGTAAGTAAAGGCATGGGCGAACCATGGCCCGTGCTCTCCTTGGCGCAGCGTTCGTTGAGGACCAAAACCCGTCCGTGCATACTACCAGCGCCCAACACATAATCCAAGGCTTCTGAATCGTCGGGGGTTACAATAGACGATACCAACGAGCCCTTGCCCATGCGCGCCAAGGTAATCGCTTCATCCATGGTTCGGTAGGGCATCAAGGTTGAAACCGGCCCAAAACACTCTAAGTCGTGGACCTCAGTTTGCACGAAGGGTTGATCGTTGCGGAACAACACCGGCGAAAAGAAGGCGCCACGCTTGGCATCCGCTCCTTGAACCGAAACCTCGTCAAGGGAACCGAATACGATCGACTGGGATTTTGCTAAAATTTGTGCGTTTTCCCGTACCCTTTCCACCTGTAATTTTGTAGCCAAAGCTCCCATGCGCACCCCTTCCACCGAAGGATCACCGACGGTCGTCGAAGCCAAGCGTTTTGTGAGGGCCAATTGCACCTCATCGATGAGGGAATCAGGCACTAAAATCCTGCGCACCGCCGTACATTTTTGTCCTGCCTTAACGGTAATTTCCTTGCTTACCTCTTTGATGAACAGGTCAAATTCCGCCGTTCCGGGAACCGCTTTCTCGCCGAGAATGCACGCATTGAGAGAGTCCGCTTCCAAATTAAAGGAAACGCTACGGTCGGCAATTTGCGGAAGGCCTTTTAGGATTTTACCCGTTTTGGCGGAGCCCGTAAAGGTTACTACGTCTTCTGTTTGCACGTGGTCAAGGATACCCCTACCTAAACCGACGATTAATTGCAAGGACCCTTCGGGAAGAATGTTGGAGGCAACGATGTCGCGGACCACCACTTCGGTTAAGAAGCTGGTGTATTCGGAGGGTTTTACCACGGCGGGTACCCCGGCCATTAAGTTGACCGCGATTTTCTCCAGCATTCCCCAGATGGGAAAATTAAATGCGTTGATGTGTACTGCCACGCCTTGTTTTGGTAGCATGATGTGATGCCCAATAAAGGTTCCGTTTTTTGAAAGGGGGGCGGCAACTCCGTCGACATAATAAGGTAAATCCGGAAACTGACGGCGCAGCGAAGCGTTGGCGAAGAGGTTACCAATGCCTCCTTCGATGTCAATCCAAGAATCGATGCGGGTGGCACCTGTCATGGCACTTACGGCATAATAGTGTTCTTTGCGCTCCAGTAAATACATCGCAAGGGCTTTGAGCATGCGTCCTCGCTCTTGAAAGGTCATTTTTCGCAGGAGATTCCCTCCGATGGATCGTCCATAGTTCAGCACCTCGGAAAAATCAATCCCTGCGCTGGAAACTTCGCCAATTTTTTCCCCGGTAATGGCGTGAAATTGTTCGGTTTCTAACCCTTGCCCGCTCACCCATTGTCCGAGAATGTAGTTCTGATATGTTTGCATTTGGTTGTGAAATTATTCATGATAAAATTAGTCTTAATTGACGTAATATTTGGTTTTTTACCTTCTCCTACTCGGATAAAAAATAATTCTGGTTAATTTTGAAAAAACAATATTATTGATGGCCGTAAATAAAGCAATATCTGCAACCGTTAAAAAAGCTCTTTTGAAATTCGATTTTTCTAGAATGGAAATTAATTGCACCAATGAAGCTCAAACGAGAATGTACCTTATCGAACCACTTCTGGAAATTCTGGGTTACAGCCGTGACCCTCGCGATATGCTTACAGAAATAAATGCTGGTTGGGGCCAAAAGAATGACAAAGCAGATATAGGGGTTGCGATGATGAAGGCAAATGAGCCGAGTATAATTATCGAATGCAAAAAATTTGCTAAACCGTTGAACGAAAAAGATGCCGCTCAATTAAATGGATATTTTAACCAAACTAAGAGTTCAAAACTAGGAATATTAACTAATGGAATGATCTGGAGGTTTTATTGCAGTTACGATTCTCAGCCAAATATTGGTCTTTATCCTATTCCCTTTCTTGTTCTAGATTTTAATGAAATCAATGAACAATTAATTTCATCCTTCTCAAGATTTCATAAAAATGCGATTAAAGATGAATTAAAATTGGTTCTTGAAGAAGCTCAAGAGTTCTTTTTTCTTCAAGGATTTGAAGACGCTTTAGTTAATGAATTGTCTGACCCTTCTGATAAACTAATTGAAGCTATTTTTAATAGGATGTTAAAGTCTGATGGAAAAAGACTAACGAAGCCTATTCGAGATAAAATTTTTGAGGCAATAAATTCAAATGCCATTCAATCTGCACTTCCTAAGTTAATTGAATTAGAATCCAAAAATGGCGGAATTGTAATAACTACAGCAGAAGAGCTAAAAATTTATCATGCTGTCAAAACCATACTTCTTACCTCATTTAAAAAAATTGATTCAACAAGAATTTCTTACAGGGACAATAAAAATAACTTCATGATTTTAGTTGATGATAATCAGAAGAAGACCATTGGCCGAATTACCTCTAATCGCGGAAAATATTCAATAGAATTAATCGGAGGAAAATTTGAGATCGATAGTATTGACAGTATTGTAGGACTCTCAAAACAAATCAAAGAATCGGCCTTGCCCTTTTTAAGTTAAATCGCCTTTCAACATCGCAAGTTTCTCGTAAGCATCTTTTATATGGGCGATGGGTTCCATGTGAAGGCGAAGTCGATCGTCTTTTTGCACCAGGCGGTATCCGTTGCCAAGGGCATTGATGCGGTGAAGGATTTCCGTAAATTGTTCGGTTTCATAGAACGGAGATTGGGGATTGGAAATGAAAGACCCCACCAATTTACCCGACTTGACCACCACTCGTTCCATGCCCAATTGTTGCGCTAACCACCTCAATTGAAAGGAAAATAAGAGTTCCTTTCCCGCCTTTGGCAAGGGACCAAAACGGTCGATGAGCTCTTTGCGAAAAAGTTCCAATTCTTCTTCGGTTTTTAGGTTGTCCATGGCCTGGTAGAGGCTCAAGCGTTCGGCAACGTTGTTCACGTAGGTATCGGGCAAGCGCACCTCGAAGTCAGACTCAAAAACGCATTCGTTCACATAGGCTTGAAAACTATCGGTCGTGCGTTCATCGAACAGCTCTTTGAATTCCGATTCTCTCAATTCTTGCAGGGCTTCGTTGAGGATTTTTTGATACATCTCAAAACCAATTTCGGAGATGAAGCCGCTTTGTTCCCCTCCCAGCATGTTCCCTGCTCCACGAATATCGAGGTCTTTCATGGCGATATTGAATCCGCTTCCCAGGTCCGAAAACTGCACCAGGGCCTCGAGGCGTTTACGTGCCTCGGAATTCAATACGCTGAAGCGCGGCGCAATGAGGTAGCAAAAGCCTTTTTTATTGCTTCTTCCCACCCTGCCTCGCAGCTGGTGCAAATCACTTAGACCAAAGGAATGCGCTTCGTTGATGATGATGGTGTTGGCATTGGAAATATCAATTCCTGATTCAATAATGGTCGTTGCGAGCAAGACATCGTAATTACCCTCCATGAAATCCATCATCACTTTTTCCAACTTTTCGCCGTCCATTTGACCGTGGCCGATGCCTACTCTAAGTCCTGGGCAAAGGCGCTGCAAAAGCCCGGATATTTCCGTTAAATTGGAAATGCGGTTGTTGACAAAAAAGACTTGGCCTCCGCGGCTTACCTCGTAGGAAATAGCATCACGGATGATTTCTTCTTCGAAGGAGATGATTTCCGTCAATACCGGTTGGCGGTTGGGAGGAGGGGTGTTGATGATGCTTAAATCCCTTGCTCCCATCAAGGAAAACTGCAAGGTCCGTGGAATCGGTGTTGCCGTCAAAGTAAGGGTATCAACGGTAGCGCGCAAGGTTTTTAGTTTGTCTTTAACGGCCACGCCGAATTTCTGCTCTTCGTCGACAATCATTAACCCCAAATCCTTGAACTTAACTTTTCCAGCCACCACGGCGTGGGTGCCAATAAGGATATCAATTTTTCCAGCTTTTAGCCTTTCAAGGGTGTCGGAAGTTTCTTTAGCCGATTTGAATCGGTTGATATAATCCACCGTGCATGGAAATTCTTTCAAGCGCTCTGTAAAGGTTCGATAGTGTTGCATGGACAGAATGGTGGTAGGCACCAAAACGGCGACCTGTTTGCCATCGCAAACGGCTTTAAATGCTGCACGAATGGCAACTTCGGTTTTCCCAAATCCCACATCACCGCAGACCAAGCGGTCCATGGGCAGGGAAGACTCCATGTCTTTTTTTACTTCTTGGGTGGCTTTGAATTGGTCTTGAGTATCCTCGTACATGAAAGAGGCTTCCAATTCATTTTGCAAATAAGAATCAGGGGCGAAAGCAAAGCCTGGTTGGGCTTTTCGCTTGGCGTACAATTGGATAAGGTCGTAGGCCAGCTCTTTAATTTTCTTCTTGGTTTTATTCTTCAGCGTTGCCCATGCTTGGGTTCCAAGTTTATTCACCTTGGGGATGGACCCTTCCTTGCCTGTGAACTTTGAAATCCGATGCAAAGCATGAATCCCTACGTAAAGTACGTCGCCGTCTTTGTAGACCAAACGAACGGCCTCTTGAGGTTTTCCGTTTACATCAATGGTTTCCAACCCCGAAAACATGCCCACCCCGTGGTCGATATGGGTAACGTAATCTCCTTTTTGCAGGTTGTACAACTCTTTAAGGGTCAACGCTTGGCTCGCTTGCCGGAACCCTTCTTTCAATTGAAAACGGTGATATCGTTCAAAAACCTGATGGTCGGTGTAACAAAGCAGATTCAAGGAGGGCAGAATAAACCCTTCGTGCAAGGCGAAATGATTTCGGATTAAGGAGATGGGCTCACCGGTATCCTCAAAAATTTGTTCCAGGCGTTCGAGCTGTCGTGGCTGATTCGAAAAGAAATGTAAATCGTATCCCAAGGAGCGGTAATTTTCGAGATCTGAACGCAACAAATCAAAATTCTTATTGAACGAAGGTTGAGGAATGCACTGAAAAGGAATGGTTGATGCCGTATACGATTTCGACCCTTGGCCCCAAAGAATCTTGGGTCTTAGGTTTAATGCCTGTTGCAGTTGATCTTTGTCGAGGAAAAGGGCTTGAGGCGGGGTTAAGGCAATTGGGGATTTGGATTCTTGGTATAACTTATCCGCCTTTTCAAACATTTTCTGAAGGGTGTCCTCCAAAACGTCTTGATGATGAATCCAACAAAGCGCTTCAGGACCCAGATACGAAAATAAATCAGCGACTTCTTCTAACAGTTGGCTGGACTGCACGTTGGGAATGATGTTGAAAAAGGCATAATTCGTTTGGGAGAGTTGCGTTGAAGGATCAAAGCCTCTAACCGACTCTACTTCGTCTCCAAAGAATTCCACACGGTAAGGTTGATCGGAGGAGAAGGAAAAAACGTCCAATATTCCTCCTCGAATGGCGAACTGTCCGGGTTGGTAAACAAAATCCTCGCGTTCAAACCCGTATTCCAAAAGAAGTTCATTCAAAAAATCCATGGAATATTCCTTACCCACTTCGAGTTTCATGGTATGGTTGACCAATTTCTTTTGGGTGGGTACTTTTTCAAACAAGGCTTCAGGATACGTCACTACGAGCAGCGACTTATCCGAATTCATACGCTCTAACACCTCAGCGCGATAAACGACATTGGCATTATCGGTCGCTTCCAATTGATAGGGAACCTTCATCGAAGCGGGAAAAAAAAGCACTTTATTGGGGTCGTTGTACAACGCCTGTAAGTCGTTGAGGAAATAGGCGGCCGATTCTTTATCATCGAGGATAAAGAGGTGTTTTCCTTCTTTAATTTTACTGAGCGCTGTTGCGAAAAGCGCAATCGATGAACCTTGCAATCCTTCCCAATACAACGCTTTTTCCCCGCTACGCAAGTGTTGAAGCGTTGAACTTACTTCGGGGGATTGTTGTGCTAGCGAAAGCGCCGAGGATTTTTCCATGCGGATTGCAAAGGTATGCAAAGCTCGGTAAGGAAGGGGATAATTACCCCAAAAAAGACATGGCTTTTTCCACCATCAATTTAGAGCCAACATAATAAGGTACGCGTTGATGCAATTGCGCAGGTACAATGTCCAAGATGCGTTGTCGACCAGTAGTAGCTAATCCGCCGGCTTGCTCCGCAATGAAGGCAAGCGGATTGCATTCGTAAAGTAAGCGCAACCTGCCTTCGGGCGAAGCGGGAACCGATGGGTAAATGTAAATACCCCCCTTGATAAGGTTACGATGAAAATCCGCCACCAGTGATCCTATATACCTTCCGGAATATGGCATTCCTGTTTGGTTCTCACGGCTTTGGCAATATTGAATGTAGCGCACCAAACCTTGTTCGCATTCTTGAATGTTACCTTCGTTCATGGCATAAAGACGACCGTTTTCGGGCATTCGCATATTAGCATGGGAAAGGCAAAACTCACCGGTGGATGGTTTTAGGGTGAATCCATTTACACCATTACCAGAAGAATAAACCAACATGGTAGAAGAACCGTAAAGGACGTAACCTGCCATTACTTGTTCCGTACCAGGCTGGAGCATATCATCCAGCGTGACAGGGCTACCAAGAGGAGACACTCTTCGGTAAACCGAGAAAATGGTTCCAATAGAAACATTAACGTCAATGTTGCTAGAACCGTCTAGGGGATCGAAAAGCACCACATAACTTCCGAAAGCAGCGCGCTCCGAATTAAAGGCAACAAAGTTGTCGTTTTCTTCAGAGGCAATGCCACAAATCACACCACTGGAGGAGAAGGCATTAATAAAAGCTTCGTCGGCCAAAACGTCTAATTTCTGCTGAGATTCACCCTGAATATTGGTGTTTCCTTGCGCTCCGAGAACATGATCAACTAAGCCCGCTTTGCGAATATCTTCGCTAACGCTTTTCGAGGCAACGGCGATGCCTTCAAGGATAGCGCTTAATTCTTTCACATCATAGGGAAAATCTTGCGGTCTCTGCAAGATAAAATCATCAAGCGTAATAAGGTTGTGCATGGAAATTAGTCAAACCAGGCTCCGTAAATCTCGGTTGTTTCCACCGGATTCAAAATGAGCGCAGGAATCATGGCGTCGTTGGAGATAATGAACTGTTCGAAACTCGTACTGAAAACACTTAAGATACTTGTTCTATTCAGGTTCATAATTGCAATTAAATCCGCGTCTTCGCTCACGGCATATCGCACCACTTCTTTATCAAAGTCTTTTCCAGGAAGGATGCGAGAAACCAAAGAAAGATTCAGTCCTTTGAAATAACTTTCGGCAAACATAATATTGGTTTCTACCTGGTGTTTAAGATAAGAATCAGATTCCTCGGGAGTAACAATGTGAATTTCCGAATTAAAATAACTGGCAAGCTTCGAAACAACGGTTAGTTTTTGTTTCGTTTCTTTGTGCAAATCAAGGGGAACGATGATTTTTGAATATCCTCCAACTTTAATGGCCTTAGACTGCACAATTACAAATGGAGTTGGAGAGCTTGTTACAACACGGAGCGCATGGCTTCCAACAATGTTTTGCCAACCCGACGCCCCATGGGTACCCATAAAGATCAGTTCAGCTTGATGTTCTGCAGCAAACAAGGAAATATCCCGGAAGATGTTCCCAATTTTAATATTGTTCGTAATGGTGATTCCTGATGTCGCATGTTTTTCGATCACTGTGTCCAGTTTTTCGGTGGCAGCATCCACTTCAGAGGCATCT
>JAIXRC010000050.1 GCA_027485415.1 Cryomorphaceae bacterium | reverse complement strand
TGGAAGCCGTCCTTCAAGAAGCGAGCTGGCACCTTCCATTTGTTGTGAACACCTTCCTGCTCCCTTGCTGCGTCCGTGAAGAGCTTGGAGTGAATGCACACCTGGCGGCATCGCAACAGCGCCTCCAGAATGTCCATGTTACCCTGGGTGTTGTACTGTTTCAACACGTTCTTGATGCGCTCCTTGGCAATCTCCTCGACATGCTGGTACAGCAGGGCTTCCTCGGCGTTCGTGAACGGAATACGTACCACCTTGACATCCAGGCCGGGAAGGGTGAGGCTGGCGTTGTACCTGCTCACGTCGTCCAGGGTCCGGCGCATGATCATGTTGTTGCGGATGTACTCGATGCACTGCATGCGCGAGGTCTTGCAGCGACTCGACATGTTGAGCTTGCCGATCAGGTTGGGCTCCTCCTGATAAATCCAACGCACCAGGGAAAACAGGTCCTTGGGGTCGTTCTGGATGGGCGTGCCAGATAGGCACAGACGCTTGGGCGCCTGCAGCTCGCGAATGTGCTTGCTTGTCACGGTGTTGAAGTTCTTCACAAAGTGAGCCTCGTCGAGGATGACCCTGTGAAACTTTTTGAGAAACATCCCGGTCCCAAGACACGATTCTCTCATAAAAAATGAATAAGATACAACAAGAACATCAATATCATCAGGAACGTTGCCACGATCATAAACGGCGCACTTCAGATCGCTGAACTTGTGAACCTCGTCCTTCCACTGAGGACATACGCTCTTGGGCGCAACAACCAGGGTAGGCGCCTGGCCAGGCTCGTGCATGCCCAGGATGAACGCAACCGTCATGACCGTCTTGCCAAGACCCATATCGTCCGCTAGGATGCACCCAGGACCTGTGAGCTCCTTCAAGATCATGAAGCGAACACCCGCGGGCTGGTACGGATTCTTCAGGACGCCCTTCAAACGCTCCTCCGCCTGGTATACCTTTTTCACCAGGACGTTCTCAATCGCCTTGTTGGGCGCCTTGTGAAAACGATCCATTTTTTACTAGAAAAATAAACAAACTAAACAAACAGGACAATAAACTAAACTAGGCAAACTAACTAAACAATAAGATGCTACAAAAACAAGGCTATATAAACCACAACAAACTAATAAACACAATAACAATACAAAGTAAAAACTACAATATAACCAATATATTGATATATTGATATTATGGGAGCTTTTGCTTTTTTGTTTTTGATGTAGGCTTTAAACCCCTAGGCTTCAGAATTCAAGTATATTCTGATGATATCATTGCAGGTTGAACTACATATATGCATTTGCCTTTAAGTAAACAAATCATTCATTGCACAATACATTCCCATGTTTTGCACAGTAATCACATCCAACCACCAGCCACCTTACTGGCAAGTGTGAATGCTTCAGTGAATTCTCCTTCAGTTCCAGCATCTCAGCGACCTCCTTGTTTTTATCAGCCTCTTCCTCAAGGCTTTTCCTCTCTTCGGGTATAGCTACATTGTAGTACTCTGCAAGCTCGGCAATGTTCAGTTTGTAGTCACGTGCAATCGTGCCCAATAATGATTGGGCGTATGTGTCCAGGATGCCCTTCAACATCGGACAATCGGCTAGGAACTCTACCAATCCATCCATGATGCTCTCTCTATAATATTTTATATACTAGTTGATCTCGCTCATTCATTTGTTCATTCATTTGTTGTCTCTTTAAGCACGCTGTATATAGATTGCTTCCATTCATGTCCGAACATACATAAGCTCTTGCTGTAATATTATTATTACTATTATTACCAAAATTACCAAGATTACCAAAATTACCAAAATTACCAAGAGAGCGCCATGTCTACAGTGATCGCTAGCTTTGACATTGGCACCAAGAACCTGGCATATTGTCTCGTGGCATTGTCACCAGACAAGGTTCTCCAAGTCCTTGCCTGGGATGTCTTGGCCATACCATCCGGATCGTATGATCTTCTACCAAAGAGACTCGCATCGCTTCTGGATGGCCTTATCGCAGCCTGGAACGTTGTGGTAAATACAGTGCTCATAGAAAAACAGCCTGGCAGAAACAAGACCATGGTACGGGTAGAAGCTTATCTTCATATGTACTTTGTGGCCAAGGAAAAATACCGTATCCTCCTAGTTTCGCCAAAAGAAAAATTGAAGCTGGTCAAGTGCAACTTTGCGGGATCATCCAAAGAAGCATACTCTCTCCGCAAAAAGGCCGCAATCGCAGCGACGCGCCAGATTGTCAGTGAACAAGAGTTCTTTGCGTCCAAGGAGAATCAAGAAGCATCATTGAAAACCTTTACAAATCACAAGAAGAAGGATGATCTCGCCGATGCTTTTCTCCAAGCCCTCTCATTTGCAAAGCTCGAGGTCTCAGAGACTTGCCTGGGAAACAACGATACCGACACCAGCACGAGGCAGCACGTGTTCACCTCGATCAAGGCTAGAAAGCCCACCGAACTTCAGGCAAGCAAGAAAAAGTTCTCCGTGAGCAACATCAAGTACTTTATGAAGGACTCAAAGGCGTCAAACCCAACAGAATTTGAAACATTTGTTGGAAATGTACCTGGTCTCGCCGCAAGTATTTGTAAGCAGTTCCCAAATGTCAAGCAATGCTTTGATTCTCTCAAGCCTATGTGATAATTACAGGATTACATTTTTACACATTAAAATTACTTGAAGAGCCATGTAATACAAGGTGGCCTGTTACGGTTATACTATTATCCATAATATACATATAATAATTATTATGGACAAGACCATGTCTGACCGCCGGACTGCCGCGTGGGATCATCTCACGGATACTGTATGCAAGACAGTCTTACAACAGTTCCGTGAAAGTGGGATTGATGAAGCCGAATTTCGCTTCTATGCGCTTAATGCTGGCTCCATTCCTACAGAGGTTAGCGTAATTCTCTCCAAGATAATTGCCACACACGTACTCCCAATGTTTAGTATGATTTCCATTGGAAACATGATTGACTGCCTTGATGAATTATTGTTGTCATGTATTCAAAATCAATTTATTGAATCGAATGTAAATGTTCTTATCGATGACATCATAATGTGCGCAGTTCAAAAGGCACTGAATGCGTTTGCATTGCGCGGTCTTCGTAAGACGTATCTTGACACAATCTGCCAGCGAGTTTGTGGATAATTTCTCTCCATATAGAAACATATTTGGACATTGTTGCTTTATAAATGTTTCAATCTCATAATATACCCGTTCTAAATGCTAGTACAAAGATACACAATTGCACGATCAAAAACGTCTTGGCATCGGGAACAAAGGGTGTTGCGTACGTGTGTACAGATGACACCGTTCTTAAGACGCTTAGGCTCAGCAATCAAGCAGATTTGGATGCTGCAAGAAATGAAGGCACCTTGCACTCTAAAGCAGCAAAGGCCGGTTTCGCCGTACCCGTCCTCGGACACGGCATCTTTACAAAGCAATCTGGTGGAACCTTTACAAAACAATCCAACAACACAACAACACAACAACACAAAAACGAGTCTATTGTTCAATTATACATGATCCACATGGGACGTGGGGTGACCTTGAAAGATATCCTTGAAAAACAGGGTGATACCTACCTAACAAAACAAAAGTGCCAAGAGATTCACAAGCTGCTATTGTCACTTTTGAAAACTGGGATAAATCATGGAGATGTGCACGCAGAGAACATCGTTTCGTATAAAGGGAAACTGATGTTTATCGACTTCTCCGAATCACATGAATTAGACCCTCACTTGGGCGCAAAACAAAAGGAACAGCTAGTAAAGAACCTCATGTTTGCGCAATTGTCTAACCTCATTGAAACTTTCTTAAGATTCAATTTGGCAACAACTACAACGCCATTTATTGTACAGTTGAAGAAATTCATTCATCAGTACCTGGCAACGTTTGAAATCACGCAGAATAGGAACCGAATCTTGAAACATGTCAAGAAGATAAGTGACCACCTAGCTTTGAAAAAACCCGAAAAACTACCTGGCTTATGGCGGGACCCTCTTGTCAGGACATACTGTGTTCGTAGAATGAGAAACGAGGGAGACAACGCAAGCGAATGCCTGAGAGAACTCAAGCAACTCGCTATTAACAATGATAAGAATAAGGATGAAAAGTTATTGCCAAAAAAACAACAGATCCTACATAAACGTCAACAAGTTCAACTCAATCAAAATCAACAGGAGGTCATCTTGTTGAACTGGCCTTCCAAGCCTGGTCATAAAATACAAAAACTTTAGAGCAAAAACTATACGCGTCCGCTATGGTACCAGAGTATAAGAGTAGCTGCTGTGCGCCTTGTCGTCTGTGGTTTCAGGGATATATCACGTATATTATTTGCATATTTTTATCCAGTTTGTTTCACTATGTTTATCATTATAATAATTATACTAATACATTATACTAATAATATTATTCTTGTGTTAAGAAAAATAGAAACATTCATGCATTATCAGTGTATTGTTCTCGTGATTGCACATCACGACAATGGTGGTTGCTATGATCAGTTCAAACAACTTTGGGTCTCTCATTGGAACAAGAGTATTAGGCCGGACTTGCAGATATTCTACTTGTACAACAACAATAACAACATCATTAAAAACTCACATTCTCAATCATATGAAAATGATCTCTATTTCCCTTTTGAAGAGTCTGTAAATTGCCTTATTCACAAGACAATGGCGGCTTTTCAGTATCTAAATGATCAAGGAATAACATATGACTACATTTTCAGAACCAATTTATCAAGTTGTATTGACTGGTCCACATTTCTATCATTCCTGCCAAGCATTATCAATGAACATAGTCCTGGGTTTGGAGGATCGTATTATACGTACAAGGGGAAAAACCACGCTTCCGGATCTGGATACTTTATTTCTTACAACCTGGTTCAAACATTATTGCATGATAAACGTCAGGTTCTCGATATGGCCAATCAATATAGAGAAGATGATGTTATTTTAAACACATATTTGCAGAATGTACTTGATGTTGTCCCGTTCAGAATACACAGAATAGATGTCACCTCACCGTATCCGGGCACATTTGGTAGGCACAATAGTCACGGCAAAAACAAACAGTGCTTCCATTATAGATTCAAAACACACGACAGATGCGCCGATGTCGCAAATATGAAGGCAATGATTGACATCATGCATTCAAAGGATTACGTCATATATGACGATGTTTATACGGTGTATTCCGTTTTTATGTCTCTATTCCTTTTAGCCTTGGTTTTGGCATGTATCTATGTCATCATCATTTTATCATCATCATCATTTTTATATCATCATTTTTCATAAAAAAATAAGAAAAGGATCCCTTTTTTACATGGTAATCTCCGCCTCGCTGCTTCGAATGTCAATGCCGAGGACCCATTTCGTGGTCATCATGCTCCCGCGATACATGCGCGCAGAGGCCATGTCCTCGATGAGACCAAATTGACGAAAGGGGTAAAACCAGTATTCCCGGTTGATCTTGGGCTTCACCAAGTGGTTGTCCTGGCAATACTGGTTGAACGCTGAACGAAACAGGTCAAACGGCACGTGCAGGCTCTTCCCTAGGAGAACCTGGTCGCTCTTGATGAACGACACTAGAGTGTTTGTGCTCGCTAGCAGCTCCGCGCGACGGTCCACAAAATACTGCGGCAAGTGCTGCCATATGTTGTCCTTCCCAACCTCCCGCACCTTGGCATGATACGCACGGTTGCACTTTACGATTATATATGCTAGCTCCTTGTTCAGCTTGTCTCCAAGGTCCATCTCCCCGTTCTCCACCGACTTGACAAAATCCCAGATCACTATGCGACGGGTTATGCTACCTGAATTATCCGTCCAGTTCGGAACCTCGTTCCCGGCAAGAATACCAGGCGTCTTCCACATTACGCTCTGCGCTGTAGAGTGCTTGATCGCTACCTGCACATCCTCGCCGCTTACTATGCTCTGAAACTCCGCCTGCTCCAGCTGCAGATCCCCCTTGATCTCGGGCGCTACAAACATGTACTTGTCGCAAAACGCCCCTATGCCAAACTTCTTCTCGATGTTGTTGCTTAGGACTCCTACATCCACCTTGTCGTAAAAATTCTTCGCTACCTTTAATAAAATCGTGCTCTTCCCGCTTGACGCCTGACCCTTGCAAAACGGAATCACCTGCCACCCGTCTTTCTCGTTCACGTCATACATCAAACGACCAAGAAACGCGTACAGCCATTCGCACACATCTCGCGGAAACTCTTGGTAATCCAGGATCTTCTGCAAGTTCGGCGTCGCAATCGCATCGTACCAGTTCTCCGTATTAACTCCATCCGCGCAGTGATCACTGGGAAAGTCCTGATCGATGTAGTTCGCGGCTGCTACAACTCCGGCGGGTGGTGATTCCTGGCTCCCATACGCCCAGTACTTGTCCAAACGCGCAAAGTACAATCCATTTCGAAACGCAAACACTCCTCGGTCCTTCTTCAGCTCCGGAAACTGCACATCTCGACAACTTCCTAGGTATTCCACCGCTGACGTCGCGTTGTTCTTACCGTGCGTCAGGTTCTTCCATTGCTCACGGTTCGTCTCTTTGTCCGTCACGTCGTAGATAAAGTCTTTGATGCCGTACACACGTTGCCACGCATACGTCTTCCGACCTGATACAAGAATCTGGGTGTATACATCGCCGTTGTATTTATAATACCCTAGCTCTTGCGCTTTATCTAGCAGGTACAACAACAACGATTGAAACTGCGTCGTCGCTGCTTCATCCTCGCTCTCCATCTCCAGCGGCATCGGCATCGGTAGCATCGGTACCTTTTCAAAATTCGTAGGAGACACCAGTATCTGGTTCGCTCCGTCCGTCGCTATACGACGCACACGGTGCATACTGTGCACCATCTTCTCGCAGTAGCAGTACAGGCCCATCAGGTTGCACAAACGGTTGCTCAGCCCGCTATCGTATCCGTCCAGCGTTTTCATTTTGTGGTATAACAACATTATCTCATCACGACCGCTCTTCATATAGTCCGATAGCTCCGCCTCCGCCAGCATCGACATATTCTCTCCGCTACTTAGCCCTAGGCCGCGCTTCGCCCATTGCACCGTCTCGGCGTCAGATTGACTCTCCGAAAACTTCTCCGGCTCCCAGCGCAGCTCGATCTCTCTTAAATAATCCTCACATTCCGTCATCGTCATCAATGACTCCACTATCACTCGATTGTCAGTACGCCTCTCCTGAACATTCATTTTAGTAAAAGGATCCTATGCTATGTGGATAATTAGATAAAATACATTACAAGCAATGCCTTTAAGTTACATTAATAAAAGGTAATCATTATAACAATCATCATTATTATAGTAATGATAATATACACAATAGGAGAGAACCAAAAAATGATGTTATTATTATGATACTATATTGTTATTGTCGTTATTGTTTTTGTCAACGTGCAGACTTTAATATTGCGGAAAAACGCTCGTCGTATTGCCTACCTGCTGGAACGTCTTTAGACGACATATCCATCCCTCGAAGTTGGTCCATGAACTTGTCCGGTTGGTACAACTTGGATATGCTTGTGTATTCATCCGAGGCATTGTAGTTTGTGAGAGGCGGAGGGGTCTTTGCTGGAGCGTCTTGGGTCATTGGGACAGCTTCCTGGATGTCATCTTTGGACAAACCGTTTGTATCTGACGATATGGCCTCGACAGATGGATTATATTGAGTTTGTAGGTCCGGAACAGTATTCATTGACGGAGTTGTCATTGGAATAGGCTGCTGTATTGCCTCTGGTGCCATAGCTTGTTCAAGGATGGTGTTTATTGGTAAACTTACCTTTTGAGGATTCTCAGATAGATCTGGCATCATAGGCCTCACGACCTTGATGATATGAGGATTTCCTTGTGATGGACCATGTACTCCGCTACCCCTCAAACACCAAAGGATAAACAAACCGAGAACTACGGCAATAATTATATGCATTATCATCCTGATGTGCATTTAGGTATGCCTATCTTTTAAATTTTATTTTTAGAACGACGCATTTATAGATGCGATATATCTAACATTTGTAATGCGCACATACTATATCTATTTTGTTTGTTGCATATGATATATACTGTGTTGTCGTTTTGCATCAATGTTTGAAGACACTCCGACATGGGTTATAGTTTTGCTGGTAATTGTCTCGGTCTTATGTCTCTCCTCTATTGTTTACGGAGTGATTGCTCTTGTAAGGAGACAACGTAACAATAAGAGCAAGAAAGACACCAAATCTTCCCCGTCCAAAGGAAAACAAGGTAAAAACACCGAAGCAGACGAGGATAGTAAAGATGCAAAGGACTCGAAGGAAACTACAACTACGTCAACCAAAAGTCCTGCAAGTGATAGCG
>JAIXRC010000060.1 GCA_027485415.1 Cryomorphaceae bacterium | reverse complement strand
ACGGGTCAACAAGCGACCTATGCATGGACATCAACGGGAGCATCGGGCACGGTTGGGGCAAACGGCCAAATGATATTTGCGGTTGGAGGTTGTTATGATATAACGCTGACGGCAACGATGAATGGATGTGCTAATAGTTTGACTCAAAGCAGTGTGGTTTGTGTTCAGGATTACCCGGTAGCATCATTCGAAGCCAATCCTTCAACGTTCACAGAACCTTCTCAAACGGTGAACTTTAATAATACTTCAATAGGAGCAACGGGATATGTTTGGAATTTTGGAGATGGAAACCTTTCGAACGATGAGTTTCCTCAGCACATGTTCCAAGGGACGAACGACGGGTATACGATTACCTTGATTGCTTCCACATCGATGGGTTGCATGGATAGTACATCGATTACGATTGCAGCGAATTTGGGGGCTACGTATTATGTGCCGAACACGTTCACGCCGGATGGGGACAAGTTCAATCAGGTGTTTTTACCAACATTTTCAACGGGAGTATCCTCAGAGGGCTATGAGATGGTGATTTATAACCGATGGGGAGAAGTGATGTTTGAGACGCATAACATGCAAGTAGGTTGGGACGGTTCCTACGGTTTGGAAGGATTGGATTGTCCTACTGGAACTTATACGTATAAGATTGCTTTTGTATTGGTTAACGGTGGTCAAGAACGAATTATTCTAACAGGCCACGTAAATTTATTGCGATAAAAGCAACGTAAACTATTGAATTAACGTTTGGGTAATGTAAATTTGACACATAGATGAAGCAATGAAAAAAATACTATTCTTAATTGTTCTTTCAGTATTATGTAATAAAGGGTTTTCCCAAACGCAAATCAGTGTTGGAAATCAGTTAAACACCTTCTCAGGGATGATTCGTGGCTATCACTTTACCGCCCCGACGAATTTCACCATTTGTGGTTTGGAGGTTCCGACGACAGCATCCAACGGCTTACAGACGGTACGTGTTGTTCGTTTTAATGCTGCTGCGCCGCCTGCATTTCCTGGCACAACGAATAATTTCGTTCAATTATTTAGCGCCACGAATCAACCTAATGGAATCATTCCTTGCAATATTGCCGTAACCGCAGGACAAATCATTGGGGTTTATGGTGTTCGGGGAAATTGCGTTAACACGTATGGGTCGCCGAATTTTGTTACAAGCATCCTTGGTTTTCCAACAACCCTTTCGCGAAGTGGAATGCAAAGTTGTCCAACCGGAGGTCAACCAATGGCCAATATTTGGTCAGAAACGTTTTACAACATTGGAAGGATTTGGATGTACATCAACTGTTGCGCCGCACCAACAGCAACCGCTTCGAATAACGGGCCTATTTGCGCCGGAGGAAACTTAACCTTATCCGCGAATCCTACGCCGGCATTGCCGCTTGCAGGAGTGTATACCTACAGCTGGACCGGACCGAATGGGTTTACTTCCAACCAACAAAATCCTACCATTGCAAATCCAACGGCTGCTGCATCCGGAACGTATACGGTTACGATTAACTCGAATTGTGGATCGGTCAGCGCAAGCACACAAGTAACCGTAAATCCAAGCCCCAACCCAAGCATTACCAATAATACTGGTACGACGATCATAGATTGTAATGCACCAGCGATTAACGTTACCGCAAACGGAGGCGGCACCTATTCTTGGGACAACGGACTCGGGACAAATGCAAATGCTTCAATAACAACAGCAGGAACTTTCACGGTAACCGTTACGAACGCGCAAGGCTGTAGCAACACATCATCTATTACCACAACTGTTGCCCCGGTTCCTACGGTGACGGTCAATGATGCAACCATTTGTTCCGGACAATCTGCCACCTTAAATGCGGTAACCTCGCCTGCGGGAGGAACCTTGACTTGGAGTAATGGTCAAACCACCAATTCGATAACGGTCAATCCAATGCAAACAACCTCCTACACCGCTACTTACACTTGGAATGGTTGTTCTGATACTGATTCGATTTTAGTAACCGTTAACCCAACACCTACGGTTTCGGTCAACAGTGATACCATTTGCAACGGGGACACCACCCAATTAATTGCTACTCCGGATTTACCTGGAGGAACTTATTTATGGTCCAATAATCAAACAACCCAAGCCATAAATGTAAACCCTGGATTACCAGGAACAACGTATTCAGTAACTTACACATTAACGGGTTGCACCGCTCAAGCGTCAGGAACGGTTACCGTGAACCCTGTTCCAGTATTATCCATCGCACCGTTAGTAATGTGTTATGGAGAGACAGGCACCATAACAGCGGTTCCAAACCTTTCTGGAGGAACGTTTCTGTGGTCGCCTAACAATCAAACAACGAATTCAATCACGGTAGCTCCGTTGATAACAACAACGTATCAAGCTCAATATACGTTGAACAATTGTGTGAGTAATTTAGCCAACGGATTGGTAACGATAAAACCGCTTCCGGTGATGGACTTTAGCTTGGATACTACATGGGGATGTATTCCATTAAACGTTACCATGTCCATTGATGCTCCTAACCCAAATACAACCTATCAATGGGTTTCTACCAATAATTTTACAGGAAGTGGTCCGTCGGTACAGAATCTTTATGCGGCAGGAGGTTGTTATTCTATTTTTGTTGTGGGAACGTTGAACGGGTGTGTTGATAGTGCTTCAATGTTGAGCGCAGTTTGCACGGAAGGCTTTCCAACGGCGGAGTTTTCCTCCAATGTAGCCGTATTTACAGAATCCTCTCAAACGGTGGAGTTTACCAACACAAGCATTGGAGGGGTAACCTATTTTTGGAATTTTGGCGACGGCGAAACTTCAACAGAGTTTTCGCCATCCCATTTCTTTCTAGGAACCCAATCGGGGGCGGAAATTACCTTAACTGCATCAACCTCTTTCGGATGTTCGGATAGCACGAAAATTACCATTGGTGCTCAAGTAGGAGGCCTGTATTATATTCCGAATGCCTTTACTCCTGATGGTGACCCATTCAACCCTCATTTCAAGCCATTGTTTCCCGTAGGTTTTGATCCCTATAATTACAATATGCTAATTTATAACCGTTGGGGCGAAGTCGTTTTCGAAACCAACAACCTTGAAGTTGGTTGGGACGGATCTTATGGAACAGAAGGCCTTGACTGCCCTCCAGGAGTTTATACATACTACATCAATATCAAAATGCCAGATGTCGATAAAATGGTTCAATTCGTTGGCCATGTGTCCTTAGTTAGGTAGTTTGAATACCTTTGCTTCAGGGAATCTCAAAAGGTGATAGGAAAATTACGTATTCGTATTTTAAGTTATTTTGCCATTTTTTTGGTAGGAAGTTTAACGATATACGAATTATTTCAATTGTATGAACTTTATTCCCAAAAGAAAGAGCAATTAAAACAGCGAACGAACAGATCATTAGAGAAAATTGCGAACATTCACGAGCGAACAGTTGATTATGAACGATATCAGCAAATGCTCCAAAAAGAGCTCAAAGATCAGTACCAAAATTTAATAGAAAATCATTTTGAAGGGGTTTTAACCACCAATCAAGAAGTTTCCATTAAGGACACCATAATAATTGAAAACAGTAAAGAGGAAAAGTACATTGTAATAAAAGGTGTTGCAAAAGATACGTTATCCGGGGTTAAAACGGAGCAGAGAACTTTAATACGCGATGTTCAACAACTCAAAGCCTTTGTGAAAAACTCCAAAAAAGGAGATGCAGAGTTAAGCGAAAACATTACCATCCATTTAAATCAAGAAGTTCTCAAGTATTTATTTAAAAAAACGCAGTTTGTCAATGAAATAACGCTTCAAGCCTTTAAAGACAACATTGTTAAAAGCCATCAACAGAGGCTTCAATTGCATCAACTTGATTCCATTTTACGAATGGAATTTAAAAAAGATTATCTACCTGACGAATTTATTTATGCTATTACTAATGAAAAACAACAAGTATTAAACTTTTACAATCCTCCGTCGAATTATTCGGTAAAAAAAGTGGAAAGCACTGGTTACACCGTTGATCTATTTCCATCGGATAGATTTAACGACAAGCTTTCGTTGACGGTTTATTTTCCAAGGCAGCGACTTTTTCTACTTCAGGAAATGAAGCCCTTTATTATCCTAACCGTTGTATTAAGCCTTTTGATGTCTGTCACGATTATTTTCTTAATTCGAACTATTCGGGTTCAAAGACGGGTTGCTGAAATTAAAACGAATTTTATTTCAAACATGACCCATGAATTTAAAACACCGATATCAACGATTTCTCTTGCCTGCCAAACCGTTTCTGGAGAAGAGCTTGTTTCTAAAGACGCCTTTGAGCAAGTTGAACCCTATATTAAAATGATCAATGAGGAAAACACACGCCTTGGGTTATTGGTTGAGGGGATACTTCAGAGTGCCTTGATATCCAAGGGCGAAATATCCTTGCAAAAGACAGAAGTTGATTTAGCACATATTGTAGAGGAGGAAATAAAAAAGGGCTATTTTCGAATGTCCGATAACCTTGAATTATTGCTTAGCGTTGAAGGAACTCCACGAAAGATAATCGCGGATAGCCTTCATGTTACGAACTTGATTTCAAATTTGATAGATAATGCCATAAAATATTCTAAAGGAAAGCCTCAAATAAAAATAGTACTCAAATACAATAAGAACATTCAGATAATCGTTAAGGATGCTGGAATTGGAATTCCAAAAGAGTTTATTCCAAAAATTTTTGATAACCTATTTCGTGTTCCTACAGGGAATATTCACGATGTAAAAGGATTTGGGTTGGGATTAACTTATGTTAAAGCCATATGTGATGCACACAAATGGAAAATTGAAGTACAGAGCGAATTAGGAAAAGGAACTACCTTCCATATTCAGATAAAAACCTAGAAGAATGAAAGTAAATATTCTATTGGCGGAAGACGATGAGAATTTAGGCAATTTGCTTAACACGGTATTAAACTCAAAGGGCTTCAGCTCATCTTGGATCAAGAATGGCATGGACGCGTTGGATTTTTTCAAGAATAATTCTTCTAATATAGACCTTTTAATTTTGGATGTAATGATGCCCGGCATGGACGGGTTTAATGTTGCTGAGAATATTAGAAAAATGGATAAAACCAAACCCATTATATTTTTAACGGCCAAAAATTTGAACCAGGATAAGCTAGAAGGGTTTCAAGTAGGAGCAGATGATTACATCACCAAGCCTTTTTTAATGGAGGAGTTGATTGCACGCATTAATGCTATTTTAAGGAGGGCCGGGTCTTCGGAGCAGGTGAAATCAAATAGTATTGGTTCTTTGCAATACGATGAAGTGAAAAGCGAGTTAATTCTAACATCGGGCGTGAAAAAATTAACGACCAAAGAAAATGCTTTGTTGTCCTTGTTAGTAAGAAATAAAAATGAAGTAGTTGACCGCCAAGTCGCCTTAAAAACGATCTGGGGAGATGATAGTTATTTTAACGGAAGAAGCATGGATGTATATATTGCCAAATTAAGAAAGATGTTAAGCGAGGAATCTTCCATAGAAATTTTAAACATTCACGGAATAGGATTTAAATTAATTGTCAAGTAAAAACAGTTCTCAAATGCAGAAACGGTTTTTATCAAATCTATTTCTCTCGTTATTTCTTAATTTTTTAATAAAACCGGTTTCCGTATTGGTGATCGATGCGGGGGTTCAACGGCATGTTGGAAATGAAGCCTACGGCCAATATTTCGCATTGCTTTCTTTGACATTAATTACAAACATAATCTTAGATATTGGAATTAATAATTTCACAACACGAAATATAGCCCAGAATCAGGATGTAATTATTGAGCATTTCTCTAAAATAATTGGTTTTCGGTTTGTGCTGTTTTTATTGTATTCAGTCGTTGTATTTCTTGCAGCAACCTTGCTGCAAATAAGCTTAGAGAATTTTTTAATATTGGCATTTCTAATGTTAAATCAATTCATCATCCAATTAATTGCATTCTTCCGAAGCGCGTTCTCAGGAATGCACCTATTTAAAACCGACACCGTTATTTCTGTGTTAGACCGAGCCTTACTTATTCTACTTTTTGGTTATTTTTTTGTGTTTTATCCTCAAGGAATCAATATTCAATCGTTCGTTATTGCCCAAACCTCAGCATATTTCATTACATTATTGGCGGCAATTATCGCATTAAACAGGAAAATAAGAATTAAAAAACTTGAGTGGGATTGGAGTTATTTTATATCCGTATTAAAAAAAAGCGCTCCTTATGCACTATTAGTGCTGTTAATGTTGATTTATAACCGCTCGGATTCTATCATTTTGCGAGAATGGTCGGAAAATGGAGATCTCGAAGCCGGTATATATGCCCAGGGATTTCGACTATTTGATGCAATGTATATGGTTGGAATGATATTCGCAGGAATGTTGTTTCCCTTGTTCTCTCGCATGTTATTTGAGAAAGACCCGTCCTTGAATGACCTTTTAAACACAGCAGCCAAATTGTTGATAGGGGGTACAATGGCAGCGGTCTTTGTATTGATTGTCAATGGTCATGAAATTTTATCGCTTATTTATAAAGAACGTGTTGAGAGCAGTTCATTCCTCGTTTTTTGCCTCTTAATGTTAGCCATGCTATCTATGAGTTTTAATTTTGTTTTTGGCACCTTACTCACAGCCAATGGCAGTTTGAAATCTTTGAATGTAATTTCAGGTGTTGCGGCTTTAACTTCTATAGGATTGAATTTATTGCTGGTTATTCCTTTCGGAGCCATTGGCTCAGCATTGGCGGCATTGATTGTTCAAACCGTGGTATCCATAGCGATTGTAAGGATAGCTGTAAAGCGGCTTCAGCTTTTGAACCTTCGACTCCTGGCGCTTAATTTGTTCGGCTTGTTTTGTTTTTTGGTTTCAGGTTGGGCAATAATATCCGTATCAGATTTTGTGGCCTTAACCCCTTTTTTATCCATCGGGATAGTTTTAACAGGCATTTATGTTTTTCGGATATTAAATCTGAATTCTTTTACAAAGGCATTTATAAAACAGGAAAAGCGGGGTAATTGAATAAAGATTCAAAAGATAAATACGATAAAGTGTATCTTCGCACATAGATTTAAGAATGAGTACGAATCAAATGCTTCAAGAAAACAATAAAGGGTTTTTAAGTTTTCTATATCAGAAAAGAAAAATATGGATATTATTTTGCGGATCTGCTGCTGTTTTGTCTACCGTCATTTCCTTTTTGATAAAACCACAATACCTCAGTACGGCCATTGTTTTCCCGGCGGCAACAAGTAGCGTTTCGTTTTCAGAGCAGCGAAATGCAAAAGCGGCTGCAATGGATTTTGGTGAGGAGGAGCAGGCGGAACAGTTAATACAAATTTTGCAGAGCTCAAAAATCAGAGACCGGGTTGTTTCCGAGTTTCAACTATTAAAGCATTATGAAATTGATCCATCAGATGCGAATAAAAACTATAAGCTAAATCAAGAATATTCGGGGCACTTTTCCTTTTCAAGAACCCGTTTCGGATCCATAAAAATTGATGTGTTAGATCAAGATCCTGTTCTCGCTGCAAAAATGGCCAATAGAATAGTAGAGTTAATCGACACCGTTAAAAACGAAATGATTGCCGAAAGAACTCTTCCTGCTTTTAAAGTGAATCAGCGCAAGTTAGACCAAATGAGAAAAGACCGAGATCTCATTTTAGCGAAGCTTGATAGCCTAGCAGACCTTGGAGTAATTGCTCTGGATGTGCGATCCAATCTTTTTCAGGCTTATGTGGATGCTCAAAATGAAAACGATAGGGCGGAGCTTAAGAAAAAAATTGATGTCAACATGAAATATGGCGCCATGTACGATGGGTTGGAATACATGAGGAATGAAAAAATTGTAAAAATTGAAGACTTTAATGTTTCCTACGAACAAGCCGAATCCGATGCTAACACCAAGTTTAGCCATAAATTTATCGTTGAGCGTGCCGTAGTTGCTGACAAGAAGGAAAAACCCAAAAGATTAATTATTGTTTTAGTAACAACGATTTTGGCGTTTGTTGTTTCTGTATTTTCTCTTTTATTGTGGGAAAAGTATAAGGAGTTAAAGGCTTGATGACAACTCGTTTTTCATCTGTATTACCAGTTATTGTTGGGGCAGTTTTTGGCGGATTATCTTCCTTCGCGCTATTGACCGAGGAATATGCGGTGCTTGTTCCTCCTCTTTTTTTAGCAGTTTTGTATTGTATGATTCAACGTCCATCGGATGTATTCATTTCCCTCGCTTTTTTTGTTCCACTTTCCATTAACATTGAAGAATATTCTGACAATTTTGGTTTGTTTATTCCAACGGAGCCGATCCTTCTTAGTTTTCTTCTAATATTAGCGGCATACCAATTAAGAAGGAACTTGATAGAAGGAACCCACCTAAAAAGTTGGGTGATGTTTTTTCTGTTTCTTTATTTATCATGGCTTTTCATTACAAGTATAGTTAGTTCAAACCCTTTTGTTTCTTTTAAGTTTATTCTTGCTAGATTGTGGTATGTGGTGCCTTGCCTTGTATTTGGACCCATATTTTTTTCAACCTTAAAATCCATAAAGCAGTTTTTTTGGCTTTACTTAATCGGCACATCCATCGTTGTAGTCTATACGGTTTTTAACCACGCAACGTATGCTTTCGGCGAAAAGGAAAGCCACTGGGTGATGGCACCATTTTTCAAAGACCATACGATTTATGGCGCGATTCTAGCCCTCGTCACACCGTTTCCCATAATGTTGCTTTTAGTGGATAAAGGTTCTTTATTGAAAAGGGTAGTGTTAGTCTCGTTGATGATAATTATCCTGATAGGATTGTATTTTTCTTACACGAGAGCGGCCTGGTTGAGTGTTTTTGGCGCAGGTTTGATTTTAATAGTAGTTCTTTCGAAGGTCAAGTTCGCCTATGTTTTTGGGGCCTTAAGTCTTTTGATCATCTTTTTATTGGGCAACGTTGACGTTATACAAATGGAACTTGCTAGAAATAAAGAGGAACACACAACAGAGGATTTCAATAAACGTCTACAAAGTGCGACCAATGTTACTACCGATGCCTCAAACTTGGAGCGAATTAACCGATGGACTTGTGCTATAGAAATGGCAAAAGAGCGTCCGTTTTTCGGATTTGGCCCTGGAACCTATGCGTTTGAATATGCGCGCTTTCAGGATCCTGAAAACCTCACGATAATATCCACGAATTTTGGCGATTTGGGCAATGCGCACAGCGAGTATTTAAGTGCGCTTTCGGAAACAGGGATCATCGGACTTGTGCTGTTTGTGGCCTTTATAGGCTCATATTTTTATTATTTAATACGGATTGTTCAAGAAGCAAGACATCAGAATCAAGCAATCTATATCATTGCCTGCGGAATCTTGTTCTCACAGACCACCTATTTCATTCATGCTGTATTGAATAACTTTTTGGATACCGATAAAGCAGCATTTCCAATTTACAGCATGATGGCAATAACCTTTGTTTTGAAACAATTCCTATCGACTAAGCCACAAGGAGGGGTTGAGAGGAGTGGTATTTATCCCGCTGACAGCGTGAATTTCGAAATGTAATACCGATATGTTTCCTTCGGATATTAGCGTTCCCAAACTTTGCTTGGATTTGATGGTCTGACCTACCGAAACATGGACGTTACTTAAGTTACTATATACCGACCGGTAATTTCCGTGTTTAATGATCACAACCTTGCCTCCGCCCGAAATATTAAACACAGAACTTACTTCACCGTCGAAAACGGCACGCACACTGGACCCAGCGGAACAGGTTAAATCAATTCCGTTGTTGTTTTCATAAACTTCCTTCAAAGACGGGTGTGCATTCTTCCCAAATTTACTCGTAACGCTTGCATTAACCACCGGTGTTGGAAGTTTACCTTTATTGGATTCGAAGTTTTTTCCAGCAAGCGAGCCCTCTGAAGAAAGCACTTCAGGCTTATATTTCGAATTGTTTTCTTGACTAGCCCCAGATCCCTGAGGGGTTTTTGTTTCCGTTTTTGAAGAAGACTTAGATTTTTTCGCTTCAGCTTTTTGTTTTTTCGCCTCTTCTCGTTGAATTTCAGCCAAAATTGCCGATTGAATTTGGGATTCTATTTTTTTTCGTTTCAACTCTGATTCTTTCAGTTGTGCCAACAAATTCGATTCATCTTTTTTAAGCTTGTTGTACGATTTTTCTTTAAGTTGGCGGTCAGCTTCAATTCTCAGTTTTTCTTCTTTTTTCTCATTAAGCGTTTGTTCTTTGGCTAATTTTTCAGTTTCGGTTAACCCAACTTCCTTTTCCATCATTTTTTGATGTTGAAGGATTAATTGAACTTGACGTTTTTGTAATTGTGAAATCTTCCGAAGGTATGAGTTGCGACGCAAAGCTTCTTGGTATGATTTTGAGGAAAGCAGGTACATTAATTTTGCGGAATTGTTTCTCCTTTTGTAGGCATACCTGAAAATTTTGGTATACTGATTTTTCAAAGTTAAAAGTTTGCGCTGTAGTCTTTCAATCTCTTTTTTCTTATTGGCAATAACGTATTCTGCTCCACGAACTTGGCTATCAAAAACTCTTACCAGGTTTTCTCGGTCTTTGATTTGTGAGTTTAAAAGCGCAACTTCTTGAAGGGAAGCTTTGCTATTGGCCTGAACGCTTTTTAGTAAGGCTTTCGTTTGAGTTATTTTCTTTTCCAATTTGCGCTGCTCTTGTTTTAATTTTTCAGGAGCTTTTTGACCATACAATGAAAAAGTTAAAAATAAGCTAACGAAAATAAGGTTAATTACATGGCGCATAATTTTCCGGTATTTGAATTGAAATTTCCTGTGGAATGTCTAATTCGTGTTTATCCAACGTGAAGTGAACCGTGAAGGTTTCGTTGGGGCTGATAATTTTTAGTTTTAAATGAGAAGGAACAAATAGACTACCATAACTTTTCCACTCTAAGTATTGAACCTCTAAAGAATTATTTTCTTGAAGTTGAATGTTCTCACTCAACAAGGCAGGCCTAGATAATTGAATTACGTAAACGTTGGTAATGCCTTCGTTTTTAAAAGTAAAACGACAACTGTCCTGCATATTTAGCTCGTGTTCGGTAAGATCTTTTACTTCGTCGTAGCCCAGAGGAAGGCCTAAAAAAAGTTCCTCTAAATTCTCAAGGGTTATTCCCACGCCAAGTAATTTGTTGATTGCTTGTATTGGAAATCGACCGTAACAACGATCTTTCTTGTTTAAGTAAACAATACTATCTTTCGTTATAAGGCTGTTGAAAATCGGAATGTTTGCCAAGGAAACCAAGGCTGTTGTTGCGCTGTCTCTGGCGGATTTGATGGATAGTTTAAAGTTGAAAGATCGTTTACTGTCGGTGTAATGAACGCTATATTTTGCATAAAAATGCGACCAGGTTTGTTGGTGTATGCTGTCTAGGTAAAGGGTTTTCGTCACATGTTGTGTTTCAGAAGCCGTGGAATCTTTTGTGGTTAAAGATGCCGTTTCTACGCCTTGAGGTACAACCTTTTTGGAGCATGAAAAACTAACGATTCCCACTAGTAGCAGAACAAAAAGGCTTGTTTTCATGGTGCGATGATTTTTTTATTGAGTCGTGGTGTGTAGTTGCCTTTTTGCTGAGCTTCTAGCCAACGTTTTTTTGCAAGGACCAAATCACCTTCCTTTTGTGCTATATCGCCAAGAAATTCTAGAGCAAGCCTTTCAGGATATCCTAAAGAAACCGCTTTGTTTATGCATTCATTGGCAAATACTGTTTCATTATTAATGAGGAATATTCGTGCCTTCAATGCGAGAAGGGAGAAATTGTTAGGGTCGTTAATAAGGTAATCACTGACAGTTTTGTGTGCGAATTCAATTGCTTTAGCATTATTTACAAGATAATTCAAAATATCTAAGCGATCATTCAGGGATATTTCTGGCGCTTTGAGAATTGGTTGTAGCACTATTTCTATGTTTTTTGCGTCTTTTTTTGAAACGTTGATTAGCACATCGGTTACGGTAAATTTATTGCCTAATAAAGGATTGTCGAATAAAAGGTCTTTCCCCATGTCGCAGGCTACTTTTGCCTCATCGGGTAAATCCATGTTTAATAGGGCACGCGATTGCATAAGATATGGAAATGGCTGGGAAGGAAATAACGCTAAACATCTTTGACTGCATAGGTTCAAAGAGTCCCAATTTTCCTCCTGATGATACATTTCTAAAACAGTTATCCATACCGGATAAGCCTGAGGATTGATTTTTAGCGCATTACTGTAATGTTCAATGGCTGAAATATTGTTTTTACATAGAACCTCAAGGTCTCCAGAAAGGGTATGCGCAATAAATAGCGAAGGGTTTTCTTTCATAAATCGACTCGTTGTGTTGATGGTTGATGTCGTGCAGCCAAAGGCTTTGTTGCGTCGGAGAAGAATTTCTGCTTTTTTTTCCAACGAAAAATCCCGTAGGCTCAAACATTCCACCCAGAGCGAATCGGCCTCGATTTTATTCCCATTAGCATACAATAATTGGGCATATTGCGATTTAACCTCGCCGTTATTCGGGTCAGACGCACAAATTTGCTTCAACAACCGGTCGGCTTTTTCCTGTTGTAATGCTTCTGTGTAAAAATTTATTAAGGCCCGAAGCAGTTGTATTTGACCGGGAAATTGCGCTAGACCATTGGTTAGGACTACTTCTGCCTGTTCTTTTTTACCCATTCCGATAAAGACATTGAATTTTTTAAGGAACCAATCCGCATTACAGCCCAATTTTGATTTTTCGCGATCTAAAATCTTGTTGGCGGCCGAATAATTCTTGGCTTGTAGAAAATTTACGAATCCAGAAGAATAATACGTTTGTTCTCCCGGGAATCGCTCAATCATCCTAACGTAACGAGCTCCTGCTTCGTTAAAATTGCCCATGGCGCTATACATGTAGGCAACTTCTTCTTGTATATACCGGTTTAAAGGGTCGGCCTCCGCAGCTTTTTTCAGGAAATTAGAAGCTTCACTCCAGTTTTCTTGATCGAAATAAATTTTAGATTTTAGATAAAGTGCAGCATCGTTTCTAGGGTTAACGGCGAGTACTTTATCCAGGCACTCCAAAGACTTTGCATAATCTTCTTTGAAATAATTTCGAAGGGCTTCGTGATATTGTTGGATTGCTTTGTTTTCTCCAGTAGGTTGAGTGCTTTTTTCGGAAATGCTTTTGCACCCAATAAACATCAATAACAATCCAAGAATCAATCCTGTTTTATCCATTCCATTCCGAATAATCTCCTAAACTCAAATCTTTTACGGCCCCATTAATCCGAACATTCGAACCAAGCATGGATCCTGACAACACAGCGTTTTTAATTTGGGTGTTTGCTTGGATCAGGCTGTTTTTAATGTTACTGTGTTCCACTACGCTTCCATTCCCAAGGCTTACATGAGGACCAACTATCGAATGGTTTATGGTTACGTTATCCCCTATAAAGCAAGGGGGAATGATAAGGCTGTTATTTATTCGAAGGTTTTGTCCAATCATCGTTTTTCCGTCTTCTAAATCAAATTCTAGAACACGCGAATTGGTTTCTACCGTAACCTCTTTGTTTCCACAGTCCAACCATTCTTGTACCTCTCCAGGCCGGAAAACGGTACCTTTTTCAGTGAGCCTTCGTAAGGCATCGGGTAATTGATATTCTCCACTTTTTATTACAGAATGATCAACGAGATAATTTAGTTCTTGAAGCAAGGCATTTCCGTCTTTGAAATAATAGATTCCTATCATGGCTAAATCCGAAACAGGTTCTTTGGGTTTTTCTATAAAATCGATTATTTCTCCTGATTTGTTGAGCATTACTACACCAAATTGTTCTGGGTTTGGGATTTGCTTAACCCATAATATGCCGTCGTCCTTAGGGCTTATAGTGAAATTAGCACGAAATAGGGTATCAGCAAAAGCAACGACAACTGGTCCAGATAATAATTCGGAAGCGCACAACACGGCATGGCCCGTGCCAAGAGGTTCATGTTGCTTAAAAACTAACCCTTCTGCCCCAAATTGATTCGCTATTTGACATAATTCATGATCTACTGCATCACCAAAGTCACCCGTTACGAACCCAATTTTTTGGATATTGCCCCCACAAACGGCAGCAATATCCGCGACTAATCTATGAACAATTGGGACACCTCCAACGGGAATTAAGGGTTTTGGTACGGTTAAAGTATGAGGTCTTAAGCGGCTGCCTCTTCCTGCCATGGGGATAATTATATTCATAATCTGCGTTATATTACTCCTGTGCTACCGAATCCATTTTCTCCTCTTGAGGATGAATCAAGGTCTAAAACTTCATCAAGTGTTACTTTCACTATAGGACAAAAAACGATTTGTGCTATTCGGTCCCCCGGATTGATTGCAACGGCTCGCTTAGCATGGTTGATTAAAATTACCCCAATTTCGCCTCGATAGTCCGAATCAATCGTTCCTGGCGCGTTAAGAACCGTTAAACCCTGTTTTAAAGCTAAACCACTTCTTGGTCTAACCTGGCATTCCATATTGTCGGGTAAGGACAGGTAAATGCCCGTTGGGATCAATTGGTATTCGCCGGAAGGAATCGATATTGGGGTTTCTAAATTCGCGTGAATATCCATTCCAGCGGATCCACCGGTTTTATAGGAAGGTAATGGGAAAGGGCTTTTGTTGATTATTTGGATTTTCATTACTTCAAAATTAAGGATTGACAACCTTTTAATGCGTAGGAATCAAACCTTTAATTAACATCTCAACGTTCATTGAGAGCAATAAGGGATTAATTTTAGGGTCATGAAACGAACAATAATTTATTCTTGGCTTTTGATGCTGGGGTTTTTACTTCAGGGCTGTCGTATTTCGCAAGAGGGATTTAATGTTTTCAGCCTTAACGATGATTTGACCTTAGGCAAACAGGTGGTTGATGAAATTGAAAAAGACCCAAAAACACAGGTAATAGATAGTGCTTCCAACACCGCCCTTTATCAATATATCTATGCTGTAAGAGATACGTTATTGCAAAGTGGAGGCATAAGGTACAGAAATGATTTTCCTTGGAGAATTAGGGTGATAAAAAACGACTCGATTATCAATGCTTTTTGTACCCCAGGGGGTTATATATATTTATACACAGGGATTTTAAAGTTTTTAGACGCCGAAGATCAACTTGCCGGAGTATTGGGCCATGAAATGGGCCATGCTGATTTAAGGCATAGTACTCAACAAATAACTAAAATGTTTGGGGTGCAGCTATTGTTAACGGTTATCGCCGGCGATAAAAGTGCAGTAAAGGACATCTCCGCGGCCTTAATTGGTCTTTCGTTTTCTAGAAAACATGAAAAAGAAGCCGATCAATGCTCCGTTAGTTATTTGTGTTCCTCCACATATTGCGCGGATGCTGGCGGAAAGTTTTTTGAAAAAATCATTGGTTCAGGTATGGAAACACCCCCTGAAATTTTAAGTACACATCCCGATCCAGGAGACCGAGTTGAGGCTTATACTAATTATAAACAAACCCTAGGTTGCAGTGGAAATACCACGTACAAGGAGCGCTATCAAAAAATGCTTGAATTGCTTCCATAAGAACCGATACCTTCCTATCTTTGTAGGATTATTTTCCCTTCATGATTGAACTATTACGAATTCGAAACAACAAAGAACAGGTGGCAGCTGCTTTACTAAAGCGAAACATTCTGGCGGAGCCCATATTAAATGATATTTTACTGAAAGATAGTCAATGGAGGGGCCGCAAGCAAGAACTTGATTCAGTCTTGGAAGAGGCAAATGGTCTGGCAAAGGAAATAGGGCCGCTCATGGCTAAAGGAGAGCATGAGAAAGCAAATGAATTGAAAAGCAGGAATGTTGAGCTTAAAAGTGAAGAGGCAACATTAAAAGCAGAGGTGGATCGTTTGGAAAAAGAAATCAACGGGTTGTTGTTTCAGTTGCCGAATACACCAACGGAAGAGGTAAAACGCGGGAATGACTCCAACGACAACGAGGTCGTTTATGAATCGGGAGTGTTTCCCGACTTTTCTTTTAACCCAAAACCACACTGGGATTTAGCTAAAGAGAAAGAACTGATAGATTTTGAATTAGGCGTAAAGGTTACAGGCGCAGGATTTCCGTTTTATCGCGGAAAAGGGGCCAAGCTGCAAAGAGCCCTTATTTCGTTTTTTCTCGATGAGGCGGGCAAGGCAGGATATGAAGAGTTTCAAGCCCCGCTGTTTGTCAATGAAGCGAGCGCCTTTGGAACAGGACAACTTCCGGATAAGGAAGGTCAAATGTATCATGATGATCGCGACGACTTATACCTTATTCCAACAGCAGAGGTGCCATTAACCAATATTTTTAGGGACGTACTCATACCGAACCCAAGTTTCTCCTATAAATTGTGCGGCTATACCCCTTGTTTTCGACGAGAGGCAGGGTCTTATGGAAAAGATGTAAGAGGATTAAATAGACTACACCAGTTTGATAAAGTCGAAATTGTTCGAATAGAACATCCAAACAACACATCTAAAGCACTGGAAGAAATGGTGTCTCATGTGAAGGGCCTGCTTGAAAAACTTGAATTACCCTACCGGGTTTTGAGATTGTGTGGCGGAGATATGGGCTTTGCCTCGGCCATGACTTACGATTTTGAGGTATATTCGGCGGCACAAGAAAAATGGCTGGAGGTGAGTTCCGTCTCGCGTTTCGATACCTTTCAATCCAATCGACTTAAGCTGAGATTTAAAGATGAAGATAAAAAGAACCGCTTATGCCACACCTTAAATGGATCCGCTTTGGCTTTACCTAGGATTGTTGCCGCTCTTCTGGAAAACCATCAACAAGCCGATGGCACAATTCAAATTCCTCAAGTTCTAATTCCTTACACCCATTTCGATGTTCTTTAATTTCAAAGGCACTACAGTTCTTTGGTTGTTTCTTTTTGTTGTGGCCTCGTGTTCTGATTTTTCACAAAAAGAGCAACTTACAAAGGTGGAAGCATTACAAAAGGAAGTTACGAATCTTGAAGGGGATTTTTTAAAATCCTTTCCAGATACTCTATCCGCATTACGCTTAACCATGATGAGTACTGAAACGGCAGTTAAAAATAAAATCATATTAGACTCTGTTGATCGTTCTTTTTCGGCTGATATGGACGCTTACAAGTTGACTCGTAAGAAGATTGGACCCATAAATGAGGAATATGTAAAACTTAAAAAAGCCTTTTCTCAAGAGAAATCAGCTTTAATGAACTTATACAACGATATTAACAATGGCTGGGGTAAAAGGGATGAATATGATAATTACCTACAACAAGAAGCGAGGAATGTTAAAGAATTAAAAAAGGGGAGTTTAGAGCTCAAGCGACAACTTCAAATTTTAAACCAAGAGTTTTCCTTGTTACATCCTAAAATTTCCGCGTTAATCAAATAACTAATCGGTTAATCAAGTGCAAATAAAAGTCCTAATTATTGGTTTGTTTATTCGTTCGTTTTGTCTTTTGGCACAGACAGAAACCGACATTCAATTAGCGCAGCATTATTATTTGAATGGCGAGTTTGATAAAGCGTCGGTTTATTATGAGAAACTTTATGAAGCAGACCCCAGCAGGGTTAATTTTAGCCGCTACATAGATTGTTTAAACAATATCAAAGACACAAAAAGCGCTGAAAAAATTTATAAGAAACAAATTTCTTTTAATCCTAACGATGTTTCCTTAAAAATACAATTGTATTCATTTTATAAAGAAAAAGAGCAAAACGAAAAGGCTAAAAAAGTTAGAACAGAAATTAGTAAAAAAGAGTTTTTTGAGATTCGAGAAATCCAAGACGTTTTATCCAATTTGTTGTCCATCAACGAACTAGAATGGGCGGAGGAGGTCATCGATAAATCCAAGAAGAATTTTAAGTTTTATCCCTATGAATTATGGTATGCTCAATTATTTTTGGCCAAAGGAAATAAAATCAATGCCCTTAATAATTATTTGCAAGCTTTAGCCAAGGCGCCAGATTTAAAAGAGAAAATACAAACGGAAATTTCCTCTGTTTTTGATTTTTCTCAAGAATCCGAAGAATTGACACTCGTAAAAAATTCGTTTTTATCGGCGTCACAAAAAGATCCAACGAACACTCAGTATACGGAAATGCTGGTGTGGTTTTTTCTTCAAAGCAAAAATTTTAAAGCAGCATATCAACAGGTTTCGGCATTGGAAAAACGCATTAAAGGAAGCGGTGAATATTTAATAAGCTTCGCCAATACTTGCGCGGAAAACCAAGAATATGAATTTTCAAAGGAGGCACTTAAAGAAGTGGTCTCCCTCAACTTGGCACAAAAAGATGAGGCACGAAGAATATTACTCAATGTTATGTTTACTCAATTGACCAATGATCGATCTTTTTCCAAAGCGGAAATTGACAACATGGTCGAACAATACGAGCAATTCATTGAATCACCTGTCGGAAATCGCTCTGGTTTAGAAACCTTGGTATTAGAATATGCAGAAGTTTTAGCTTTTTACGCTGGTAAACCAGCGAAGGCAAAATCTTTTTTAGAAACAAGGCTTAATGCAAATGGTCTAACAGATATGCAACGCGCCAAAATTAAAATGAAATTAGCGGACGCATGCGTTGTATTAGATAGCATTTGGGACGCTTCGTTGTTATACATGCAAATCAACGAGGCCTTTAAATTCGAACCGATCGGAAATGAAGCAAAATTTAAGAACGCACGTGTTTTTTATTTTGACGGCGAGTTCGAATATGCTCAATCTCAACTCGATGTTTTAAAGCAATCAACTTCCAAATTCATCAGCAATGACGCGATGCAATTATCGCTCTTAATTCTGGAAAACTATGGCTTAGACAGCAACTATGAGGCCATGAGCGCTTTTGCAAAAACGGACCTTTATCTAATGCAACACCGCTACCCGGAAGCCTTTCAGACCATGGATAGTATTCAAATAAAGTTCCCGCAATCGGTTTTGAACGATGATTTACTTTTTTTAAGGGGAAAAGCATTTTTGCAACAAGGAAACTGGGAGAATGCAGCGCTGTATTTTAAACAACTAATTTCAACGTATCCCTCCGAGTTGTTGGCTGACGATGCTATTTTTGAACTTGCCAATGTACAAAGAGTCCATTTGAATGATTCTCAGGAGGCGCTCAATAATTACCTTAAAATAATCGATGTTTATCCCGGAAGCATTCATGCCGATGACGCCAGAACCTGGATTCGAAAAATGCGAGGGGATAAAATCCCAGAGTAAAAAGTTTTATCCTGCAAAAGCAGAAATGCCAGTTACATCCATGCCAGTAATTAACAAGTGGATGTCGTGTGTGCCTTCGTAAGTAATTACAGACTCTAAATTTGCCATGTGGCGCATCATAGAATATTCGCTGGTAATTCCCATGCCTCCGTGAATTTGTCGTGCCTCTCGGGCGATGTTCAAGGCCATTTCAACATTGTTTCTTTTGGACATAGAAATTTGGGCGGAACTTGCTTTCCCTTCATTTCTTAATTGCCCCAAGCGTAAGGTTAATAATTGAGCCTTGGTAATCTCGGTCAGCATTTCTGCAAGTTTTTTCTGGATTAATTGAAATGAACCAATTGGTTTGCCGAATTGGATTCTTTCTTTACTATATCTTAGCGCTTGGTCATAACAGTCCATTGCCGCTCCAATGGCTCCCCATGCAATACCAAATCGCGCGGAGTCTAAGCAACTTAATGGGGCTCCTAATCCAGACCTTCCCGGCAAAATATTGGCCTTAGGAACTCTTACGTTTTCAAAAACTAATTCTCCAGTAGAAGAAGCACGTAATGATAATTTCCCGTGCATTTCAGGAGTAGAAAATCCTTCCATGCCGCGCTCAACAATGAGGCCATGAATTCTACCAGCTTCATCCTTAGCCCATACCACAGCGATGTGTGCAAATGGGGCGTTGGAAATCCACATTTTTGCCCCATTCAGGATTACATAATCACCGTCGTCTTTGAAATTCGAAATCATTCCTCCGGGATTTGATCCAAAATCGGGTTCGGTAAGGCCAAAACACCCCATCATTTCGCCCGTGGCTAATTTGGGTAAATATTTGTTTTTCTGTTCCTCGGAGCCGTAACGCCATATCGGGTACATTACTAAGGAACTTTGAACTGAGGCCGTAGATCTTAAGCCGGAATCGCATCGTTCCAATTCCTGCATGATTAAACCATAAGAGATTTGATCAAGACCAGCGCCTCCATATTCCGTTGGAATGTAAGGGCCAAAGGCACCAATTTCACCTAGACCAGTTAATAAATGCATCGGGAAGGTTGCGTTTTCGTAGTGCTCGTCAATGATAGGAGACACTTCTTTTTTCACCCACATTCTAGCGGAGTCTCGAATAAGTTTTTGTTCCTCCGTGAGCAAATCGTCCATCTGGTAATAATCTACGTGTTGGAATACATCAGTCTTCATAAGATTGTTTATTGTGTTGCAAAGATACAACATATTAATACTGGATTTCGTTCAATTATACTTTACCTTTGCAATCGTTATGGAGTTTGTGAACAAAGCCCCTTTTGTTGAGAATTGGGTTTTATTGTTTTTAATGATTCAATTCTTGATTATTGGTGCTGCTAACCTGCGCACGGAGGGCAGATTTTTATATTCCCTTGTGTATTTAGGAATGAACGTCTCTTTTCGTGCCCGAAATGAATTGGATAGAATGTCATCTGTGTTGTTACATATTAACACGCTCATTGGATTCGCTCTCTTTGGTTCCTTAATGCTTTGTAAAAATTTTTATCTAAACACAGCTTTGTTGTCGGCAATGGTGTTTTCAATTTTAATTTACCTTGTTTGGCATCTTGACTATTTGTTTTTAAAGCTTTTTATATCCTCATTGGATGTAAAATCATTGCAACGCAAAGGCAATATCGCCTGGATAATCCTCGGTGTTTTTACCCTGGGGTTAAATTTGTTGCTAATTTTTCAAAACACGATTTTGTTGGTTTCCTGGTCGCTTGGAGCCTTATCTTTTATGGCATTGTGTTATCGCATTATTCGATTACTTCCCGAATTGAATGGGCGACAAATTTCTTGGGTATATTTTATTTTGTACCTTTGTACTGTGTATGTGATTCCAAGTGTTTTGCTATCAAAGTATTATGAGTCACGATGGTTGGAGTTACTAACACCTTAATTTTGGGTTTTGGCAATTAAATCAATCCTAATTTCGCAACCTAAACCGGAAGGAGATAAGTCTCCGTATTACGATCTTAGGGATAAATATAATATAAAAGTTGATTTTCGCTCTTTTATAAAGGTTGAAGGCGTAGATGGCAAAGAATTCAGGGCACAAAAAATTAACCTCCCTGAGCACACAGCAATTATTCTTACTTCAAAAATTGCGGCAGATCATTTTTTTCGTATTGCAGAGGACGCTCGTTTTGAAGTGCCTGAATCGATGAAATATTTCTGTATTTCTGAGGCTGTAGCTAAGTACTTGCAAAAATTTATTCCCTATCGAAAACGGAAAATATTCTTCGGCCAACAGACCATTGATCAATTAGCAGAGGTCATGAAAAAACACAAAAACGAGAAATATTTGCTCCCCTGCACAGATATATTACGAGACTCAATTCCCGAAACGTTGACCCAACACAAGGTCAATTTCACCAAGGTGATTTTGTATAGAACGGTAGCCGCCGATTTATCCGATTTAGAAAATGTCTATTACGATATGCTCGTTTTCTTCAGTCCTGGAGGAATAGAGTCTTTGTTTAAAAATTTCCCTGATTTTAAGCAAAACAATACAGTTATTGCTGCATATGGAGAAAGCACAGCGAGCGCCGTTTTAAAAAACAACCTCCGATTGGATGTTGCAGCCCCCCATCCCAAAGCACCTTCCATGGTTGGGGCTATTGAGCTGTTTATCAAAGATAACCTTAAAAAATAAGTTTTTTCTTCATCTTTTTCATGCCTTCAACCGCGGTCTCGGCCAAGCAGGCGAACCTTGTTGGAACGTCAAGTTCATGCGAATTTGGGTCAACTAAGTAGGCATCGCATCGGGGATTCAAATAATGGATGAGCCCTGCCGCTGGGTAAACCATTAAGGAGGTTCCAATCACAATAAATATATCAGCCGTTGGAATTTCTTCGAGCGCCTTTGCGTAAAGAGGGACTTCTTCCCCAAACCAAACGACATGTGGTCGGAGCCTATATCCTTCCGGGCACTGATCCTTCTGTGTGAGTTCCCAACCATTTATTGGGTAATAGGCCGCCTCTTGGTTTGGCCCACTGGATTTCGCCCAGCGGATGTTACCGTGTAAATGAATGACCTTAGAACTCCCCGCTCGCTCATGCAAGTCATCGATGTTTTGGGTTATAACAAGCACCTCGAACTGGCTCTCCAATGAAGCAATAATGCGATGGGCCTCGTTCGGAGAACATTCCATAATTTGTTTCCTTCGCTCGTTGTAAAATCGGCTAACCAGTTCAGGGTCAGTGCTCCATGCCTCGGGTGTTGCTACTTCTTCGATGCGGTAGTTTTCCCAAAGACCATCTCCTCCTCGAAACGTTTTAACACCACTCTCGGCACTCATTCCTGCTCCGGAAAAAACGATGAGTTTTTTTTTCATAATCCAATTAGAAACATTAAATTTACAAAAACTTAAAAATTTATAGCATGATTAAAACGTTACTTCCTGCGTTAGCTTTGGTAGTGGGAACTACAGCTTTCGCTCAAACGCATTTCTCGGATGACTTTAACGACGTTAATTTAACGGGTTGGACAAGTACGGATAATGATAACGATGCCCCGGTTGCCGGAGCCAACAATTTTGACATTTGGTATGCAGCAGACATGAGCGGAGCGTTTGCACAGTTTGGTGCGGGTTCAGCCGTATCTCGTTCTTGGGCGAACAATGTTGTTTATTCACCGAACAATTTCTTGGTGTCTCCTGCAATTAACTTAACTGCTGCACCAGGAGTAGGGCTTACTTTAATGTGGGAGGTTGGTTCCATTGAATCGACCGCGTCCTCATGGTATGAAGAGCACTATGCGGTGTATGTTTCAACTTCTAATACTCCTGCAACCATGATTGCATCGGCTCCGGTTTATGAGGAGACGTTGCCTGCTGGTGAAACGGTTTTCGCAAGAACAGTTGACCTTTCTGCTTATGCTGGTCAAACCATTTATGTAATGTTCCGTCACTACAATTGTACCGATGAAAATGCGTTGGTTTTGGACAATGTAGTAGTTAAGAACTTGCAACCAAACGATGCGTCAGTTGATGGAGTTGTACTTAATCGATATGCCCAAACAAGTTCTAATAACACGTTGGCAGTATCCGTTAAAAACGCTGGATTTAACCCGATTACTTCCATTCAACTTAATTGGAATGACGGCGCAGATCACATCCAAACCATTAACGGTTTGAACATTGCTCCAGGAGCAACGGTAAATGTGAACCACCCAACGGCGGTAAGTTATGCTACAGCTGTTGAGGAGAATATTGCGGTAACTATTTCTCAAGTTAATGCAGCGGTTGATTCTGATCCATCGAATAATACCGGTTCTGCGAAAATCAATACTGTAAGTGCCCTTGAAGAAAAAAGCGTAGTTATCGAGGAAGGTACTGGTACATGGTGTCAGTGGTGTCCACGAGGCGCTGTAGCCATGGATTACATGGTGAATACTTATCCAAATGATTTTATTGGAATTGCGGTTCACAACGGGGACCCAATGACGGTAGCTGAGTATGATGCAGCCGCAAATTTCTCTGGATACCCAAGTTCTAATGTGGACCGTGTTTTATTAGGCCAAACAGTTTCGCAAAACGCTTTCAATTCATACTACAATGCTCGAAAAGATTTAATCGTTCCAGCGGGAATGTCGGTAGCTGCAACAGGTGCCGGTAACACGGTTTCCATCGTTGCTACTGCAACGTTCCGTACGCCATTCGCTGCTGCAAACTACCGTTTGGGGGTTATTGTTATAGAAGACGACGTTACAGGAACAACTTCTGCATATAATCAAGCAAATGCTTACGCAGGAGGAGCTAATGGAGCAATGGGCGGTTATGAGTCATTACCAAACCCAGTTCCTGCCGCTCAAATGGTTTATGATCATGTTGGACGTGCGTTATTAGGAGGTTACGATGGCCAAGCGAATTCTGTTCCGGCAGTGATTACCGACGGTCAAGTGGTGAACTACACCTTTAATTACACTATTCCAGCAACAAGTACAAGAGCAAACATGCACGCTGTAGCAGTATTGATTGATCAATCTAACGGCGAGATTGTTAACGCAATTCAAGGTTCTTTGTCAGGAGCTTCATTAGGTGAAGTAGAAACGATTGGAATGGAGGTTTATCCTAACCCAGCAACCGACGTAGTCAATGTTAAATTCGTTGGAAATGGTGGCGATTATCAAATTGCTATTACCGATTTAGCCGGACGTCAAGTAGCTTCAACTTCTTTGGTGAATGCAAGTGGTGCTCAGTCTGTGGCGTTGCCAATCGCAGAATTTAGTGCAGGTAACTATTTAGTAACTATTGCAAAAGACGGAGCTTCTTACACTCAAAATTTGATTGTTAAGTAACGCTTTTCTTTATACTTTGAAAATCCCGGTGAGAAATCACCGGGATTTTTGTTTATGGTATTTTGTACCCAAGCATTATCCATGTAGCAATGGGGTATTCCTTTTGATTATTGAACGCACAAAAATTAGGGGGCTTCGACACCTTTTATTATGGGTTTAGTATAGGAAGTTGTTGTAAGGATAGCGTACTTTGAAGATTTCCTTAACCTCTTGATAAATGATTTCTCTGAATTCTTCAATGTTTGATTTTTGAACGGCAGAAATGAAAATGCAGGGCCTTCCTCCAAGTTTTGCCATCCAAGTACGTTTTAACTCGTCAAGAGATACCTCTTCGGTTAGAGCATCTATTTTATTGAAAACAATTACGGTTGGTTTTTCTATCTTGTCAATTTCTTGAAGCGTCGTGTTCACGGTATTAAAATGCTCTTCGAAATTAGGGTGGGATAAATCCAACACATGAACTAAGAGGTCGGCTTCCCGAACTTCGTCTAAGGTTGATTTAAACGATTCTAATAAGGGCTGTGGAAGCTTACGAATAAACCCTACGGTATCGGTCAGAAGGAAGGGTAAATTTTCAATGACCACTTTTCTAACGGTGGTATCTAGCGTAGCAAAAAGTTTATTTTCCGCAAATACCTCAGACTTCGAAATGAGGTTCATTATCGTGCTTTTACCAACGTTTGTATATCCCACCAATGCAACCCGAACTAATTGTCCACGGTTTCCTCGTTGGGTGATCATTTGCTGGTCTATTTCCTTCAATCGCTCCTTCATTAAGGCAATTCGTTGCTGGATAATCCTTCGGTCTGTTTCAATCTGTGATTCCCCTGGTCCGCGCATACCTATTCCTCCTTTTTGGCGCTCTAGGTGCGTCCACATTCTGGTAAGCCTAGGAAGCATGTACTGAAGTTGTGCTAGTTCAACTTGTGTTTTTGCTTGAAAGGTACGGGCTCTTTTGGCGAAAATATCTAAGATGAGAATGCTTCGGTCAATTATCTTGCGGTTTAATTCGCGTTCAATGTTCCGCAATTGAGAAGGGCTGAGTTCGTCGTCGAAAATAACCGCATCGATTTCATGTAGATCCGCATAGGCCTTTATTTCGGCTAATTTTCCTTCTCCAACATAGGTTCTTGGATTGGGATACTGTAGTTTTTGTGTAAAAGAAAAAACGGCTTTTGCTCCAGCGGTTTCCGCTAAAAAAGCTAATTCGTCTAAATATTCATGGGTTAGTCGCGAATCAACGTTTCCCTGTATTACAGCAACAAGAATGCACCGTTCTTCGATCTCGTCAATGGTAGCGTGGGCCATTTATCGTTGTAAGTTACTTACATAATTGACCAAGCTGTCCATTTCGGAGGCTGAATTTATTACGCCCTTGAAGGAAGGCATGCCATTTTTTCCCAAGGATATTATTTCTAAAATACTTGATTTATCAAGCCTCGAAGTTGTAAGATTTGCTGCACCAGAAGCCCCCAAATCCCCATTCTCTCCATGGCATGAGGCACAGTTTTGAAGAAATAAACGTTCTCCTTTCGGGAGATTTGGATTATTTAATTTTTCGGAAACGGGGTCGGCACAGGACAAGGTCGTCCCTAAGACTAAAACCAAGCACCACCTAAATTTGCTCTGAACGGCCATGGAATACTTGCTAAAATGATAATTAGTCCAATTAGATAAAAGATTTTAATGGGCTTGAATTTTTCTACGGCGGTGTTTGCTTGTTTACATTTGCTATAACCTATGGTAATCAAAACTACGGCAATTAACATGCCCGCAAGGTGTTCCAATCCGTAAAAACGGAATAGGGGAATTTTCATCCACCCTTCTGAAAAATTAACTTTTGGAGAAATAAAATAAAGTACAAATCCCAGAATAAGTTGCGTATGAAGGCTTACCATTGAGAATAAGTTGACGAGTTTTTCGCGCTTGTTAAATTCTTTGGACGTAAAGGCATTAAAAATGGCCCAAAGAATTAATGCCAAGGCCACCCATCGTAGGCCAGAGTGTGCAGATTTAAGTGCTTCGTACATTTGGTTTTATTTTAGTCGTTTAATTTTAAGACAGCGAGGAAGGCCTCTTGTGGAACCTCGACACGGCCCACTTGGCGCATACGTTTCTTCCCTGCTTTTTGTTTCTCTAAAAGCTTTCTTTTACGCGTGATATCGCCACCATAACATTTAGCGGTAACGTCTTTACGTAAGGCTTTAATGGTTTCTCGAGCGATAACTTTTGCCCCAATGGCCGCTTGGATAGGAATTTCAAATTGCTGTCTTGGGATTAGCTCTCTTAATTTAATGCAGATTTTCTTGCCTAAATCAAATGCATTACTTCTATGTACGAGAGCAGAAAGCGCATCAACTTGTTCACCGTTGAGTAGTAAATCCATTTTTACCAAGTCGGATTCTTTATATCCAATAGGATGGTAATCGAAGGAGGCATATCCTTTCGAAACGGTTTTCAAACGGTCGTAAAAATCAAAAACAATCTCTGCCAAAGGCATTTCAAAAGTGATTTCTACACGGTCCTGCGTTAGGTACACTTGGTTTTTAAGTTCTCCTCTTTTTTCAATACAAAGGGTCATGATTGCCCCTACAAATTCTGATTTTGTAATTACTTGGGCTTTGATGTAAGGTTCTTCGATTCGGTCGACTCCTGAGGGATCAGGTAGTTCTGATGGATTATTTACGATGAGGGCTGTTTCTACATCGCGCTTCATGAAGGTATGGTAGGACACGTTGGGAACGGTCGTTATTACAGTCATGTTGAATTCACGCTCAAGGCGCTCTTGAATTATCTCCATGTGCAGCATTCCTAAAAATCCGCATCGGAATCCAAATCCAAGTGCAGCAGATGACTCGGGTTCAAAAACTAATGAAGAGTCATTCAGTTTTAATTTTTCCATCGAAAATCGAAGCTCTTCGTAATCCTCATTATCTACGGGATATATCCCCGCAAAGACCATGGGTTTTACGTCCTCAAAACCTTTGATAGCCACATCACAAGGCCTTTCTGCTGAAGTTATCGTATCGCCAACCTTTACCTCATTTGCTGCTTTAATTCCAGAAATAATGTAACCAACATCGCCTGCCTTCACTTCTTTTTTGGGAAGCAGGTCCATTTTCAAGATACCCACCTCGTCGGCATTGTAATCTTTTCCCGTATTAAAAAAACGTACTTTTTGACCTTTTTTTATGACTCCATTTCGCACCCGATAATAGGCAATAATTCCTCTAAACGAATTAAATACAGAATCAAAAATCATCGCCTGGAGAGGAGCTTCTTCATCACCTTTCGGGGATGGGATGCGAGTAATAACGGCTTCCAAAATTTGATCCACGCCTAGACCTGTTTTGCCAGAAGCAGGAATGATTTCTTCTGGTTTACAGCCGATTAATTCAATGATTTGATCGGCAACTTCTTCCGGCATTGCGCTCGGCAAATCCATTTTATTCAGGATTGGAATGATCTCCAAATCATGCTCGAGGGCTAGGTAAAGGTTTGAAATAGTTTGAGCTTCAATTCCTTGAGACGCGTCAACAATAAGTAATGCGCCTTCGCACGCGGCAATCGAACGTGAAACTTCGTAGGAAAAATCAACGTGTCCAGGAGTGTCAATTAAGTTGAGTACGTAATCTTCGCCTTTAAAATGATAATTCATTTGAATTGCGTGGCTTTTGATAGTGATTCCGCGTTCACGTTCTAAATCCATATCATCCAATGCTTGGTCTTGCATTTCCCTATCAGAAATGGTGTTAGTTGCTTGGAGCAATCGATCTGCCAAGGTGCTCTTGCCGTGATCGATGTGGGCAATAATGCAAAAATTGCGAATGTTTTTCATGGAGTTGCGAAGTTACAATAAGTCTTGATATTGTGGTAAAACAGCACCTTATTTAATCACGTTAATGTGACCCGTCATTTGTTGTTCTTGCGATCGATTTTTTCGGTAAATGAGCTTCCACGTATAGGTGCCATCAGGAACCAGCATGCCCCTGTAGGTGCCGTCCCAGGCAAAATCCAACTGATCTGAAAAAAACAGGCGCTCCCCCCAGCGGTTGAAGACCTCGATGTTAATCCATTCAACCCCGATAAAACTACCTGAGAAAAATTCGTTAAAACGATTGCCGTCTGGAATGAAGGTATTGGGAATGTAAATGTAAAATTCCTCCTCAATATAAATAGGTTTAGTAATGCTGTCGATGCAACCGTTAATATCTGTTGCGATTAAGGTAATATAATATTCGCCATAAGGGCTAAAGGTATGGGTCGGATGTATTTCATAGGAACTCCCTCCGTCGCCAAAAAACCAGGTGTAACCGTATCCGTTCACAGAAGTATTGTAAAATGAAACAGGTAAGTTTTCCGTTGGAGAGGTCGTAAGAATGGTAAAATCCGCGTTGGGTTTAACTATCTGTACTTGAGTAAAACCACTTACTGTGAAAGTTTGGCATTCATCCGAAACCAGTACTTGGTAGCTGTTGGTGCTGCTGGGATAAACCCAAATCCCCGGAGTTGTTGCTCCGTTCGAAGGCCAAGAATAGTAGTAATTTCCATAGCCGCCGCTCGCTGATACACTTATAAATGCACTATCGCCTTGGCAGATGTACTGGGTTGGGGTCATTTGAAGGGTTAACGGTAAACTGGTGATAAAGTAGTTCACGGTATCACTTAGGGTGTTTCCGCAACCGTCGGTTAGCGTTACGACATATTGGCTCGTGGTGTTTGGACTTACGGTTAATGAATCAACCGAGGAAAGTAAAACCCCATTGTTTCTCCATTGAAACGAATAATTCCCATTGCCCCCTGAAGCTTGGGCATAAAACGTATGAGAAATAAACGGACAGATTTCGGTTAAATCGTTTGAAACCTGAAGCGTTAATGGCGGGAATACAGGAACACTTACCCAACAGGAGTCGCTCACCGTTTGACCTGAACAGTTATCTGAGACTTGTACGAAAAGCTGTTCGGTGTTTTGGGCGGTAAATGAAATCGATGAGGTCGTTGCTCCAGTACTCCATAGGTAGGTATACGGGGTGATGCCTCCGCTGACTTGGGCATTGATCGTTAGAGGCAAATTGGGGCAAAGCAAGGTGGTGTCGTTAAGATTAACTGAAAGTGGAGGCACGTCTTGAATGAAAAGATTCAGGGGAATCGGGGTAATGTTACCACAAGGGTCAGAAACGTTGAAGTCGATAACGATGGTTTCCAGTCCTTCGGCAAAAGCATCCGATAGAGCGTTGATCTGAAAGGTGTAAACGGATTGACCGGGAACAAAGGTTATGGCATTCGGCACACCACTATAATCCAATCCTGACGTTGCTGAACCCGTTAAAACCAAGGGGATGGTTAAAGCGCTGTTTAAGTTGTTTTGCCGTGTTACATTCACTGTTGCTGTGACACATCCTTCGGCCATCCAATCGGGATTTTGAAAAACCTGTTGAGATAGCGTGTGGGTAACAACAACCGGCGTTGATGTACTCAAACTGTTGGCTTCCAAGAAAATTCCAGAATCCCAAGAGCCATCCCCTACGTCGGCAATTGCAAGAATTAAGTGATAGGTTTCTCCACATTGAACTTGAGAGACAGCTTCAAGAACATCAGTAAAGCCGTCGTATTGAATAAAATTAGGGGAAGAATTATAAGGTGGTGAATTCCCGTCACCATTGGTATTGTAAAACGCTTGATTCGTGATGGCGTTAACGTTATTAATGGACACAACCCCGCCACCGTTTGGAAGTTGCGCTATGTTTTGAAGCCCAACAATTCCTGGTCCCGATATAAAAAAACCGAAAACGTCGTTATAGGTAGAGTTGTTGGGTGGGGCAAATTCCGGGTATTCTTCCGATCCAAAGACGTATTTAAATTTTACCGTATCCGCATAGGGAACGAAGTCAAACTCCAAAATAGCGGCATTAAATGTGGGGGTTCCTCCGATGATACCCGATAAAATTCCTGAGCCAGGCATATTGTTGTCGGTTCCTGCTGAAGGCGAATTATTAGGACCTTGAGGCCCTGAGCCATTCGGTAAAACGGTTCCTGTAGTCATGACAATTCCTTGGTTAATTCCAAGGTTCGTACCCGTTGCTGTAAAAGAACCAATGGCCATAGGGCTTCCATTGTATAAAATGTTGCTCACGGTAACCCCAGGACCAATTAAAACATTTTGCACTAAATTTTGCGGACTTTGACCGGTATTGGTAACGAGCTGCGCGTTGATTTTAAGGCAGAATGCCGAGGCGAAAATCCAATAAAAAATAGCGCGTAGCGTCATGGCGAATATTACAACGATTTAAAACGTAAAACGTTGTTAAAAGTTAACCTATTTCTACAAATATACCACTTAAGAAAGCCCTTGCAAAGAACATAGACGTGAATAATGGCCTTTGATGCTTAATAATTCTTGATGGGTGCCTTCTTCAATAATTTTTCCCTTGCTTAATACGAGTATGCGATCCGCATTCATTACGGTGCTTAAACGATGTGCGACTATCAAACTGGTTTTTCCGTTCATAAGACACTCCAAGGCATTTTGTACGAGGCGCTCAGATTCAGTGTCCAGGGCCGATGTTGCTTCGTCGAGCAATAAAATTTGAGGGTTCTTATAAATAGCTCGTGCAATACTAATCCGCTGTTTTTGACCACCGGAAAGTTTATTTCCTCGATCACCAATGTTATAGTCAAAACCACCTTCTAATTGAAGGATAAAATCTAAGGCATTGGCATTTGCCGCGGCCGCTTCTGCTCGTTGTGGGTCGGGCGATGGGTCTCCGAATGCAATGTTTTCAAGCACAGAGCCATTGAATAAAAGTGAATCCTGCGCAACGATACCAATCATAGATCTTAGGCTGTCAAGGGAAATGTCTTGGATGTTTTCTCCATCTATGGCGATGAATCCCGAATTGGGGTCATAGAACCGAGGGATTAAATCCAATAAGGTAGATTTCCCGCTTCCCGATTCGCCCACAATGGCAACCGTCTGACCTTTTTTCACCGAAAAAGATATATGACTTAGGACAGGTTCCTTTTGATAGCTAAAAACAACATCGTTAAACGAAATCTCTTCTCGCAATGTTGTAATATTTTTTGATGTAGGGCTATCCACAATTTGTTCGTCTTGTTCTAATACCTCATGAATACGATCCATTGAGACTTTTGCTTTGGCCATATTCGCTAGGGCATTTGAAACAGATTGTATCGGACGCAATAACTGCGAGAAAACAATGATGAACGTCAAGAACATTTCTCCGCTTAACCCTGAGGAGGTTTTATTCAGGATTAAAATTCCCCCAAACCAAACCAGCAATACCATAATTAAAGATCCTAAAGTTTCATTGATTAAGGGAGAAAGATCTTTTTTTCTAAAGGTTTTAGTAATCAACTTTTGGTGTGTAAGGCTCAAGGCTTTAAAACGCTCATTGATAAAAGAGATTGCTCTAAATGCTTTGATGATACGAATCCCATGAAGCGCCTCATCGATGGATGAAAACAATAAGCTGGTTTGTTCTTGTCCTTGTTTTGCAGTTCGTTTCAAGCTTTTATTTATTCTGGATATAACCAAAGCGGAAACAGGAAGAAGGAACAAGGAAAAAAGGGTAAGTTCAGGGCTAAGGATTACTAGCGTAATTAAATTAATAATGATTGCAATCGGCTCGCGAAAAATCAGTTCCAATAAGCCTACAACAGCAATTTCAATTTCTCCCACATCGCTGTTCATTCGGGCCATTAAGTCTCCTCTGCGCTCACTGGAATGAAACGAAAGGGGAAGGACTAGGATTTTTTCAAACAAAGTGTTTCGGAGGTCTCTCACCACCACCATACGAAGTTTTGATTGATGCCAAACAGCACCATATCTAAAAAGGTTTTTTAAAAAAAAAGCGATAAAAACCGAAACACAAACTAAAAACAAGGCAGATTGCGGATCGTTTTTCACCAAGTTTCCCATGAAGTAATTATATGCCTCTTTGCAGTAACTTCCAATCTCTAGAATAGAATTTGGCGAGTTTGGTTTTTCGTAACGTTGTGTTGCGGATGGAGCACTAAAAATTAGTTGCAGCACAGGAATAAATAGTACCAGTGAAAGCAAATTAAAAACAACAAACAACAGGTTATAAAAAACAACGGTAAGGGCTGTTTTTCGGTAAACAAACGTATGCTTAAATATTTCCTTTAAATCTTTCAACGGTTGCACAAAGATACATTTTGTAATTGGCACAATGCAAGCGGAAGTAAGATTCGTACCTTTGCAAGTATGAGCGCTATACGACAACAAAAAATTGAAGCAGCTATTCGACAAGAGTTGTCGATGATATTACTATCCAAGGCAACAGAACTCACGCTAGGAGCCATGGTTTCTATAGCGGTGGTAAGGGTTACCGCTGATTTATCATTAGCTAGGTGTTATTTGAGTGTTTTTGGTGGCCACAGCCCAGAAACAGTTCTTCAAAAAATTAACGAAAATTCGGGAATCATTCGAAAGGATATTGGTATTCGGTTGAAGAACATGCGTAAAATCCCCGCATTGCGCTTTTACATTGATGATTCACTCGATTATGCCGAAAAAATCAATGATTTATTAAAAAAGTGAAACCATCAGCAATCCTTTTTGTTGCAAAGCGCATGTTGTTTTCACGGAAAAAGAAAACAGCGGTAAATGTAATTTCTTGGATCGCAGTACTCGGAATGATTGTTTCTTCTTCGGCCTTGGTTATTTTGCTATCGGCCTTCAATGGGATCGAAAAAATGATCGAAAAAATGTATACTTCATTTGACCAAGAACTCACCATCATGCCAGCTGAAGGAAAGCGATTTAGCTACGACAAGGCCTTGGGATTTAAGAAAAAATGTGAAGAAAATGGCCAGGTCAAAAGCGTAAGTTTATATATCAAGGAGCGGGTAATTCTGCGAAAAAAAAAGAAATGGGTAAATGCCGAGCTATTCGGAGTAGAGCCGTCATTTTATACAATGGCGGAGCTCGAAAACGAGAAACATTTAATTAATGGCGTGCTTGATAACCAACAGGGGGTTTATGTCGGGGTGGGCCTTGCTAACCGGTTGATGTTGCGGTCAATGGAAGCAGAGCCAGAACAAGTGATGCTTTATTTGCCTAAACAAAACGTCAAAATTAAGGTGGGACAGAACCCGTTTTTTCAAAAAAGCATGGTCGTTAATGGAGCTGTAGATTATAACAAGCAAATAAATGAAGTCGCCTTGATTGTACCCATACAATCCGTTTTGCCTTTTACTGAACAGAAGGTTTCTGGCCTTTTAATTTCCTGTGATCCAGAAAATACCGAGGCATTAAAAATTGAATTGATGGAGTCGCTTGGAAAAGAGGTTAAGGTACAATCGAACCAAGAAAAAAACGAATTAGTGTATAAAACAAGTCAATCCGAGAAATTAATGGTGATAGTAATTTTAATGTTTGTGTTTTTACTTTCGTTATTCAACTTGTCTGCCTCGATAACCATGACTTTTTTAGAAAAGCAATCGAGCCTCATTTCGTTAATTTCAATCGGTTTTTCTCGAAAGAACATTCAACAGCTATTTTTTTATATTGGAATTGGAATCGTAATTATGGGGGTGCTTGCGGGGACCCTTATTGGCACGTCAGTAGCTTTTCTTCAAGAAAACATAGGATTGATTAAACTCCCTGGGTCAACCATGTTTTTCCCCTCAAGATATTCTTTGGCACAAGTAGTTTTATTCGCCTCGATCTTGATGGCACTGGGCGCGTTCTTATCGTTTTTAATATCAGGTTATTTAACCAAATCGGCGTTCAATAATAAGAATTTGTTGGATTATCGATAAATAAAAAGCGCTATATTTGTGCTCGAATTTTAATAGCTTAAAAAATGATTAAAGGAAGAGTTTCTCAGGTAATCGGTCCTGTGGTTGATGTTGCGTTTGATAATGGGGTTGCTTTACCAAATATTTTCGATGCTCTTGAGGCTAGAAAATCCGATGGTACGCGGGTGGTTTTAGAGGTTCAGGCTCACGTTGGAGAAAATGCAGTGCGCACCATTTCAATGGATTCTACTGACGGGTTCACGCGTGGTTTGGAGGTCGTTTCTACCGGAAGCGCTATCAAAATGCCAACAGGAGATCAAATTCGAGGTCGCTTATTCAACGTTTCTGGAGAGGCTATTGACGGAATCAATACCGTTGACGCTTCGAACGGTCTTCCTATACACCGAGAGGCCCCAAAATTTGAAGATTTATCCACAGCAGCTGAAATATTGTTTACAGGAATAAAAGTGATCGATTTGATTGAGCCCTATGCAAAAGGAGGTAAAATTGGACTTTTTGGAGGAGCGGGAGTTGGAAAAACGGTATTAATTCAAGAGTTGATAAACAACATTGCCAAAGGACACGGTGGTCTTTCTGTTTTTGCGGGAGTTGGTGAAAGAACGCGGGAAGGAAACGATCTATTGCGAGAAATGCTTGAGGCAGGCATCATAAAATATGGAGAAGAATTCATGCATTCAATGGAATCAGGCGGTTGGGATTTGAGCAAAGTAAATCTTGAAGAGATGAAAGATTCTAAGGCAACCTTTGTGTTTGGTCAGATGAATGAGCCTCCCGGTGCGCGTGCGCGGGTTGCCTTGTCAGGCTTGACCATTGCTGAATATTATCGAGATGGAGATGGCGACGGGCAAGGAAAGGATATCCTATTCTTTGTTGACAACATTTTCCGTTTCACTCAGGCGGGGTCCGAGGTGTCTGCGCTCTTGGGACGGATGCCTTCAGCAGTAGGTTATCAACCAACGTTGGCAACAGAGATGGGGGCAATGCAAGAACGAATCACTTCAACAAAAAACGGCTCTATTACTTCGGTACAAGCGGTTTATGTTCCAGCAGATGACCTTACTGACCCGGCTCCAGCAAATACGTTTGCCCACTTGGATGCCACTACCGTGCTTTCCAGAAAGATTTCGGAATTAGGGATTTACCCTGCGGTAGACCCCTTAGATTCAACTTCAAGAATTTTGACGCCAGAAATTGTTGGAGAGGCGCATTACAACTGTGCTCAACGGGTTAAAATAACCTTGCAGCGTTACAAAGAGCTTCAAGATATCATTGCAATTTTAGGGATGGACGAATTATCGGAAGAGGATAAATTAGTGGTTCACCGGGCGCGTCGAGTTCAAAGGTTCTTGTCACAGCCTTTCCACGTAGCAGAACAGTTTACAGGAATCCCAGGAGTATTCGTTGATATCAACGACACCATCGTTGCATTTAACGAAATCTTGGATGGTAAATACGATCAGTATCCAGAAGCAGCATTTAACCTAAAAGGAGGAATTCAAGAGGTGATTGCTGCAGGAGAAAAAATGTTAACGGAAGTGTAATGAAGCTCGATATTTTATCCCCTGAGGAAGAAATTTTTTCCGGAGAGGTCGAAGCCGTGTCGCTTCCTGGTATTTCGGGTAGATTCCAATTGTTGAATCAACACGCACCCATCATTTCAGCCTTAGGCCAAGGATTAATCACTATGACGGTAAAAGATCAAAAGGAGGAGTCGCATTATGAAATTAAAGGTGGAGTGGTAGAAATGCTCAACAATACAGTTGTTGTACTGATTGATTAGGTTGGAACTTAAACTAGTTTATTCATTCATTTGAGCAAGCGCAATAGTTTGCTTACTTTAGCCTAAGTAGAATAAACATGGCAGTAAACTCTTTAGACCCCCGTAGGATTCCTCGACATGTTGCCATTATCATGGATGGTAATGGTCGATGGGCAAAAGCACAGGGGGAAAACAGGCTGTTTGGTCATGTAAGCGGGGTTGATTCGGTAAGGGAAACGTTGAAATGTGCCCGAGAATTAGGAGTGGAATTTTTAACCATGTATGCCTTCTCTACCGAGAATTGGGGCAGGCCTCAATCCGAAATTGATGGGCTCATGCAGTTATTAGTGGCATCTATTCATAGTGAAATCCCTGCGCTTTGTGAAAAAAAGGTGAGACTATTGACCATTGGAGATATACAACAATTACCCAAGGATTGCGTTGAAAGCCTTCAAGAAGCGGCGTTGAAAACCAGTAAAAACTATGAAATCACCCTTGTGTTAGCCTTAAATTATTCGTCTCGGGATGAAATTATTCGAACATGCAATCGATTAGCCGAAAAGGTTAAAAAAGGCATGCTCATTCCTGGTGAAATTCGACAACACGATATCGAGTCGGAGCTGGATACTGCTCATATTCCGGACCCTGAATTGTTGATTAGAACAAGTGGAGAGCATCGAATAAGCAACTTTTTATTGTGGCAATTGGCCTATGCCGAGATGCATTTTACCAAGGTGTTCTGGCCTGATTTCAGAGGGGAACATTTTATAGCGGCCATTGCAGACTATCAATCCCGCGAAAGAAGGTTCGGTAAAACCTCTGAGCAATTAATATAACATGTTCGGAATGAAAATTAAGTTGTTTTTTGGACTAATTCTTGGTTGTGTTTTTGGGATGTTTGGACAAGAGGCGCTAGGGGGTCTATCCCTTACCCCGAGGCAATATGAAATTGGACCTATTCGAGTTGTTGGAGCCGATAATTTTGACCATCAAGCCATCAAAGCCGTTGCGGGATTGAGGCAAGGGCAGATGATCACCCTGCCGGGCGATCAAATAAGTAAATCGATTCGAAGTTTGTGGAAGGAAGAGCTTTTTTCAGATATTTCGATTGATTTAGACAAAGAAATTGAAGGAGTTGTCTACTTAACGATTCGACTGACGCCTCGGCCAAAGTTATCGCATTTTAAATTTAAAGGCATCCCAAAACGGGAAGCAGATAAATTAAAGGAGGAGGTTGACCTCTTCTCGGGCAAAACCATTACCGAAAATTTGATCTATCAAACGGATGCTAAAATTCGCGGATATTTTCGTGAAAAAGGATTTTATTCCGTTGATGTTAGGATTCAGCGAGTAAAAGATACGATCATGAACAATTCTGAGGTTTTTCTTATCGACATTGATCGAGGCGAAAAAGTAGGAATTAAAACTATTCAATTAGAAGGGGTAAGCAGTGTTCCTCAGTGGAAATTGTTTTTTGCCATGAAAGACACGAAACGAAAATCGGTTTTTCGCCTTTTCAAACGATCAAAATTTACGGTATCTACCTTCGAAAAAGATAAAAAAGCATTGTTGGAGAAATTTTACGCAGCGGGATTGCGCGATGCACGCATCGTTCGAGATTCAGTATATTTTATCGACCCAAAAAATCTCGTTGTTCAAATGGTAATTGATGAGGGAGAAAAATACTATTTTGGTGATTTTGAATGGTTTGGTAACAGTAAATATCGGTCGAGCTTCTTGGATTCAGTTATAGGAATTAAGAAAGGGGACATTTACAACAAGGTATTATTGGATAAACGGTTAAATGGGGGAGAGGATGGAAGAGATATTGCCTCACTTTACATGAACAAAGGGCATTTGTTTTTTCAGGTTTTTGCTGTTGAAACGGGCGTTACAGGAAATTACATCAACTATCAGTTTCGAATTTACGAAGGAAAAGAGGCGCGATATGGCGAAATCACGCTCATCGGCAACACCAAAACGAATGACCCCGTTGTCTTCAGAGAAATACGAACGAAGCCAGGAGATTTATTCAACAAGGAAGACATAATGCGTACACAGCGCGAGCTGTCTCAGCTCGGGTTTTTCAACGACCAGACCATGAAAGTTAATCCAATGCCGAATCCAGAAAAAGGAACGGTTGATATTCAATACATTGTTGAGGAAAAATCCTCGGATCAAATTGAGCTTTCGGGAGGCTATGGGGGGGCAGGACCCGGAGGTGCCGGTCGGGTTATTGGAACCTTAGGCTTAACGTTTAATAATTTTTCAACCCGGAATATTTTTAAGAGATCCGCCTGGTCGCCACTTCCCGGAGGAGATGGACAACGCCTTTCCATTCGTGCCCAGTCCAATGGTCGTTTTTACCAGGGGTATACGTTTTCTTTCACTGAGCCATGGTT
>JAIXRC010000031.1 GCA_027485415.1 Cryomorphaceae bacterium | reverse complement strand
GGTATGAATTTGGCCGGTATTCCACCGAAGCTTTAGCGTAGGAGGGAAGGCCCCCCTTTATTTTGTTTCATCACTGTATGAGGTATGAATTTGGCCGGTATTCCACCGAAGCTTTAGCGTAGGAGGGAAGGCCCCCCTTTTTTTGTTTCATGACTGTATGAGGTATGAATTTGGCCGGTATTCCACCGATCAATGGGATAGCAAAGAAATATAAATTGATGCAGTTATTTAAGGTTGACTGAGTATTTCAAGGAAAGGATCCATTGCGGATTTTCACGAAGAAAATTTTTACGTCGTCCCACAGATACTTGCAGTTCGTGTGCTTTTGGCAATTCAACGATGCAACCAGCAAAGGTTCGAAAGGCAGCAGTTCCCCCATCGATTCGTATTTCCTCCGCCATATAGGTGATGTCCCTTTGAAAATCGTAAAAATGTTCCCATTGGATAAAAGGAGTTAATGGAAAATCCTTTATGTCATATTTTGCGCTGACTTTACTGCGCAATACAGTATTAGATCTCTGAAATTTGCGTTGGGTCGATTGCATTTGTTCCGTGATTCCTAGGTGGAATCGCGCTTTCTCCTTAAACCAATCGACCGGGTTGAGTTCGATGCCAATAGCCGATCGGTAACGATATGTGGTAGCTTTTAGGTCGATGGAACTTTGTGGATTGGGGCAAATCCCAAGTCGTTGGCCCGCAAAAACGTAAACTCCTGAAACTACCTTAGCGGAAAATTTGCCCTCGAGGAAGGTTCGATTCCATTCGGAAAATCTGTTCGTGCGATGTTGTACGCCCAAAGACAGTTTAGTTTTTTTTATGGGTTTGATATTGAATTCAGCGCCAAGCCACGTTTGGTGCTGGGAAAGACCCCAAAAGGGAATGCAAATCGCTAGGAAGAACGCGCGAATGGACATTAATACAGAATATTGAACAAAGGAGTTTCCACAATTTCTTTCGCTGCTGAGATCGAAACTTCATGCTGAACTCGATAATATATCCCTTCGTTCAGCGGATCCTTGGAAAGAACGTATATCCTATAATTTCCTTTCTGAAGTCCCTCGAAGGAAAAGCGTCCCGCTTCATCGGTTCGAACGTCATCGGCCGCGAAATCGTTATCGCCGTAGATGATATACACGCGCTCGTTTGCCATGGAAATTCCGTTAGTGCTCTCTTCTGCTTTTCCTTGCATTGCCACGTCGATTCCGAAAGAGGTGGTCCCATTATCGGGATCTGGAACGTCGATATAGCTGTTGTCCGTCAAGGTTATGATGTCATTGGTGACAAAACTACTGAAGGGAGTTCCTGCCGTTGCTGCAATTGCTGCTTGTGTTTGAGCTGCGATTTCTGCGTTGGAATCCGAGTAATTAAAACTTACCATAATCCCAATTCTTCCTTGAAGTTGAGGGTCGGCATTGCTAATCCATGAAGGATTCGAGTAGTAAATGTAGTATTGCTTTGAGGGATCACCTGTGTTGAGTATCCAATAGTCGCCATGCTCCAGTTCAATTCCTGCAGTGCAGGTAACTTGCGTAACCTCCTGCCTTCCGGCACTGAAGCTGCTGCCTTTTACGGTTCCTCGAATGGCTGATGTACCTCCAGGGCCCTCTATTTTTTTGCAAGAAACGATCCCAAGCAGTAGGGTAATAACTAAAATTACTGGTTTCATAGATGAAGAATTAAAAGTTTGAATAGGGTTGGATTCCCATCGACTTGTAAATAATACATGCCGTTGGGCAAGGACTCCGTTGAAATTGCCGAGGTATAGCTGCTTAGACGTACGGATGCAGCCAGGGCTCCTGTAGCATGGTAAATGCGAACACAGGAGGGTTTTTCTAATCCTTCCAGGAACACAACATGGTCGCTGGGGTTTGGAAAAATTCTTAGAGCTTCCTTTTGGGGCTCGGGCATCGAAAGGTTGTCGCACGTTCCCACCATGTTAGCGTCCAGCCAAGCAAGGCGATTGCTCAGCCATGTTTTTAAATAATTGATTTCTTCCGCAAAGGTTTGGCCGATAAAATTGTTGGGCCATACATAAGTTCCCAAAATAGGCCAACGAATGAAATGACGTTGGGCGGGCCCTTGCAATACCGCAGCCAAACTGTCGATGGTGCTCATAACTACCGTGTCGCTCAAGGGGCCTTGCCTTAATTCCAGCCAACGGCAATGCGTGAGATTCGCAAAGGTGCTGTCGCTAAACAGCCGGTTCCACCAAAAAGGAATCAACTGTGCGCCACCGCATATGGAATTGAAATTTTTGGCCCAACCTGAAGTCGTATTTCCTTGGCAATAATTGGCATTTCCAAGCGCAATGTTAAAATCCCATAATGGACCCGCTACCAGTTTTCCTCCCTCGCTAAAACGCTGTTTGTACAGGAAACTGGATATTCGATAACCGTCTACGTTTTTGGTCATTTCATTGGCAAGGAAAAAATCAATGAACGATTGTATGTCGATGAACGGTGCGTATCCTTGAACCGGATCGGTGTAATTGGCTCCCGCTAATGCATTTTCAAAGGCCGTAACGTAGGATTGAATGTAAGCTAGTTGAAGGGGATGCAGGGTGTCCAATGCCGGGTCGTGCAATTGAAATCCAATGGTCCCATTTCCCGGGGAAGCAGGGGGGTAAGGGGAGTTCCAAGCGATGATGCCTCCCGCTGTCGTTTTGTCCAGTTTTAAGATGTAACCACCAGTTAGGTGATTGTCTACAGTGTCTTCGTATAATAGGGGGTTGATTGGAACTCTTCCAGGGTTGGTTTTGATGCGCTCCATCATCACATATACCCCCATGTATTCATTGTTTAGAACCAGTTCACAAAGTTGGGTTCTTGGGGCATAATTTCCCATAGCAGCCCCCCATTGATAGGTGAGGACATTGCGAATCATGGCCTTATCCGTATAAGGTGCATAAAGGATCCAGTCGTTGTCTACAGGCCAATCAAATAGTGAGACGTTGTTGTTCAGGGCATTGGGCCCATTGGTTTCAAGACCGTAGGATTTCGCTGGAAAATTGTTCGATGAAGAGCCCCTGCGTTCTATCGTGATTTGACCGAAATATTCGTTGAATGGGTCATGGATGCTGTTCGTATCACCTTGATCATTATGAATGATGCCCATTGTTGCGTCAATTTTAGGTTCATCCGGAATCGCTTCAAACTGGGTGTTGACAACCACAATGGGTAGGTTGGTCTTAAACAATTCAAGAGGAGGGGAAAACCAAGCGGGGGGATTGGCATACGTTTGAACCGTATCGGAAATGCCCGCCAGTAAAAAACACCTTCCACTTAAATCGTTGGAATTTGGCGTGTTGTTAAAAACGGCAACGTTGAGGGTGTTCATCCCCGTGTGAAGCAAATTGGTAAGTTCCGCTTTGGAAAAATAAAATTTATCGGGTTGGCCTCCGCTGTACAATACCGCCTCGTGGGATGCGGTTGCAAGGGAATTCCAAAGAGGTTGTGCATTTAAATTCACATTTCGGCTTACCAGCAATTGACCGTTGAGGTAGGCTATAAATCCGTCGTCATAATCAACGGCAAGAAGGAGTTTTTCGATGCTTTGAAGGTCTGCTACATTGAACTTTTGGAGGAAGTAAACCGAGGTTACATTCGTTGGAATAACGGTATTGTCGTCGTTGTCGCCAAAACCAAAGCCGCCCTGACCAATAGGCCAATTGGAAGCATCAAAGGAGGTGTCATACCACTGCGTTGGGGTGTTGGAGGTGGGGATTTGGTAGCGCCAGTTGCTATTGTCACTCACGAGGGTCTCCCAGTGATCGATTTGGGATTTTGCCATGAAAGGAACCGTCAAGAAAAACGCAAGAAGGTGAATCGTAATCTTTAACACGGTGTAAAGATACGGGTAATTTTAAGGTAACATGTCCGCTTTCAATTTGTTGCATCAACATGGATAGGTTGGTAAACCCACCGATCAAAAGCGCATTAAGGAGTGTAACGTTTTGAAGGCTTTGGGTTGAAGCGTTGAAACCAATCCAATAACGCGATGAAAAAAAGCCTATGTATGTTGAGTTGAGTTTTTCTCATGATCCGTTGTTCAACTCCCATTCAACAAATGCAAAACCAATCCGCTACTCAAAATCCTAAAGAATTTCCGCAACAACACAGCACCCGCGACTATCCCTACCATGAAATCATGGACCTATCCAAATTGTCGCTATTTGAACGGGCCTTGTACAATACTTGGTCGGAAATGACCGAGGAGGATAAAACCTTCATTAAAAGTTGCCTTATTGGGAATTAAAGGATAAGAAGGGCGTAACGAATGGAATTTAACCATTGGACTCAACGGAATAATTCAGTGGCTTTCAGCATAATTGAGTTATCTATTCAAGTTATTCTTGGTTTTTGAATACCTTTATACAATAACTACCATCGATGAAACATTTTTTATTCACCTGTTTGATGTTTGTTGTTGTGCTTAGCCTCGGGCAATCTACGGTGAGTACCATAGTGCACAACGGACTTATGCGTTCTTACAGAATTTATGTTCCCAATTCCTACACAGGAAATAGTGCCGTTCCCTTATTGTTTAATTTACATGGTTATACGTCTAACGCTTCACAACAAGAATTTTATGGCGATTTTAGAGATATTGCAGATACCGCCAATTTCATTCTGGTACATCCGGACGGAACCTTGGACCCCAACGGTAACACCTTTTGGAATGCCTTTGGTGCAGTTGCGGGCGTAGACGATGTTGGCTTTATCAGTGCATTAATCGATACAATAGATCAAGATTACAACATAGACTTGAACCGGGTTTACAGCTGTGGTATGAGTAACGGGGGCTTTATGAGCTATCGTCTGGCTTGTGAATTGTCCAATCGAATTACAGCAGTAGCCTCTGTCACGGGAACCATGGCGACCAATGCTCCAGCAAGTTGCAATCCAGAAAAACCGACTCCTGTTATGCAAATTCATGGAACAGCAGATCCCACTGTACCTTACAACGGTAACGTAAACATGTTGCCCATTGAAACCGTTGTGGATTGGTGGGTGAATTTTAACCAGTGTTCAATAACGCCGAGCATTTCAAATGTACCCAATACCAACCTCAACGACATGTGCACCGCAGAACGATTTTTATATACAGGAGGAATCAATGGAAGCACGGTAGAGTTGTTTAAAGTTACTTCGGGAGCCCATACATGGCCAGGAGCCCCCATTGTTATTGGTGTTACGAATATGGATTTCAATGCTTCAGTTGAAATTTGGCGTTTTTTCAGTCAATATTCCATGCAATCCTTGCTGTCAAATCCAGACGAAGTATCCGGTTCTTTTAAGATTTACCCAAATCCAGCGAAAGATGTGTTGTACCTTGAAACCAATCAAATCATGGATAGGGTTAGCATTACAGACCTAAGTGGAAAAAGGTTATTCAACACCGTTGGTCAGGTAGATAAGCTAGATATTAGCACGTTACATCCAGGGATTTATATGCTTACCGTCGAACATCAAGGTATTGCTAGAGCACATAAATTCGTCATCGACTAAGAACACCTCTTATCTATTGACAAGATACGGGGCTATGAGTCGATTGTCCGCAACATTTCGCCTTAGTCACCAAGGATTTATTTCGTTTTCTTAGTTAGTTTAAAGACCGCAAAGAAGCTCACCAAGGCAACCAAGCTCACCCAACCCAAATAGTCTCCGTATTTCACGTAGAACGTTTTACCGGTTAACATCGGCACCTTAGCGGCAATTACCCCCACTTTTCCATAAGCCAATTGTTTTTGGCATTCACCGTCGGGTGACCATACCGAACTGATACCGGTATTCCCTGAACGCACCACATACTTGCGGGTTTCAATCGCGCGCAATGCAGCAAATTGATTGTGTTGCAGGTGGCCCGGTGTATTACCCCACCAACCGTCGTTGGTGATAATGCACAAGAGTTCAGCGCCCTTGTTGCATTGTTCGCCCACAAAAGCCCCGTAGATAGATTCGTAGCAAACGACTGGGGCATATATCTTCTCTCCATCCTTAAAAACTTTTGGTTCGGTTTCCGTCCCTAAAGATCCCGATGTTCCGCCGTTATCAATGGACAGGCTTTCTAAGAAGGGAAACATAGAGGAAAAGGGGATTTTTTCGACGCCTAACACCAATTTCGATTTATGAATTACGTCGGTTTGCTTCTTGCTTAGGTAAAGTGAAGAATTATAATACTCGACAAATCCTGCCATGTTCGGAATCGGTTTGCTTGCGGATGAATGCGATTCTTTAAACCATTCAAACGTTGAGGCGCCCAACAAAAACCGAACGTCATGCATGCTGACAAGTTGGTTCAATTCTTTACTGGTTTGCGTTTGGTTAAAAGTACTTTTCGAAAACACCTCTTGAAGGGCGGTTTCAGGCCCAAGAATCAAAGTTCCAGATTGCGTATAGGGAGAGGCTAGCGATAATATTCGATTGAGTTGAACCTCTGAACTTTGGTTGAATTTTTCCGTGTAAGGGTCGATGTTGGGTTGAATTATTGCCACATTTTGAAACTTGCCTTTGGGGTCTTCAAGGGTTACTCGGCTCAAAATGAACAACGAAATCACGACAGGAACAACCAAAGCGGAAGCGATTGTTATCAGCATTTTGAAGTTACGTTCCTTGGAACGAACCATCATCGTTACTAAAATATTGACGGCTAATACCCAAACAGTTCCTCCCAAAACACCGGTGTACTCATACCATTGTACCCAAGAAGGCTGTAGTGAAAATACATGGCCTAAGGTCAGCCAAGGCCAAGAAAGTTCCCAGCGGAAGTGGGTAAATTCAAAAATAACCCACACAAGTGCCAGCCCGATGTAGAGCGATAAGTCTTTTGAGTGGAGGTTTGAAAATCGAGGAGCGCGGAATAAAGCGAACCCAAGAGTAAAGGCTCCGGACATAAGTAGACTATTGACTAAAAACGCCAATATCGCCCCTATTTCGGTTGAGTTCCATATCCACCAAGTAGTTCCGATATTGTATAGTAGAAATGCGATAAAGCTGTGCAAGAATATTTTTAGTACGGCTCTTCGTGCTTCTTTGAGTGCAGAAGCGGCTAAAAACAACGGCACCCAAGCGATAAACGCTAAGGGGGTGAGGCTACCTGTAAACGGAAAGGATAGCGTCAACAGCAAACCAGACAGCAGGCTAAGAATGAAGGGGTTATTCAGAAGTTTCATGGTGTAGCAAAGTAACGAAAATAAAAAAGCCTTTCCGTTAAGAAAAGGCTAAATATAATTCTTTGAGTTTGGGTTATGCTTGCTCGAAAGGAACTACCGACACGAAGGATCGATTGTCTTTTTTCTTACGGAATTCGACCAATCCATCGCTCAAAGCGAAAAGCGTGTGGTCTTTGCCAATTCCTACATTATTACCAGGGTGATGCTGTGTGCCTCGCTGACGAACAATAATGTTGCCTGCAATGGCGGCTTGTCCACCAAATATTTTAACGCCCAATCGCTTACTGTGCGACTCTCTACCGTTTTTGGAACTACCGACTCCTTTTTTGTGTGCCATGATCTATACAGGATTTAAGGGTTAGGATTTAATATCTGTGATGTGCAACGCTGTAAACTGCTGACGGTGACCGTTTTTAACAACGTATCCCTTTCTGCGTTTTTTCTTAAATACGATCACTTTGTCGCCTTTAACATGATCTAAAACTTCTGCGGTGACTTGAGCACCTGCTATAGCCGGGGCGCCAAGGGTAACATTACCACCGTTTTCTACCAACAAAACTTGGTCAAAAGTAACTTTTGAACCCGCTTCTGCGGCTAAACGGTGCACGTAAACCTTTTGGTCTTTTTGCACTTTGAACTGCTGCCCTGCTATCTCTACGATTGCATACATGGTTTTTCTTTTTTAATTCGGATGGCAAAGATATGAATACTTGTTGAAATTAAAAAGCAATGGTCTTTATTTCTTTTAGTTCTTCCCCTTTTTGGTGTATGGTATAAGGGGCGTTTAATATTCTTACGTATCTTGGAGCAACCTGCATGTGCCTAAAGACCGCTAGATGGAATTGTAACGAACCGACACCCTTGTATTTTACCATTAATCGACGGAGTTATTTTGCTCAAGTGTTCAAGGATTTTCTTAATAGTCCGTTTGGGGTTCCGAAGATTAAGTTTAACAGAGGATTGGATGAATGCGATCCTTTGAAGTGAAGGGTGGGGTGGAAATAATGTTTAATCGTTAACGAAAAAAGCCATGAAAAGATCCGTTTTAATTTGTGCGCTCATGTTGGGTAAGAGTGTAGCTTTCTCTTTTATAATTAAGCCTTATCCGCAAATATTTCAACCGCTATCGGTGCTGACGGAAAGAGATCAAGTTGCGGCTTTTTGTAAACAGTATGCGCCAGATTATGTGTCCTTGATTCAGTCGAGTTATTCTTCGCCGAACAACTGGACGGTAACAGTTGGGGGTGTGGTTCAGCAAAACAATTTCAACGCACAAAATAGAGAGCACCTAATCAAGGAGTTTGAATCCATCATTCATGAAACAACGCACCATAAAAATTCACTCAAGGGTTTTCTGATAGACCCTAGCACGTATTTGGAGCTAAGCAGTGAAGATCGCCAATTAACCGAAGGATTTTTCAAATCCGATGCGATAGAGAAGATCGTGACCAAGGAAGCGCAGGAGAAGTTGTTTCGATACAAAACCTATGTTTCCACGCAATCTGTTGTTGCTGCGAATAACCGAGGAATAGTTGGATTAATGGATGAGTATTCTGCCTATCAAAATGGCTGCACGGCTGCTTTAATGGCGTACGATTATGCCCTGAAGAGCAACGATACAACCCTTGCAATAACCTTCTTTAAGGAAGCGTTAGCGACGCATTTTGCTTACTATGAATTCAATATATTCATTGGGGCTTATGTCCAATATGCGCGCTTGTTTCAGCCCGCTGTGTATCGTCAAATAATGGGTTTAACCACGTTAAAAAAAGCATATTCTCTGAATACCCAGCGTTTTCTTGCATCTTTAAGTGAGATCCAATCGGCTTCCAAGCGCTTGAAAGGAAATTATCGTGAGGTGAAATACAGCATAGAGCATTATGATAAAAACAATGTCTCCTTTGCTAAAGAATATATGAAGAACTTTGAAGTGGATTTATTGGCTTTGAAATCAGGTTTTTAGTATCTCTTACTGAGGTGATTTTGATTGAAGCATCAGGGAATAAAAGTTCACCATGAAAACACCGAATAATAAAATGATCATCGCAAGCAATTCAACCCATGTAAGGTTTTCGTTGAAAAAACTCCCAAAAATGACCGCGAATACAGGGATTAAGTAGGTCACTGAGCTTGCAAATAGCGCTGAAGTCATTTTGATTAGTCGGTTGAAATAGATGTTCGACAAAGCTGTTCCAACGCAACCTAGCAAAAAGATGTATCCAAATGCTTCTAAACCATAGGGATTTTCAACCAGGGTATACGCGGTGCCTTCATATAAAAACGAGAGGAGCGCACAAGGAAAAATGCTGAGTAGTCCCAAAGAAGTAACTTGCATTGGACTTACATCGGATAGTTTATGCCGAATGGTGTTGACGGATATACCATATAGCAATGTCGCAAGCATTACGGCGCCTAAATGTCCGAAATGAACTTCCGAAGAAATGTCTGCTTCTGAAGAGAGCAGAAAAACGACCCCAAGGGTGCTTATTAAAATTCCAAGAATCTGTAGCCAATGGATTTTAATCTTAAACATCAAAAAACCGATGAGTACGGTAAACACCGGAGTAAAACTGTTGAGTATTCCAGAGGCGCCGCCGCTTAATTCCGTATTGGCGTAAGTAAATAAAAAGCTAGGGATGAGGTTTCCACAAAGTCCCACAATCAGCAAATAAACCCCCTTTTTTTGAAACAATAACCGAATGGTTGGTATGGAAAAAGGTAATAATACTATTGCTGCAACCATCATGCGTAAACTGGCAACTTGGCTGTGGTTAAATGCCTTAACTCCGCTTCGTGGAGACATGCCTAGTTTCATAAGAATGAACGAGCTTCCCCATATAGCCCCCAACAGTACCAGCAACAGCGCTCCAGAAACTTTTTTTGACATCCTCAAAGGTAATGTTAAAAAGTTTACCACATTTTACCACTTATTTAAAACCTTTCAATTTTATTGATTTTATTGGTATAAAATTTTTTTATTCGATGCGATTGTAATAAATTTGATCAATAAGTTATCAACAATGGCGCTTTTGTGGTAAAAAGTGGGGCATTTTGGATTAACTTTACCCATTATTAACGCTATGGCAGGTTTAGTAGGAGAGTTTGAGGTAAAACTGGATGAAAAAGGCCGGTTTTTATTTCCTTCCGGTTTACGGAAGCAGCTCGCCGCTGGGTCTCAGCGTGATTTCATGTTGAATAAGGGTTTTGAGGATTGTCTTACGCTGTATCCCATTTCTGAGTGGGAAAAAATCAGTGCTAAGCTTAGTAAGATTAATCTTTTTAATCCTAAAAACAGGATGTTCTATCGGCTTTTTCATCAAGGGGCAAAACAGGTCTCCTTGGATAATGCAGGTCGATTGCTGGTTCCTGTGGCGCTCATGGAACGCGTTGGCTTAGTTTCGGCAGTGATGCTCATCGCCTACAACGACCGCATAGAAATTTGGGATAAGGCCAAATACTTCGAAATGATCGAAGGAAATATGGCTGACTTCTCGGATTTGGCGAACGATGTAATGGGTGAAGCAAATCATGACGACTGATACGAATTATCACATTCCGGTACTTTTAAAAGAAAGCGTTGACGGTTTAGCTTTGCGTCAAGATGCTGTTGTTGTGGATGCTACTTTTGGTGGAGGAGGGCATTCTTCCTACATTTTATCCCAGCTGTCCAGTAAGGGATTCTTATATGCTTTTGACCAAGATATAGATGCCGTTCCTAATGCATTGAAGGCTTCAAATTTCAAATTAATTGAAGCCAATTTCAAATACCTAAAAAACCATTTGCTTTCGGAGGGCATTACTCAGGTGGATGCTATATTAGCGGATATCGGGGTTTCTTCCCATCAATTTGATGCGGAACAACGCGGGTTTAGTTTTCGCGCCGATGCGCCATTGGATATGCGCATGAATCAAAGATCGGGTCGAACAGCAGCGAACCTACTAAATGAGGCTTCGGAAGATGAGTTATTGAGGGTGTTTAATACGTATGCCGATCTCCATAATGTTTTTCGTTTGGTTCAAGCCCTCCTCAATCAGCGGGCCATTAGAGCCTTTGCTACGACGGATGATTTAACATCGGTAGCGAAGCGTTTAGCTCCCAAAAACAAAGAGCATAAATACATCGCACAAGTATTCCAGGCCTTGCGTATAGAAGTCAACGATGAAATTGGTGCTCTCAGAAAATTGCTCCTTGATGCAACTGATTTATTGAAAAAAGGCGGAAGGATTTCGGTGATTTCTTACCATTCCATCGAGGATAGATTGGTGAAGAATTACTTTAAAAAAGGCGATTTTGAGGGGAAAGAAACCAAGGACTTTTTTGGCAACTTGATTCGGCCTTTTAGTGAAGTGAGCCGCCATCCGATTGTGCCGAATGATTTTGAGATCGAACAAAACAACCGCGCCCGCAGTGCGAAATTAAGAATAGCTGAACGGATATGAGAAATAATGAGCTTAGCGATGAGGAGCTACTTGAGCCGGCAGGGAAACGCAAGGAGAAGAAACCATCCTTTCTAATGACGGTCTTGAATGGGGATTTCTTGGCGAAGGATTTCTTTCTTTCCAACTTGCCTTTTCTACTATTCCTTTTCTTTTTACTGTTCCTTCTCGTTGCAAAAGGTTATTACTACAAGGGTTTGGTGAAAGATATCAGGGATACGAGGTTGGAATTGGATCAAAATACTTCAGATTATATCGAAAATAAGACCCGTTTTGATCAAGAAACCCAAAGATTCAAGATGCTGGAGTATTTGAAAGACAAGAATTTAAAGGAAGCTGAGAGCGCGATAAAAGTCATTAAAACAGATAAAATAAAATGAGCAAAGAAAAGCAAGCCATGGTGTTGAGGGCTTACGTGCTCTATTTTGGATTCGTCGCAGTTCTTCTTATTGGGTTATACAAAACCTTTGCGCTGCAGCAAGTAGTAAGTGATGCCGAGCTGCCGGTACGGACCGTGGATAAAATTCCAAGAAAGGGCGAAATACTCGATGCAAATTTGGTTCCATTGGTCACTTCTGTAGCATATTTTGATATCTACATGGATCCTTCTGTGGTGGATAAAGAGGTATTTGATGCACAGGTTTCCGATTTAGCTCAGGGTCTAAATCGCTTATTCCCTGACAAAGAGGCCAGGGGTTTTGAAAATGAAATTCGGGAGGCGTATGCAAAAAAATCCAGGTATCTCTTGATCCGAAAAAAGGTAACCAATGTTCAGCGAAATGCCATCCGTAAACTGCCCATTTTTAAATTAGGGAAAATAAAAGGGGGATTAATTGATCATGAAGTTCATATTGAGCGGAAAGCTCCCAACGGTGATTTGTTGCGAAGAACCCTGGGTTACTATCGACCGGATTTAAACCTAAGTGTTGGAGTTGAAGGGGCCTTTCATACGTACCTTGATGGGGTGGTGGGTCGTGAAGTAGAACATCATGTCTCCGGTAAATGGCGTAAAACGGGAAAATTGGTTAAAGAGCCTGAGGATGGCTCGGATGTGGTAACAACTTTTGATCGGGACATTCAAGAAGTTGCGCATTCGGAATTAGCACAGCAACTGAAGAAGATGGGGGCCGAAAGTGGAACCGCGATTTTGATGGAGGTGGCTACCGGTCATATAAAGGCCATGGTTAATTTAACCTTGGAAAAGGACGGCTCCTACACTGAATCTTTCAATTACGCCATTGGATTGCGAGAGGTTCCTGGTTCAACCTTTAAACTGGCTACTTTGATGGCAGGACTTGAGGATAATAAATTCAACATCAATGATAAGGTTAATGCTATTGGTTCCTACAAGATCTTCAATGAAACGTTTCACGATGCTAATGATGGTCGTGGTTACGGAACCATAACGCTTCAGCAAGCCTTTGAAAAATCTTCTAACGTAATAGCCTTAAAAACACATCAAGCCTATGGGAAGGAACCTCAAAAGTTCATGGATCGATTACAGCAATTTGGGCTTACCGAGCCACTGGGTATCGAACTTCCGGGTGAATTAGGTCCAAGATTCTATCGTCCTGGAGACGAGGGTTGGTCTAAAGTTTCCATTCCGTCCATGGGAATTGGATATGAATACCAACAGACCCCTTTGCATACCTGCGCTTTTTATAATGCTGTGGCCAATAATGGTAAATTCCTTCGGCCTTTATTCGTTAAAGAAATACGTAAAAATGGCAAGGTGGTTAAATCCTTTGATGCGGTTGTCATTCGCGAGAAAATATGTTCCGACCGCACCTTGAAAATTATGCAGTCCTGCCTTGAAGGAGTTGTATTGCGTGGAACAGGAAAAAAACTGGCTTCTAAAGAATTCGCAATTGCAGGTAAAACAGGTACAGCAAAACTTCCAGATAAAGAAAATCGACAATACCTTGATGAAGAATTTAGCGATTATCAAGCTTCTTTTGTAGGGTATTTTCCCGCCGACCAGCCGAAGTATACCTGCCTTGTGCTTGTTACTCGTCCGAAAACGAAAACCTATGCTGCAGAAGTAGCGGGTCCGGTTTTTTTAGCTATCGCAAATAAAATTTATGCCACAGATTTTAAAAATCATCCTGCGGTTAATGAAGGAAGACCTAAAGTTCAAGACGTTCCCATTGTTCAAGCGGGGAATAGAGCTGATTTATCGCAATTGTTCTCGTTGTTCGGCTTGCAAGGTTCTTTTAATTCCAGTGGTCCTTGGGTAAGAGGGATAGGGGGTACTGAAAAATTGCTTTTTGAAGGCCAAAACTTTATCAAGGATAAGGTTCCTGACGTAAGGGGGCTTTCGGCGAGTGATGCCATTTATTTGCTTGAGTCTCAAGGGTTGAGTGTGCGTATTATAGGTGCGGGCCAAGTTTTCTCACAAAGCCTAACGCCCGGTTCGGATTTTCAGGTTGGACAAGTAATTAAAATTGAGTTGAAATGATCCAATTAAATGCCTTGTTGAAACGCATAAAAATTGCGCCTTTGGAAAAAGATCTCACCATTGACGCCGTGGTTTTTGATTCTCGTTTAGCCGGGCCAAGCACCTTATTTGTGGCGGTAGAAGGAGTTAATTCCGATGGCCATCAATATGTAAATGAGGTTTTTTCTAAAGGTTGTAGGTACGCCGTCTTACAGCAAGATGTACTCCTCCCAGAAGGAATGGTAGGATTCAGAGTGAACGATTCACGTGCTGCATTAGCGGATTTAGCATGTGCCTTCTACCAAGATCCATCCTCTGAATTGACTTTGGTTGGGATAACAGGTACCAACGGTAAAACCACCACTGCAACTTTGTTGTTTCAGTTGTTTTCCAAGTTAGGCTACCAATGCGGTTTGCTCTCCACGGTTCGAAATATTATTGGAGATCGCATTTCCCCCTCTAGCCATACTACCCCGGATCCAATCGCTTTGAATAAACTTTTGCGTGAAATGGTGCATGAAGGTTGTCAATATGTTTTTATGGAAGTAAGCAGCCATGCAGTTCACCAACATCGCATTAAGGGATTGCATTTTACTGGGGCGGTATTTACTAATTTAACCCACGATCATTTAGATTACCACCCAACGTTTCTCGACTATATGAAGGCGAAAAAAGCATTTTTCGATGCACTCGCTCCTTCCTCTTTTGCGCTTTCTAATTTGGACGATAAAAACGGTTCGGTAATGCTACAAAATTGCAAGGCAAGCCAGCATTTTTATGCGTTGAAATCGGTTGCGGAATTCAAGGGCAAGGTTGTAGAAAATGGACTTACAGGACTGGTATTAGATTTTAATGGTTCAGTGGTCCACTCTAAATTGATTGGGGCTTTCAATGCCTATAACTTGCTTTCGGTTTATGCCACTGGCAAGTTGCTTGGGGTGGATTCCATGGAACTGTTAACCGCCATTTCCTCGCTTGAAGCCGTTCAAGGTAGATTTCAGTGCTTCGAGAGTCAATCTGGGGTTACCGTTATTGTGGATTATGCGCATACACCCGATGCATTGGAAAACGTTCTTAAAACGGCAGGGCCATTTCGCCACAAAAACGGACAATTGATTACTGTAATTGGATGCGGTGGTGACCGAGATAAAGGTAAACGTCCCATTATGGCGGCCATTGCTCAAGCTAATAGCACCTCGGTTATTCTTACATCTGATAATCCAAGAAGTGAAAATCCTTCGGATATTTTGGCAGAAATGAGAGAAGGGCTTGTCCCCTCTGTTCAAATTCCGGTGGTCTGTATCGAGGACCGTGAACAGGCAATTCTTACATCGAGTTTACTGGCTAAAAATCCCGGAGATATCGTTGTTATTGCTGGAAAAGGACATGAAAGTTATCAGGAAATCAATGGGGTAAAATACCCGTTTGATGACCTTAAGATTGCTCAAAAATATTTCAACCCAATTTAATCGCCATGTTATATTATTTATTCCATTACCTCGATTCATTTAATTTCCCCGGTGCGGGATTGTTCGATTACATTTCATTCAGAGCATCTTTAGCGCTGATGGGTTCCCTCTTGTTTTCCATTATTCTCGGAAAAAAGATCATCTATGCCTTGAAGAAGCAACAAATCGGTGAAACGGTTAGGGACTTAGGTTTATCCGGTCAAATGGAGAAATCTGGCACGCCAACCATGGGCGGTCTTATTATTCTCGCGGCCATTCTAATCCCTGTTTTACTGTTTTCGAAATTGCATAACATCTATATCCTTACGATGCTATTAGCTACTATTTGGCTTGGAGCAATTGGTTTTTTAGACGATTACATTAAAGTCTTTAAAAAGAACAAAGAAGGGTTAAAGGGGCGTTTTAAAATCATTGGTCAAGTTGGCGTGGGCGTAATCGTGGGCTCCATGCTGTATTTTTCAGAAGATGTGAAGGTGCATAAAAGAGTTCCTTTAGATTATCAATTGAAAACGGATGAATCCTTTGTAACCAAAGAACATACCCAGGAGCTTAAACAAGGTTTTCGTTGGATAGAAACCGATGATATGACCACCACCATTCCTTTTGTGAAAGATAACGAGTTTAATTACAATTGGCTTATAGGTGATTCCAATAAAAACTATGGATGGTTACTGTTCATTCCGATCGTGATTTTTATCGTAATTGCGGTCTCGAATGGTGCGAATATGACGGATGGGTTGGACGGCCTTGCCACCGGAACATCAGCAATCATTGGTCTTTCCTTGGCTATTCTGGCTTATGTGAGCTCGAATACGGAGTTCGCTGATTATTTGGGGGTGATGTACATTCCACAGGCTGAAGAGTTAGTGGTTTATATAGCCGCTTTTGTCGGGGCGTGCATCGGTTTTCTTTGGTATAATGCCTATCCTGCTCAGGTTTTCATGGGTGATACAGGTTCTTTGGCCCTAGGTGGAATAATTGCAGTTTTTGCAATTTCTATTCGCAAAGAACTATTGATTCCTGTGTTGTGCGGTGTTTTCCTCATCGAAAACCTTTCGGTGATGTTGCAGGTAGGGTACTTTAAATACACCAAAAAGAGGCTTGGAGAAGGCAAACGCATTTTTTTAATGGCTCCATTGCATCACCATTACCAGAAAAAAGGCCTTCACGAATCAAAAATCGTTTCGCGTTTTTGGATTGTGGGAATTCTGCTGGCAGTTATCACGATTGTAACGCTAAAACTTCGTTAATTCTTTGGATAGAACTCAACATATCGTAATCTTGGGTGCTGCTGAAAGCGGTGTTGGTGCAGCTATTTTGGCTAAAATCAAAGGCTTTTCAGTATTCGTTTCCGATGCGGGTGCTATCAAATCCTCGTCCAAGGAAGAATTGCAGCATTATGATATTCCGTTTGAGGAAGAGGGCCATACCTTGATGGAACTTCTCAAGGCGGATAAGGTGGTAAAGTCACCGGGTATTCCTTCCAAAGCACCGATAATTTTAACCCTGCTAGAGCATCAAATTCCCGTGGTTTCGGAAATTGAATTCGCTCGCCCTTTCTCCAAAGGTAAAACCGTTTGTATTACCGGCAGCAATGGTAAAACCACCACCACCTTATGGATTTACCACATCTTGAAAAAAGCAGGGTTCGACGTTGCTTTGGCTGGAAATGTGGGGTATAGTTATGCCAAACAAGTAGCATTAGATGACCGTGCTTGGTATGTGCTCGAACTCAGTTCTTTTCAGTTGGACGATGTATTTGATTTTAAGGCTGATGTAGCGGTCCTAACCAATATTTCGCCAGATCATTTAGATCGCTATGACTATCAAATCGATCGATACATTGATGCCAAATTTAGGATTCTTCAAAACATGGATGAGTCGTGTTTTGTGATTTATAATGCGGATGACCTTGTCATCGAAACTCGAATTAAACAGGCAAATACAAAAGCCGTCCTGGTCCCTTTCTCCTTAACGAAATCCTTGCCCTTTGGTGGATTTGTAGCACAAGAAAATTTAATAATCAACATAAAAACAACAACAACTATGTCTATTCATGAGCTCGCCTTAAAAGGCAAACACAACACCCAAAACGCTTTGGCTGCAGGTATCGCTGCACGCTTACTTGAAATCCGGCCCCAACTCGTTCGGGAAAGTTTAATGGATTTTGAAAACGTGGAACACCGTATGGAATTCGTCGCTAAAGTCAACGGAGTTAACTTTATCAACGATTCTAAGGCAACTAACATCAACGCCGTTTGGTACGCTTTGGAAAGCATGACCACTCCTACGGTTTGGATTGTTGGGGGAGTCGATAAAGGAAACGACTATTCGGAATTGACCGAATTGGTAAAGGCTAAGGTGAAAGCAATCGTTTGTTTGGGGAAAGAAAATCAAAAGATTAAGGACGCTTTTGGTTCGATCGTTCCTGAATTTATCGAAACCACCTCCGCAAGCGATGCGGTAAAGGCAGCTTTTAGATGCTCGGCTCAAGACGATACCGTTTTGCTCTCTCCAGGATGTGCAAGTTTTGACCTATTTGACAACTATGAGCATCGAGGTATTCAGTTTAAAAATGCAGTTAGAAATTTGTAAAGCATGAAGAAAGTACTTCTTAAAAAACAAGCAGATCTCTTAACTGCCCGAAAAGAAGCATTAAACCGGGCCCATTCGGACATTAATCCGCGGGGAAAATTGTTCGGTTTGGATGTGTTTACTTGGGTGAATCCGGATCGCATGAAGTTGATCGCAACCCTGGAATCGATGCCTTTTCCCATTCACCTCGTTACGCGAACGGATTATTTTACTTTTTTGACCGCCAACCACAATGTGATTTTTGCCAATTTGAGCAATGTTTACCTTTTGGAGGATCCAACGTCGAATTATGAGAAAATAGAAGGAACAGTGGTGTGTTCAAATTTAACCGAAGCCCTATTTACTCTAGGACGCGAAAAGTCCAAAGGAATTATGCTAATCGTGACCAGTGATTCTAACGACGATGCGCTACTTCAGTTATCCCAATTTTTGTCGGCTAATCTACCTGCATGAAAACGCTATTCAGTCAATACCTCAAAGGTGATTTGGTAATTTGGATAATAACCATATTGTTTTTGGCGCTTTCAATAGTGACAGTTTATAGTTTTATTCCGGTGTTGGTTAAAATTGAGGGAGGAAGTCCGACGCATTACTTGCTCAAGCATTTGATGTATGTAATTATGGGTTTTGGCGCAATGTATATGATCCATAAAGTTGACCCCAAGTATTTTTCAAAGGTTTCGAAGTTTGGGTATTATTTCGCAATCTTGTTATTGATTTTCACCTTCTTCTTTGGTAAAGAAATCAATGGAGCAGGCAGGTGGGTTTCTATTCCATTTGTTGGTCTAACCTTTCAGTCGTCGGATTTCGCCAAATTAGCCCTCTTCCTTTATTTATCGAAGTTATTGGTAAAAAAAAGGGAAAAACTAAACGATTGGCGTGAGGGAATATGGCCCTTGTTGGTTCCGATTTTTGTGATTTGCGCACTAATTTTTAAAGATAATCTTTCGACTGCCTTGTTGTTGTTTATGCTTTCGATGGCCGTTCTTTTTTTAGGCCAAGTTCCTTTTACGAAATTAATGAGCATGTTCGGTGCAGGTTTTTTACTCATAATAGTCATCATTGGGCTGCACAATTCGTTGCCTGGTTTGAACCTCCTGCCCCGATACGACACGTGGAAAAACCGATTAACCAATAACATTGAAACGGATCAAAACATTGTTGAAAATGCCCAGGCGCTCGACGCTCGACGTGCCATTTATAATGGCCAATGGTTGGGGACAGGAGTCGGAGATGGTAAATTAAAGGAGTACATTCCTGAAGCTTATGCTGATTTTTACTACGCAAGTTTTGTGGAAGAATTTGGTTTGGTTTCATCGGTTTTTTTGGTGCTGATGTATTTGATCTTGTTATTTCGAATAATACGCATAGGTTTGGCCTCTAAAAATTTATTTGAAACCTATGTTTGTTTGGCCATTGGTCTTCATCTAATGGCTCAAGCAAGTATCAATATTTTGGTGTGCACAGGAGTGTTTCCAATCACAGGTCAAAACATGCCCTTTTTAGCCATGGGAGGCTCCGCTTTAATTATGGCTTGTGTTTCCATTGGAATCGTTTTGGCGATTTCAGCCCAGCAAAAAAATGCCACAGCATCAGAACCAATACCTGCATCATGAAACGAATAATTATTTCTGGAGGAGGGACCGGGGGTCATATTTATCCTGCCTTAGCCATCGCAGATGAGTGTAAATTAAGATTTCCACAGGTTGAAATTCTTTTTGTTGGAGCCTTAGGAAGAATGGAGATGGAAAAAGTGCCAAAGGCCGGTTATGCTATTGTGGGCTTACCCATCGCAGGATTGAATCGTAAAAACCCGCTCAAAAACTTGAGCTTGCCATGGAAATTATTTCGAAGCTTGTGGTTAGCTCGAAAAACCATTAAAAGGTTTAATCCTGATCTCGTAATTGGAGTTGGAGGTTATGCCAGCGGACCAACGTTGAAAATGGCCAACTTGTTGGGAGTTCCAACCCTGATTCAAGAACAGAATTCATTCCCGGGAAAAACCAACTTACTTTTGGCTAAAAAAGCCAAGGCCATTTGTGTGGCTTATCCAAAGATGGACGTCTTTTTCTCGAAGGAAAAAATACATTTAACCGGCAATCCAGTGCGTTCGGATATTTTAGAAATTCATGTTAAGCGCTCTGAAGCTTTATCGTATTTTAAGCTGGATGATACCCGTAAAACCGTTTTTATTATGGGGGGATCCTTGGGTGCCAATTCCATGAACCAAGGGGTCATTGAAAATATCGAAGAGATTTCGAAGGATTCAAGTATTCAGGTTTTATGGCAATGCGGTACAAGAAATTACGAGGGTTTCAAAGCTCTGAGTTTTCCGGATAATGTCAAACTATTAGGCTTTGTAGATCGGATGGATCTCGCCTATGCGGCTGCCGACATCATAGTCTCGCGCGCAGGGGCCACCTCTATTTCTGAACTCGCAATCGTCGGGAAACCTGCGGTGTTAGTTCCATCTCCCAACGTTGCAGAAGATCATCAGACCAAAAATGCTGAAAGCCTCAGTTCGCATTCGGCAGCCATCTTGCTGCCCGATTCCATGGTATCAGAGCGTTTATTGCCCTGTGTTAAAGACCTCCTGAACGATGCCCAAAAGAGGGGCCAATTATCGAAGGAAATATTACGCTTTGCTAAAGCGAATGCCACCCGCGATATCGTGGAAATAGCCCATAAATGCATAAAATCATGAGAACGAAAGAGGTAGAGCATATTTTTTTCATTGGAATTGGTGGTATTGGAATGTCGGCTTTGGCGCGTTTCTACCTTTTGAAAGGAATAAGCGTCTGGGGTTACGATAAAACGCGCAGTCCCTTAACGGAAATGTTGGAGCGTGAAGGAGCAACCATTTATTATTCTGAAGATTGGGAGAGTCATTTGAATTCGTGGCAAGTAGGAAATTCACTGATTGTTTATACCCCCGCAATTCCGGAAACAAATCTGTTTTTGACCACCTTCAAAACGTTGAATTTTAGGCTGCTTAAAAGATCTGAATTGCTCGGAGAGATTACCCGTTTTTCGAAAAGTCTTTGCATTGCAGGAACCCATGGAAAATCTACTACTTCGGCGATGCTGGCTTTTTTATTATCCAATTCTAGCCTCGGATGCAATGCTTTTTTAGGGGCCATTTCAAGTAATTTTGGCACCAATTTTCGATTAGATCAAAATTCGGATTTTACCGTTTTGGAGGCGGATGAGTACGACCGTTCTTTTTTACAACTATCACCGTACTTAAGTTTGATTACAAGCATGGATCCCGATCATTTGGACATATACGGGACTCCCGATAAATTTCAGGAAGGATTCAAGCAGTTTGCTCGAAAAACAGATCCTCAGGGGCTTTTGGTGTTGAGGGAGGGATTAGATCTTGGTGCCTTGTCGAGAACGGTGACCTATGCTTTGGATTCAAGTACAGCAGATTATTCCGCTACGAATATCGTAGAAACGATCTCTGGAGCAAAATTTACCTTAAGAGCAAAGGGACAATTTTATCATGACATTTGCATCGGAATTCACGGTCTTCACAATGTCGAAAATGCCGTGGGGGCATTGGCCATATGTTCTGAATTGGGTTTAGATCTTCGTGAATTAGCCCTTGCATTCTCCCAATTCAAAGGAATAAAACGTCGATTTGAAAAAATATTGGTCACCGATAAATTGGTGTATGTTGATGACTACGCTCACCATCCTACCGAAATTCGAAGCCTTTTGAAGTCTTTAAGAAACATGTATCCCGGACAAAAAATAACGGGAATTTTCCAACCGCATTTGTTTTCTAGGACCCGTGATTTTGGGGATGATTTTGCCAAAGAGTTGTCCGAATTGGACCAGCTATATCTATTGCCGATCTACCCGGCAAGGGAAGAGCCTATTCGAGGCATCGATTCGGATTGGCTGTTGGCCAAGGCAAGACTTCCACACAAAGCAGTAATCAAGCCGACGGAGCTTCTTGACGAATTGAGGAGTTTTGAAGAAGGGGTTTTGGTGACTATAGGTGCAGGAGATATTGATCGATTGGTGGGGCCTATTTCAGAGTTACTTACCATTAATCTTAAACCGTTGTGAAAAATTGGTCTAAAATAATCCTTTACGCGGCCCTTGGTCTTGCTGTGTTGGTGCTATGGGTGATAGTTACCATGAAAAAAGACCAACAATTAATTCAAAAGCCGGAGATTATCGTTCATGTTGAGGGGAAAGATGCCATGGTCAATGAAGTTGAAATAAACGATCGTCTTATGATGGCTAGGGCCTACGATACAAAACGTTCCATAGACGATTTAGATATTTTGAACATTGAGAAATTAATACGGGGAATGGAGGAGGTAAAAGATGTTCAGGTGTATACCCTTTTAGGGGGGAATTGGACCATCGAGGTATGGTTGCGACATCCCATCGCCCGGATTTTTAATGCGAATGGAAACTCCTATTACATCGATTCTGAAGGATATACCGTTAAAAAAACTAATTTGCACGTAGCGAAAGTGTTGCCCATAAGCGGATATTTTAACGAGCCTCTTCATCATCAATCAGTGAGTAGAATTATTAACAACGATTCATTGAAAAATATTAGAAAATTGGACGATGCGTTTCATATTTCCAAGTATGTTTGCAATGATCCCGTATTGAAACTGCTCATAGGGCAAGTGTATTTGGATGAACATGGAGATTTTATACTCATTCCAATAGTAGGGGATCAAAAAATAATTTTCGGTTCAGCGGAGTCTGAAAATGCAGTGGAAAATAAGTGCAAGCGATTGGTAATATTTTACCAAGAGGCTTTGCCCTATGAGGGGTGGAACAAGTACGCTGAAATAAATTTAAAATTCGACGGACAAGTTGTAAGCAAGTTAAAAACATGGGAGAAAATAGCAGAAAAGTAATCGTTGGTTTAGATATAGGTACTACGAAAATTGCATGCTTCGTTGGAATCAAAAACGAGCACGGTAAGATTGAAATCCTATCAATGGGTCGAAGCGAGTCCTTGGGGGTTTCAAAAGGAGTGGTTTCAAATATTGAAAAAACCATTCAATCCATTGTACAAGCAGTTTCATTAACCCAAGAAAGGGTTCATGGTAGTTTGAAAATCAACAATGTTAATGTAGGAATTGCCGGTCAACACATTAAGAGTTTACAGACTCGGGGCATGTATACTCGAAAAAATGCCATCGGTGAAATCTCCCAAAAGGACATCGATGCGTTAATCGAAGATATGTACTCGCTGGTGATGTCACCAGGGGAAGAAATTGTAACGGTTTTGCCTCAGGAATATATTGTCGATGGCGAGCAAGGCATCAAAGATCCACGTGGGATGGCAGGGGTTCGCTTGGAAGCCAATTTTCATATCATTACCGGACATGTTTCCAATGTTACGAATATTCGCACTTGCGTTGAACGCGCTGGTTTAATGGTAAATGATATCATACTCGAGCCCGTTGCTTCAGCCGATGCGGTGTTGAGCGACGAAGAAAAGGAGGCTGGAGTAGTCTTAGTAGATATAGGTGGCGGAACTACCGATATTGCTGTTTTCTATGACGGTTTAATACGGCATACCGCGGTTATTCCTTTTGGGGGCAATGTCATTACCGAGGACATCCGAAATGGATGTAAGATCATGCTGCGACATGCGGAATTGCTGAAAGTTCGCTTTGGAAGTGCCCTGGTGAAAGAAAGTAAAGAGCACGAGATCGTGTGTATTCCTGGTTTGCGGGGAAAGGACTCCAAAGAAATAAGCTTAACAACCCTGGCAGGAATTATTCAAGCCAGAATGGAAGAAATTATCGAACTGGTTCAAGTAGAAATTCGGAATTCAGGGGTGGCCAACAAAATTATTGGAGGAATTGTAATCACCGGTGGGGGAGCTCAGTTGAAACATTTACCTCAACTTTTCGAGTTCGTTACAGGGATGGATGCACGCATTGGTTATCCAACCGAGCATTTGGCCAATTCGAATCGAATTGAAAACATTGGAAGCCCCATGTACGCGACTGGAATAGGTCTTGTGTTAAAAGGATTTCAAAAATTGGACGATCAAGAAGGTTACGATGTGGTTTCCAATACGAGCGATATCCGTCAGCATACCAACCCTAGGAAAAGAGGCTCATTTTTTCAAGAGGTATTGTCGAAAAGATTGACCGGAATTGCGAATATTTTTAAAGAAGATGACGACGAATAAATTATTTTTGCAGTATGAATGATATGTTTGATACAAAAAACACAATGAAAGAAATTATTAAGGTAATCGGTGTTGGAGGAGGAGGCAGCAATGCTGTTAACTTTATGTACAACCAAGGCATTAAAGGAGTGGACTTTGTGGTATGTAATACCGATCTTCAAGCATTGGATATTTCACCCGTTCCGTTTAAAATACAACTTGGAAAAACCCTCACCGAAGGCCGAGGTGCAGGAATGCTTCCTGAAGTAGGGATGAATGCAGCTTTTGAGAACATCGAAGACTTGCGTGAAATGCTATCCTTAAATACTAAAATGGTCTTTGTTACGGCCGGAATGGGTGGTGGCACTGGAACAGGCGCTGCACCGGTAATTGCTCAGTTGGCCAAAGAATTAGGTATACTTACAGTGGGTATCGTGACCTTGCCCTTCGATTTTGAAGGTAAAAAACGTAAGCTCCAGGCCGAAGAAGGATTGGAGCGTCTACGTCAAAATGTGGATACCTTGTTGGTCATCAACAATGAAAAATTACGAAGCATTGGAAAAAGTTTGACTCTTTCAGAAGCATTTCAAAAAGCCGACAATATTCTAACGGTTGCGGCTAAAGGAATTGCTGAAGTGATTGCCGAGACTGGACTGATTAATGTTGACTTCAATGATGTGAATACCGTTCTCCGGAATTCCGGGCGAGCATTGATGGGAAGTGCCGTGGCAAGCGGAGAGGGTAGAGCTTTAGAGGCGGTTAAAAATGCGATGAACTCACCCTTACTCAACGATCATGATATTCATGGAGCGCGCTTTGTATTGCTGAATATAAAATACGGTAGCCACGAGATCTTGATGGATGAAATCATGGAAATCACGGATTTTATTCAAGATGCAGCTGGAGAACATGCCGAGGTTATTTGGGGTCACGGTTTAGATTCAACCCTAGGAGATAGCCTTTCGGTTACTTTAGTAGCAACAGGATTTGCTAGCGTTGAAAATACTTCAGGTTCTTTACCTGAACGAACCGTTGTTTCCCTAAACGAAGAGGTTCGGAAAGAAATTGTAAGTCCAATGTCCAACCCCTTTGATACGGTTACCTCCGATGAGGTTACTGCCTCGGAAGAACCGTTTCTTAAAACGGAAGTGGAGGAAACACCGAGCTTCACCCAAAATACCGTGGAAACCCAAGAGCCTACATCGGCTACTAAAGTTAGTTTGTTTGATGAACTTGACGTTGTGGAAGAAAGCCGAATTAGCACAGAACCCGAGTTTATTTGGGATGTTCAATCGACAGAATCGCCGGTATTTGACTTGAGCAATGAAACAACTTCAGAATCTTCTTGGGGAGAGGACACATCGTATTCAGTTGCTGAAAACATTACCCCGAAGGTAGAAGAACCCATCAGAGAGCCAGAAATTATTCGGCATGTGTTGGAAGATGATTTTATGACGGGTGATGCTGGTCAACGTACCCAACCGCAAATTTCGTCCGAAGAGTTACAACGAAGAAACGAACAGCGCATCGCCACCATTCAAGAAATTACGTCCAAAATTCAGAATTCCGAAAACTTATCGGAATATGAAACGCAACCGGCGTATTTACGAAGGAATGTAGAAATTCGTGATGAAAAACGTTCGGAAGAGCAGCGAATCAGCCGCTTTGGTCTTTCAGAAGGTTCGGATGGACAATTGGGTTTAGGGAATAATTCATTTTTACACGATAACGTAGACTAATATGAGCATTGCTGTTCAAATCAATGATCAAATCAAGCAGGCAATGCTAGCCAAAGAAAAAGATCGTTTGGCCGCGTTAAGGGATATTAAATCAAAATTGCTGCTGGAGGCAACATCTGGAGGAGGTTCAGAAGTGAGCGATGAAGTTGCCATTAAGATTTGCATGAAACTTTACAAGCAGCGGATGGAAACCTATGATTTGTATGTAAATCAAGGCAGACAAGACCTCGCGCAAGAGGAGCTTGTTCAAGCAAAGGTGATTGAAGAATTCTTGCCAAAGCAGTTGAGTGAGTCCGAAATTCAGGCGGAAATTCAAGAAGCGATTGTGGCTCTTGGTGTTGAAGGTCCTAAAGATATGGGAAAACTCATGGGACATTTAAGCAGCAAACTTGCCGGTAAAGCGGATGGTAAAGTTATCGCTGCATTGGTAAAATCAACCTTGGGCTAGTCAATTTTTCACTCCTTTTCCCTTACCTTTGATGTACCATGGGAGATTTGTTGATATTGAACGAACTTACACAGTGCATTCGGGAACTACATCGAGTAGGGCATAGCCCCGCGACCTCTACCAATTATTCGTGCCGTGATGGCAATGGAAAAATTTGGATTACCCGTTCAGGAATCGATAAATCCTTGATTCAGTATAACGATTTCATAGAAATTAGTCCTGAAGGAACCCCACTTCCACCTTTTGAAACTATCCCCCCCTCGGCAGAAACGGGGATTCATTGTGCCTTGTATGAATTATTCCCGGACACACAGGTGATTTTGCATTCGCATGACATCCACGCGTTGGTACAAACCGTTGGTTTAAACAGGAAGGTTTTTGAAGGTTACGAACTGCAAAAAGCGTTTCGAGGAGTTATTACGCATGAAGGGGAAATATCCATTCCAATAATCCCTAACAGCCAAGATATGAACGTTATTAAAAACGCATTATTGGAAAGGCAAAGTGAATTGAACTACGGCGTTTTTATGATAGAAAAACACGGTTATTACACTTGGGGAAACAGTATTTTTGAAGCGAAAAGGTTAATGGAGGCTTTTGCCTATTTGTGCCACGCTGAACGTTTACTTAACTCCTAAATATTATGGCCATTTTATCGATTCCCGATTTGCAGCAAGTGATTTCTTCGCCCGATGAAATCAAGGTCTTTTTAAACCAACAAGGCGTTTTCTTTGATCAGTGGTCGTGCACGGTTGATTTCGATGATCGAGCTTCCCAAGAAGAAATTTTGGAAGCCTATGCGCAGGATTTAAAACCGTTCATGGAACGTGGAGGCTATTTAACAGCCGACGTCATTTCTATTAATGCCTTGACCGAGAATTATGATGCCATTCGAGCAAAGTTTCTTGCAGAACATACGCACAGTGAAGATGAAATCCGATTTTTCGTCGATGGTCAAGGTTATTTCTGGTTCAATTTGGAAGGGGCTCCTGTCTTCAATGTGCTTTGCCAGAAAGGAGATTTGATCAGTGTGCCCGCTGGGACCAAACATTGGTTTGACGCTGGTGTTAGCCATCCTTTTGTCAAAGCAATTCGAATTTTTATCGACCAAAGCGGATGGATTCCCGAATATACCGGTTCCGGTATTGATCAAAAATACCTGTAAGATGGATTTTGAGGTTGAATGGATACTGACCGATATTGAAGGTACAACCACGGATGTTTCCTTCGTGTATAATACCCTTTTTCCTTATTTTTTAGAAAACCTCGAACGCTTAGAATTCGATGCTTCGCCGGAAATTGATGTCGTCTTAAAGCAAACGGCGGATTTCATAACAGCGGAAACCGGTGAAGTTGGACTCAGTCGGATCGAGTTATTGGAGCGGTTGAGGATTTGGGCTCGTGAAGATCGAAAAGTTACTCCGTTAAAAGAACTTCAAGGCATAGTATGGAAAGAAGGCTTTGAATCTGGAGCGCTTCTAGGACATGTTTATCCGGAGGTGAAAGAAGCATTAGTACGATGGTCCCATAAAGGAATTTCCATAGCCATTTTTTCAAGCGGCTCGGTGGCAGCTCAAAAATTACTCTTTAAATATTCCACTTCTGGAGATTTAAGTGCTTTTTTTAAAGCGCATTTCGACACCAACACGGGCATGAAAAGGGATGCTTCAACCTATGCTAAAATTGCTGATTTGTTGAGGAATTCTCCGAGCAAGGTATTGTTCTTGTCAGACATTAAGGAAGAATTAGAGGCAGCTTCTTTCGCGGGTATGCATACGGTGCAATTGTTGCGCCCAGGCACTGCTAAAGGATGGGACTATACCGCCCAAGATTTTTCCCAAATAATTCCATAGGTTAAGGTAAAAAAAAAGAGGCCCGAAGGCCTCTTCATAATTTTCCAATTGGAAATTAGTTTCTTACAACTAATTTTTTAGAAGTTTTAGTTCCGTTGGAAATAACATTTACCAAGTACATTCCATTTCCGAACGCAGCAGTATTCACTTCAAGGGAAGCTGTTCCACTCAACGATGAAACAACGTTGTTGTAAACTTCTTTTCCTGCGATATCAACAATAGAAACGGTAACATCCGCTCCAGTTTTTCCTGAAAGCGCAATGGTAGTGCTTCCAGCGGCTGGATTCGGAGAAACGCTGAAGCTATGAGATGCAACGTTTTCTTCAATTGAAGCACTGGAGAAATTCATACGTACCATAGGAGTAGCCGTAGTGTAATACCAAGTGGTGTTGGTCAAATCCAAGTAGAACGAAGTTTGAGCTTCAGAAACACCCGAAGTACCAACCACTAAATCGTTGGTTGCCCCACCGTCACCTAATGAACCAACAACTACTAAATAAGGCTCATTAGCATTCAACGTATACGCACCTCCAGAAAGAGGAAGGGTAATTAATGCGTCCAAATCATTTGCAGCTAACGTGTAAGGGTTGGATTCGTCAACAAAGATGAAATCTCCCGTTTGAGGATCGATAGAGTACAATTTAGAGTAAATAGTGGCGCCCGCTTCAGCAACACCGTTAATGTAAACATCAATGGCACTCAAAGCTGCACTTGCGTAAACATCAAAAATGTTTCCTACTTCGAAGCCATCTCCCGCGTTGTAAGACCCACCAGTAACGTTGTCCTTGTCACGAGCATAAATGCTGGTATTAACTGAAATAGTGGCAGCATTGGCAATGGAATTGTTCGCAGGTGTAGCATCTGTGCTGTCGATTTGAACGTTGACGCCTACGGTGATGTTGGCATTTACAGCAGCTGGCGTAAATCCAGCGGTACAATCTGCTGTATCGCTTGAAAAGGCATTGATTAAGGTAGGATTTGAACTACCATTGTAAGCACCAGCGGTTACGTTGAATGTAACGTTTTGATTCTCGTACCCAAGGTTTTGGATAACACCTGAGAATTCAATCTCCGCTACTTGTGCAGTTGGTACTTGGTAATATGGTAAACGAGCTCCCCAAGCATCAGTTGAACCCCAATAAACGCCTGCTACAGCAACATCGTGTGCATCTGGAGTGGTCAATTTAACATCGTCGATTGCCCAAAACCAGTCCCATTGCCCCACATATTTGAATCCGATGCGAACGCTGTCGTGACCTCCAATTTCATTGGATAAATTGAGCTGAAGCGTTGCTGGATTGGTCGTGTTGGTGTTAGTGTTCATATCACCGTTTACTTCCACTTCTTGCCAAGTTGCTCCTCCGTCCGTTGAATATACCACGTAAGTGGTTTCAGCATAACGTCGGTGAGATTGCTCGAACTTCAACAAAACTAATGGCTCAGAAGATAGGTCGATGTTTTGGTTATAAACGAATTGTGCATTTTGAGTGGCTTGTCCACCTGCACCATCCGAATCTATCAATGCGTAACCGTTTGCAGCCGTTGTATGTCCTGCCGGACGCAATTCTGCGCGAGGAATGGCTTGTAAATCGGTAGTAATTTCCCAATCGCCAGCCGTATGTGCAGGAGTTCCTGCAGGAAAATTAGATGCGGTCCATTGTGCGGGATTCGAAAAATCATTCTGCCAAATGATGATTCCTTTGCTGCTCACTTGAGTTTCTTTTTTAACAGTATGCTCAATAAGTGAATTCTTGGAATTGGTTAAGGGTTGCGCAATATGCTTTTGAGCCACACCCGATAAACCGAAAACCGTAATACCTAATGCGCTTAAGTAAACTTTTTTCATGATAAAATAATTTAGAGTTAATTGTTACCAAAAATAGAGAAATTTTCTCAATTATCGGTTTATTCTAATAATTGCGATGAATTATAAAATTCAGTAGTTCTTTTAATAAATCTTTAGGCTCTTTGGTTTCCACTTCGTTTAAATGTGCCTGGCACTTTTGCCAATGATTTTCTTGAACCGCTTTGCAATAGTCGAGCACCTCGCAATCTAAATAAAGTTGCTTGATACCTCGTATTTTTTCTTCGGGAGTGGCTTTGCAAAGTTGTTGGTGCCGTGCTTTTTCGGCGGAACTAGCACGATGCTGAAACGTGGTATATAAAAGGGTCTTTTTATCACTTAAAATATCTCCGCCTATTTGTTTGCCAACCTTGGTTTCGCTGCCAAAAGCATCCAAGATGTCGTCTTGAATTTGAAAGGCAATTCCGAGTTGCTCCCCAAACCGATAAAGATGATCAATATTGGAAGCACTGGTCTTTTCTAGGATCCCTCCAAATGCGCAAGCACAGCCAAGCAATACAGAAGTTTTTAAGCGAATCATTTCAAGGTATTGAGCCTCGCTCACCACCTCCATCGATTCAAAATCCATGTCCATTTGCTGTCCTATGCATACTTCAATGGACGTTTTATGCAGCAGGGAACTAAGCGCTTTATAGGTATTGGCTTCGTAGTGCGACAATTCTTGGAATGCATGTATCATTAAGGCGTCTCCGGAAAGAATTGCGATGTTTTCATTCCATTTTTCATGCACGGTAGGTAAATTCCTTCGCTTGGGGGCACCGTCCATGATATCGTCGTGGATCAACGTGAAATTGTGGAACATTTCCAAGGCTGCCGCTGCGGGAAGGCTATTGTCCAAGGTTCCTCCAAATAATTCGGCACTTAATACCGTGAATAGGGGCCGGATCCTTTTCCCCCCCAAGGCCATAAAATAACGTATTGGGTCGTAAAGGTTGGTTGGCTCCTTGGGATATTCCGTCGTTGCTATATAGTTTTCTATGGCCGTTAATCGGCTTTCGTACAAGGTCATTTTCGTTTAATTAATTGGAGTAAATAAGCCCCATATCCACTTTTCACCAAGGGCTCTGCGATAAGTTTGAGTTGTTTTTTGTCGATATATCCCTTGCGGTAGGCAATTTCTTCAATACACCCAATTTTTAATCCTTGGCGTTCCTCAATAACTTGTACGAATTGTCCTGCCTGCATCAATGAACCGAAGGTTCCAGTGTCCAGCCAAGCCGTCCCGCGGTCCAAAATCGCGACCTTCAATTTTCCTTGTTTCAAGTAAGCAGCATTAACATCCGTTATTTCATATTCCCCACGATCGGATGGCTTAAGATTTTTTGCTATCTCCACGACCGAATTATCGTAAAAATACAAGCCAGGAACAGCATAATTGGATTTTGGATTTTTAGGTTTTTCTTCGATCGAAACGGCTCGGTTTTCCTCGTCGAATTCAACCACTCCATAACGTTCCGGATCGCTGACGTGGTAGGCAAAAACAACCCCTCCTTTAGGATTTACGTAGTTGGACAACAAATCATCCAATCCATTTCCATAAAAGATATTATCCCCTAGAATGAGAGCCACCTTGTCCTTTCCAATGAAGTCGGCTCCAATCACAAAAGCCTGCGCTAAGCCGTTGGGGACATCCTGAACAGCATATTCGAAACGGCATCCAAGGCGTGAACCGTCACCTAGCAATTTTTCAAAGTGCGGCAAGTCGTGGGGTGTTGAAATGATCAGAATTTCGCGTATCCCAGCACTCATTAAAGTCCCAAGGGGATAATAAATCATGGGTTTGTCGTATACCGGCATTAATTGCTTCGATACGGCCAGAGTCAATGGATGCAACCTGGTGCCTGAACCTCCGGCTAGGATTATTCCTTTCATGGGCAATGTCTTTGTTCCTCAAAGATAGGGAAGTAGGTTGGCATAGCCAACTAAAGCCAACGGAACATGTCGTCGAACATCCGTTTTCCCCAAGGGGTATTGCCGTAATCTTTTTCCAGTTTTTCGCGAAGTTCCTTGAGGTTGAACACTTTGTTTTTTCCGATTTCAGCCAACAACTTTTCTTGCGTTGGAGCTTCGCTGAAGTCGACCTTATCGGCAAAATAGATAATCCCCCCATCTTCGGTGGCAATGCCTAAAATGGCGCCGGGTAAACCACAAAACCCTTCCGGCCCAATGGATGGAACAATGTTCGGAGCATACCAAGCATAAATGCGGGTAGAATCGTTTTTTTGGTAAATGGCTTTTCGGCATTGAAAACCGCAGATGGTTCGCTTGCTGTCGGTTATTTTCCACTTCCGCTCCGGTAAAGAATCTTTTACAAAAACCGAGGTGCCAAAAAATTGGAATATGGTCAATTGTTTTTGTGATCCTAAGTATTGATAATACTCGTTTTTAGAAGTAAGCCAAGCCATGTCGTCTTGCACGTTCGGGGCGATGTACTTGAATACCGAAACCGTGTCATTAAAGGTCAAGGAAAATCGATCGTTTTTAATCTTGTTGTCTTCGTTCACAAAACGCTTCATGCGTTGATCGGTAAAACGTTTCTGCAAATTGGTTCTTCGCGTGTAGTAAACTGTTCCAGCTGAATAAAACTGGCACTGAGCGGCAAATTCTACGCTTAAGAATACCAAGAGAAACAAGAGTTTAATGCCAGCCTTCGAAATCATCTTCCTTGGTTTTATTTTTATTAAAGCGATACGTTAATTTCAACAGGAAATACCGGGTAATGAGACGGGTGTAATTATCCGTTACAACGTTTCCATTCACTTGCCGCTGCAAGTTGAGGTTTTGATTCAATAAATCATATCCGTTCACCGCGAGAATTAAATTGCCTGTAGGTAAAAATGCCCGTTGAATTTCGGCATTGATTACAAAAATGTTACGGTTAAACCCAGAAGCCCGTTGTGAATTGATGGTGTATTTTCCATCGGCAATGATTTTGAAACCAAAGGGCATCGTCCATTTAAAATCCATCGAATATTCTTGCGTTGAGAACGGAGTACTGGAGAGCGAATTGAACGTGCTCTTAGGGCTTGAATAAAAATAATTTTGCGTCAATGAAACCTCCAAAGAATCAAATTTTAATTCCAAGGATAGTCCCCCTCCGATGGAAGGATTATAGGTAATGTTCTCTTGGCCATTGATGTAATTGGTGAATTTAGAATAGTTTGCGTTGAAATTTGGCATGACTTCCAGCTTACGGCTGAATAACGGAAAACCTGCACCTGCATAGGCGTTGGCTGAAAAATTACCATCCACGTTGACCGTTTTTGCTATTGTTCTACCGAAGGCATCAAAATAAGTATCCGTTGCAAAAGCATTGTCGGTTAGTGTGGCATTTACCCCACTCCAGATATACCTTCCGGAAAGCGCTTCCCATCGGTTAAATTGAAAGTTCAGAGTATGAATGTAATTGGGCTTCAAATCCGCGTTACCGATTTTAATACGATTGGGATTTGAATTGTCGGGCACAGGCTGAATATCATTAATGGATGGTTGGTCGGAACGAGTAAAATAATTGAGGTTCAAACGAGTTCCCATGCCTGGCTTGTAATTGTAACTCATGCGAGGAAGCACATTGTTGATACTTTGCAAAATGCTTGAATCACCAATTACGTTGTAGTTGTCCAATTGAATATTTCGAAATCCAACACCGAAGTTAAAGGTGTGTTTGTTGGTTTCATAAACCATCAGCAGGGTTCCGCGGTTTTGGAAACGGCTGTTTTCGAAGGCATTCGAAAGAGAATCCACCCGTTGAGAATAGGTTCCAAGCATTGGTGAAAAAGTATTTCTCGTCTGGTAGGATTTTCCCGATTCTAGATAATACTCCAACTGCAACTTCCATTTGGCCGACAAGGGTTCTTTGTACGTTACAATCGCATAATTCAACTGATTGCCGTTATCGTTTTGTTTTTTCTGGTCAATGGAATCGGTAAACCAAGTAAAAACACTTTGTGTTAACAGAGATCCATCCGTTTGATTATCGGATTTGTTGAAAATGTACTTAAGCTCTAATTCCCGTCGAGGTTTTTTGAACATACGGTAAATCGTACTTTCCAAGCGTGCTGTATAGCCTTTAGAATTGTTGGTATTATCTATGACTGAAGTAAAAGTAGGAACCATCGCTTCTGTTTGGAACGCATTGATGGTAGTATTCTCTGTGATTCCCTCGTCAAAACTCACGGAGGGCTTAATTTCTAAGGTGGTTAATGAGTCAAGTTTTGCTTGGAAATTTAAGTTGACTTTGTGAGAAGTATTGAGGCTGATATTGGAAATAGAATCCTTGGTGTAATACGAGGTGTCTTGTAAAAAGTACTGCGATAAACTGCTCTGCGTCGCGTTCAGGCGATTTTGATTGAAACTGTAATTAAATCCAATTTTCCCCCAATCTTTAATTCGATCGTTGAAGTATATTCCAGCCTTAGTGGTTTGAGGAATTCCCGTATTGGTGCGCTGCCCGTTCTGATTCCACATCGACATACCGCTTTGGTCTCTTTCATTCTCCAGCCCAAATTTGTTCATGTCACCAAACCTGAAATTCGAACGAGGGGTGTTTGAACTCAACAAGAACACCGAAAATTTTTGCTTTTTATCGAAACGATTAAACAATAATTCCCCCTCGTAAAAAGGAAAATTAGTGGTGGGATTCCCAATCAAGCCGGCATCTGTGGCAAAAGATGCTTTTCCGAAATACCCTCTTTTTGCATCGGCTTTTAATTTCAAATCCATGACTTGAATCTTCTCGTCCATGCCCGAGGAATTGTCTTGGGCTTTCTTTTCATAAATCTGAACCGATTCAACGCCTTTGGCACCTAAATTTTTGGTAGCAATTGTAGGGTCCGAACCGAAAAATTCATCCCCGTCCACCAACACCTGGCTGATCTCTCGACCTTGCGAGGTGATTTGTCCGTTTTCGTCGATTTTGATGCCTGGAAGTTTTTTTAAGAGGTCTTCAACCACTGCGTTTTCGGCAACTTTAAAACTGTCGGCAACATAGACAAGTGTATCTCCTTTATAATAAACGCGGTTTTTATTCCCTTGAACCACCACCTCTGCAAGGTTCTTTACCTTGACGCCCATTCGAATAAAGGGGATTTCAACCTTAAGTTCCTTGGGGTTCCCAAAAACATACAGGGTTTTTGATTCAAACTGTGGATGTTCTATAAGTAACATGAAAGTATCAAGAGAAACATTGAATCGAAAATTTCCGTCATCACGAGTGCGTTGAAAGTCCAACAAGGTGGAATCATTCAAGCGAATTAAAGAAACAACGGCCTTGTTCAACGTTGAAACCCCGGTAGAATCATTAATGGATCCGGATATGCTCATTTGCTGTCCCCAAAAATTCGGAGCGAAAAACAGCAATCCGCACAGAGCAAAAGCGCGAAAAAAAGTTGTTTTATTCATCGATTCGTTGTATTCCCTTCAGTCCTTGATAGGAAAGTCCGCCCAATTCGGTTACGCGAGAAAAGTTGATGCGTAGGAGCTTGTTCTTGTAGAGGGGATGTTTTTTTACCATGTCAATAGCAACGGGATAGTTATCGTTGTAGGCAATGGACGAAGTTTGTGCGTCCGTACCAGAGGTTCCAACAATGATGAAACGATGCGTTTCAGTTTCTAAATGCCCCTGATACCTTGTTTCAAAGGGCCCTTTTTGATTAATTACACTAAGTGCTTTGGTAGCATCGAATTCGGTAAGATCGACCGCTTTGGGAAGCGCTTCTTGAAGTTCTTCAAACGAGGCAGCGATTTTACTTCCTGTGAAGATAACTTTCTTGGTAGGGCCGAAATACGAAAATATCTCGCCCCAATTATCACTTTTTTTCTTGTAATCGTAAATAGTTTGTTTCGCAAAAAATACCTGATCTCCATGAAAATAAAAATCCGTTGTAATTTCTTTTCCGTCCTTACTCGTTTCTAATAACGAGATTTTTCGGGCACTTTTTTGAGCGTCTAACCATCCTTTGGCCATGCAACGGTTGTTGAAGTTGTCTTCGTATTCAAGGCTTCCAACTTCCGTTAACAAGGTATCAGCATCAATTACTCGAATCAATGAATCGTATTCTTGCTGATTTTTGAACAAGACTTTGGAGGTAGTGGAGGAGCTTTGTTGAGCATCCTTGGGGTCTTTGAAGGTAATTTTTTCTCCAAACCGACCGCATTGAACCAACAAGGAAATGCCTAAAGCGAAAAGAAACAAGGATTTTAGTGCCATAATTTTAAGTCATTACAAAGGTAAGGAAATTTAAGTTTTGAAAGATGGTTTATCAATTCTTGTTACATTTGAGCGATTGTGTACATAGGAATAGATTTTGGGTTGAAACGTTGCGGAATAGCGGTTACCGATACTGAATCCATTATTGCTTCGCCGCTGCAAATGGTTCCGTCAGAGAAGTTGTTGTCATGGCTTAAAGAATTTGCTGCTAAACATTCAATTGCTGGATTTGTTTTAGGGTACCCCTTAAACCTCGACGGTAGTAAAACCCATGTATCCGATAATGTAACACTTCTTAAAGAAGTTATTGAAAAAGAGTTTTCAGCCATCCCTGTTTATTTACAAGATGAAAGGTATTCTTCGAAACGGGCCTCTGAAGCCATTTATATGGCTGGAAAGAAGAAAGATTTAAAAAACAAGGCCCTTGTTGATACCGTTAGTGCAGCAATTATTTTGCAGGATTTTTTAAACTCGCGCTGAAATTATCTGAAGTAACGTAACTTTGTCACCTATGATTTTGCCTATAATTGCCTATGGGGATCCTCAATTAAAGAAACCCTCCGAGGAGGTTTCATCGGATTTTACCCAGCTGAAAGAATTAATTGCCGACATGTTCGAAACCATGTATCATGCAAAAGGGGTAGGTTTAGCGGCACCCCAGATAGGACAGAATATTCGTTTGTTTATTGTCGATGGTGCGCCCTTCGCAGACGAAGAAGGGGAGGAGCCCGACCCCAAAGCGGAGGGAATTGCAGAATTTAAAAAAGTATTTGTCAACCCCGTAATTGAAGAAGAGTCGGGCGATTATTGGACCTTTCAGGAAGGATGCTTGTCGATTCCAAATCTGCGCGAGAACGTAAGTCGGCAAGAATCCTTGGTCATTTCTTACCAAGATGAAAATGGGGTACCCAAGAAAGAATCCTATTCTGGGTACGCAGCACGAATTATTCAGCATGAATACGACCACTTGGAAGGGGTATTGTTCACCGATCGCTTGAATCCATTAAAAAAGAAATTGATTCAAAAGAAATTGAAGGATATTGCTGCGGGAGGCATGAATACAAGCTATAAGTTAAAATATTATACCCTTAAACGATGATTAAAAGGCAGTTGTTTTTTAGTTTAAGTATCCTTTGTTTTATGTGGTGTTCTTGTAATAATAAGGCAGCAAAGGACAGCTCGAATAGCCGTACGGAGAAGCAGGGTTTAAACTTTAATGACAAAAACGAACTTAAAAAGTCCATAGGATCACTTGAGGATTCTTTAATGCGTGAAATCCCAAAGGATAGAAAAACGGAGGCGCGAATAAATCTTCGGCGTATTGATTTGATGAATCGCATGGAGGCTTTCGTTCAAAAGTTTCCTAAAGATGTTTATGCTGGGGATTGCTGGTTTAAACTCCACTTAATGGCCTCTGCAATGAAAGCACATCGCAAAAGTGTTGCTTATGGAGATTCCTTGTTGGTAAATTTTCCGGGTCATCCTAAAAGGATTTTAATACTAGAAAGCATGGTCAGTGCCTACGATATTTTTCTTACACCTCGCGATGAGGTAAAAATTAAGTTCTACCTGAGCCAATTGATAAAGGAAAAGGGATACCCAGAGGAACAAAAAAAAGAATTGGAGAAAAGAATGAAATACATTCATCTTACCTTCGATGAATATGTTCAATTGCAAGCCAAGACCGCTCGCTAAGCTGTTAATGAGTTGTTAAATTCTTGGGTGAGGGAAAAACAGCACTACTTTTGTTCGTGTAACTTAAATTAAAAAATAATTAACGTATGAAAAATTTATTCTTAGCCGCAGTTTTTGCTTTTGCAGCAGGGTCCATTAGCGCTCAAACGCCGATCGATAAAGGACCAAAAATCACTTTCTCCAAAGAAGTACATGATTACGGAAATATAAAGTACGATGGTGATCCCAATTGTTCTTTTGAATTCACCAACACAGGTAATGAGCCTTTAATTATTTCTAATGCAAAAGGTTCATGTGGTTGTACTGTTCCAGAATGGCCAAAAGAGCCTATTGCTCCAGGTGCTAAAGGAGTGATTAAAGTGAAATATGATACTAAGCGTTCTGGTCCGATTAACAAGAGCGTAACCATCTCCTCTAATGCTGTAAACGAACCTGAGAAAGTGGTTCGAATCAAAGGGGAAGTTGGACCTGCTCCTGAATCGGGAGTTCCTGTAAATAACAGCGGCGCACCAACCAACAACTAAGACCAATTTGCTAGATAATAGAAAAAGGCTCCCTAGGGAGCCTTTTTTGTTTTTAAACACGTTCCGAGTTACTAAAAAGTTGGGTTAATTCGTTTTGAGAAAAAAGTTCCAGAGTCCATCATCCGGAGGAGCTGCCTCAAAGCTCATCGCTTCCAAGGTGGTAGGGTGGTTGAAGCTAATTTTTCTGGCATGTAGCCCAATAGAACCATCTGGATTGGGTCGTCGTGCACCGTACTTAACGTCTCCACGGATCGAACATCCATGGTGGCTTAATTGAGCGCGAATTTGATGATGCCGACCAGTTTCCAACTGTACTTCAAGCAGGTGGTAATGATCCGATGAGGCGAGCCATTGGTAATGTAAAACGGCTTGCTTAGCACCCGTAACGCTTTCTGCTACCACATAACTCTTGTTTTGTGCTTCGTTCTTTTTCAAATAATGACGCAGAGTTCCTTTGTCTTCTTTGGGTTGATTTTCAACCAATACCCAATACGTTTTCCGCGGTTCACGTTGCTTGAATTGGGCATTCATACGTTCCAAGGCTTTACTGGTCTTGGCAAAAACCACGATGCCAGAAGTTGGTCGGTCTAAGCGATGAACCACTCCGCAAAACACGTTCCCTGGCTTTTGGTATTTGTCTTTTAAAAATTGCTTGATGGCATCGGCCAAACAGAGATCTCCGGTCTTGTCACCTTGAACTAATTGCCCCGGATGCTTATTAACAATGATGAGGTGGTTGTCCTCATAAATCACCTGACTTGATTCAAAGATCGGCATGTTTCTTTCCGATAATTAGGTGTTTTTCGTTGAAATTTTATACCGTAAATACGAAAGTATGCTTAGTGCAATGAACAGAAGTATGGTGACAATTAACCAATCGGGAAAGGTGCCTAAACCGTCTCCTTGAGCATAGGAATGCAGCCCCACTAGCATAAAGTTTACTCCAAAATAGGTGAAAAGAATGGCTGAATAACCCCAAAAAGACCATAAATTAAAGACAAATGGGCTTTTCAATCCGGGAATGAAGCGCAAATGTAAGATGATCGCGTAAACGAGAATTGAAACCAAGGCCCAAGTTTCTTTTGGGTCCCATCCCCAATACCTGCCCCAGCTTTCATTGGCCCAAACTCCACCAAGAAAGGTTCCTATGGTTAGCATAAATACACCAATCGTCATCGTCATTTCACTAACTATGGTGATTTGGTTAATTTGCTGGTTAAGCGATGTATGGTTGGATTTTCTGAGAAATATATAAAAGCATAGATTCAGAAATCCTAAGATAAAGGAAAGTCCTAAAAAGGCATAGCTGCTGGTGATAATCGCCACGTGAATCATAAGCCAATAAGACTTTAAAACGGGCACCAAGGGAGTTATTTCTGGATCCAATAAGTTCATTTCGGAAACGAGCAACATCATAGAGGCCAAAATAAGCGCAACGGGCACAACAACGTCTATTTTTCTCAGAAATATCCATCCTGTTAATACCGTTACCCATGCAATAAAGATAATGGCCTCGTAACCGTTACTCCATGGAGCATGGCCGGAAATATACCAGCGAAACCCAAGTCCAGCTGCATGGTAAATGAAGGTGAGTACCGCTAAACCAGTAAGCAAAATACGAAGGTATCTCATCCATTTAAGAAATGCTGTCGATTTGACTAAAGTGGATAAAATGTAAATAATCAGTAGCAACAAACCAAAGCTGATATATATGCGTTGAACCGTTTTGAAAATCTCTAGCTTGTTCGAAAGAATTTCAACAGACACTTGAGTTTCTGAAGGCACAACCTCTTTTCCAAGGGTTCGTTGGATGGAAATGAGTTGCTCTAGTTGTTCATCTGCTTTACTGAAATCTGCAGTTTCAGAAGATTCATGCAACGAGGCAAAATAACTTAGATAAGCGCGTGAATTGGCAGAATCTTTTGCACCACTTATTTGAGGGCTTAATGGAACATACCAAGTATTCGTTGGATCTTGAATTTTCGGCAAAATCCGCATAAATTGCCATCGAATGATTCCGTCAAATACGTGAAACTTCTCGGCAAATTTGATCAGTTTCTTCTCAAATTCGTTCTGGTTTTTTTCCGCTTTTTTTCGGGCCGTAGTGTATTGTGCTTCGAATTTGAATGCATAATTGGTGTCGATCAGATCTTTAAAACGGCATTTTGCCGCTAATCCTAAGGGTTCTCTTACCGCACTCGGAACGGCAATAATGTTTTGTTCCATCCAATATTCAGGGTACATGTGCATTGCAAGAATCGTTTGAACCGCATTCAAATCTTCGTAGTGATTACTTCCAAATATCTTTCTCAACAATTGATCACACAAGGTGTGAAGCGGAATAATGCGTCCGCTCTGCTCTTGAACCAGCAGGCGTGCCACTTTTTCTGAATGATTTACACTTATGACTCGATTCATCGGCACTTGCGCCACGGGGGTTTGCGCATTGCTCGATAAATAAGAACAGCTAAGTACCACAAAAAGGATGACTGCGGGGTTCGTTTTTAATTTTCTAAGTTGTTGATTCAAGAGTCTAAATCGACCTTTCGGGGCAAAGAGGGAAAGTATCATACCTAAACCCATGAGCAAGTATCCTAAATACGTTATGTTAGTGCCAGCTGTGTCATGGTTTACACTAAGCACCGTTGCTTCTTCGTTTTGAGGTGTTGTCGGATTATCTGCTTCGTAGGAGGATTGAAAAAATCGATATCCATCGTAGTCTGTTACATGGTTCATGAAAATATGGCGTTCCGAATGGGTGTCGTTACGCGCATCATCAATGCGAATATAACTTTCAAAGGAAGAAGGGGATTCTGATCCAGGGTAATTAATCAATTTGAAATCTTTACAATAAATGCTGAACGGTAATGGAATTCTCAAGGAACCATATTCTAGTTGAATTTTTAAATCACCCAATGTGCAAAGTGTCGGACTTGGAATCATTCCCATTCCACCTTTTACAGTGACTGTTTTTGTTGCACTAGGGGTGGAGACTTTTACCGTAAGATAATCAGAACCTCGGTTTTTAATTGGTGATTTCACCAGTGTTTTTCGGGTATGGTACAAAATATTTTTTAATACAAATTGATCTGTTCCAGCCTGGTATAGGGTTTTTATCTGAGCTTCAATCCATATATTTTTAGGTACAATTTTGTAGGAGGAGTCCGGAATTTCAGCTCCAGTTTTACGTGCCTCTTGCATTTTGGTCATCGGTAGCCAGCGTAAGTCTTGATTCGTGTAAATCCAGCATTTTTCTCCCAGGAATTTAAACGAAACTCCATTCTTGGGTTGATCTGTGAAATAAAGTCCCAGGTTTCCAGCACGCAGTGAGTCCCCTGATTCGAGATAATTCGACTTCATTTGTCCTACCACTATATCAAGGACTTGGGTATTGATGGATTGATCAAATTCTAGGGTGTCAATGGCATTGGAAATGAAATTGACGTAGCTCAGGTTCACAGGTGTACCCTGATGATTGATTTCATGTTCAAAACTGTTGTCTACCATAGACCAATCAGACATTAAAGTTTTGTAAGATTGGGTAGTTTCTGTCCCTTTTCCCCGAATGTATACGCCAAGATGCGGCTCTGCAGAAAACATGTAATCAACGGATTCTCCTTCTGGAATTCTAATGATTCCCTCAAACCCTGTATATCGCGTCACGGCAGCCCCTGTCATGATTACCAAAAACGACGCATGGAATAGCAATAATGCCCATTTTTCACGGCGCCACATTCTGAATTGCCAAATGTTATACATCATGGCGACTGACAGGTAGGCTAAAAGCACCGTGAACCAAGTGGCATTGTAAACGACAATTTTGGCGGCTTGAACTCCGTGCATGGATTCAATGAAGGTTGCCGTGCCGATGGCGGCTAGAAAGAGAAAAAGCCCCAATGCAACCGCGCGCATAGAGAAGATTTTTTGAGCTATTTTTTCCATCCTTTTTTTTACTGCAAAAATACGGAATTGAGGGTTCATTTGATTTGTTTTATAATATTTGTGGCATGAAAAACTGTTTATTCGCTTTGAGTATTTCGCTTTCATTTTTAGGCTATGCTCAAGTGAACCCATTCGTATGGAAACGCTCAATCGTTCAACCTACTTCGGGAAATCTTTTCGAATCAGCCGTAACGCAAGGTTACCTCAAAGGACGAATCATCCGGGTTTGGGTGCCCAAACAATATATAAAATCAAAAAAACGATTCGATGTTGTGTACTTCCATGACGGCCAAATGCTTTTTGATTCAAGCGCAACATGGAATCACCAATCGTGGGATTTGGCCAATTCAGCGACGAAATATCTTTCAAAAAAGCACTGTATTTTAGTTGGAATTGATAATGACCCCAACAATCGGTACGCTGAGTATTTTCCTTCGCCTATTTATTCAAAACTCCCCTTGGATGTTCAGTTTGCCTTGCGTGATTCCTTGTGGAATGGTTTACCACGCTTTGATGCTTATGCCGAAGCGCTTATTCACGAAGTTTTTCCTTTAATAGAAAATCATTGGAGGGTAAATCGTGGTGGAGTGCATCGAACTATGGTAGGTTCAAGTATGGGGGGCGTTGTTTCGTTAAGTTTTTTATTAACCCATCCCGATGAGGTTTCCAACGTCGCATGCCTTTCTATACATCTTCCACTCATCAATTATTGGAAATTTGCTGACCGTTATAAGGTCCCGTTGATGCTTGCTTTTAATGGGTTTATTGCATCCATTTCAGCGAATTTAGAAGGGAAGCATATTTATATTGATCGAGGAGATCAATCCCTGGACGCATCGTACGCTGCATATTTTCCCGCATTCGAAGTTGCTCTAAATTCTTGTTCAAAGAAAAATAAAGTTACCATGAAATTGGTCACTAATTCTGGACATTCAGAGCGCGATTGGGCGGCAAGAATCGGTCCAATACTACAAAGCCTACTGAAATAGAAAGTCCCGCTACAAGCGGGACTCTATGTTGACGTCTCCAACTATCCGTATTCCGGGAAGAAGGAAACGAGAAAGCGCCCCGCATGCGGGACGCTATTTCCGTTGATAATTGAACTTTAACTTTACAAGCAAGCCAAAAAGGCCGGCTTGTCCTAGGTAGGAGAGCTTTTCCTATGTAGGAGAGCTTGTCGAACCTACATCATTCCAGGCATTCCCCCTCCCATTCCAGCCATCGCTGCGCCTGCGTTTCCTTCTTCTGGCTGATCTGCAATAACACATTCCGTAGTTAGCAACATGGAAGCAATCGAAGCGGCATTTTCAACGGCGATGCGCGTAACTTTTGTTGGATCTATTACTCCAGCTGCGTAAAGCTTTTCGAATTTGTCAGTTCGAGCGTTGTAACCGAAATCATCCTTGCCTTCACGTACCTTTTGTACGATGATCGCACCTTCACCGCCGGCATTGGCAATTATTTGACGAAGGGGTTCTTCGGCAGCACGTTTTACGATAGCGATTCCCGTTGCCTCATCTTCGTTTGCCGCTTTCAATTTGTCCAATGTTTCAATGGATCGGATCAGTGCAACACCACCTCCAGGAACGATTCCTTCTTCAACCGCTGCACGTGTTGCAGCTAAGGCGTCATCCACGCGGTCCTTCTTTTCTTTCATTTCGACTTCTGTTGGTGCACCCACGTAGAGAACAGCAACTCCACCTGCAAGTTTCGCTAATCGCTCTTGAAGCTTTTCACGGTCGTAGTCAGAGGTGGTTGTTTCGATTTGCGCACGAATTTGATTCACCCGTGCTTTGATGTCGTCCTTCTTACCTTTTCCATTGATAATAGTGGTATTATCTTTATCGATATCTACCTTCTGAGCTTGACCCAGCATATCCATGGTAATATTATCCAAGGTCATCCCGCGTTCTTCCGAAATTACTTGGCCTCCAGTTAGAATGGCGATGTCCTCTAACATGGCTTTCCTTCGGTCGCCAAAGCCAGGAGCTTTAACTGCTGCCACCTTTAAAGACCCTCTTAAGCGATTGACAACAAGGGTGCCTAGGGCTTCGCCGTCGACATCTTCTGCAATAATAAGTAGGCTTTTTCCTGCTTGCACAACGGGCTCCAAAATGGGTAGCAGTTCTTTCATGCTGGAAACTTTTTTCTCGGTAATTAAGATTAAAGGATTTTCCATTTCGGTGATCATTTTCTCCGTATTGGTAACAAAGTATGGAGATAAATATCCTCGATCAAATTGCATTCCTTCTACGGTTTTTACTTCCGTCTCCGTTCCTTTTGCTTCCTCTACCGTAATGACGCCATCGTTACCCACGACCTTCATGGCTTGGGAAATCAATTTTCCAATGGTTTCATCATTGTTAGCGGAAATAGTAGCAATTTGTTCGATTTTAGAGGCATCTTTGCCCACTTCTTTCGATAAGGATTTTAAATTTTTCACAACCTCTGCTACGGCTTTATCGATACCGCGCTTGAGATCCATCGGATTTGCCCCAGCAGCAACATTTTTTAGTCCAGCAGTAATAATCGCTTGGGCCAAAACGGTGGCTGTGGTAGTTCCGTCACCCGCAATATCAGCCGTTTTAGAGGCCACTTCTTTCACCATTTGAGCACCCATGTTTTCCATGGGGTCTTTGAGTTCAATTTCTTTAGCAACCGTTACCCCGTCTTTGGTTATTTGAGGCGCACCAAACTTTTTTCCAATAACTACATTTCTGCCTTTTGGACCTAAAGTTACTTTTACTGCGTTGGCCAAGGCGTCAACTCCACTCTTGAGTTTTTCGCGTCCTTCGATGTCAAATAATATATCTTTTGCCATGATTTAAATTAATTTGGGTTAATGACTTACTTAAAATACTCCGTAAATATCCGACTCGCGCATAATGAGGTAGGAATTCCCATCCAATTTAATTTCGGTCCCCGCATATTGTCCATAAAGAACAACATCGCCGACTTTCAAATTCATCGGTTCATCTTTTTTTCCTCCTCCAACAGCCAATACTTTTCCTTTAAGCGGTTTTTCTTTAGCGGTATCAGGAATAATAATACCACTCGCTGTTTTTTGTTCTGCTGGCGCGGGCTCTACTAGAACTCGATCCGCCAATGGTTTAAATTTTACTGACATGATTGTTTTTTTTTGTTTTCCGCTATACAGCGAAATTCATACCATCAGAAAGAAAGCGTCATTTTAGCATTTAACGCGTGCAGATTGGCAGTATGAGGTGACATACTGACATTGAAAAGGAAAATTATTTTTTAGAACCCTTCGCTGGTTGCGAGGTATTTTCTTGCTTTTGTGCCTTGGCCTTCCCATCAGCGCTTTGCGGTTTGGGTTGCTGCATAGTAATTAAGATACTGCAAATGGCAATGGTTCCTACTAAACCCCATGTAAGTTTATGAATAAATTCGGTGGTTTGTTTTACACCGCCCAATTGAGCAACACTACCAAAATCGTTGCTTATGCCACCGCCTTTCGGATTTTGAATAAATACCACAGCGATTAAAAGTATGGCCGCCAAAGTAATGACAATCGATAAAAGGGTAGTTAACATTGGTTTAATTTCTTAATTTGGGATGCAAAGTAACTCTTTTTTTTCGGAAAAGTCAAAATAAGTTGCTCATAAATCGCAATTGCACGTGGTAAATTCCCCTGAAGAACGAAAATTTTCGCCAAGGTTTCGCTAACCGGAATCGTATCGCTGTTGAGACTCTGCTTTGCTTTCTTTATCGGAGAATAAAATTCTGTTCTCGCTCGAGGAGCCTCAACCGGTTCTACCAGAGAAGGGGTCAAGCTTGCATCTTCTTTAGATAACAGCCATTCGCTAAAGGTCTTGACGCTAGACGATTCTGATGAAGCATCGTGTTTGATTTCTTCTTTTGCAATGTTGTTCTCTTCCAATTCAATGGAGTTTTCGTCGGTTGCCTCTATTAAAGCTTCTCCTACGCCTTCCTCTTGGGAGACGGTTTCGTAAAATTCCTTTTGGTATTGTGCCAAGGCTACTGAGGATTCAATAAGTTTGGCAAGTGGATCGTTGCTTGGTTCCTCATGGGTATTTAATGGCGGTTCTTGTTCACGTGTAAGGGCCTCCGTTCCCGTGTCTTCTGAAGCAAAAGATTCACTTGGCTCTTTGGTTGCAGGTTCAGTTAATGGTTCCTCCTGGAGATTTTCCTCTGATTCTCGCAATTGTACTTCATCTCGAAGGTATGCCACTTCCGCATGTGCATGGTTTTCCTCAGAGCTTGTCGTTTCCCCTAATGAAGTTTTTAATGATTCGGGTTCTTTGAATATCGTTGCGTTCTCGTTGGTTATTTCGTTTGGGCTGGTTTCCGCCTTATGTTCGAGCAGTGAATAGAGCCTTGCTCGGTTACTAATGCGGTAGGCAAAATGTGGAAGCTCGCGTTCAAATCGGATGTCCTCGTTTTTTTTTAATCCTTCAAGGTAGGCCAATGCAAAAACACTGGCATAAGGAAATTCTTCGGCCAATTGTTTTAAATGGTCGAGATCTCCTCCCGCGATAAGTTGCGGGTTCAAGATTAGTTGGTTCAAGGTATTTTTATTCCAACTCACCAGTTGCTCATTAATTTATTAAGTACGTCTTGTACGATTTGCTCATTAATAGCCGCTAATAATTGATTTTCTACGGATGCGAAATTCGTGGTTGCATCAAAGTCGGAAAACCGCGTTACGCTTAATTTGATTTCCTCTTGCTTCGGGACAACGGTGTTAATGGAAAATTGAACCGTAACACTTAACCTGTTTTTGGCGGCGTTATCCCCATTTTGAAGCGCAATGGGCTGAACGTTATATTGAGTGATTTCACCAGAAATCCTGACTTCAGCGTCTTTTGCATTGACGGCTAAATTCAACCGTGAATTGTTTTGGATTCCATCTTTTAAGGCCTCGGAAAGATTCGGGGAATAGTTCAAGGGGCATGTAGAGGCATTAATTTGAAGGGTTTGTAGGTGAAAACTTTTCCATTCTTCTGGCATGCCCCCAACATCCCGAAATCCAATTCTGCTGGGCCAACAAGCCGTTAAAAAACCAACCAAAATTAAAAGCAACAGTAATTTCACTCTCCTAATTTAAATTCTTTAATTTTTCGGTACAAAGTACGCTCCGAAATGCCCAATTCCTGAGCGGCATGTTTTCTCTTGCCTCGGTGTTTTTCCAATGCTTTGGTAATCAATTCCCGTTCACGTGCTTCTAAGGACAACGATTCTTCGTATTCTTCATGAAGCACAAAATGTTCATCAATTACCGGAGTGCTTTCCAGCATAGGCGGTTGAATGCCTTGAGGTATAATCTCTCCTTGAAGCGGAGCAATATCGATATCTTGGTATAGCTTTTCTAATATTGGTCGGTGGTCAGGTGCAACTTTGAAACCCCCGGATTGATTTAACACCTCTACCACCAACTTCTTTAAGTCGGTTAAATCGCGTTTCATGTCGAAAAGGAATTTATACATCAATTCCCGCTCATTGATCGATTCTTGTTGAGCTTCTACCATTAATGTAGGAACGGACTCTTTGACCGGGGTTAGGTATTGTTGCAGAACGTACGCGTCTATAGAACGATCCGTCTCAATGATGCTGATTTGTTCTACTGTGTTTTTTAGCTGGCGTATATTTCCTGGCCAAGGATATTCGCTCAACAAGGAAATGGCTTCGGGTTCCAACCGTATGGTAGGCATTCTATACCGTTCGGCGAAATCGCTGGCAAATTTTCTAAAGAGCAAATGAATGTCTTCTCCTCGTTCTCGGAGCGGGGGTAGGTGCACGGGAATGGCACTCAGACGATAAAACAAATCTTCTCGGAATTTCCCCTTCGCAATGGCCTTTTGCATGGGTTCGTTGGTGGCGGCCACAACGCGTACATTCGTTTTTTGGGGCTTAGACGCACCAACACGCATGAATTCACCGGTTTCAAGCACTCGCAGCAAGCGAACTTGGGTTTGCATTGGTAATTCTGCTACCTCGTCTAAAAAAATTGTGCCTCCATTTGCTGTTTCGAAGTATCCTTGTCGGCTGCCAGCCGCACCCGTAAAAGATCCCTTTTCATGACCAAACAGCTCTGAATCTATTGTTCCTTCTGGAATGGCGCCGCAGTTGACAGCAATATATTCTTTGTGTTTTCTGGAACTTAACTGGTGTATGACTTGTGGTATGATTTCTTTTCCGGTTCCGCTTTCACCTGTTACTAAAACCGAAAGATCGGTTGGGGCCACTTGAGCTGCAACTTCGAGTGCCCTGTTCAAGGAAGGGTTGTTACCAACAATTCCAAATCGCTGTTTAATTTGGATTAGATTCATGCCGTTTTCGTTTTATTCGACCAATTCTCCGATTAACGTTGCGGAAGTACATGAAGTAATGCGAACCATTACATACGAGCCAACCTGAACATTCTTCCGATCAAAAACAACCATGCTGTTTTGTGAATTTCTGCCACAGTACTGTTCCTCGGATCTGCGAGATGGGCCTTCAACCAGGATTTCGTATACCTCGCCAACACGGGCCCTGTTTCGTTCAGCGCTGTGTTTTGTTTGAAGCTCAATAATCTCTTGGAGTCTACGAGATTTCGTTTCATCGGGAACATCGTCCTCAAATTTCCGCTCCGCCAAGGTTTTTGGTCGCTCGGAATATTTGAACATGTATGCGTAGTCAAAAACCACCTCGTTCATTAATGAAACAGTAGCTTGATGCTCCTCTTCCGTTTCTCCACAAAATCCTGAAATAATATCGGTAGAAATGGCGCAATCTGGAATAATTCGTTGAATCGCTTCAATGCGTTCCAGGTACCATTCCCTAGAATATCCACGGTTCATTCTGCTTAAGACATCGGTATGTCCTGATTGTACCGGTAGATGAATATAATTACAGATATTTTTATAACGAGCAATCGCCTCCAAAACGTCATTAGTCATGTCTTTTGGGTGCGAGGTACTGAATCGGATCCGAAGTTCAGGGGATAGCTCAGCCACAGCACATAGCAATTCAGCGAAATTCATTGCTGACTCTTCGGGGTTGATGATGTCACCCTTGGAAAGCATGTTCCAACGATAACTATCAACGTTTTGCCCCAACAAGGTTACCTCTCGATACCCAGCATTGAATAGGTCTTGACATTCTTGCAAGATGGACTTTGGGTCGCGGGAACGCTCCCTGCCTCTGGTGAAAGGCACTACGCAAAAAGAGCACATATTGTCGCAGCCTCGCATGATAGTAACAAAAGCCGACACGCCACCCTTGTCGAGCCGAACGGGCGAAATATCCGCGTAAGTCTCTTCACGAGAAAGTAATACGTTTACGGCGCGTTGTCCTGTTCCTACTTCGGCGATCAAGTTGGGTAAGTCGCGGTATGCATCCGGTCCGGCAACAAGGTCGACTAACTTTTCTTCTTCCAGTAAATTTTTCTTGAGTCGCTCTGCCATGCAACCCAAAATGCCCACAACCATCTCAGGATGATTGCTTTTGAGGTGTTTGAATTCCGTCAGTCGATTACGAACGCGCTGTTCCGCGTTTTCACGAATAGAACAGGTATTGATTAAAACCAGGTCGGCTTGCTCGATTTCACGAGTGGTAGTGTATCCCTCCGATGCTAATATGGAGGCAACTACTTCGCTGTCTGAAAAATTCATTTGACAGCCGTAACTTTCCAGATACAGTTTTTTATGAGCGCCGGGCAATGATGAGTAGGATAAATCTAGCGCCTCACCTTGTCGGTTTTCTAGTATTTCAGAGGCATTTCGTTCAGATTCCATAGTGCAAAATTAATGAAAAATCTTCAAGGTGTCAAAATGTCATGATTACCACATTTTAGAATTAAAAAACTTAACCATAGGTTAATGGAAACACAAGGTAAAATATTGAACAACTTTGGTGTGCTTTGCGTTGTTTTAGTTTTAATTTTGCTTAAAATTTTTACATGTCCAAGAATTTAGTAATCGTTGAATCACCCGCCAAAGCCAAGACCATTGAAGGTTATTTGGGCAAAGATTTCATTGTTCGATCCAGCAATGGCCACATCCGTGATCTTTCGAAAAAAGGACTATCTGTGGACATCGGCAATGGTTTTTTACCCGCCTATGAGATTTCAGCCGACAAAAAACAATTGGTGGCGGATTTAAAAAAGATTGCTTCCAAAGTTGAAACAGTTTGGTTAGCAACGGATGAGGACCGCGAGGGAGAAGCAATTTCATGGCATTTGTTGGAAACCTTAGGCTTGGACATCCATCAAACGAAGAGAATTACCTTCAACGAGATCACGAAGTCGGCGATTCTTAAATCCATTGATAATCCGAGGCTTATAGATAGGGACTTAGTAGATGCACAACAAGCACGACGGATTTTAGATCGAATTGTCGGGTTTGAATTGTCGCCAGTCCTATGGAAGAAAGTAAAGCCGAGCCTATCCGCTGGCCGTGTTCAGTCGGTAGCGGTGAGGTTAATCGTGGAACGAGAAAAGGAAATTGCGTCGTTTGAAGCCACTACGTTTTTTAAGTTAACGGCAACTTTTGGTGCGGCAAAAGGCTCCTTAAAAGCGGAGCTTGAAGACCACATGCAAAGTCCCGAAGAAGTAAAGGCCTTTTTGAATGGTTTGCCCGGATGTGATTTTTCCGTAGAATCTGTCGAGGTGAAACCTCACAACCGCTTCCCTGCAGCTCCTTTTACAACGTCAACACTTCAACAAGAGGCTTCGGTTAAACTTGGTTTTTCTGTATCGAGGACCATGTCTGTCGCACAAAAATTGTACGAAGGTGGATTTATTACCTACATGCGAACGGATTCAACGAATTTATCGCAAACCGCCTTAGATCAAGCCAAGGATGAAATTCTGCGAAGTTATGGTTCAGAGTATTCCAAAACAACCCAATACGCCACGAAAAATGCGGGAGCCCAAGAGGCACACGAGGCGATACGTCCTACCAATTTTTCGGCGGTGGATGTTTCTTCGAACCGTGAAGAGCAACGTCTTTACGATTTAATTCGAAAACGCTGTCTTGCATCGCAAATGACGGCGGCAAAATTTGAAAAAACTACTTTAAAAATTAAAGGAGCGCCACAAGATAAGCGTTTTATTGCGCGAGGTGAAGTCGTATTATTCGATGGTTTTTTAAAAGCATATAATGTTGCTGATGAAGAGGAAAATGTAGATAACGAAGATGAGACGGGTCTCTTGCCAAAGGTGGATAAGGAAGAATCGTTGCATTTTATAGAATTAACAGCAGCACAACGTTACACCAGAGGTCCAGCACGTTTTTCGGAGGCTAGCTTAGTTAAAAAAATGGAGGAATTAGGGATTGGTAGACCCTCGACTTATGCGCCAACCATTTCTACCGTTCAAAAAAGAGGGTATGTTGCTAAAAACGACCGTCCGCCGCTGGAACGTCAACTGACCAAGATGCATTTATCCTCCAAGGGATTGGTTGAATCCGTGCACACTGAAACAACGGGAAGCGATAAAAACCGCTTAATACCAACCGATATTGGGGTGCTGGTAACCGAATTTTTGGAAGAACAATTTCAGCAAATAATGGATTACCAATTTACCGCTCAGGTTGAAGCCTCCTTTGATGAAATAGCGCAAGGAAAAATGCATTGGACTTCCATGCTGGATTCGTTCTACAATTCCTTTCATGGCAAGGTGCAAAATACCTTGGATCAATCTGCTCGCGTTACAGGGGAGCGAGAATTGGGTATCGATCCTACCTCAAAGCGTAAGGTCATAGTGCGCATGGGGCGCTATGGTCCAGTGGCCCAAATAGGGAATGAACAAGAAGAAGGCGTGAAAGCACAATACGCTTCGTTGCAAAAAAATCAATCCATTCAATCCATAACGTTAGAAGAGGCGCTAGAGTTATTCAAACTTCCGAGAATTGTTGGGGAACGTGGTGGAGAAGTCATCAAGGCTAATATAGGGAAATTTGGCCCTTATGTTCAGTTAGGTAAGACCTATGCCTCCATACCCAAAGAGGAAGATGTGATGGAAATTACGCTTGAAAGAGCCCTGGAGTTAATAGATCTAAAGGTGCAAGGAGCGGCAAATAACACGATCGTTGCTTTTGAAGAAAGGCCCGATGTTTTAGTACTCAATGGAAAGTACGGGCCGTACATTAAGGTTGGAAAACTTAACGTTAAAATTCCAAAAGGAACCGAGCCGACAAGCTTGACCTTGGAAGATTGCTTGAATCTTTCTGAAAATCAACCCAAATCTTCTGCAAAAAGAAGCGGCAGTAGAAAAAAAGCGTAAATTAGGCTTGCAAAGCACATGAGTTTAAGTGTCAATAAAGTGATATTAATGGGGTATCTAGGGAAAGAGCCCGAGGTGCGATATTTTGAGAACGGTGGAGTGGTGGCCAATTTTTCCTTGGCGACCTCCGAATCCTACACGGATCAGAACACCGGTGAAAAAAGAGAAATAACCGATTGGCATGAAATTGTTGCTTGGCGGGGTCTTGCACAAGTAGCCGAGCGCTTGCTGTGCAAAGGAGCTAGAGTATATGTGGAAGGCAAATTGAAAAAACGTGCGCTACAAGACCAAGAAGGTGTTACGAAATATCAAAGCGAAGTTTGGGCAGATGAACTAATCCTTTTGTCCAAACCCGATCATGCGAATACCCCTAAAGACCCGTATCCAAAAACGCATTCCGAACCCTTGACGGAAGCGACAGAATTTCTTGATCAAGACGACGACTTACTTCCATTCTAAACTATGCCTGACCCTTCCGAATCTATAGGTTTATCGATTTCTTTGTTTGTTTGGACGTCCACCGAAACCGTTTATTTGGTGTTAATTTTTCTCTTGTTGGTGCTGGCAGCTTTCACCACCAGTTCAGAATCCGCGTTTTTTTCCATTAAGCCTGAAGAAAAGGAACAGTTGAAACGCGAAAACTCCAAAACATCGAAACGTGTTTTATCCTTGATCGCAAAACCAAGAGAATTGATAGCATTATTGCTGATTTCCATAAATTTCGTTAACGTAGGGATTGTTATTTTATCCACCCTCATTCTGAATAAGGTGATGGACGGATACAGTGAATTGTCCAAGTTATTGGTTGAGATATTTGGAATTACCCTTTTGATTCTGATTGTTGGCGAAGTGATCCCCAAAATTTACGGGGCTAACAATGCGTTGAAGGTTTCTAAATTAATGTCGGTTCCTCTCGATTTCATCCGCAAGAATCCGCCCATATCATGGCTTAAATCGTTATTGGTTAATGGAACCTCATTCATTGCGCGTTTGGGCAAAAAAGACCTCAAAATTTCAACCGATGAACTCGAATACGCTATTGCAATTACCACTGAAGAAAATACGACCGACGACGAGCAACGACTTCTGGAAGGAATTGTCCGTTTCGGAAAAACGGAAGCAGATCAAATCATGACTCCCCGAATTGAAATGTCCTCTCTTTCCATCGATTCTACTTACCAAGAGGTTGTTTCGTTTGTCATTGATGCTGGATTTTCACGCATTCCAGTATTCAGCGATAAAGAAGATAATGTTGTCGGAATTCTGTACATAAAGGATCTCTTACCCAATTTTACCTCAGCAGAAGATTTCGATTGGAAAAAGCTCCTTAGAAAGCCATATTTCGTACCTGAAAACAAAAAAATCGATGATTTATTGCAAGATTTTAGAACCATGAAAATGCACATGGCTGTAGTGGTTGACGAATACGGTGGGGCGGCTGGCATTGTTACGCTTGAGGATATTCTCGAGGAAATTGTGGGAGACATTACCGATGAATTTGACGACGATCAAGTAGAATATCAGGTGTTGGAAGATGGATTTTCTTTCGCTGGTAGAACGTCGTTGATCGATTTTTACAAAATTCTCGATATTGAAGGCGAGGAATTTGAAGAAAAAAAAGGCGATGCGGAAACCTTGGGCGGATTCGTCGTGGAAGTAGCAGAAAGAATCTTGAAAAACCGCGAATTTATCGTGGTAGGTAAATGGAAATTAACCGTCATTTCATCGGATAAAAAACGCATTAAATGGATCAAAGTACAATCGTTATGAGCCGGGTTAATAGTCTAATTTTCGGGGGAATTTTGTGCTTGGTTTTGCTTTCTTCGTGCAGTTATTTTTTAGACGGTGACAAGGACAAACCCTTAGTGCCAAAACCTCCCTGTTTTTTGCGAACAAATCTTCCTGCTCATCAGTATTTCAAATACTCGGTGAAGAACGATTTAGTATCCTACTCTTTTGATTTGTCCAAGCACTATGCGATGGTGGCGAATGAAAGTAATGGCAAGACCTCCTTTCAAAAGTTCGATTTAGGTCCTTTAAATGGCTCGCTTTATTTTTACGCGATTCGCTTCGATCGGCAAGATTCTTTGAATAAGTTAATTAATAGGGCTAATGCAGAGGTGGATCAACATAAAATAAAGGCTGATAGAATTGATTTCAAGCAGTTTATTAATCGAGATAACAAGGTTTACGGAACGTTTTTTCAACTGAAAGGTGATGTTGCCACGAATTATCAATTTTACCTTACCGATTCAAGTGCTCGATTCGTGCGAGGCGAGGTCTTGATGAATTGCCGACCAAATTACGATAGCTTACGACCTACGCTGGATTATTTGGGGCTTGACATGGAGAGAATGCTGCAATCCTTTCGATGGAAGGATTAAATCAAGTTACTCTCGCCTTAGGCTCCAACCTTGGTGACAAAGAGGCTTACTTAGAAAAAGCCATCGTTTTATTGGCCTCCAAGGTCGGTAACGTAACGAAAAGATCAAGCTTTTACTATTCAAATCCTGTGGGGTTTATTTCGGAAAATCGTTTTTGCAACATGTGTTTGAGGATAGAAACACCGCTAACTCCACATGAACTTCTAGGTGCAGTTAAAGCCATCGAAAAGCAGATGGGTCGGAATATAAGTACAAAAGGATACACGGATCGAATCATTGATATTGATATCATTTTTTACAATAACGATCAGTTGAGCGAACCAGAGCTCATCATTCCTCATCCGCATTGGGAAAAAAGAGATTTTGTATACATTCCTTTGCGCGAACTTGGATAATTTTTCTTTAATCCAAATAATTGTTAAATTAGCCAAAAATTAAAAACTATTACGATTATGAAGCTAAGCTTTTACTCAGGATTGTTATTAGCAGCTGTGGTTGGTGGCTCGTTGGTGAGTTGCGATCAGTTGAAAGATCTAAGTTATTCTACAACTCCAAATCCCTTGGAACTGCATGGAGATAGTGTTGCAATTTCAGTAACGGTTAATATTCCGCCAAAAGGAATCAAAAAGAAAATTAGCGTAGAAATTAGCCCTATGCTAGGTAATACCAAATTGTCCATGTGGAAAATTCAAGGAGAGAAAGCTACAGGAAACGGTCAATCTATTACCTTTAAGCCAGGCGGAAGTGCGACTTTTACCGAAGTGGTAGCCTACGACCCCTCCATGGAAGCGGCTGATTTAACCTTCACGGGCAAAGTTTTCAAAGGCTCTAAGGAAAAAGGAAAAGAAGCAATTCCTTCCACTAAACTAGCCGATGCCACCGTTATTACCCCTCTTTTAGTTCAAAAGAATTTTAAAGTTTTGCAAGAAACAAATACTATTCCTCGAAGTGGTGATTCAACCAAATCTGCGAATGTAAATTATTTGAAAGGGAAATCGGATGTTCGTGCCAATGAAATGAAGGATAAGGACATCATGGAATTGGTGAATTGGTTAAAGGCCGTACAAAACGATCCAAAGATTAAAATCAACTCCTTTGAAATCTTAGCCTATGCTTCCCCAGATGGTGAGGAAAACTTTAACAAAGGATTATCCGGTAGCCGTTCTCGTTCGGCAAGAAATGCGTTTATTGCCTTAATGAAAGCCAATAAATTGATGCAATATACCGACTCAACGATGTATTCTATTGAAGGATTGGGTGAGGATTTGAAAGGGTTCATAGAAGAATTGACCGCCAACACCACCATTCAGCAAGATCAAAAAGATCTTTTTCTTAGAGTGCTATCGGTTGGTGGACAAAACGATAACAAAGAAAAAGATATCTATGCTTTAGGTAAAGGATTTACGCAGTTGGAGAAAGATATTTTCCCGAAGTTGCGTCGCTCGCAGATTTCGGTGAAGTATACTAAGCAAGGTCTGAGCGATGATGAACTGAGAAATGCTGCTGCAACCGCACCTGCTTCTTTGAATGCTGAAGAATTGTTATTTGTAGCGTCTACTTTGACAAAGGACATCAAAGAACAAGCAAAAATCTATGACGCCGCATTAATGATTTATCCCACCAACGCTCAAATGTTGAATAATTCTGGAGCCATTGCCTTGTTGCAGGGAAATGTAAGTAAGGCCAAAACAAACCTAGATAAAGCTATTAGCATTTCGGATAATGCCAATACTAAAAACAATTTGGCAGGGGTGGCGATGGCCAACGGAGACCGAGCTACAGCGAAGAAATTATTGTCACAGATTAAAAATTCAAAAGCTCCAGAAGTTGGGTATAACAACGCTATCATTGCAATACTTGAAGGTAAATACAGTTCAGCGGTTAGCGCTATGTCGTCTGCCTCCTTCAATAAAGCCTTGGCTCAAGTATTGGTAGGGTCGTTAGATGATGCAAGTAAAACCTTAGCCGCAAGTTCTGATAAAGAAACGGCAGATGGTTACTATTTGAAGGCGATTATTGCTGCTCGTTCCAATGCGGGAGTAGATGCGGTAGTAAGTAATTTAAAGTCTGCGATTTCTAAAAATGCGGCATACCGTGAAAAAGCGTCGAAAGACCGTGAATTTATCAAGCTGATGGAAGACGCAACGTTTAACGCAGCGGTAAAATAAAACATACCTTCTATTTTTTTTCAAACCCTCCTTCTCGGAGGGTTTTTTGTTGGAATAAATAGTGCTGTTCGAACTGACCGGGAGTAGGTATGCATCGCCATTCACATTTTAAAGCCTCGACATCTAGCAGTGTGGAATATCCGCAAAAACTTATTACAGTTTTCGCGTTCATTAAAAGTTGGTCCGCCTTTACCCAATCTGTAATTTGCGGTATCCCTTCGGGAATGAGCGAATGTGTGCCAATAACGCAATCAACTGTTGGTATTTCTTGCTGAAAATGTTGAATCAGCAAGGGGTGAAATTCCTTCGGACCATTCAGCACTAAGACGGTTCCTTTTTTGGCTTTCGATGGGTTGTTGAAGCGCGATAAACCCCCGAGATATTTGCTTGGAATATTTGGTTTTTTTGAGAGTTTCCCCGCCCATCGTTCGGTTTCCGAGTCCACGATCCAGCATCCTTGAAATCGATGCATTAAATACCGGTGCATGGCTTGGATAATAAAACCATACCAAGGAACGGGTAAGTGGCATTGGTGGGTAATAAAGATGCTTTCTACGCGAGGATGCCGAAACCCGTAACGGTGGTCGCTCAATATGATATCGATATTCTCCTCATGGACGATTTCCTCTACGTATTTTTTCTCGTGCCGGTGTTGTTGAAATAAGCTTGGAATGCTTTTAATAAAATCGTGTGACCTGAACCCTCGGTGGTTGAAAATAAAAGGATAATCACCAAGGGGCTTATAAATCAAATCGTTAAAATAGTTGCGATAAATGGCTTCTTGATGGCTATTACACGCTACGATAATGCAATTGCCTTGGTCCGTTAGTCGCTTAAGCAAGGGAATGGAACGTCCAACATGACCCATGCCCCAATTTAAAGCGGCGAAGAGTATCCTGCGATTTTTTAAAGCAGATACATCGGGAATTCGATGAAATTTTGTGCGCATTCGCGGGTCTTATGCTTCGAATTGGTTATTTTTGAGGTCTAAATTTAATCAAATGAACGAAGGAAGAGAGTTTTTAAAATATGCAACGAAGCATCATGGGATCAATAGCATGCATGTGGGGCACTTTATTGAGTCCTCCATGACGCCATATATTATTGAAGAACGACCGATGAATATGACCCAGATGGACGTTTTTTCCCGATTGATGATGGATCGAATCATCTTCCTGGGTACGGGTATCAACGACCAAGTTGCCAATATTATTAATGCACAGTTGTTATTTTTAGAATCGTTGGATGCTAAAAAAGACATTCAAATTTATATGAATTCTCCCGGTGGATCGGTATATGCCGGACTGGGCATTTATGATTGTATGCAGTACATCCGTCCGGATGTTGCGACAATTTGTACAGGAATAGCGGCGTCGATGGGGGCAGTTCTATTGTGTGCGGGCGCGGAAGGCAAACGAAGCGCCTTGAAACATGCTCGTGTAATGATACACCAACCGCTTGGAGGGGCACAAGGTCAGGCATCGGACATAGAAATAACGGCGCGTGAAATTCAAAAGTTGAAAAAGGAGCTTTACGATATCATCGCTTACCATTCAAAACAAGAGTATGATAAGGTATATGCTGATTCCGATCGTGATTATTGGATGACCTCCGAGGAAGCAAAAAGTTATGGAATGATTGACGAGGTCTTGATACGTAATCCAAAATAATATGCCCGCTAAAAAAGAATGTTCTTTTTGTGGTAAAGAGGTAAATCCTCCCAACGTCTTAATTTCGGGAATTTCTGCCTTGATTTGCGATGATTGTGTGGTACAAGCTTCGCGAATCGTGGATTCAGAACGTAAAAAACCCAACGTATCGACGACAAAAAATACCTTCAAGAGTCTTAAGCCGAAAGAAATCAATGCGCTCCTAGATGAATATGTAATCGGACAGGAAGAAGCTAAAAAGGTGCTAAGCGTGGCGGTGTACAATCACTATAAACGAATCACGTTCGCCAACACCAAAGATGAAGTTGACATTGAAAAGTCCAATGTGGTCTTGGTGGGAAGAACAGGTACAGGGAAAACCTTGTTGGCTAAAACGATAGCTCGGCTGTTAGAAGTGCCTTTTTGCATCGCAGATGCAACGGTTCTTACGGAAGCAGGTTATGTGGGCGAAGATGTTGAAAACATCCTAGTTCGGCTGTTACAGGCGGCCGATTACGATGTTGAAAGAGCTCAAATGGGCATAGTGTTTATTGATGAAATGGACAAAATCGCACGCAAAAGCGATAATCCTTCGATTACCCGTGATGTGTCAGGGGAAGGGGTTCAACAGGCGCTATTAAAACTCCTTGAAGGAGCCGTTGTCAATGTTCCGCCACAAGGGGGCAGAAAGCACCCAGATCAGAAGATGATTCAAGTGGATACGCGCAACATTCTCTTTATCTGCGGTGGAGCTTTTGATGGCATAGAGAAAATGATTGCGAGCAGGGTCAATAAAAGCACCATTGGCTTTTCTAGTTTGGAACATGAGCGCATTGAAAACAACGATCTACTTCGCAATATTTCTCCACTCGATTTAAAATCCTACGGGCTTATTCCTGAATTGATAGGAAGGTTTCCTGTGCTCTCTTACCTCACTCCTTTGGACCGTCAAGCGTTAAAACGGATTTTAACGGAACCGAAAAATGCGCTCATGAAACAATTTGTTCGCTTATTTGAAATGGACGATGTAAAGCTCACCTTCGATCAAGAGGTATTGGATTTTATCGTGGATAAGGCCATGGAGTTTCAATTGGGAGCTCGTGGACTCAGATCTATTGTCGAGGCGGTTTTTATGGATGCCATGTACGATTTGCCATCGACCTCCAAGAAAAAGTTCCACGTGGATGTCAATTATGCTCGGTTGATTTTTGATAAAACGAATATAAAAAGGCTTTCGGCCGCTTAATTAAATTTTAAAAGTATAACCATGAAAACACTTCAATTTCGAGAAGCACTGCGTGAGGCTATGTCGGAAGAAATGCGCAGAGATCCATCCGTTTTGCTCTTAGGTGAAGAAGTTGCTGAATACAACGGTGCTTATAAAGTTTCGCAAGGAATGTTGGACGAGTTCGGCCCTAAGCGCGTAATCGATACTCCTATTGCTGAGTTAGGTTTTGCCGGGATTGCCGTTGGCGCATCCATGAACGGTTTGCGGCCAATCGTTGAGTTTATGACCTGGAATTTTGCGATTCTTGCAGCAGACCAAATTATTAATTCTGCCGCTAAAATGTTGCAAATGTCTGGAGGACAATACCATTGCCCCATCGTTTTTCGTGGCGGTAACGGTACAGCTGGTCAATTAGCCGCCACGCATTCCCAAAGTTTTGAGGCATTCTACGCTCATGTTCCAGGATTGAAAGTAATTACCCCCTCAACCCCAGCGGATGCAAAAGGCCTTTTGAAAGCCGCGATTCGCGACGAAGATCCTGTAGTATTTCTCGAATCTGAGAAAATGTACGGCGATAAAGGGGAAGTTCCAGAAGGTGAGTTTATTATTCCTATTGGTGTCGCAGATATTAAACGAAAGGGAAGTGATGTGACGGTGGTTTCTTTTGGTAAAATTATTAAAGTGGCTCATGAGGCTGCCGAAATTCTTGCTAAAGAGAACATCCATATTGAAATCATCGATTTACGTACCATCCGCCCCATTGATTACGCATGTGTGGTTAATTCTATTAAAAAGACCAATCGTTGCGTTGTTTTAGAAGAATCTTGGCCACTGGCAAGCATCTCCTCCGAGATTGCATACCACTTACAGCGTTATGCCTTTGATTATTTGGATGCGCCGGTAGAAAGAGTTACACAAACCGATACACCTTTCGCATTCTCTCCGACGCTTATCGATGAGGCACTTCCGAATGTGGATCGCCTGATTAAGGCCGTGAAAAGAACTTTATATAAGTAAAGATTATTTCAGTTTAAAAAACAAAAAGGGGCTTCGGCCCCTTTTTGTTTTTTAATTATTCTTTAATTAGAGCTAACTGTAAAGAAATAGATTTCATGGTTTTAATTTTCAGTTCTGTTTTAATTTAAAGGTTCCTGAATGAGGTTGAGCCACAGGAAACTGGGTTGTGTTAAAAATTCCATCCAGAATATACTTTCCTTTCTTTTTGCTAATTTGTCCCTGAATCGTAACTGGACCACCTTGATATAAAAGTGGTAAGTATAAAAATGTGCCCATTACTGAACATTCGTTACGACTAATATTGGTGCCGTTAATTACCAAATAGGATGACGTCACTTCAGTTAATTGCAACGTTTGATTCGGTAGTAGGACACCTTGCGTTGTTACAAATTCACCAGTATAAGTCCCTAAGGGCAATTTATTACAAACCTTTTTTTTCGAGCAGCTAACAAAAAAAAGAATTAGTAAAATTTGTATTCGGTATAGATTGTTTTTTTTTTTTTTTTTTTTTCTAAGTTAAAAAAAAAAGGGACCGAAGTCCCTTTCCTTTCTTAAAAATCCTCCTTAAATAATTACCAGCTGTCGGCTTGCGGTTGATCCATTCACACCAATCACTTTCACAGAGTACAATCCCGATGGAAGGTCTAATACTTCTGTGGTTTGTGTGTTAAAAATTTTCTTTGTCAATATCACACTTCCCATTTGGTTGACAATGATTAATTGAGAAGCGGCTCCTTTCCACTTGATGCGAACGTCTCCGTCAGAAGGATTAGGTGATAGGAATAAACTTACATCCATCAACGAAATCGTGTTTGCGGTGGTTTCGTTTTCTACTACGAAGTCCATTTCAGTTACACATCCATTGGCATCCGTAATGGTAACCGTGTAAGTTCCAGCTTCCAACCCTCCGATGTTCTGAGTGGTAGCACCATTAGACCATTCAAATGTATATCCAGGAGTCCCTCCGTTAACCGTAAGTTTGATTTTTCCATCGTTGTTGCCAAAATCTGCATCGATGTCAGCGGTGATTTCCAAAGCTTGCGGTTCCGTTACGTAGAAGTGGCCAAAGGTGCTGCATCCGTTGATATCCGTCACGGTTACTTGGTAGTTGCCAGCGGCAAGGTCGGAAACCGTACTCCCTGTTGCTCCATTGTTCCACGTGTAAGTATATGTTGGGTTTCCTTGTGCGACGGTTACATTGATGGATCCGTTTTCTCCTCCGTTGCAGATTACGTTGTGTACAATACTGTTATCGATTACCGGTGTAGAATTGTGAATTACCATGTTTTGAGAAAGTGTACACCCATGTGCATCAATGAGCGTTACAGCATAGTTACCAGAGTTTAATCCCGTATTATTAACACCGGTCGCTCCATTACTCCAAACGTATTGGTAAGGCTCCTGACCGTTGGAAGGACTTAGGGCAATGCTTCCCTCACCCTCAACACATCCGTTGTGCGTATGAATGGTTAAATCTAAGGTATTAGGTGCTTGCAAAGCTGCTTGCACTGCGTCGAAAGCATTAAGCCTTCCTGCCCCTAAAAGTCCTGCATAGGAAGGATTCACGGCATCGATGTCATGCGCAGTATTTTTAAGGATAGTCTCGATTTGATCATTGCTTAAGCACGGATTTGCACTTAACATGAGAGCAACCGTACCTGTAACAAATGGAGCGGCTAATGAAGACCCAGACGCCGTTCCATAATGGGTTGCATCCAACGGAATATTGATATCAAAACCGGGTGCACTTAAGTCAACTCGACCGTTGTGTTGATGCGCTGTAGAAGGATCTCCAATAATTGCCTCGTGGTTATCGTGATCTCCGATGCTCGTTACAGCAAATACGCGATCGTAGGCTGCGGGATAGGTTAATGCACTTGCATCTCCGCAAGTTGTTCCGTTACCCGCTGCTGCAATGATAAAGGTTCCATTGCTATATACCTCATCTATAACCGCTTGTTCAAATGAGCTGGGAGTACATCCAGAAAACCAACTGATGTTGATTACATCAATTCCTGCATACGTGGCAACTAGAAGTTCATTGAAGTCCATTTTATAAAACGCGATGGAAGAATTGAATCCAATAGAACTGCTTCCAACAAAATTCTCGGTATTTCCTGCTGCGAGGCTCGCAACCGCTGTTCCGTGATCAGGAGATAAACTGTTGTTGCTATCATAATAGGTGATTTTCCCCGCTAATTCCTCGTGCGATGGGTTCAAGTTCTCATCGCTGATCCCCACAACAAATGCACTGCTCGAATGCGAAAGGTCCCAAGCTTGCGGAGCTTTGATCAGGTCAAGGGCATAGTTTGAACCAAAGGCCGCATGGTAATCGTTGGGAACATAAAGCGTGTGGTATTCAGGAGCACGTTCAATTTCAGCGACAAGGTTCGGAAAGTTTCTTAAAGTTTGCGTTAAGGTGTTTTCGTCGCAAGCGCATTCAAACGACACTACGTTCAATAATTGTTCGTTTTTTGAATTGGGCAATGCCTGAGCAACGTGGGTAACTCCCACTTGATTCAGAGCACTGGCAAATGTACCGTTAGCGGCACCGATGGTTCCATTGGGAAGAACGCTTGGCATTTGCACATCGTCATAAATTCGTGCCCAAACAGCGCTGTTTTGAGCGTTTGTGCTTAAAGCGCTTAATCCTAGCATTCCTGCTAATAAGATTCCGAGGTTGTTTTGCTTTTTCATGATATTCGTTTTTAAAGTTGTTTTCCGTTTTCTGAGACAAAGATGGTGGGGGTATAATAATCGATGTCCTAACTTCTTGATTTTGTGATGTTAAATACCATCAATTACGCGCCATTGACTACGTATTTGTACGTTAAGTGGGTGATTTTCTACGTAGTTTTAGCGGAATTTACCGTTGCGCACGTCGGTAAAGCACGATGGAAACGATGCCGAAAAGCACGTTGGGAATCCATACGGCAATCACTGCAGGTATGCCCAAGTTTAAGGCCGAAACGGCCATGATTTTCATGGAAAAAATGTAGACGAAAACAAATCCCAGTCCGATGGCTACGTTCATTCCAATTCCTCCCCGGCGTTTTTGCGATGCCACCGAAAACCCAATCAAGGTAAGAACGTAGGTCGCAAAAGGGTAAGAAGTTCGTTGGTGCATTTCAATTTCATATAGCGGCACTTGTGACGATCCTTTGGCTTTTTCTTGACGGATCATTTCACTCAATTCGGAGTAGGTCATGGTTTCTGCAATATTCTCCCGCAGGGCCATTTCTTGAATATTGAAAGGAAATAGGGTGTCGAATTTTTGAAAGTACCGGAGCTTTCCTTGCGGTTGATCAATGTTTTTTACATAGGCGTTTCGCAGGGTCCAGCGATTCGTCCCTTTAATGTTCTGGGCTTCACTGCAATTAATGAATAGGTTAGGGCGATTCAAAGAGTCCCATTTTTGAACGACTAAATAATTGACTTTGTTTTCATCCTTTCGGTAGCTCGAGAAATAGACCGATATGTTGTTGGGGTAATCAGCATGGTAATTTTCAACCACCAAAATATCACGGTAATATTTGTCTTCAAATCCCAGGCGCAATTTATTGGCGTTGGGAACAATGAAATGGTTTAGCATTAAGGAAAGTACAGTTAATACGGTAGCCGCAATAAAATAGGGACGAAGGAAGCGCCTCATGGGTTTCCCGGAAAACCACAAAGGAATGAGTTCGGTGTCTTGCGCTAATTTGGCGGTAAACCATATCACTGAAATAAAAATGATCATGGACGAGAACATGTTTCCATGAAATAGAATAAATCCAACGTAGTATTCAAAAATTATCGCATTCAGGGGGGCATGATTCGAAATGAATTCGCTCAGTTTTTCTGAAACATCGAATACGACGGCAAACATCATGATGATTCCAAGCATGAAGAAAAAGGTGCTTAGGAATTTTCGAATGATGTATTTATCCAGGATACTCAACATTTATAAGCGACGTTTTAACGTTGGTATTAACTGATTTTTCCAAGTAGAAAAGGTTCCTGATTCAATTTTTTCGCGTGCTTCTCTCATCAATTCAAGGTAAAAAGCCAAGTTGTGTAAGGTCGCTAATTGAAGTCCTAAATTCTCTTGGGTTCTGAATAAATGCCTTAAATAGGCTTTTGTGTAAAAATGATCGCTGGCTAAAGTTGAGCTTGGATCTATGGGAGAGAAATCAAATTCCCATTGCTTGTTCTTAATGTTAATATTTCCTTCTCGGGTGTACAAAAGGCCGTGTCGAGCATTTCTGCTGGGCAGCACGCAATCGAACATGTCGATTCCCAAACCAATGCACTCGAGTAAATTCCAAGGGGTTCCAACCCCCATGAGATATCGGGCCTTATTTTCTGGAAGAATATTCGTTACAACTTCAGTCATAGCGTACAACTCTTCTTCCGGTTCTCCCACCGAAAGGCCTCCGATAGCTATCCCGACCTCTCCGTAATCCGACATGAATTCCGCGGATTCTTTGCGTAAATCTTCGTAAACCGATCCTTGAACAATAGGAAACAAGGTCTGCTGATGTCCGTATTTGGCTTCCGTTTGATTCATTTGCTTGAGGCAGCGCAGGAGCCAGTCATGCGTGAGTTTTAGCGACTTTTTCGCATACCCATATTCGCATGGAAAGGGAGTGCATTCGTCAAATGCCATGATGATGTCCGCTCCAATAGAACGTTGAATGTCGATGGCTGATTCCGGAGTAAACCAATGATAACTTCCATCAAGATGGCTTTGAAAACGGACCCCTTCCTCGGTAATTTTTCTGGAATTTGCTAAAGAATACACTTGATATCCACCGCTATCGGTTAAAATGGGACCGTCCCAATGCATGAACGAATGCAAACCGCCTGCTGCCTCCATGACCTCCATTCCCGGCCGCATATATAGATGGTAGGTGTTGCCCAGGATAATTTGGGCCTTGATTTCGTCCTTAAGTTCATGCTGCTTTATACCTTTAACCGTGGCCGCGGTTCCTACCGGCATGAATATAGGTGTTTCTATAATTCCATGGTCGGTATGCAGCCTGCCTCGTCGTGCCTTCGATGATGGTTCGGTTGTCAGCGTTTCAAAGTGCATAAGGATGTTAATAAATATCGACTTCAAAGATACAGCTAATTGTTTTCCTGTCCCATCTTTGCAGTTTTGCTTTACATGTTATCCGTGAGTTTTATAGAACCTTGGTTGTTAGGGCTGTTTTTAGCAGCGGCGTTGATGCATGGTTTATTTGCGGTTGTTTTTTACGGGCGCTTTGCAGTATATCGAACGGTAAAAACATCAGAGGAAAGCAATTCATTACCCGTTAGCGTTATTATTGCCGCTCGCAATGAATCCGAGAATTTATACGAGTTGTTGCCAAGAATATTGGAACAAAATTATCCAATATTTGAAGTGGTAGTCGTCAATAACCAATCCACCGATGAGAGTATCTGGCTTTTAAAAGCCTACCAACGTCAATTCCCAAATTTAAAGGTGGTTCAGATTGAAAAAAGTCGTCATTTGAGGGCAGGAAAAAAATTACCCCTCACCTTAGCCATCAAAGCCGCGAAATACGATCATTTTGTATTTACCGATGCGGACTGCATGCCTCGTTCCAAAAATTGGTTGCATCATATGGTTGCAGGTTTTATGGCCTCCAAAGAAATTGTTTTGGGATATGGGCCTTACCGCAGAGGTAAGGGATTTCTTAACCGTTTAATCCGTTTTGACACCGCCTTCATTGCCTTAAACTATTTTTCTTTTGCGCTCAACAAGCTGCCTTACATGGGAGTTGGAAGAAATCTGGCCTATTCAAGGAAGGTATTTGATAGCGTTGGAGGTTTTAAATCCCATTACCATTTGGTCTCGGGCGACGACGATTTACTGATCCAACAAGCCGCAAAAAACAACAATTATTGCATCGAAATTGCGGAAGAATCCTTTTGTTATTCTGAACCTCATACTGAGTGGATGCGGTGGAAGCTTCAAAAGACCCGGCATTACTCTACTTCAGGAAAGTACCATGTTATTAAAAAAGCGTTGTTAGGAATATATCCTTTATCCTTGTGGTTCATGGTGTTTAGTTTTATTCTTTTGTGCTTGACAAATAATGTGAGTTGGATGGTTCTTGGGGTTCTTTTTTCAATGACCATGCTTAAATGGGTGATGATTGGACGAGGATTGCGGAGGTTGAAGGAAAATGGATTAGCTTGGTTTTTCCCATTGTGGGATTTGTTTTACGCGATCATGATTCCTGTCCTTTATTTGTCCGTAAACCGAAAAGTAAAAAGCCGATGGTAGAAACAGAGCATCTTTCCGATAAAGCCAAGCATGATTTGGTCTTGATTGATAAGGCGAAGTCAGGAAATCAAGCAGCATATGCAGAATTAATGGAGCGCTACCGTGAGTCCATTTATTTCATGATGCTAAAAATGGTGAAGAATCCCGATGATGCCGACGATTTAACCATTGAGGCTTTTGGTAAAGCCTTTAATCGAATCGATCAATACTCACCGAGCTTTGCATTTAGTACCTGGTTGTTTAAAATTGCTTCCAATAACGGTATTGATTTTATCCGTAAAAAAAGGCTTGCCGTGATGTCCATGGATCAAGGGTTTTCTAATGCTGACGGAGAATCGGTTAGGATCGACGCCAAAGCTGCTGTCAACAATCCTGAAGAGTCGATGATGCACGACCAAAAAGTGATTCACATGCGCCTTCTGGTGAGTAAGCTCAAACCACGTTATCGACTCTTGGTTGAAAAACGATACTTTGAAGAACTATCGTATGAAGAAATTGCCGATGAGTTGAATTTGCCCTTGGGCACTGTTAAGGCACAGCTGTTCCGAGCACGGGATTTCCTCGCAGGGATGATGGATAAAACCAAAGACACGATTTAATTCAATTCGGTGGAAATATTGCTCCGTTACTTTCCTGAATTAACGGCTCAACAACAAACCAAATTCAAGGAATTGTTGCCTTTGTATGCGCATTGGAATGAGCAAATTAACGTGATATCACGGAAAGATTTAGATAATTTTTATGAGCGTCATGTCTTACATTCGTTGGCGATTTCCAAGGTTGTTGCATTCAAGCCAAAGGCTCACATACTCGATGTAGGCACAGGTGGTGGATTTCCAGGAATTCCATTAGCTATCATGTTTCCTGAGTCCAACTTTGTTTTAGTGGATTCTATCGGAAAAAAAATTAAAGTCGTTAAAGAAGTTGCACAAGCCCTGGATTTGACCAATGTGGTAGCACATCATCAACGTGCTGAACAAGTAGAAGGCACATTCGACTTTGTCGTTTCTCGTGCAGTAACCCGAATGCCGGTTTTTGTGGATTGGGTTAAAGATAAGATTCGAAAAGGAAAGGTAGACGATCAAGTTTTTAGAGGTATTTTGTACCTAAAAGGGGGGGATTTAACGGAAGAAATGCAAGGAGTTAAAGGCTCAATTCAGGAGCATTTACTTTCAGATTATTTTAAGGAATCATTTTTCGAAACAAAAAAAGTGGTTCATTGGCATCATTGATTGCGCAATATTTCTTGAATTTCAGCACAGTCACTCAATAAAAAGAAGCTTCCGGTCACCAAAATTCCTTCGGTACCTTTTCGCATTTGTAGCGCTTTTTCAATGCCCTCATTGACTTCAGCCGCGTAATGAACTTCGGATAACGGCAATTTTTCAATGGCTTCTACCAGGGTCGATCCTCGATAACTGCGGGCGTTTGTAAATTCACAAAACACCCAACGTTCTATCTTATATTCGGACAAATGTTCCAGGGGTTTATCGTTCGATGCGCCAAAGACGACCGTTAATTCTTTGACTCCCATATTTCCCAAAGCCTTCAAGGTAGTTTGTAAGCCATCAGCGTTGTGCGAGGCATCGTACCAAAGATTCGCGAATTTTTGAGAAGGGGTTAATCGACCAAGCAACCCGGTAGTTTTGAAAAGATGTTGCCACGTGTCAATGGCATTGAATTCCTGAGGATTAAAGCCTAAAAGGCTTAGGGCCTTTAAGGCTAAGGCTGCATTTTTGCGTTGGTAGAGCGGCAGTTGCTCGTGAGGATCGTCGATACTGCTATTGATGAAGTGAATGGGGGCATGATAAAGTTTGGCTTTTGCTTGAAAGACTTTTTTTAATGCCTCACGTTCTTCTCCGCATAAAACCGGCACACCTTCTTTGATGATACCTGCTTTTTCGCTTGCGATTTCAGGTAAGGTTTCACCGAGAAATGCTTGATGATCGTATCCAATTTGGGTGATTACCGATACAAGTGGTCGAACTACATTCGTTGCGTCCAGCCTTCCGCCCATCCCGGTTTCAAGTACGACATAATCACAGCGCACTTGTTTAAAATATACCAAGGCCATCGCGAGGGTAATTTCGAAAAACGAGCTATCGATAGGAGTTTTTACCATTTGTTGACAAAAAGTTACAACGGCCTCTTCCGAAATGCATTGGCCGTTTACGCGGATTCTTTCTCGAAAATCTACGAGGTGGGGTGAGCTGAATAGCCCAACCCGAAAGCCCTTTTGTTGTAAAAAACTTGCCATGAATGCGCAGGTAGAACCTTTTCCGTTGGTGCCCGCGACATGGATGAATTGAAGTTCTTTTTCAGGATTGCCAAGGTGTTGAACTAAGGCTTGTATATTCTCCAAGCCCGGTTTATAGGCAGAGCCTCCTACCTGTTGGTACGAAGGAAATTGAGAAAAGAGCCAGTCGACCGCTTCTGAATACTTATTGAGCACGTACTTTAACCGTCAGATAGTTAATATCGGATCTTCCCGCGGGATCTTTTTTGTATTTGACTTGTTTCTTTACTTCGCGAATTACATCATTAATGATGGTTTGATCGGTAGTGGTTGTTTTGCTTTTGATACACACGGCATTCATCACACTCCCATCACCAGCAACGGTGAGTTTTAAATGAATCTTTAAGCTTACATCGGTGTTATATTTAGGAAGGACAGGGTCGTTTATGCGTATTCTATTTCCGGTTCCCCAACCGTCTCCATCGTCTCCAGGGCCGTTTCCTTCTTCGCCTGTTCCTTTACCGAAAGTTGGTCCATCACCTCCGCCTCCGCCTCCGCCATTTCCGCCATCTCCAAATGGATTGTCCGACTGGAAAGGAGAGCTTGCGCCGTTGTTCAGATTGACACCAACGTTCTGGGTTGAATTCCCACTGAGAATGGGATTTCCACCGTTTTCCTGCGTTGCGATTGCTTGGGTTTGGTCTTGAAAGATATTACTGGGAGCATTGGAGGCAATTCCACCACCTTTACCTTCCTGTGCCTCAGATATCTCTTGCAGCGTCTCCTCCATTTCTGGGTCAATCAATTGCTCTTCAGGATTCAATACTACCTGAATCTCCTCTTTTTTCAAATCCTCTTTTGGTTGGTGAATTTCTACGAAAAAAGCTATTAGCAAAAGTGCTTTAACGATCGCTACAGCAATAGCCCAGCTTGCTTTTCGGTCGCGTTGTTGAGCGGCTCTTTCCGCAACATCGGTATTTACTAGCATAGAATTCATAGTTGGTATATCGTAAATTTAACAAAAAAGTTACGCCATAAGGAGTGCAATAGCGTAACCCGTTACATATCCTAGTAGCGCCAATGGAGCTATTTTTTTTAAATACCACCCAAAGCTTATTTTTTCCATCCCCATAGCTACCACTCCAGCGGCGGAGCCAATGATCAAAATGGACCCTCCCGTTCCGGCGGTGTAAGCAAGTAAGTGCCAAGCCTCATGGTCCATTGGAAAAGGGAACATTCCCATGGCTCCAGCAACCAAAGGCACATTGTCGATAATGGCTGAGGCAATACCGAGGATTCCCATGAAAACGGACGTGGAAATGCCTGCCTCTTGAACGGATTGACCCAACTGTAAAATCATACCCATCGATTCGAGGGATGCCACGGTGAGCAATATCCCCAAAAAGAACAGGATGGTTGGGAGCTCAACTTTTTCCAAGGATTTCATCGTTGGACTATACGGTTTTTGCTCTTCGTTGAATTCCGTGAGTTTGAAAGTACGGTTCGATTTCCATTCCGCGTACAACGCAAACAATCCAAGTGCGAAAAGCATGCCCATATAGGGAGGTAGGTGCAACACCGCTTTGAGAACCGGCACCATTAAGAAGAACCCAATTCCCAATAACAGTTCCGTTCTTCCTTTGCTATTACCCTTTTCTTCAGGTACGGTTAATTCTCCTTGGAAAACGGGTAACCATCGGGCGATGACGAGGGGAACAACCATGCAAAGAAGCGAGGGTAAAAATGTTTCAATCATCAATGGAGCAATGCTGATTTTTTGACCAATCCACAACATCGTGGTCGTAACGTCTCCAATCGGCGACCAAGCTCCACCCGCGTTGGCAGCCATGACAACAAACCCCGCGTACCATAATCGATCTTCCGCTTTGTGGACCAATTTTCGATATACCGCAATCATTACCAAGGTGGTGGTGAGGTTGTCAATGATGGCTGAAAGAAAAAATGTGATTATGCATATCACCCACAAGAGCGCATATTTTTTACGGGTCTTGATCAGCGGTAATACCGCTTTGAAACCGTCGAAATGATCGATCAGCTCCACCAAGGTCATAGCACCGATGAGGAACATGAGGATTTCAGCGGTTTTTCCTAAGTGGTGCATGAGCGTCGCTTGCATCAAGGACACGCGCGCTTCTGAATTCCCGGTCAAGGTTGTAAGCACTTCATTCGAAGGATTCAACCACTGTTCCATGGCGAATGGGGACATGAAGAGTAAGCCCCAGGCGAGGACCATCATGAGCAAGGCGGGGATCATCTTATCAATGCGGTGTACGTGTTCGGTGGAGATGACCAAATACCCCAAAAGAAATAATGCCACTAAAACGATTTCCATAAATTCAGTTGCAACAAAAATACCTGTTGGTCCAAAGGGAAAGGGTAAGCTTCGTTTTTATTCTCAAGGCTTTGCTGTGGATAACCTATTACCGTGGTAAATGTAGGGCTCCACCGCAAACGTTTTCTTTGGCCCCGGTAACGGAGGACAAGCAGTTGTATTCTTGCTCGAGGAACCGTTTTCCCAAAAAAGCAAAGACGATGGCTTCCTTGAATTCCAAAAGTTGAGTGGAAGGAATCACCACGTTTCCTGTGTACCGTTTTTTCAGCTCTTGCATTAAGTACGAGTTCAGGGCTCCTCCTCCCGTAACGTAAACGCTTTGAAGTTCATGTTTTTCAAGGGTTTTGGCCAGTTGCTCGGAGAGGTGTTGCGTTACGGTCGCTATGGCTATTCCTGCCGTAATATTTTGCGGAAAACACGGATAAAATTGGTTTTCTAACCATTCGGTTCCCAGCGATTTTGGACCCTCCAATGCGTAATACGGAAGCTGGTTTAAGGCGTTAAGCAAGCTTGAATCTGCTGCATGTTTCGAGGCAATTTCTCCACCGGCATCGAAGGCTTTTCCATGGGCTTTTGCAAAACGGTTCAACGGTAGGTTTCCTGGGCAAATGTCATAGGCAATAACCCTTCCGTTCTTCTGAAAGCTGATGTTGGCAAAACCTCCAATGTTCAGAAAGGCTTCGGCCTCTTGGCCGAATAAGGCTTGATCCCCGAGTGGTACGAGCGGAGCGCCCTGCCCGCCTGCGGCCACATCCAAGGAACGAAAGTCATTGATTACGGTAATCCCGGTCCCAAAAGCAAGGGTTGCACCGCAACCGAGTTGAACGGTAAAACCCTGTTCCGGTTGGTGGAAGACGGTTTGACCGTGGGAGGCAATAGCATCTACTGAATTGGGAGTAATGCCGAATTTTGAAAGAAAAGCGTTCACCGAGTGAGCGTAGAAAAGTCCTAATTTTTGGTTCAAATGAAAGACTGCCCGCGCACTCAGTTCCTCGATGTTTTCGAGTTCCAATAAGAGGTCCTGGGGAAGGGGAACGGTTTGCGCATGTTCGAGGCGAAAAGCATGGTTCGTGGGTTCGTTGGGAAAAACCACGCAAGCGATATCGAGGCCGTCCAGCGAGGTGCCGGACATGAGGCCAATAATTCTTTTTTCCTCGGTGGAATGTAATTTAATCAATGGAAAAATACCTTACTTTTGTAAAATTAACAATCAAATTTACATCCCATGCATTTTGAATTGACCGAAGAGCATTTAGCCGTAAAGGAAGCAGCGAGAGATTTTGCCCAAAACGTATTAAAACCCGGAGTGATCGAACGCGACAACGCGCAGCGATTTCCCGCCGAGGAAGTGAAGCAATTGGGGGAGTTAGGTTTTATGGGAATGATGGTTGATCCGAAATACGGAGGTTCCGGCATGGATACCTTGTCCTATGTATTAGCGATGGAAGAAATCTCGAAAGTGGATGCTTCTACTTCGGTGTGCATGTCGGTGAACAATTCACTGGTTTGTTGGGGATTGGAAAAATTCGGAACCGAAGAGCAAAAACAAAAGTACCTCGTTCCACTCGCCAAGGGGGAGAAAATTGGGGCCTTCTGTTTATCCGAGCCTGAAGCGGGTTCGGATGCTACGTCGCAGCGAACCACAGCTATTGATCACGGAGATTATTACCTATTGAACGGAACTAAAAACTGGATTACCAACGGTTCTTCCGCTTCCATTTACTTAGTGATCGCTCAAACCAACGTTGATTTGGGGCACAAAGGCATCAACGCGTTCATCATCGAGCGAGGCATGGAAGGCTTTGTGGTGGGTGCCAAAGAAGACAAAATGGGAATCCGAGGAAGCGATACGCATACCTTGTTATTCAACGATGTTAAGGTTCCAAAAGAAAACCGCATCGGAGAAGATGGATTCGGATTTAAATTTGCCATGAAGGTGTTGAGCGGTGGACGGATCGGAATTGCAGCCCAAGCTTTAGGTATTGCTGCCGGAGCGTTGGAACTTTCCGTAGCCTATTCAAAAGAGCGTCAGGCCTTTGGAAAAGAAATCTACAAGCATCAAGCGATTGCCTTTAAAATTGCCGACATGGCAACGGAAGTTGAAGCAGCACGGATGTTGGTGTACAAATCTGCGGTGGACAAAGACCAAGGACGAAACTACGACCAATCGAGTGCTATGGCGAAATTGTACGCGTCGAAAGTGGCGATGGAGCAAACGGTAGAGGCGGTACAAATCCACGGCGGCTACGGATTCGTGAAAGAATACCACGTAGAACGCTTAATGCGCGATGCAAAAATCACCCAGATTTACGAAGGAACCTCGGAGGTACAGAAAATTGTCATCTCTAGAGGGGTGTTGAATGCTTGATGATTTAATTTGAAATTGTCATCCCCCTTAGTCCCCCTTCTTCGCCACGGCGAAGGGGGAAAAATGTTTTGTTGCAGCGCTTTACATTAGTTCAAGGTGAAGTAAAGAAACATCTCCTCCCTCGAGGGAGGACAGAGGAGGGTGAAGAACATCGGGCTGTTTTTTCGACAATTGAGTAAAGGTTTGTTCATCGATGTAGTTATCGATGAGCACGATGCACTGTTTAGCGGAACGAATGATCCGTGAAGTGAGTTCATAGGCATCGAAGACTTGGCCGTCCATAAAAACACCTTGTGTTGGAATCAGTTTCATGTTTATTTGAAGGTCCATTTGTTTCACTTTTTTCGTTAAATCATCGATGTGGTATTCGACGCGGTTTATTCGGTTGTTAATGGAATATCCTTTGAGTAGGTAATCTTTAAGCCGTTGGGTGGCCCATTGTCTGAATTGAGTACCTCGTCTGGAGTTAACACGATAACCTACCGAGAGAATCGCATCGAGGTTATAATATTTAACCATCTTTACCTGGCTTTTCCCTTTAACGGCACCATGTGCAGTGGTATGTGCAAAAAATGCACTAACCATTTCTTCATCCAATTCCTGTTTACTGAATATATTTTTTAGGTGTTTTGAAATTACCGTTCGATTCCGTTCAAATAATTGACCTATTTGCTCTTGAGTTAACCAAAATGTTTCATTTTCTTCATCAATCTTCACTTCAATCCGCTCAGTAAGGTTATCGGGGTGGTAAATGATGATCTCGTTTTTCATAGGTTTTGGTTGAATGCCCTTGAAAACGAAAAGAATGGATTTTCAGTATGATAATCATTCTAGGTGCGTTCCCTGAGTGTCCGCAGGACGTATCGAAGGGCGCACCCAAAGCCTACACTACTTCTTAACCTTCTTCAACAACTTGTTGTAATCTTTCAACAGCCGGTTTTCTTCTTTGAGCACTTGAAGTTCTTCCCGTAGCGCGTAATGGCTGCTGCTGAGGTGCATAAAAAAGTCATAGTCCAGCACCTTGGAAATGGTTTGGAGCAGTCCTGTGTCGATGGTTTTTCGCGTGAAAATGGAATAAATGTTTTCCCTCGATTTATTGATGCGTTTGGCGAATTCGGTTACGGTAATTCCTTTGGATTCCAATACTCTTTTGATCTTTTCGCCAATGTGCAAGTCCTCCATACGGCGAAATTCCTCATTTCTTGTGGATTCTTACTAAGCATAAACGTTTGAAAAAATAAACAGAAACGGTTGAAATATTTAATATTATATGTATGTTTGCTTTGTAAATACAAAACATCATGAAAAAAACACTTCTTACTTTAATCGCTTTCATTCTAAGTTTAAGCGCCTTTTCCCAAATCCCAAACTATGTGCCTGCCAACGGCTTGGTGGGTTGGTGGCCATTCAACGGGAATGCGAATGACGAAAGTGGGAATGGGAATCATGGAACGGTGAATGGAGCGACTTTAACTACTGACCGCTTTGGGAACGCGAATATGGCGTATGGGTTTGATGGGGTGAGTCAAAACATCGAAGTTTCTAATTCAAATAGTTTAAATCCACTTGAAATTTCAATTTCAGTATGGATTTTCCCTTTAACAAATAATGTTTGTATAATTTCAAAAAATGATCCAAGTAATGCGACAGCAAAATCATTTAGATTAAGTCACCAAGATTTTTGGCAAAGTCAACATGGCTTAGCTACAAGATATGGTGCGGTAGGTTGTAACTCACAAAATGAAAATGGAATGTATGGAAATCAGGGAAATGTTCCTAATAATTCATGGAGTCATATAGTGACAACTGTTTCAGCAAGTGGATTCGTTCAACATTTTATGAATGGCATATTACTGGAATCAATTCAAAGTACTCCTATGGTTCCTTGTAATAGTACGTTGAGTACAATGAGGATTGGTGGTTTATATTGGATTGGAGAGCCTGATTGGTTCAATGGTAAAATCGACGACATAGGCATCTGGAACCGCGCCCTCACCGAGTGCGAAATTCAGGATTTGTACCACGCGCAATTGAACAGCGCGAGCCAGTCCATTTCAGCCGGTGCAGACCAAAGCATTTGCGCGGGAGATAATGTTACCTTAAGCGGTGCGGGAGGTAGCAATTACCAATGGAGCAACAACGTGGTGGATGGTCAAGCTTTTGCCCCAACACAAAGCAATGCTTACGTATTAACGGCTCAAGATTCCCTCGGCTGCACAGGAATAGACACGGTGGTAGTTACCGTATTGGAAAACGCAACAAGCACGCTTACCGAAACGGCTTTAGATTCCTATACACTCAACGGTCAAACCTACACCCAAAGCGGTACCTACACCCAAACCCTTACCGCTGCCAATGGATGCGACAGTACCATCACCTTGAATCTTACCTTGAATTTCACCGGCATCGATGAATTGGGGACCAATGCCAAAAAGCTGGTCACCATCACCGACCTCAACGGCAAAACCATCCCTCGCCGCAAAAACACCCTCATGCTGTTCATCTATGAAGACGGTACCGTGGAACGGGTCGTGGAGATGGAGGAGTAAACAAGTCGCTGGCCGAGTGATTTCACCAACTAGCGAAATAGCATCGAGCTCAGCGTGAAAAGAAATAAAAAATTAAAAAGCTAACCCATGAAAAAAACATTACTCATTTTAGCTGTATTTACCCTTGGAGCAACCGCCTTCTCCCAAATTCCCAACTACGTTCCCCAAAACGGTTTGGTAGGCTGGTGGCCCTTTAACGGCAACGCCAACGACGAAAGCGGGAACGGGAATCATGGAACGGTCAATGGAGCAACCTTGACGGCAGACAGGTTTGGAAATGTGAATCAGGCCTATGGGTTTGATGGGGTTGATGATTTTATCAGCGTTACCAGCTCTGCAAATATTCAATTGACTAGTAGTAACATTCTGTCAATTGAATGTTGGTATTATAATTTTACCTCTCCTGTTAATGGTGGTTCGTTAATCTCAAAATATCAAAATGGTACACCCATAAATTCATCTATTATTATAGCATCATATTCGAATAATTTAATTCAGATAGGTGGGAACGGTACTCAACCATTTCCAACTGTACCCTATATTTCGAATCAGTGGAACCAAATTGTACTTCTTTATAACATACCCAATCCTGGCAATGTTAAAGTTTATTTGAATGGTTCATACCTAACTACCTTAAACATACCTTTAAATCCGAGTCCAAATAATTCTCCGCTAAAGTTTGGAGCTACAGATTGTCCTGTAAATGATCCGAATTGCAATTTCTATTCAGGTTCTCTCGACGACATCGGCATTTGGAACCGCGCCCTCACCGAGTGCGAAATTCAGGATTTATACCATGCGCAACTCGGATCGCAATCAATTTCAGCCGGTGCAGACCAAAGCATTTGCGCGGGAGAAAATGTAACCCTAAACGGAGCCGGAGGCAGCAATTACCAGTGGAACAACAACGTGGTGGATGGTCAAGCTTTTGCGCCTGCGCAAAGCAATGCTTACGTAGTAACAGCTCAAGATTCCCTCGGCTGCACAGGAACAGACACCGTGGCAGTTACGGTTTTGGAGAATTCGGCTAGCACGATTTCCGAAACGGCTTTAGATTCCTATACGCTCAACGGTCAAACCTACACCCAAAGCGGTACCTACACCCAAACCCTTACCGCAGCCAATGGATGCGACAGTACCATCACCTTAAACCTTACCTTGAACTTCACCGGCATCGATGAATTGGGGACCAATGCCAAGAAGCTGGTTAACATCACCGACCTCAACGGCAAAACCATCCCTCGCCGCAAAAATACCCTCATGCTGTTCATCTTCGAAGACGGTACCGTGGAGCGGGTCGTGGAGATGGAGGAGTGATATAATGGGTTGTAATAAGTAAATCATCCCCTCTGACGGAGTCTGATACTCGTCAGAGTCGTCAGACCTTAATCCCCCTTCCAAGGGGGAAATAATATTTAATTATTTGTGTATTTTCTCTTTACTTAACCCTTGCGAAGAAGGGGAACTGAGGGGATTACATTTATGAGTAAGACTCCGTCAGAAGATATCCACCGATTCCATCGGAATCATACCAAATTGTACAAGAGGTGTAGCCGTCGAGCGGTCCCAGAAGATCGAATATTTGGCTGTCGTGTGCGGCCCTTCGATACATCCTTCGGACACTCAGGGGACCGCACCCGGTAAAGAGTTAGAGGTATAACCCGTAGCCTAGATTTTTTGTTTTTCTACGGACACTGAGTAGTCCGAAGGACGTATCGAAGTGTAAGTGGAAAAAGTAGGGGATTCCTAAATATCAAGTCAACAGAAATCCTACAACCCCCTCACCACCTTCAAGGCTTCATCAATGTGCTGTGTGGCATTGAGCTGGGAATTAAACATCCCGCGTACTACTCCGGTTTTATCGATGATATAGGTGACGCGACCTGGCAGCAAGCCCAAGAAGGATTTCGGAACACCGAACAAGGTTCTCACTTCTTTTTTCTCGTCGGCTAAGAGGGGAAATGGCAACTTGTATTTAATCGCGAATTCCTTGTGCGCTTTCGGGGCATCCGAGGAAATGCCAATCACTTCACATCCGAGGTCTTGAAATACTGTGTATTGGTCCCTGAAGCTGCAGGCTTCTTTGGTGCATCCCGGTGTGTCGTCTTTCGGGTAGAAATACAAGACCACGGTTTTTTGTCCAATAAACTCCATAATGTTTACGGGGGTTCCGTCTTGGTTTTGTAAGGTGAATTCTGGGATTTTGTCGCCTATTTGTATCATTCTGTTTTATTTAATGCGGTTTTAAAACGGTCCAACACACGGTTGCGTGCAAAGGAATGTTCTATGATAGGTTGTGGGTATGCTGAGGTGCCGTATTCGGGAACCCAACGTTTTACGTATTCCAATTTTGGATCGAATTTTTCTTGCTGCGCGGTAGGATTAAACACCCTAAAATACGGTGCCGCATCGCAACCTCCTCCCGCTGCCCACTGCCATCCGCCAATGTTGCTCGCCAATTCAAAATCTAAGAGTTTTTTGGCAAAATACGCTTCTCCCAAACGCCAATCGATCAATAAATGCTTGGTTAAAAAGCTGGCAGTCACCATGCGCACGCGGTTGTGCATGAAGCCGGTTGCGTTCAGTTCTCGCATGCCTGCATCTACCAACGGATATCCTGTCGTGCCGTCACACCAGCGCTTGAAATGTTCGGGGTTGTCTTCCCACGTCACGGCGTCATAGGCCGGACGGAATGCGCCCGTCACCGTGTAGGGGAAATGGTAGATAATCATTTGATAGAATTCCCGCCAGATGAGTTCGTTCAAATAGGTTTCATTCAATGGGAGCGCTTTTAAGGCTAAGGTTCGAATGCTGATCGTTCCAAAACGCAGGTGTATGCCAAGCTTTGAAGTGCCCGGTTTCGCCGGAAAATTCCGTTGATCACTGTATTTCGAAATGAGCAAATCTTCTACCTCGGTGGCAGGGAAATGGAGTCCGGAGGGTTCAAATCCTAAGTCCGCTAAACAGGGGATTTTTGGCGTCTTTTCAATGCCTTGAACACGGTTTAGTGCTCCTTTCGAATCGTGAAGGGAAATAGGTTCTTGGCTTAGGCGTTCTTTCCATTTACGGGAATAAGGGGTAAAGACGGTGTAGGGAGTGCCATCCCCCTTCATTACCTCATTTTTTTCGAAAATCACATGGTCTTTTGCTCCGGTAAAGGATATACCCATGGACTGTAAGATATCATATAATGTCTTATCGCGCTGAAGAGCGTAGGGCTCATAGTCGCGGTTGGTAAACACGTGGTCTATGTGCCATTCTTTCGCCAATGCAGGGATGATTTCTATGGGATTGCCGATTTCTACCCGTAGGTGGAGGTGGTGTTCAGCATATTCCTTCGACAACCGTTCAATTTCCCGATGGATGAATTCCACCCTTGCGTCGTTCTTGTCCAATTCTTGTAGGATTTGCGTATCGAAGATAAACACGGGTTGCACCGTAGATGCATTCATGCATGCCTTGAATAACCCGGCATTGTCCTCTATACGAAGATCACGACGATGCCAAAAGATCGCTTTACTCATAAGGGGTACAACAAGAAACTAGCGATTATGTTTGTGGGTGAGATCCGGCTGTTATTCCCCGTCATACTCCACCCAATTTTTCTCAGTCTCATAGAGCTTGATCGAGAGTTTTCCGTAGGCTTGTAGATGCGGTAAGAGGTTGTTGTAGCAGACCATAGCAATGTTTTCAACTGTTGGGTTCAAATCAAAAAACTCCGGACAGTCCATGTTTAGGTTTTTGTGGTCGTAGCGATCGGTGACAACGTTGGAAATGATGTCTTTAAGAATTTTCACATCAATGACATAACCCGTTTCAGGATCTATTTTACCGTCAATTCCTACTTCCAGAACGTAGTTATGGCCGTGGTAATTCACGTTATTGCACAATCCGAACACCTCGTCGTTTTTTTCATGCGACCAATCTTTTCGGTACAGGCGATGGGCAGCATTAAAGGTAGCACGTCGAACAATTTTCATAATTTGAGGATATCGTTGAAGGCGGATTTATATTCTAGGACAATTTTTTTAAACCAGGCGGTATAGTCCTGCGGATTTCGTTCTACGTCTTCTTCAATTTCGTGCATGGCCATCCATTTAAAGTCGCTTACTTCGTCCGGATTTATAAGGGGTTCATCGTCGGTGAATCCAATAAGTACGTGGTCTAATTCATGTTCTACTAGATCGTTTTCTAATTCAGCACGGTAAATAAAACTGAATAAGGGGGCTAAGGAGGTTTCCATTCCCATTTCTTCCTTAAGGCGTCGGTTTGCTGCATCCACAATATTCTCACCGGGAAGAGGGTGACTGCAACACGTATTCGTCCAAAGGCCTTCCGAATGGTATTTTCCCAAAGCCCTTCGGTGAATTAGGAGATTGCGGTTGGAATTGAATATGAGGATGGAAAAGGCTCTATGCAACATGCCTTGAAGGTGGGCCTCCATTTTTTCCATGGTGCCAATTTCCTCGTCATTTTTGTTGACCAAAATGACTTCTTGCATCATAATAAATTCAAATTGTGTCGCACGTAAGAGGAAAGCAGCAATCGCACTTTTTTATTGTTCGGTATGCGCACTCTTTCTTCCAAGATGATTTTAGCGGGTGTTTGTTTAATCTTTGCAAAAAGTTTGTAGTAATAAACGTAGGCGAGATAAACGCCAAAACGGGCTTTTTTAGGAAGTTCTAGTATGCCAAGATAGCCCGCGTGAAAATCGGCTTCGATGTCCCTTTCGATGTCGTGTTTTACGGTGGCGTTAAATTCGTTCATGTCAATTCCCGGAAAGTACACCCTGCCAAGGGCTTTGTAATCAGCGTTCAAATCTCTTAAGAAATTGATTTTTTGAAAGGCGGAACCCAATTTCATGGCGGCGGGTTTTAACCGCTGATATTCGTTTTCATCGCCAGCAACAAAAACTTTCAAACACATCAGTCCAACCACTTCCGCAGATCCTAGAATGTACTTTTTGTATTGTTCCTCATCGTAGGCTTGTTTGTTAAGGTCCATTTTCATGGATTCCAAAAAGGTTTCTATTAGGTCGTGGGGAATCTTGTAATAGTTAACCGCCCATTGAAAGCTGTTCAGAATGGGATTTAATGAGATTCCTTGAGCAATCGCTGTGTAGGTTTGCGCACGAAAGTCTTCCAACAACGCTGCTTTGTCAAAATCGTGGAAAGTATCCACAATTTCATCGGCAAATCGAACAAAACCGTAGATGGCATAAATCGGCTTCTGGATTTCTTGGCTGAGCATGCGAATTCCCAGCGAAAAGGAAGTGCTGTAACGCTTGGTGGTTAGCGTGCTCATTTCATGGCTTATTTCGTCAAATACGTGTTTCATAGGTCGGTGTTTTGTAGGATGTGCTTGGCTACCACCTCTCCAGAAATGATGGATGGAGGAACGCCGGGGCCGGGAACCGTAAGTTGACCGGTGTAGTAAAAGTTATCCAGGTTTTTGTTTTTAATGCGGGGTTTAAAAATGGCCGTTTGACGAAGCGTGTTCGCTAAACCGTAGGCATTCCCTTTGAAGGCATGGTAATCTTCTTTGAAGTTGGAAATGGAAAAGCTGCGCTGGTATACAATGTGGTCTTTAATGTCGTTCCCTGTTAGCGCTTTTAACCGTTCCAGCAAAAGGTTGAAATAGCGTTCACGCGTAGGTTCGTCGTCGCTGAGGTCAGGTGCAATGGGTATGAGGAAAAACAAGTTTTCACAACCTTCAGGGGCCACACTAGGATCGGTTATTGACGGTGCACTTAGGTAGAATAAAGGAGCCGTTGGCCATTTTGGGTCTTTATAGATTTCTTTGCCATGCTCTTCTAAGGATTCGTCAAAGAACAGGTTGTGGTGCCGTAAGTTTTCAACGCGCTTATTGATTCCGACATAATACAAAAGGGCTGAAGGCGCCATGACGCGTTTATTCCAGTATTTTTCGGAATAGTTAGCACTTCCATTGAGCAAGTGTTGTTCGGTATGTTGGTAGTCGGCCGAAGAAATGAATACGTCGGCTTCGTAACGGTTTCCTTGAACATCATATGCTGCGACCACTTTTCCTGCATTCTTTTCAAGCCGCATAATTTCGGCATTTGTTTGGATTGTAACCCCTTGCTCACGAGCGATACTCTCAAAAGCTTCAATGAATTTATGCATTCCACCCATGGGATACCAGGTACCTAACTCCATATCCGCATAATTCATGAGGGAATAAAGCGCAGGGGTATCTTTGGGCATCGCACCTAAGAAAAGCACAGGGAACTCCAACAACGATCGTAACTTAGGGTGCTTGAAATAACGGTTGACATATTTGGAGAACGAATTGGTTAAATCCATGGAAAACAAACCCTTCAAGAGCCGAAAATCCACGAATTCGGAAATTTTCAGCGAGGGTTTGTATACCAAATCCTTCATTCCAACCTCGTATTTGTATTTGGCGTCTTTCAAGAACGCTTGAAGTTTGGCGCCGCTTCCGGGTTCGAGGCTTTCAAACATCGCTTCCAAAGCTCCCATCGTGGCGGGAATGTCGGAATAGGTTTGATCGTTCCAATAAACTCGGTAGGAAGGGTCCAACCGTTTCAGATCGTAAAAATCAGAGGTGGTATGGTTGAATTTTTGGTAAAACTGTTCGAAAACATCCGGCATCCAATACCAACTCGGTCCCATGTCGTACACGAATCCTTCGTGGGAGAATTGCCGAGCCCGTCCGCCAATGGTTGCGTTCTTTTCTAAAATGGTAACTTCCCAACCGGCTTTTGCGAGGAAGCATGCGGTGGAAAGTCCCGAAATTCCCGCGCCGAGTACGGTGGCTTTTTTCTTCATGGATCTTAATTATCAAGGTGCTGGTAGTCTGGCAACTGATCCATAAGCCTTTTTCTTGCTATGAAGATACGACTTTTTATCGTACCAATGGGTAAATCCATGGTGTCGGCAATTTCTTTGTACTTGAATCCCTCAAAATGCATTTTAAAAGGGACCTTTAATTCGTCGTTTAATCCGTCAATCTTCTCATTGATTTCCTTGACAGCCAGGCGCTCCGATGGAGAACCCAACATCGACCGCTGAGAGGTCATGAGGAAATCTTCGTCCCCTTGATCAAAAATCATTCGCGCTTTTGTATTCCTTCGGTATTGATTAATGAAGATGTTGCGCATGATCGTAAACACCCATGCCTTGAAATTCGTATTCGGCGTGTAGTACGATCGATAGTTGATAGCTTTCAGTAGCGTTTCTTGCGTTAAATCTCGAGCATCTTCTCGGTTCTTCGTAAAGTTCTGAGCAAACGAAAACAGATTGCTCTGGATTCCGACTAGGGCCTCATTGAATTCAATCGTTGACATGTTGTTTAATTTTATTGAATCAAAGTTAAACAAAAACTGTTTAACAAATCAAATAAAAAATTAAACAAAATGAAAAAATATGTTAAAAACTTTTCAAACAGCTATGAATCAACGATTTATAAATCGATGTTTTCGAGCATTTCTTGGGTCAAATCGGATAAATTGTACTCCGATTTCCAATTCCAGTCCGATTGGGCATAGCTGTCATCGATGGATTTTGGCCAAGAATCGGCAATGGCTTGACGAAAATCGGGGGCATAACGGATTGTGAATTCGGGCATGTGCTCCTGTATGCTCGCGGCTATTTCCTTGGGTGTGAAGGATATACCTCCTAAATTGTAAGAAGATTTAATTCTTAATTGCTCTTTTGGGGCTTCCATTAATTCCATGGTTGCGCGTATCGCGTCGTCCATGAACATCATCGGAAGCGCAGTATCTTCCGATAAAAAACATTCGTAGCTGCCGCTTTTTTTTGCCTGATAGAAGATGTCTACCGCATAATCGGTCGTACCCCCTCCCGGAGGACTTTTATACGAAATTAGCCCGGGATAGCGCAGGCTTCTAACGTCTACTTGGTACCGTTGGTTGTAATATTCACACCAGCGTTCTCCGGCTTGCTTCGAAATTCCATACACGGTCGAAGGTTCCATCACCGTGAATTGAGGGGTATGGTCTCTCGGGGATGTTGGACCAAATACCGCAATGGAACTCGGCCAAAATATTTGTTTCAAATATCCTTCTTTGGCCAAATCCAAGATCGTGAATAATCCTTCCATGTTCAATTTCCACGCAAAGTCCGGTTGTTTTTCTGCGGTTGCAGATAAAAGTGCCGCCAACAAGTAAACGGTTTCAATTTTTTCCTTAATAATGAACTCACGGACCGCTTCCCTGTTCAATATGTCTAAGGCCACATAGGGACCCTCGCTTAAATTCGCGGGTTTTTCCGTCTTAATATCGGAAGCAATCACTTGATCTTTTCCCCATTTCTTTCGAAGTGCCAGCGTAAGTTCTGTGCCTATTTGCCCACCAGCTCCGATGATTAACGTTTTTCTCATATGGCAAATTTAGCCAACTTCCCCTCAAAAAAAATGCTTTTTAAAAAACTGATTAAAATCATTTGTAACTTGCAGTACCATTGGTAATTTTGATTTTTATTTAACGAACTATGCCTTTTTATTACAAACTCGGATCCATTCCTCCGAAGCGCCATACGGTCTTTCGACAGCCCAACGGTTCTCTCTACCACGAACAGTTGTTTGGAACCATAGGGTTCGACGGCATGTCCTCTTTGCTCTACCACGTTCATCCACCCACGGTGGTAAAATCTATTCTGGGTAGCACTTCCGTTGCTCCGGAAATTGCCTTGGACAAGCACATGACCATGTTTTCCTTGCAAGGCTTCCAATTGGCTTCGAATCCCGATTTTTTAGCAAGCAGAACTCCTGTGTTGGTTAATTCGGATTGTTACATTGAATTGGCTTCACCCACCGGTTCCATGACGGATTATTTCTACAAAAATGCCGATGCAGATGAAATAATTTTCATTCATAAAGGTAGCGGCACGCTCAAAACCCAATTGGGCAACATCGATTTTGCCTACGGTGATTATCTGGTGATTCCTCGGGGAATGATCTACCAAATGCATTTCAACGATGATAATAACCGGCTTTTCATCGTTCAGTCGTTTAACCCGGTATATACTCCGAAACGTTACCGAAATTGGTTTGGTCAGCTGTTAGAGCACTCGCCTTATTGTGAGCGCGACATTCGTCCGCCTCACACTTTGGAAACGCACGATACCGAAGGGGAGTTTCTCATTAAGATCAAAAAGCAAGACGTGATATACAACTACGTGTATCAGCATCATCCCTTTAATGTGGTGGGTTGGGACGGTTTCAATTATCCGTATGCCTTTTCCATCCATGAATTTGAACCCATCACCGGCCGTGTACATCAACCACCTCCGGTGCATCAAACCTTTGAAACTTCGGGTTTTGTGCTGTGCTCTTTTGTGCCTCGACTTTACGATTATCACCCGGATTCCATTCCCGCACCGTATAACCATAGCAACATTGATTCGGATGAGGTTTTATACTATGTCGACGGCGATTTCATGAGCAGAAACGATATTAAACAAGGCCAGATTACCCTACATCCCGGAGGTATTCCGCACGGACCTCATCCTGGGGCCTACGAACGAAGCATCGGCAAAACCGAAACCCAAGAGCTCGCGGTAATGGTCGATACGTTTAAACCCTTAAAAATTACACAACAAGCACTTGGATTGAAGGTAGAAGGCTACGAAAAATCTTGGTTGCATTAAATAAACTACAAATTATGTCAGCAGAAATTAAAAACTTGTCCGATCTCCCGAACTACGAATACGGATTGAAAAAGATTTTTTCCGAAGCAGAGGATTTTCTACCCTTGCTGGGTACCGACTACGTGGAATTGTACGTGGGCAACGCCAAACAATCGGCACATTTTTATAAAACCGCTTTTGGGTTTCAGTCGGAAGCGTATGCAGGGTTAGAAACGGGGATGAAGGACCGGGTTTCTTATGTGTTAAAGCAGGATAAAATCCGGTTAGTACTCACTACTCCCTTAAACGAAGGCGGATTGATTAACGAACACATTAACCTTCACGGGGACGGAGTAAAAGTGGTCGCTTTATGGGTGGAAGATGCAACGAAAGCCTTTGAAGAAACGGTGCGACGCGGTGCAAAGCCCTACATGGAACCCACCAAAGAAACGGACGAACATGGGGAAGTGATCCGTTCTGGTATTTATACCTACGGAGAAACGGTTCACATTTTTGTCGAACGAAAAAACTACCATGGTATATTTTTACCCGGCTATAAAGCTTGGAATTCGCATTACAATCCAGCACCCGTTGGGTTGAAATTCATTGACCACATGGTCGGGAATGTCGGTTGGAATGAGATGAATACCTGGGTTGAATTTTACGCTAAAGTCATGGGCTTTGCCCAAATCGTGTCCTTCGACGATAAAGACATTTCAACCGAGTATACTGCATTAATGTCGAAGGTTATGAGCAACGGCAATGGTAGGATTAAATTCCCCATCAACGAGCCGGCAGAAGGCAAGAAAAAGTCTCAAATTGAGGAGTATTTGGATTTTTACAAAGGACCGGGGGTACAACACATCGCGGTTGCTACCGATAACATTATTGAAACCGTAAGCGCCATGCGCCAACGAGGGGTTGAATTCCTGTACGTTCCGGAAACGTATTACGACGATTTATTGGAAAGGGTAGGGGCTATCGACGAAGATGTCGAAACCTTGAAGCAACACGGCGTTTTAATTGACCGTGACGACGAAGGGTATTTACTTCAGTTGTTTACGAAACCCGTAGTCGACCGTCCGACCTTGTTTTTCGAAATCATTCAACGCAAAGGGGCCCAATCTTTTGGAAAAGGAAATTTCAAGGCTTTATTCGAAGCGATAGAACGGGAACAAGAAAACCGAGGAACTCTTTAAATAAAAAAGGAGGCCTAGGCCTCCTTTTTTTATATCGTCATGATGTCTTTCTCTTTCACTTCGAGAATATCATCGATTTTTTTGATGAAACGGTTGGTGATTTGCTGCACCTCTTCTTCTGCGCTTTTCGCCATGTCTTCGGAAAGGCCATCATTTTTCAGGTCTTTGATCATATCCATCGCGTCTTTGCGGTGGTTTCGCACTCCAACTTTAGCGTTTTCCCCTTCGGTTTTCGACCGTTTAACCAATTCGCGACGGCGTTCTTCCGTGAGCAAGGGAACGGCAATCATGAGTTGCTCTCCGTTGTTTTGAGGATTGAGGCCTAGGTTCGCATTGATGATACCTCGCGCAATTTCATTTAACATGGATTTCTCCCAGGGTTGCACCACAATCGTTCGAGCATCGACGGTATTTACATTCGCTACTTGTTGCAGCGGAGTCATTGACCCGTAGTATTCTACCATGACCCCATTCAACATTGCGGGGGTAGCTTTTCCCGCGCGAACTTTGGTTAACTCGTTTTCCAAATGCCCTAACGTCTTTTCGTTAGAAGACTTGAGTTCGTCAAAAATTAAATCTAATTCTTCTGTCATGGCTTAATTCCTTACAAGGGTTCCAATTTTTTTATCTTGCATTAGTTGTTTCAAGTTTCCTATGGTATCCATATCGAAAACGATGATGGGAAGGTCGTTTTCCTTGCAAAGCGTGAATGCCGTTAAGTCCATTACACTTAGCCCTTTTTCATAGACCTCGTCAAAGGTAATTTCCTCGTATTTTGTGGCGCTAGGGTCTTTGAGCGGATCTGCTGTATAAATTCCGTCAACCCTTGTGCCTTTTAAAATGACATCGGCATTGATTTCAATGGCCCGCAACGATGCTGCCGAATCTGTCGTGAAATAAGGATTTCCGGTTCCTGCTCCAAAAATGACTATTCTGCCTTTCTCTAAGTGTCGCACCGCTCTACGTCGTATAAAGGGTTCTGCAATGGCTTTCATTTCTATGGCCGACAAAAGCCGTGTAGGTAGCTCGATGGATTCAAGCGCTGCCTGCAAGGCCATGGAATTAATCATGGTTGCAAGCATTCCCATGTAGTCGCCATGGGTACGGTCCATACCGCCTTGTTCGGCTTGAACACCACGAAATATGTTGCCTCCACCAATCACAATGGCAATTTCCACGCCCATGGAATGAATTTCTTTGATTTCACGAGCGTAGTTTGCTAAGCGTTGGTTGTCGATACCGAACTGCTTGTCTCCCATCAAGGATTCGCCGCTCAACTTTAATAAGATGCGTTGGTACTTCATAATTGCGGTTTCAAAGATAAATAAATATTGATTGTTCCCGAGGATGCAAAAAAAAAGCCCGCTGATGCGGGCTTCAATTAACTTAATGAAAAGCGCTTGAACTCGAGTACGGTTAAGCCTTTTTCTGTAGAATTTAAATATTGTTCGATCGTAAGCTTGTTGTCCCAAACAAACTGTTGGCTCAACAAGGTATTTTCTTGGAAGAATTTGTTCAAACGTCCCATGGCAATTTTTTCTGCCATGTCGGCTGGTTTTCCTTCTTGAATAGCTAATTCTTTACCAATTTCGATTTCTCGTTCAATGGTGCGAGCATCCACTCCGTCCTTGTTGATGGCAATTGGGTTCATCGCTGCAACTTGCATTGCAACCTGACGTCCTGCCTCAGCAACGGCCTCAGAACCGTGGTTTAACACAAGAAGGGTTGCTAGTTGGTTTCCTGGGTGGTTGTAAGCAACTACTTGCTCACCACGTAATACCGCATAACCCGAAAGATCTAATTTCTCTCCAATAACCCCAATTTGCTCCGTGATTTTTTCATCGACGGTTAAACGGTCATCGTAAGGAAGAGCTTTCAGTGCTTCAACAGACTCTGGTAAATGATTCAAAGCCAAATCAACCAAAGATTGCACTAATGAATTATAACCATCGTTTTTCGCAACGAAATCTGTTTCGCAGTTGAGCGTCAAAATCACTCCTGCTTTTTTGTCGGCAGAAGTTTGGGCTATGATAAGTCCTTCTCTTGCATCATTATCACCGCGTTTTGCTGCGATTTTTTGTCCTTTTTTACGAAGGATATCAACGGCCATTTCAAAATCTCCGTTGGCTTCAGTCAACGCGTTTTTACAGTCCATCATACCTGCACCGGTTTGTTGGCGCAGTTTGTTTACATCAGAAGCGGTAATTGCCATGGTAGTCTATATTATATTATTGTACTTCGTCTTGAGCAGCTTCTTCACTGGCTTCGGCGGATGATTCTGCGGATTCCTCGGCATTTGTTTCAATCGCAGCTGGCGCTATTTCTTGAGGAGCGACTTCCGTTTCAGTATTTTCTGAGGTCGAAGTTTCTGCAGTGGCTGCTACCGTCTTACGTGTTCTTTTCGTTTTTTCAGCGGTGCTAGTAGCTTCGGAAGTTGAAACTTCAACATTTCCTTCTTCATCGGAGGCCTCCATTTCACCATCGCCTTTAACGTTTTTACGATCTTCTAAACCTTCTTGAATAGCATTGCAAATTTCGTCAAGAATTAAAGCAATTGATTTCGTGGCGTCGTCGTTTGCAGGAATAGGGAAATCTACTAATTTGGGGTTGGAGTTTGTATCAACAATCGCAAATGTTGGAATATTCAATCGTTTGGCTTCAGCAAGTGCAATATGTTCCTTTAAAATGTCGACAATAAAAATAGCCGCTGGAGTTCGAGTCATATCCGCAATTGAACCGAATGTCTTCTCCAATTTCTCTCGTTGACGGGTTTTAAACAATTTTTCACGCTTGTTTAAGGTATCCCATGTTCCATCCGATTTCATTTTGTCGATCATCGACATTTTACGAATCGATTTACGCGTTGTCTGAAAGTTGGTTAACATTCCACCTGACCATCGCTCGGTTACAAAAGGCATGTTTACTTGCGATACTTTTTGCTCAATAATCTCTTTTGCTTGTTTTTTCGTAGCCACGAAAAGAATTTTCTTACCTGAGCGAGCGATTTGTTTCATTGCCGCGCTGGCTTGATTTAAATGAACAATGGTTTTGTTTAAGTCAATGATGTGGATTCCCTTCTTTTCATCAAAGATATAGGGAGCCATTGCTGGATTCCATTTGCGCTTAAGGTGACCAAAATGAACACCAGCATCTAAAAGTTTTTCAAAAGTAAGTTTTGACATATATATTTGTTTACGTTCCTAAAATAAAAGTTCAAAAGCAAAGGGTATTTTTCAATAGGGTGCTTTGCAATTTGGATACTAAACTTGTTCCAATAAATTAACGTTTTGAGAACTGGAATTTCTTTCTCGCTTTTGGTCTTCCCGGCTTCTTACGCTCAACCATTCGCGGATCTCTTGTCATAAGTCCTTCTGCTCTCAACAACGTTTTATTTTCTTCTGCGATTTCTACTAGAGCCCTAGAAATTCCCAATCGAAGGGCTTCCGCTTGACCGTTTACGCCACCGCCGTTGATCGATGCCTTAACGTCATATTGACCTACGCTATCGGTTAAAACAAATGGTTGTGCTATTTTTTGACGCAATAAATGCGTAGGAAAAAAGTCTTCTAAGGTACGGTTGTTAATGGTTACAACGCCAGTGCCTTTGGTTAGGTAAACACGAGCTACCGCAGTTTTTCTTCTTCCTAATGAGTTAGTAATTTCCATGGGTTATAAAAAATTCTCGATGTTGAATATTTCAGGTTGCTGTGCCTCATGTTTGTGACTTGAACCTTTGTAAACGTTAAGGTTTGTGTAAAGTTTGCGTCCAAGCGCATTTTTGGGAAGCATCCCTTTAACGGCTTTTTCTACAAGTCGCTCTGGATGTTTCTTTAACATTTCTTCCGCAGAGGTAAACCTTTGTCCACCAGGATAACCGGAAAATCTTACATACTCCTTATCCACTAATTTAGTTCCTGAGAAGGCAATTTTTTCGGCATTAATCACAATCACGTTGTCACCACAATCTGCATGAGGGGTGTAACATGTTTTGTACTTACCACGAATGATTTTCGCAACGATGCTCGCTAAACGTCCAACGTTTTGGCCTTCCGCATCTACCACATACCATTTTTTATTGGCAGTAGCCGTATTTCCTGAAACGGTTCTATAACTTAAAGTATCCACAGCTTAAAAAGTTTATTGTACTACCCTACTAAAGGGGTGCAAAGATAACTAGTTTGTTTCAATATTACAAAACAAACCTATTTTTTTCTTTTTATTTTGCTTTGAAGCTTGCAATTGCGTTCCGCGTGAATTCGCTTAATACGAGTCTTCCGCTGATAGCAGCTCTTTCCATGAGCAATGTGTCCCAGTCTTCGGTTCCTTCCCAAAGCGTTTTTTTAAGCGCCTCCATGGCTTCAGGACTGCTTTTAGCGAGGCGATGGGCTAACGCATTAACGGCATTTTCTAGGGCCTCCTGGTTGTCAAAGGTTTCGGTATAAAGCCCTCGATTGTGCGCCCATTCCGCGCTTTTCCATTCGGTTGCGTTGATGGCTAATTCGCTCATTGCAGAAAGTCCAATTTTTCGTTCAACCGCCGGACCAACCACAAATGGACCGATACCAACGGCCAGTTCCGATAGTTTAATTGCAGCTTCATCGCTTGCATAGCATATATCAACGGACGATGCAACGCCAACCCCTCCACCCACGGCTTTTCCTTGAACTTGTCCGATGATGAATTTTTTCGAGGTGCGGCATGCGTTGATAACTTTGGCAAATCCTGAAAAAAAACGCAAACCTTCTGCATCGTTTTGAATGCGGGTTAATTCATCAAAACTCGCCCCGGCACAAAAGGTTTTGTGGCCCGATGATTTGAGAATAATGACCTTAACGTTATCGTCTTCGCTCGCTTTTTGCAGCGTTTTTGCCAGTAAATCCAGGACTTGAGAAGGAAGAGCATTGCTTTGAGGATGTCCAAACTCAACGGTTCCAATTCCGTTTTCTTCTGTAAAATGAACCCAGCCTTCCATAATTTATCGTAAAACGAAACTGTCCTTACCGATTAATTGTCCATCGCAGTAGATGAGTATTTTGTAAGAACCTTTCGTAAGTTCTGCTCCTCGAATATCGTAATAAATGGTCAAGTCAATCGCTTCGTTTTGATAGTCAATGTCTTTTTTATCTGAATAGGTAAGCGTGCCCTGGTCGGTCTCCATGGTGGTGTTGGATCGATTGGTTAATACCTTTCCGTCAGGAGCAACAACTTGCATGTAAACCGATTTTTTACCAGCAGACGCAAGGGTGTTTTCTCCAATGGTGAACGTCGATTTAATCTGAACTACTTTCTTCGCCTTGTCGGCTTCCTTCATCTTACCGAACTGCGACATTAGGCCAATCGATGTGAATCCAAGGGCCTGTAATTTCGCGCCTTTTTTAATTCTTTCCGTTTTCTCTTCGGCATCCCTCTTGTAGTTGTCGCGCTCTTCAGAAGTGGAGTTCAATTTGTTTTTTGTTTCATCTAATGTAGACCCTAATTGAATATTGAGGGTATTTAATGAATCAATCTGCATCACGTAACCCCGCATAATCGAGCGAAGCACATCGTTTTCTTTTTTAAGTGCCATTAACTGTTTTGCTGACAGGTTGCGATTGGCGTTCAATTGATTTAAGAGTTCGGAGATGCGCTCCTTTTGTAAATTAAGGCTGTCCGCTTTACTTCGGTCCATGGCAATTAATTTATCATAGGTTTCAAGCATGTTTTTAAAGTCGGTTTTTAAGTCCTTGGAGACACCTCCTGTGTAATCAGACAACATCTCATTGAGTAATTCTTGATCTTTCTGTAAAGCCAAGTTTTCCTTCTCCTTTTTGTACAATTCATCCCTTTTGAGGGTCCACATATAGGCTATGGCCGCTATTCCTAAGAGCAATATGGAAATAAGGGCTAAATACAACATTTTATACGATCGACTGGCTCCTTCTGACATGTTCTTTTTTTTACAAAGTTACAAATTTTACAAATTTCAATAGTTCTTTTGAACGGAAATTGGACGAAGAAATCTGAATAAGGATGCTTCGCCTACCGATGAAAATCGTGCATCAGTGCTTGATGGGAAGGGGCCTCCGTGGTGCATATTCCTTTCTACCAATACCCCGGTAGGTACACCATTAACAATCATCCTTCCTGCATATTGTTGGGCAAATTCCCAAAGAGGTTCATTTTCTGGATTTAACCCCATAAAACTAACGGTTAGCTGACCGCCAATGCATCGGAATAAGTCCTTTAGTTGGGAGGGTTCTTCGTAACTCAACAGGCATGTAAATGGTCCAAACACTTCATGATGCAAGGGCTCCAGGTTTAAAAATTCTGCCAAACTAAGGGAGACAAGAGCGCTTAAACCATGCCAGGGAATTGGTTCTCCAAAGCGATTCACTGTGAGGTGTTGTTCAATTTCTTTTAGCCTCGAAACGTATCGCTCGTAGATGCTTGGGTGTAGCATGGGGTGCGAGGGGATCGCAGTGAAGTGTTGAACTAACAGTTCTTGAGCTTTCAAAAACATTTCCTTAGGAACCAAAATAATTCCGGGTTTAGTGCAAAACTGCCCCGCATCCTCCGTAATTGCTGATGCTAAGCAGTTAACTTGTTCCTCTAGATTCGGAACGTTATCTAAGATAATAACGGGATTAAGGCTGCCCATTTCAGCAAAAAAAGGGATCGGATTTTTCCGTTGATTGGCGAGTTGGAATAGACTCATGCCTCCCACTAAACTTCCGGTGAATGCCCCGCCTAGTATTCTTGGATCTTGGATGAGTTTTTGGCCTAATTCGAATCCATCGTCTAAGACATGGCCAAAGATCCCCCGAGGTAGGTCTAAACATTTGAGGGTTTCTTCGGCGATTTCAGCGAGAAAAGCGCTGGTGCCTGCGTGAAGAGGATGGCCTTTGACGATGACGGGACAACCCGATGCCAATGCCCCAATGGTATCTCCGCCCAAAGTTCCATAGGCCAGGGGAAAATTGGAGGCGCCGAAAACAGCGATCGGCCCAAGGGGTAAGAGTCGTTTAATGAGGGTTCGATCGTTAAATGATTGCGCAGCCAGAGGTTCAATTCTCAAAGCGCCTTCTCGTTCATAAACCTTGATTTGATGGAGCATGCGCGAAAATTCCCTTAGGAAGCGCTCCTCGGTTAAACTTGATTCCCGGCAATAGATCGCCATTAGGTCTGCTTGCCGATCGATTAATTGAAGGGTAAGATGCTCGAAAAACGAACGGCGAACCAGTGGGTTATCCCAAAGTTTGGATTCGTAGACTTCTTGGGCAAGGCAAATTTTTCGGTCGAGGTCTTCAAGCGAGGAAACCTCGTAAGATATTGGATTCGGGGTATTGCTTCGGCAATGAAATGTCGTAATTTTTCCCTTCAAATTTATACCGCTTCAATGGAAAAAGAATACGATTCCATAATGGCATTGGCCAGCATTTTTTTACACGCTTCCTCCACCTTTTGGTTGGCCGAAGCTTCATCTGCCGCTTCTAGAAAAAGGCGAATATGGCGACCGATGCGTACTCCCTGAATTTCACTTAATCCAATGGTCTCCATTGCTTGGGTTACGGCTTTCCCTTGAGGATCTAATAGGGCGTCATGCGGCATCACATCTATTTCGGCTTTGAATTTCATTTTTGTTGTGGGATTAATTGCTCAATAAAAGATAAAATCAGGTACAAAAGTATAACGATTGGAATTGCGTAGATGCGCAAGGGGAAAATTGTTATCAACGATATTCCTAACAAGGCCCATCGAAGTTCATTGCCCCGCCATTGAAAATGTTTGAATTTAAGCGAAAGCAACGGAATTTCAGCAATAAGTAATAAGGGAAAGCAAAGACAAATGGTGGCCATCGTCCATGGGTGCATCAACCAATAAGTTACGCCTGAATCCGCGGTTATTGAATTTGAGGTGGACTGCTCAAGTAACAAGGGAAAAAATAAAAATAAGAGGGCATTCGCGGGAGTAGGTAGTCCGATAAAACGGTCGCTTTGACGAAGGTCGTTGTTGAATTTTGCCAAGCGGAACATGGAAAAGAAAGGAATGCTTAAAGCGCTCAGGCTGATCCAATCTTCGAGATGGTGCAGGTTTAAGTTGTGGTATTTTTGATAAACGGCGCTTAAATTTCCGTTGAGCCTTAATTCCATGGTCATGAACATCAACATTCCTGGTGCAAGGCCAAAGGATATCATGTCGGCCAAAGAATCTAAGTCTTTGCCGATGGGTGACGTTATCCCCATAAGTCGAGCCGTAAAGCCATCGAAAAAATCAAAAACCATGGCAATGATGAGGCAGATAGCGCTCATTTCTAAACGACCAAAGAAGGCCAGTATGATGGCCAAAATGCCGAAAATTCCGTTGGCTGAAGTAAGTAAATTGGGTAAATTGAACAACTTTATGCCGTTTTGGTGCATGGTGCGACGAAGTTAATTTAAAAAAACCTTATTTTTATATCGTTGTTTCCCTTTGACAATAATTTTCTTAATTCGGAGTTAAGGGCGGACATAATGCAGCATATGAAACACTTATTGATCCTTTTTTTAGTGGGTTTTGGAATTACAACTTGGGCGCAAGCACCCAAGTACTCCAACGAATTTTTACATTTGGGAGTAGGAGCAAATGCCATGGCAATGGGCAATGCGGTCGTAGCTAACACCAACGATGTTACCTCCGCATACTGGAATCCTGCTGGACTTTCTCAGGTCAAGGACTGGTTGCAAGTTTCAGCCATGCATTCTGAATATTTTGCGGGAATCGCAAAATACGACTATGTAGGTTTGTCTCATTCGATGGGAGAAAAAGGAACGCTGGGTTTTACGTTTTTGCGCTTTGGCGTAGATGATATTCCAAATACCACGCAACTCATCGATAACGATGGCCGAATCAATTACGACAATATCACTTCCTTTTCTGCAGGGGATTATGCATTTATGGGGTCTTTTGCGAGAAAATTAAAGCCCAAAGGTTTATCGGTTGGAGGTACGGTAAAAGTAATCCATCGTCGTGTAGGGGATTTCGCTAAATCTTGGGGTTTTGGATTAGATGCAGGTCTGCAGTATCAAAAGAATGACCATTGGCGTTTCGGGCTTGTTGCGCGGGATGCTACCTCTACCTTTAATGCTTGGATTTTCAACCTGTCTCAGGATATGCAGCAAGTATTTTTAGCAACAGGCAATGATCTACCGTCGAACGGTTTGGAATTATCCTTGCCTCGGTTTATTATTGGTGCGGCATATAGCCATCCAATAGGCGCAGCGGAAAAAGGTTTTTCTATTTTGGCAGAAATTGATGCAGATTTTACCACGGATGGCCGTCGCAATGTGTTATTATCGTCTGACCCGATCTCCATAGATCCTCATTGCGGATTGATGCTGAGCTATAAAAACTTGGTAAAAGTTCGCGCAGGTGCCTCATCCCTTCAACAATACCAGGCTTTTGATGGGGGCAAGCAATGGGGTGTTCAACCAAATTTAGGACTTGGTCTAGGACTTAAAGCATTGAATATTGACTATGCCTTTACCCGCTTGGGCGCAGCCGATGCAGGTTATTACACGCATATTTTCTCGTTGAAATTGAACTTGTTACAGCCGAAGAAAAAATAGCCTATGAAGCAAGGACTACTTTTTTTATTGTTTGCGCTATCTGTAAGTGTTTCGTCGAAGGCCCAGCAGTTTGGAAACGAATGGATTAATTACAATCAAAAATATTATGCGGTTCCAATCACCCAAACAGGCATACACAAAATAGGTTATCAAGCATTGGTAGATGCGGGAATTCCTGTTGGCTCAATACCGTTGAATACGTTTCAAGTTTTTGGTCGAGAAAAAGAACAGCCGCTTTATATCCCGGACAATTTTAACAATGTACTTGATCCCGGTGAATTCATTTATTTCTACGCGGAGAAAAACGACGGTTGGTTGGATTCCACCCTGTACAATAATCCTTCCTGGTTAGGAAATCCTAAGTACAGCCTTTACAACGATACGATTCGCTATTTTGTTTCTTGGACCAATGGAACCCCAGGATTAAGGTTCACGGAAGAAACGGATATCGATTTTGCACCGTACCAAGTTGCGCCGTATGTCTTATTCGAGAAGAGTCAAGTATTCAATCAAGCCTATAATGAAGGAGAAATAACCTCTCAAGCCGCCAGCTCTTTGTTCGTTCCCGGTGAAGGTTGGGGAAATACCATGCAGAACGGTGCAAGCGGTTACACATGGAATTATGCCTCTACGACCTTAGATAATTTGTATTCGGGTGCGGGAGCTCCTAACATTCAATTGAAATCGGTCATGGTCGGGGGTTCCAATGCCTATGCTCCGAATTTGTACAACCATCATACGAGGCTTACCGTTGGCAATTCTAACACCATCCTACTGGATACACTGACCGTTGGATATAATGCAATTAATATTAATAAACAATTTCCGGTAAGTCTTCTGCCAGCGAATGGGGCCACGAATTTTAAGGTGAATATTGTGGGAGATCTTGGAGTTGCCACCGATTTCCAAAGCGTGAATTTTTGGTCGTTCCTTTATCCCAGGACCATGAACATGGGAGGGACCAACAAGACCGAGTTTTTGGTCCCTAACAGTCCTAATCAACCAAAAACTTACCTTTCATTAACAGGGGTAAGTATGGGAGCACCGCTCGTTTTTTCTTTTGGTACAACGCCTAAATTCCTGAAGGCCGTTACCGGAGGTTCGAGTGCCCTCATGTTGGTGCCGAACGACCCAAACTATGCAACACAGAAATTAGTGGCGCAGTCGGGCAGCAGCGTTATCGATATTCCTTCGATTGCCCCGGTTTCGCCCTCAGGTTCTTTTTTCAATTTCTCGGCTACGCCCAATCTTGAGAAAGCTTTGTTGATGGTCTATCCAAAATTGTTGGAGTCTGGGGTGATTGACTATGCAAATTATCGCAGTTCTCCAGCAGGCGGAGATTACAACGTCATTTTGGCGGAAGTTGGGGAGCTTTACGACCAATTTGGGGGTGGGGTGAAAAAGCACGTCAACGGCATCCGGCGGTTTGCACATTATATACATGCTTTAAGCCAAGATAAACCGGTTGGACTCTTTCTAATTGGTAAAGGTATTCGCGAAGCCAACGTATCAACGACCTTAGCTACTGGACCTGGTGCTCGACAGAATGCCATAAACTACGCCAAATCCTTGGTTCCTTCCTTTGGACAACCCTCCAGCGATCAAAGCATCACCTCAAACTTACCGGGTACGGATCTTTGGACACCGCTGATACCCACGGGAAGAATTGCTGCCAACAACCTTAGCGAGTTAGCAATATATCTTGAAAAAGTAAAGGAGTACGAGTTGGCCCAAGATTCAAATAGCGTTTACAATACCGCCTCGAAAGATTGGCAGAAGCATTTAATTCATTTTGCGGGTGGAGGAAACGCCAACGAACAGTATATCTTTCAGACCTACCTCAACGCCATGGCAGATGTGGCCGAAAACGACCGTTTTGCAGGAATCACCACCCGCATTGTGAAACAATCCGCGAATCCACTAACACCTGCTCAGATGCAGGCCATTTCTGATCGGATTTCCGACGGAGTAAGTGTCATGAACTTTTTCGGTCATGCTACCTCATCGCAAAGCGGATTTGACATTAATATCGATAATCCGGATCAATGGAATAACCAAGGGAAATATCCCTTATTAATTGCCAATTCGTGCTACAATGGGAATATTTTTTACAGTTCGCCCACCAAATCTGAGGAGTTTGTTTTTACGCCAAATGCAGGGGTTATCGCCTATCTTGGGACCCTCAATTACGGATTTTCGGGTTCCCTTTACGACTATTCTCATCAATTATATAAGCAGTTCGGTTTCCATAATTACGGTGGAACAATCGGTCAACACATCAAAAACACCATAGATTCGGTCATGAATGCGAATCAACCGCTCAGTACTGAGTCCGTGTTCCAGCAAATGACCCTGCACGGGGACCCTATGCTTCGCATCAATTGGCACACAAAACCCGAAATTGAATTAACCGATGAACGCATCGTATTTGGTCCGCAGAACATCTCCTTAAATACGGATTCCTTGACCATTGACATTAAATTGCGGAATTTAGGACAATCGATTACCGATACTTTCGCATTGGAAATTACACGCGATTTCCCGGGGTCTCCCTCGGATTCAAGTTATGTTTTTTCGGTTGCTGGCTTGGACTACGAGAAAAACATCGCGGTTAAAATTCCCTTCTATCCTTTAATTGGCGTTGGTTTGAATCAATTTACCATTTCCGCCGACATTCCCAATTTTAACGATGAAGTGTACGACGAAATCAATAACAACCGTGTGATGAAGTCCTTTAACATCAGCGTTGATGGCATTGAGCCGATCCTCCCTATGAATTTTGCGGTGGTTCCCAGGGATACGTTGGCAGTCTTTGGTTCGACCATTGACCCACTGGCCCCTATGAATTCCTACCGGTTTGAAATCGATACTACGCATTTATTCAACAGCAGCTTTAAACGTTATGCACTGAAATCTGGAACGGGAGGAGTGAAGTCGGTGAATTGGAACGAGTGGTTGCGCGTTTCAACCAACCAAAACGATCCTGTGGTATTTACTGATAGCACAGTGTATTATTGGCGTGTTGCCGTAAACGATGCAAATCCCATTTGGAAGAAACGCTCCTTCCAATACATCCCGGGGAAAGAGGGCTGGGGGCAAGATGATTTCTTTCAATTTACCGATAATGCTGTTACGGGAATTTCTATGAATACTTCCCAACTTCAACGACAATTTATTCCCATTCAAAAAGGAATTTCATGCTTGGTGAAAAGTGCCACAACGGCTCCTCAGATATACGATAATGCGTGGTTTTTGAACGGTGAACAGCAAGAATACGAAGTGTGCAACATGACACCGAAGCTGCACGTAGCGATTTTGGATAAAGGTACCTTGGTGCCTTGGGAAACGCGGTATACGTATCCGAATGGAATGGTGGTGAATCCGAATAATAATTTCGGAAATGCCAACGATAATTCGGGGTGCAAGCCTCGGGCAATGAAGTATTTTACGTTCCACCAGAACAGCGCAGCGCAACTGGCCTCTTTTCAAAATTTAGTGCAAAATGTGCTTCAAAACGGCGATTATTTGCTGGTGTATTCTCCGATGACCACGCGCTATGATTGGTGGAATACCTTTGCGCCGAGTTTGTATCAAACGTTTGCGAATTTAGGTTCGGATAGCATTGTTCCAGGACGACCAAACAAGCCCTTCATCTTTTTAACCCAAAAGGGAAATCCGAGTTTTGTCGTTGAGAAATTCACCCAAGGTACGGAGGATATTTTAATGGACACGGTAGTGTACGGATCTCAATTGGTGGGATATGAAACCACTCCGTTAATTGGTCCAGTAGATGATTGGCAATCGCTTTTTTGGAAACGTGATGCCCTGGAGTTTGTCCCGGGGGACAGCACACGCATGAGGGTGCAGGTGTACAACGCTGTCGGTGCCTTGGATCACGTTATCGATACCTTAATGACGCCTCACGATTCCATCATTAACTTAAACAATTTGATCGATGCTGCACAATTTCCCTACGCACGGCTAAACGCTTTCTACACGGACACCACAAATCAAACACCAGCGCAATTGGATTTTTGGCATGTAGTTTTTGCACCGCTTCCCGAGGCGGCGATAGACCCTTCAACCGCTCTCTTTTGGTCGGGTCAAAACGATTCCATCCAAGAAGGACAACCTCTGAAATTTGCGGTTAACATTCGCAACATCAGTCAATACGGCATGGATTCCCTGAAGGTAAGTTACAGCGTTATTGATGCTAACCAAACGGTTCATACCATTCCTTATGAGCGACAAGCGCCTTTATTGCCTGGTGCTAATTTATATGATACTATCACCATTCCTACCTTGAATTTTAAAGGGGAAAATTGGTTAAGGGTGGAGGTGAACCCCTACACGGATGCGAGCATGACCCAAACCGATCAGCCGGAATTAACGCACATTAACAACATTTTGCAAGTGGCTTTCCATGTGGGAGGCGAGGACGTGAATCCCATATTGGATGTTACATTCAACGGAGAACATATTTTGAACAACGATATTGTTTCGCCCACCAGTGAAATTTTAATTACGCTGAAAGATGACAATCCGTATTTAATCATGGACAGCGACAGCGATACTTCGTTGTTTGCGGTGTATTTAACCGATCCGGATGGCGTAATGAAAAAAATACCGTTTGTGGATGCCCAAGGAAATACGATAATGGATTGGATTCCTGCGAATGCTGGAAATAAAAAATTCAAAATCATATATCCTACCTTACTTACGAAAGATGGAACATACACCTTATTGGTTCAGGGGCAGGATCGCTCCGGGAATTTATCCGGTGATTTTGAATATCAAATCAACTTTAAGGTAATCCAAGAATCCACCATCAGTGAAATGATGAACTATCCGAACCCGTTCAGCACAAGTACACGATTTGTATTTACGTTAACGGGTGCGGAAATTCCCGATAAGGTTGTTATTCAAATCATGAACATCAATGGAAAAATAGTTCGTGAAATTACGGAGGCCGAGTTAGGGCCTATACGAATTGGTAGAAATATCACCGAATATGCGTGGGACGGACGCGATGAATACGGCGACTTGTTGGCCAATGGCGTGTATCTTTACCGAGTGCATGTGAGTGCTGCAGGAAAGGAGATCAAGCATTTATCTTCTGGGGCAGACTCCTATTTTCACAAGGGTCTAGGAAAAATGTACATCATTCGCTGATTCTTAGAAGAATTTGCAGCTCAGGATGGCGGTGTCGTCGCCGTAGGGCAATTCTCCTTTCCATTCGTCCAATTTGGAAAACAAAATGCTGTTCATGTCCTCCATTTTCAGGGTAGAAAATGACTGGGCAATTTTAATGAGTTGTTCAATGCTGAATTGCTCACCTTCTGCATTTTCCAATTCTACGACACCGTCCGTGTAGAGAATTAAACTACTTTTCGGAGGAACTTCAATTTTTCCCACCTTTAGATTGGGGAGTTCGTCCAAAATTCCAAGCCCCGTGCAACCGTCCGACAGCAAGTGAACGCTTTTTCCAATAAGCAAGAGTGGTTGATTGTGGCCGGCGTTGATATATTTCAATTTCCTGGTGTAGGCATTGTAATGACCGATGAAAAAGGTGATGAATTTTTCACCTTTCGCGTTGCTCATTACTTTTTTATTCAGTTCCTCAATTAGAAAAGAAAGATCGAAGCGCTGATAGCGGAATAGGGTTCTCAGCGTCGCTTGAAAATTCGCCATGAGCAATGCGGCAGAAATTCCCTTGCCTGAAACATCGGCGATGCAAATAATGTATTCCTCGTCTCCGAGGGGGATAAAGTCGTAATAATCACCTCCGATGACATCTCGTGCAACGTATTTCGCGGAAATGTCCATCTTTCGGTTCGAGGGTAAATTGGAGGGAAATAGCAGCATTTGGAGTTCCGAAGCCGTGGCTAGATCACGATTAATCACTTCTTTCGCAAGGATGGTATCGGCCAAACGCTTGTTTTCGATGGCAACGCATATTAAGTTGGTAAGCGTTTGGGCAAATTCTAGATGATCATTAGGATTTCCAACACTTGGTTCTCCTGAGACCAATAAAAAAGCCAAAGGTTTGCCTCCGTGAATCACAGGAATAATGGCTTCGAATTCGGCCAGCAAGGCAGAGTTTGATTCTGAAATAAAGGTCAGCTCCTTAAAGCGCATCAATTGTTCAAGGTTTTCCTCTAGGTTGGTCTTGACCTTAGTGCCTGTTTTGATTAATACCTTCCATCCGTTGTAATCGGAAATCAATACGTGCTTTCGAAATTTCAATTGTTCTTTGATGACGAAGCCGTAAGCTTTGAGCAAACCGCCAATGCTCTCTTGGTTGTTAATGGCAAGGCTAATCGATAATAAGGAATTGAGCTTTAACTCATGGAGCTCTAATTGACGTTGTAAGCTATGAATGATGCGCTCACTCATTTGTTCGAGTTAAGCATCGAAGGCAATTGTTTTAATGCTGCCATTTCCTTAAACTTCTCGCGCACCTCACCGCAGGGGCTTCCAAAATAGGTGTTATTCCCTGGAAGGTCTTTTGAAATGCCGCTTTGGGCAAGCACAATAGCTCCTGAACCAATTTTTACACCGCTTGCGCAGCCCACTTGTCCCCAAAACGTTACGTTATTTTCAATTTCTACACAACCAGCAATACCCACTTGTGAAGCAAATAAACAGTTTTCTCCAATACGGGTGTCATGTCCAATTTGCACCAAATTATCGATTTTTGTTCCTCGACCAATATAGGTAACATCGGTGACCCCGCGATCAATTGTGCAATTGGCCCCAATTTCAACACCATCGGCTATTTCAACATATCCGCAATTGAACATAGGTGCGTATTCGCCATGGTTTTTTTTGTAGTAAAAAGCCGAGTGTCCTAGTACAGTATTGGACCCAATGATTACATCGTTTCCAATAACCGTATCGTCTAGGATGCAAGCTCCAGGGTAAATTTTTACCCTTTCCCCGATGCGAACGTTGTTGCCAAAAAACACTCCTGGATACTCTTGTTGTAATTCGGTTCGTGTCTTTACTGTTTCGCGTTTTGCGTAGAAATGTTCTGCAATGGTATTAAATACATGGAAGGGATTTGGGGTAAGTAAAAGTCCTTTACCGTCCGGACATGCTACTTCTTTGTCAATAATTATAACTGTTGCGGCAGATTTTAGGGCTTTTTCGTAATACTTCGGGTGGTCCACAAATACTACATCGCCCGGCACAACCCGATGAATTTCATTGATCCCAGTAATAGAAATGCCAGGATCGCCTTGGTAATCGCAGCCTACTAGTTGGGCTAATTCGGATAAGGCTATCGGATGTTTAAATTTCATAAAATCTACTTAAGGTTCAAAATTAGCAATTGAGGAGCCCTATTATACGTTGTTTTCCAAGAGTTTTCAGACGTTTTCTGTTAGTTTATGGGTATTTTCTTTCCGGGGGTTTGTGTTTTAATAATTTACGCTTATCTTTGCACTCCAATTTTTGCATTATGAAGAAAGATATTCACCCAGAAGATTACCGCTTGGTTGTGTTTAAAGATATGTCCAACGAGTACGCATTTTTGTGCCCCTCTTGTGCTCCAACCAAAGAAACCATTCAATGGGAAGATGGAAATGAATATCCTCTTGTAAAATTGGATATATCGCACAAATCGCACCCATTCTTTACGGGAATTGCACAGTTCGTGGATACCGCGGGTAGAATCGATAAGTTCAAAACCCGTTTTGGTCGTACCATGAAATAAGATCGCCTTAACGTTTTTCAAAAGCCACTCATTCGAGTGGTTTTTTTTTTATCCGAATTTCGCTGTAGCTCGGTTGAGTCGATCCAATAAGGTCAATCCCAATCCTTCGGGAAGAGGTTTTTCAATGTAAAGTTCATCGAATCCTTGAGCATCCATTTCAATCAATGAGCGGTAAAGATTTCGGGCGACTTCACGTAAATCTCCTTCTTGGCTTAGAGCTAAACACTGCATCGGTGGAAAACCTTCGGGAATATGTTGAATGAAAAGGTAGCCAACGCGTTCTTTTGCTTGGACTGAATTTTCGAAATATTTTAAGGGGGTGTTGGGGGCATAATGGTATTTTACCATTCCTGGTGCTAAAGGTGATGCGTTAGCTTGATTTTTAATGGCTGGAATGTATCCAAGGACTACCGAAAGCTCGTCCAAAGGAATACTTCCATGGCGGTAAATAACGACTTTATCTTCTTCCATGCCCACAATGGTCGATTCCAGTCCATAACTGCATAGACCACCGTCCAATACCCAGGGAATCTCACCATCGAGTTGTTGTTGTACTTGATGTGCATCTGTTGGGCTAACTGCACCGTAACGATTTGCGCTCGGAGCAGCAAGGGGAAATTCAAGGGAGGCTAGAAGGTCCCGAAGCACGGGGTGAGAGGGAAACCTTACGGCGACTCGAGGCAAACCTGCGGTAATTAGTTCTGGAACAAGCCCTGTTTTTGGCACCAGAAACGTAATTGGACCCGGGCAAAAGTTCTTTTCGAGTAAGAGCAAATCTTCGTGAAACGCTTCGACGAAGGGTTGGGCCTGGAGGAGGCTGAAAAAATGCAAAATGAGCGGATTGCTCGTTGGGCGACCTTTAATCGAAAAGATCGAGGCAATGGCATCTTCGTTCAATCCGTTGGCGGCTAAACCGTATACCGTTTCTGTGGGAATCCCTACAGCAAGGCCTTGTTGAAGTGCGGTTGCGACTTTTGAAATATCTTGCGTAATGCCCGTGGTCATGCTGCAAAGATAGTCGCAATTGATGACCCAATTAAATCCCCTGTGAATAGCTTGTTGATTTTTTTTTACTTTTTATAGGGAGCGTTCGCTTGGGTGATGTATCTTTGTTTAAAACCATTCTAAATAAGTGAAGGTAATTATTGCAGATAGTAACGAGTTATTGCGTGCGGGACTTCGGACCACTCTATCCGGACATGAGCGTGTGAAGGAGTTAATTGAGGTTGAAAATTCGGAAGAGTTGCAACAGGTAGCTGCAACCATCGGTAAGGCCTTAGTGATCATCGACTACACTGCCCCGGGTTTTGATATCAACGACATAGCTTCTAACCTACGAATCAATGCTGATTTGCGCTTTATAGGACTTACTTATTTACAATCTGCTCAGACGCTGGTTGATGCGCTTCGAGGTGGAATCATGAGCTATATAAAAAAGGATTGTAGCCTGAGTGAAATTGCTGATGCCGTGAACGAAACAGCCTCGGGCAATAAGTTCTTTTGCGGTAAAATTTTAGAAACTATCAATAAAGCGAACCTCAATCCAGATGATTTAGATGCAGGGGCCTTAACCTGTGATCCTTTGGTTATGACCGATCGTGAAAATGAAATAATTGTACTTATTGCAGAAGGCTATACCAATGATCAAATCGCCGACATGTTGTTCCTCAGCAAGCACACGGTTAATACCCACCGAAAAAATATATTAAATAAGTTGGGGGTTAAAAATACCGCTGGAATTGTCATGTATGCGGTAAAAACCCAGTTGATTTCGCCGAATAAGTTCTTGTTTGCCGCTAGTTAAATCGGCAGATGAATTTTAAATTGATGCGCCGTTGTGTAAGGTAATTGGGTATGCTGTAATATTTCCCTTCAACGTCTTGAATCCACTGCTTCGATAAAACATTATTTACGCCCAATAAATTGAAAATTTCGAGAGAAATCATGGATTCTGGTACATGCTTTTTCCACCAGTTGTTTTTCTTGGTAACCAAATTGTAGCTCAATCCCAAATCCACTCTGAAATAAGCTTTCATCCTTAAGGTGTCGCGGTATCGGTCTAAACCGGGGGGGCCATAGGGCAAAGGAGCGCCGTATTGCAGTCCCATTTGAACTGTGAAATTTTCAAACCCCGGCATACGGTCTTGCACCAAGGCACCCACGGTCAATAATTGGTCGGTAGGTCTTGGAATGAAGCCAGGGAAAAAAGTAGCACTGTCAACGACGACCTGGTCTTGGCTGTAACCAAAAATGATTTTTTCACCTGCCGCATTGTAGTATTCTTTGTAGGAATCATAGCGCAAGTTTTCTCGGGTTTGCATTATTCCAACTTTGAAAAAGGACTCAATGCCGGGAACAAATTCACCATGTACATTAAAGTCCAAACCTGTGGCATAAGCGACAGCGTCGTTATTGGCATAATACCTTGTACGAACGTTTTCAATTTCATAGGGATTGACATCCCAGAGGTATTTATAAAATATTTCTCCCGAAAACTTGAAGGGCTTTTCGCGATTCCATAGGTTAAAATAGAGGTCGGTTCCCATTACCAAATGCAGTGATTTTTGGGATTGAACCTGCGTATTCAAATTGCCATTGTAGGTTCTGAATTCCCGGTAAAACGGCGGTTGATAGTAAGTGCCTGCGGCCAAGCGATAACTTAAATTTCTGCGTACAACGCGGTTGTTTTTAACCATATAAGCACGTGGAAAATAACTTATTGAAGCCCTTGGGGTGAGGTAAAACTCTTGATTTACGCTGGTGTAACCAGACCTTAGCCCTAAGGAAAAAGCCCATTTGGATGTGCTTTCACGCAAGGTTTCGGTTACCGTAATTTTCTGTTTTACCCCGTTTTTCTTAATTTTTTGCGTTAAGCTTATGCGTTCTTGAAAACGTTTTTTCGATTGGCTGTAATTCCATTGGAAATAACCGGTTGCTTTGTGGTTTACCAGGTTGAGGTTGCTTTTAATCGTTTCGAAAAGTTCAACCTCGTTGGGGGAGCCTTGTGGTACGCTGTAGCCAGCTGAATCAATCATTTTCCATTCGCTTAATACGTCGGTAAATTGGTCCAATTCGTAGCCCAGTCCCCATTTGATTTGCGAGACAACAAAACGCGTTTGGTAAAAATCAAGGTAATCGGCTTTGAAAAAGTGGGAGCCCTCGTGGTACGCATTAACGATTTGAGCATTAAGGCGGTTGCGGGCATGGTTCAGAAAGGTTCCAATCCCTAATACGGCTATAGAATCCCCGTACTCTTCTTTTGATGGGTCGGTTTCCAATTCATTGATGTAGTATTGCCCTTGAATATCAAAGTACTCTCGTTCATCGGATTGAAATGCGGTCAGGAAAAAGTCAAGGTTCGTTTTTTTACTGGGGGTATAGTGCAGTTTGGTGCCTACCATACCGGTTTGGAAGCGGGTGCTTTCTTGTCCGTCGAAATAAATGCGGAAGGAATACGCCTCATTGGCGGTACCGAAATCGGTATTCGAGGTTTGGGGAGCAAAACGGTAGTTGTTGGATGAATAATGGGCTAGTATGGACCAACTGAGTTTCTCATTGAAGGAAAAGGTGCTCAAAAACTGGCCATCGCTGAATACAGGATTGTACGCACCTTTGGTGGGCAACGAGTTGAGCAAGTATCCGTTGGCTCGGTAACGTGCTCCTGCAAGATAGGTAAAGCGTTTTCCTAAACTCCCTTCTACATGGCCTTCTTCGCTCAAAAGTCCCAAGGCAATGGAACTTTTAAAGGTTGTCGGGTTTTTGTAGGTGATATCCAGGACCGAACTTAAGCGATCGCCGTATTGCGCATCAAAACCCCCTGCGGAAAACTTAACGGATTCTACGAGGGCAGAATGGATAAAACTCATGCCTTCTTGTTGTCCAGAACGGGTAAGGAAAGGACGATACACCAGAAATCCATTAACGTATACCAGGTTTTCGTCGTAATTGCCTCCGCGCACGTTGTAGTTCGAAGTGAGTTCGTTATTTGAGGTTGCGGGCTGAGTAAGGGTGAGGTACTTTTCCACCGAAATCATTTGCGATAGATCGATTTTAGGTAGTTCAATCAAGTTGAAGGGGTCTTCTTTGATCCGTTGAACCACCACGGTCGAGAATTCCTTTAGGTTGATAACTACATCGGCTAGTTTTGGCTGAAATAAGCGGTTATCGATGTAAAAATGCCGAATCAAGGTAATGGAATCCAAGGAATATTCTAGATGAAGTGAATCGTTGTAGTTGGCCAAAATTTGATACCGGCCTTTACTATCGGTCAAAAAGGTGTTACTTCGATCGTTGAGAGCGGTAACCCGAACCCCGGGAAGCGGGTTTCTTTTTTGATCGAGGCAATAGCCTTCCATCATAGGGCGTTGGGACAAAATGCTCCAGGAGAGGCTCAGAAGGAGTGTAAAGAATAGCAATCTCACAAGACAAAAGTAAACGAAATTTGTGCAGAAGTATTTGAAACCCTTCGTTAAAGGCAAAAAGGCTTTTGTTTCCGTTGAAAAAATAAAAAATTATTATACCTTTGTGCCCCTAAAACGGAGGTTGTAGCTCAGTTGGTTAGAGCGTCGGATTGTGGTTCCGAAGGTCGCGGGTTCGAGACCCGTCTTCCTCCCTAAAACGCCCTTTTAGAAGTCCCGTCGGTGAACTCCTGCGGGATTTTTTGTTATATTTAGCCTCTGTATGAAGACCAGTTTACCTCCTTTAATTTTTGCTGTGTTGCTTACGGCATGCAGTTCGAAAGAACCTGAAAAGGTCAAGGCTCAATCGATTGTCGCTACGGAAGAGAATCGAAAGGAAATGCAAAAGGAATTGAAATCGGTCGATGTTGAAGAGGAGGAGCGCAGAAAATCGTTCAGCCGAATAACCTTTGAACGTTTAGAACACGATTACGGCAACATTATGGCAGATGCGGACTACACCACATCCTTCGAATTTGAAAATACGGGAGAAAAACCTTTGCTGATTTATGATGTTAAAACTTCCTGTGGGTGCACTGTTCCGAATTGGAATAAGAATCCTATACCTCCGGGAGGACGAGAGAAAATTAAGGTAACTTTTCATCCAAAAGAAAACCAGCTGGGAATAGAACATAAATCCGTTACCGTTATTAGTAATACAGATCCTGGTGTGACGGTATTGACCATAAAAGCAAAGGTTAGCGCTAAAAATAAGCTATGAAATTTCACGTAATCGAAACAGGGTTTTTCAAATTGGATGGGGGCGCAATGTTTGGTGTGGTACCCAAATCCCTTTGGCAAAAAACCAATCCTGCCGATGACAATAACATGTGTTCTTGGGCTTTACGTTGTCTGCTCATCGAAGATGGTCCTCGCTTAATTTTGATAGATTGCGGTATCGGAGACAAGCAAAGTGAAAAGTTTTTTTCGCATTATTTTTTACATGGGGAGGCCAATCTTTTCTCGAGCTTGAACCATCTTGGATTCCATCCCGACGATATCACTGACGTCGTATTAACGCATTTGCATTTCGACCATTGCGGCGGAGCAATTGCCTGGAACGATACGAAAAACGGCTATCGTCCTGTTTTTAAAAATGCTACCTATTGGAGCAATGAACAGCATTGGGCATGGGCAACACAGCCAAACCCTCGGGAAAAAGCATCATTTCTATCGGAGAATATTCTGCCAATTCAAGAAAGCGGTCAACTCAAGTTCATCGAACGAACCGGAGATTTTACCAAAAATGTGTTTCCGGGCATCGATATGTTGTTCGTAGATGGCCATACGGAAAGCATGATGATTCCCCATCTTCATTATAAAGGACGAACGGTCGTTTTTATGGCCGATTTATTGCCGAGCGTTGGACACATCCCGCTTCCTTATGTGATGGGGTATGATACCCGACCTTTGCAAACCCTTGTGGAGAAAGAGCGGTTTTTACAGGAAGCGGTGGAGAAACAATACGTTCTGTTTCTCGAACATGATAGCGTAAATCAGTGTTGTACCTTGGCGAATACAGAACGCGGTATTCGCTTGGACTCGACGTTTTCATTGGCCGATTTAGGATGAAATTAACACCGCAACAAATCGTTGAACGCATGTGGGGAGAGGATGCGTTTAGCAAAGAATTGGGCATGGAAATCTTGGATTTGGGGGCAGGATTTTGTTCTGTTCGCTTGCACGTAAAGCCATCCATGGTCAACGGATTTAGCATTGCGCATGGAGGAATTACCTATTCCTTGTCCGACTCAGCTATGGCCTTTGCAGCCAATGCCCACGGAAAGGTGGCCATGAGCATTGAAACAGCGATTTCCCATGTCAAAAAAGCGGTTTTAGGAGATATTTTAACCGCGCATTGCAAAGAATTAAGTCGGGGAAAAACCGTGGGGAGGTTTGAGGTAGAAGTAAAAAACCAGAAGGATCAGGTGGTTGCTTTATTCAAAGGAACCGTTTTTTATACGGATGAATCGTGGGGTTGAAGCAAATTGAATTGAATAAACGAATAGATAGATTATGAGTGAAGAAATGAAAGAGTGTCCATCGTGTCAATGTCCATACGGATATGAAAGCGGAGAAAATCAATATACCTGCCCAGAGTGTTCCTTTGAATGGACGCTAACCGAGGAGGCGGATACCGATGAATTCATGGTCATTGATGCCAATGGAACACGGTTACAGAATGGGGATGCTGTCATTGTGGTGAAAGATCTTCCGGTGAAAGGAGCACCCAAAGCCGTTAAGGCTGGAACTAAAGTAAAAAACATTCGATTAACCGATGGTGATCACAACATTGATTGCAAAATCGAAGGATTCGGTGCCATGGCGCTGAAGTCAGAATTTGTAAAAAAGGCTTAGACCTCCATTTCATTTAGTGCAAAGGCAATAAAATCGATCGATTAACGATACCAAATGCATGAAAAAAATACAGTCATACCTTTTAATGTTTTGGTGTTCGACTTGTGTGATTGCTCAGGATTGGCAAATGCTCCCCTCATTTCCGGGAGTTGAACGCGATGATGCTACAGGATTTGTTATTGACGGAGATTTATATGTTGGAACAGGGTTGAGTCCGTGGTGGTCTGCCTTGGCTGATTTTTATCGTTATCAAAGCGCAACGAATCAATGGGTAAACACAGCACCACTTCCCTCAGGTGCTGAACGACAATATGCCTCTGGGTTTACCCTAAACGCTTCCGGTTATATATTCGGTGGATATAATGGAACCGAATATTTAAACGACCTCTGGCGCTATGATCCGTCTGCTGATGTTTGGTTCCTGGAAGACAGTTTACCTTCATTTGGTCGTTCTGGGTCGGCCTCCTTCGTTTTGAACAATCGATTGTATCTCATGGGCGGTAAGCATCTTGGAGGCGCTGCCACGGATGAGGTGTGGACCTTTGATCCTTTGAATTCAGGATGGAACCAAGAAGCTGCTTTTCCGTTTGGTTCCTTTTGGCGGGCTTCAGCTTGTTCGTACAACGGGAAAGGATATTTGTTGTTTGGTCGGGATGAGCACAATCAATTTCAACACGGTTTTTATGCGTTCGATCCTACCTCAAATCAATGGGACTCCTTGCCCGCATTTCCGAGCCTAGGACGCAGTCACGCCGCCTTATTTGCGTTAAATGATGGCGTTTATGCCTCCTTTGGAATCGATAGTTTAGGAAATTCACACAACGACCTCTGGAAATTTGATGAGCCCAGTAACGCATGGATAGCGCTTCCGGGTGTTCCATCCGTTGGCAGACGCGGTGGCGTTTGTTTAACAAGCCAAGATGCCATGGATTATGTCACGGGTATAGACGAAGCGAATCAGCGCCTGACGGAACATTGGAGGTATTCACCAAGTTTAGGTCTTGATTTTCCGGAATCTATGGCTCCAATGCTATTGGGTCGGTTTGATATTTTTGGAAATCAGGTGCAATCGACCCATAATCAAGTGATTTTTGAGCGTTTTTCGGACGGTTCTGTTAGGAAGGTATGGTTAGTTTCGGAATGAGTTATTTGGGCTAATTAACGGAAACTATTACCCTCCGGTTTGCCGCTTTTCCTTTTTCGGTTGCGTTCGTAGCGGCAGGATTGCTTTTGCCGTGAATTCGAATTTCTATAAGCTCGTTGGCTATTCCAAGGCGAATTAAGGCATTGTGGTGAAAGATCTTCCCATGAAAGGGGCACCAAAACCTAAGAAATAACTAGAATACTTTTTCAGATAATTATTCATAAAATTCTTCTTATCAATAATATTTTTCTAAATTATTCGAAAAATGTAACTCAATTAATTCTACTTAAGCCTTTTTAAACTGATTTTAATCTTAAAGATAATTCACTTCAAAAAAAATTAAGTATTGCCATCTCCAAACCAAAGTAAAATAAAGTAACAAAGATTGCCAAAACAGTGAACCGAATTTGAAAATTTGTATTATCAACTGCATGATCCATCATATATTGCTGCTCATATGGGGACGCATTACAGTATTTCATGATTAGAACAAGATAAAGACTAATTAAAACAGTTATCACAAAATAGATTAGAAAAGCAAAACCTCGAATTGTATAAGGCAAAAGAAAAACCCCATAAGTGATTAAAATATGAAAACAAACAAAAAGAATAAAGTATTTTAATGTAGTTAAATTGTAAATTAATTTTGAAGAGAACTTTCTCCATTCTATTAAATCTGAAATGCAAGAATTGTTATCACTATAAATATGAAACAAACAATCACCAATACTAAGATTTGAGCCAAGGGGCGTAACAATATGAATAATCCCTGAATTTTCAGCAAATATCCTTATTAAACTTCCTCCAAAAGTTATTTCAGCTAAACTATTTCCTTTAAACACATACTGACCTTCTTTTACAAAAAGATTTACCAACTGAGCATTACGAAAATCATTAAATGGACGTAATTTCTGATAATAAATATGTCCAAGATTATTAGGAGAAAATTCCGAACTAAAATTACTTTCTGAAATTCTGCTCTTAATATAATCGGTTATTGCATTTTCGATTTTTTTCATCATACCATATTTTTATCTTCAAAAAAAACAGAAATTGTGGCAAAATATAAAAAATACCAAACAGAATACTCCGAAAACACCACTCGAAAGGTAAGGGTAGTTTCGGAATGACCAATTTGGGTTAATTAACGGAAACTATTACCCTCCGGTTTGCCGCTTTTCCTTTTTCGGTTGCGTTCGTCGCGGCGGGATTACTTTCACCGTGAACTCGAATTTCTATAAACTCGCTGGCTATTCCAAGGCGAATTAAGGCATTTTTCACCGTTTCACAACGCCGTTTTGCCAGATCTATGTTGTAGGCTTCGTTCCCATCGGAATCGCAATAACCTTGCACGAGTAATGTACGACCATTGGGGTTGAAGTCCTGCAATTTTTGTAGTTCTTGTGCGATGGGTTGATCTGCGTCGTGGTTGAAGAAAACCGTTAAGGGTTTTGGACGCGGGGCTTCGTTGGGGGTAGGGTCGGTTTCTATTGGTGTTTCCGGTGCTTTCTCTAGGGTCTGGGTGGATGTGATGGGTTTGATTTTTTCCGTTAAGGCCGAGATATCGGCGAAATAGATGTCGAGGTTGCGGATGAAAAACGCCGATTTACCGTCGGCTGAAGCCACGAATCCCATGTCATCTTCAGGGGTGTTGAACGGTGCCCCAATGTTAATAGGATCTCCGAGTTTTCCGTTCTCTTCAATGCGTACTTTAAAGATGTCTAAGCCTCCAAAACCTCCCATTCCATCGCTGCTAAAATAAATGGTACGGTTATCGGCGGCTATAAAGACGGAACGTTCATCGCCGGTGGTTGAAACCCCTAAAAGCTGTGGAAAAGTCCAGCCTTGGTCGTTTTTAACGCTGTAATATAAGTCCATTGGGCCATCGTAATCTGGTCCGCAGGCGACGATGAACAATTTCCCGTCGGCGGAAACAGCCATTCCATCGGTTCCGTAACCAAAGTTGGCCTGGGATTGCAGGTTGAAAAACCGACTGATATTGCTCCCGATGCTCCCGGTTTTTACCCAAGATCCTTTGCGTTTTTCTGCACGGTAATAAGGTCCTCCCATCGACTTCCAATCGCCGGACCAACTTTGATAATACATCTCCGTGCCGTCGCTGCTGAAGGTAGGCTCGTCTTCACCGGATGCTGTGTTGATGGAACCCAAGGCCACCGGAGCCTGCCAAACGCCGTTTACGAAGTCGCTTTGAAAAATATCGCCGTTGCCTCCTAAACCGCCGCGCATAGCACGGGTACTCATGAAAAAGAGGGAGTTTCCGTTGGGCAATAAGCTAATGTTGCATTCCCGCTCTTGGGTGTTGAGCTGCGGGAGTTCAACAATGTTAATTGGATGTTTATGTTCGAGGATTTCATACGATTGAGCCCTCAATCCTAAGACGAAAAGGCCAACAATTGCGGTAAGCTTTAGTTTCATGCACCTATGAACGAACCGAGTGGTGCTTGGTTACTTTTTCGGCACGGCTTTTCGTCAGAAATGAGGGGAATTCATCGCAATTATTTGGTGCTCTGAGTTCATTAAACTCCCGCCTTCTGGTATTTCATCTGAAAAGGTGAATGCATTGTCCTCAAAAAAATAGGCCACAAAGGGTGCAAGTACTAAACATAGTTTAAATGTTTTCGCTTCTACCGGATTGATTTGCTTGTGAAATTGCCTGACCACATTGAAAAGGTTGCCGAAATTTTGTTTCTCATTCGATAAGGAATCCACTCGAACGCGCAAGCCTGGTTTCTCGGGATTTTTTTCTTCATAAAAATGAATGGGGAACTGCATATATACCCCTCCGGTAACCCGCAAAATCACATAAGGAAAGGTTCCAAACCCCTGAGCGCGTTTTTCATCACTCAGGGGTAATACGTCGTGCGAACTCATGCTTCGATGGGTTTAATCATGATTTCCTCGGTTTCTTCCAGCGGAAAGGGAAGAGGGAGTGGCATGAGTAGAATGAACTTTGCCTGGGATTGAATCATAAAGGATCCGGTGTTGCGGTTTTGACAATACGTGGCACCCGTAAAATAACGGTCTTCTCCAAACTGAAGCACTACGCAGTCGTTAAATTCGCTCAAATCCAATAGGGTGGTGAGACCCTGATGTTTTACTTCGATGAGTAAAGGCAAATCGAATTCGGTACTTGGGAAGTAGACTTGATGGGTACTCGCAGCAATGCACGACGCATTCATTTTGGCAATCATGCCGTTTTTTAACCAAACAATCACTTGTTTTTTCATACAAATAAACATTAAACGTTAAGTAACTCCTGTGCATTTCGTAATCCTTGGAGACCAACGTTGATTTTGACTGAGGCAGTCCGTATCGTTTTTACCACCGTGGTGTCTTCACTCGGTTGGTACCATTTAAGGTTCGAAATACAACCCTATAATGTTGTTGTTGGTTTTGGTTACACGGAAGGCTACAAACAAATCCGCTTTTTATGGGTTTATAAGGATACTACTATTTAAATTCGCCTGACCCTCATGGATGCTGTTCTAGCTTCTTACTACGATTTTGCTTTCATCGGTATGGGGTGTGGTAATGCATTAATGCTCATGCAGTTGGAGGAAGAAGGCCTGCTAAAAGGAAAAAAAATCCTGGTTATTGAGCCTCATGAAAAGGAGAAAAACGATCGTACGTTTTGTTTTTGGATGAATCCTACGGAAATGGATTCTGGATTTCTTGCCCCCATGGTTTCGCATGCTTGGTCAAGTGTTACGGTAGGAAATGGCAAACAAGCCTTGGATTCGATGAAATATTATCGAATTCCTGGAGCAGTGCTTAACGTGCGTGCTCAGGAATTATTAAACCGTGAGCAGGTTAATTATGTGTTGACAGGGTATTCCTGTGATGCGCGCACCGACGGTGAACATGGCATTATTTCCATAGGTAATCAAGAAATTAAAGTTCAGACAGTGTTCGATAACCGGCCGCCCAGTTATTCCGCACCCGGAAGACATGAAGCCCGCCTTTATCAAAGTTTTTATGGATGGCAAGTGAAATGCCCAAATCCTGTTTTCGATCCATCTTGTTTTACCATGATGGACTTTGAGGTTGAACAGGAAGATGCGACTCAATTTATGTATGTACTTCCTCTAAGTGAGCATCATGCGTTGGTCGAAATTACTCGGTTCGGGGAACACCTCATGTCGGCGGATAAGGCGGATGCTCAATTGCGATCCTATTTGTTGAAGCGGGGCATTCAATATGAGATTGAGGATAAGGAACAGGGAGCGATTCCCATGTTTATTGGAAAAACGGTGGAACAAGGAATAGGACAACTATGGATCAATACCGGGGAACGAGCGGGAAAGCTGAAACCAAGTACGGGATATTCCTTCGAACGCTCCTTGACTCACGCTAAAAACACGGTTCAATCCCTTAAACGAGCGATTCCAATGGAAAAGAGCGCCTCTAAGAGATTTTCCTATTATGACCGATTGTTGCTTCAGATATTAAGGGATAGACCCGAACAAGGTCGCATTATTTTTACACGGCTTTTTGCAAAAAATTCTGCCAAGCAAGTTTTTGATTTTCTGGATGAACGAACTAAATTATCCGATGATTTGAAAATATTTTCCAGTCTCCCGATTGGGACTTTCGTAACGGCTGCATTCAAAGATTTAGGGTGGAGGGTGTTAGCCTTGTTAAAAGTAAGCTCTCCGTTTCTTTTGGCTTCAGTGCTTGCGTTACTATTCAATTTACTTGATTTAATGCCGTTTGCCTATGCTATAATTGGACTTTGGCTGCTTATTCTAGGCATACCCCATGGGGCCTTGGATCATTTGCATGTTCTCGAGAAACCCTCGGGAAGGAATATTGCCGTGTACGCTTCGGTCTATTTGTTTTTGGGGCTTGCCATATATGGCTTATTTCATTGGAGTTCATGGCTCGGATTACTTGTATTTCTTCTCTATTCTGTGTGGCATTTTGGACAAACGGATGTGGTCCATTGGCGTTTGAAAACTAAAGGAATATCCTTGCTTTGGGGATCTTATTTTTTAGGAGGGTTATTGTTGAGTCATTGGAGCGAAACCCGTCAGGTTCTTGCGGAAATGCAGGTTGAATTACCCGTGAATTTTATGGATAAAAGGATGGTTTGGGCTTGGATAATTGGTGGAGGATTAATGTTTCTGTTGCTCACAAGAAACCGCGCCATGGCGGCAAGTATTCTGGCTTTAATCGTACTTGCGGCGGTACCTTTAATTCCGGCATTTGCCATTTTTTTTGTTTTCCAACATAGCCTTTACGGTTGGATTACCTTAAAAAATGTACTTGCAAAACCGTCTTTTAAACTTTGGTTTAAGGCCTTGCCTTTTACACTCGGTGCCATCCTACTTTTTGCGGTTGTTGGAATTTTCGCACCCTTTACCTGGGGTCAAGTATTCGTTTTCCTTGCAGCCTTGAGTTTTCCACATGTAGTGCTCATGTCGCGACTATACAATAGCCGTCGTCGATCATCGATCGGTTAGTAAAATAGCGCATTGCTGGTTTATTGTAACCGTTGAACCTACCGCCGTTATCTATCCGTAATCATCCAGAAGATCTGTGATCGCAGATGCCAACCGGCCTGGCAAGGCACGGTGGAAAAATGATGAGGGGCGCCGCTCAAAATAACATGCGTGATCATTGCAGAAGGATGTTGATGTTTAACCGCCGAAAGGCTCAAAACCTATGGAAATGATAAGACGTCTAAATCATGTAGTAAACTGTGGGTAATTATTTGCCCCCTATTTAAAACCAAACATTCACTTTTTTAACACTAGAAATCATGAAAGCTATTTTTTTAAACCGTTATTTATTGCTGTTAATCCTGACATTTTCATGGATCAGGGTAAAGTCCCAAGAAGAAAACCCGATGGAACCCACTCCTTCAATAGGCTTGCTGAAGTTAAGCGACGGAAACTCCTATTTTGGACAAATAGAATCAGGCACCATGAGCGGAATTGGAACCCAGTTTTTAGCGAATGGAAAGCGTCGAACAGGTTATTTTCAGGACAACCGTTTTTTGGGCGATTTTATCATGACGCCACCGTGGCACATGATTGATTTGAACATATGGTTTGAAGAATCCTATGAAATGGAAACCTTTTCGATCGATGTGAATATCTTGTCGGATATTCCTGACAGCGTTCAACTGTACATTGCACCCTTTGGAACCGCTGAAATCAACGGCACGCAATTTTACGGAGGAATTCAAACCCAGTGTGGCGGTTATAACGCTGTGGAAAACAATGAAAACGCTGGACCATTCAAGCTTTTAGGAAGGTCCATGATTTTTTCACGGTGGGGAAGCCGTTCCGAAGATGCCTTGTTGAAAGCGGAAGGAGGGGTCTGCGAAAGCAGTGGATATGAGGGTGATTTTGTATCAGTGCGCAATTCCTTGAATTGGAAGAAGGGGAAGTACACCTTCACTTTGCGAAAAACGAACCGAACGGTCTTTGTAGACTCTGCGATGCATACTTTTGTTGAAATGGTTGTTTATGATCATCAAACCAAAAAAAACCACATTTGCGGATCCCTGGCTTTTCCCGGCGACACCTTGGTGCTGAGTGCTCAAAACTACATCTTTTTTGAATTATATGGAAAGCGGTTGAATGCCAATAAATTATCGCCGTACACCTTCATTTGCGACAACATGCTGGTGAATGGACAGCCGGTAAAGTATCGGTTTGTGGCTTCCTCTTTCGAAAAGAACTTTCCGAAATTCGCAGACGCTATGTTTTTCAATGGAAAATTCACGGTGGAGATAGGAAAGCCAAATACCAAACCGGTAGACGAAGGAGAATCTTTCTATTTCAACATCTTGTATAAGAAAAATTAGGCTTAAACCTAATCGATAAATTATTAATTCACCTTAATATGAACCTTTAAACGATGAAAAAAACAATTGTTTCGGCAGTTTGTGCTATGGTAGCACATTTGTCATTTGCCCAGTCGAATTATTTCTTAGTTTCAAAAGATTATGAGAAGTTTACTGTAGAAAACCCGAACATATACGCAATGTATATCAGGTCGTTTGACAACAAGTCGGACGCTATAAAGGAACATCTTAGAGTATTGGGATATAATTTTAAAGAAGCGTTACCAACAGTAAATAAGAAGAATAATACTCCAATATTTGATAATTTTTTAAGCACGGTTGACTCAAGCATTTGCATAGCAGCTTTTGTAACATTAAACGAGGAGGGTGGTTATGACAGTGTTTTCTTGGAGGGTGTCAACGAGGATTACTTTTTATTTACATGTGATGGGATAGATTTTAGTAATAGTAAAATTGAATGACATTGATCTTGGTTTGATGGGAAATCCCAAGGTCAAAAAATTAATCAAGTTCCGAACTGGATTTTACGAGTTATATTCTGATCCCAAATCTTAGGAAGAACCTTTCCAAAGTTCGATTAAAACTCTTGTTTTTAAGGGATGTTTTGGCCTGCACAAGCCTAAATTTCGGGTCGCTTTGATTGGCAATTTATGGCATGGCTATGCACATGGTTGGAATTAATTTTCTTCCAAAAAACGGTCAAGATTTTCAGCATATTTCTTAGGATGTCGGAGGGTAAAAATCTTACCGTCTTTGAACGTTAACGCAAAGCGGAATACGGCTTCTGCGATTTTCCTATCCGCCGGTTCACCTAATTTCTTCAACAGGGTTATGCTAGGATCTTGCTCCTCATGGCAAAAGGGGTCAATAACCCCAAAGCGGAACTCTACTACCACTTGTCCAGGTTGATAATCGGTGGAAAATCCGTGATTAATTCCAATACAAATGTGGTCGTACAAACTTTGCCGTTCATGGATTACCTTGGAGAAAGGACCGGTAACGTTCATAAGCCCCATGCGCGATTGGAGAATTGCGAAGAAATATGGCATCAGGACAGGATAAGTAAAGCGATCGAAATAAGACCCTTCACGGTGAAAAAGATCCATGATTCCATAGTAGTTTTTTGACGAGAAGAGCTTCTCAAACGTCTTTAGAAGTTGAGTGTTTGTATTTATTTCTTCAGGACTTGGGCGCTTAATCGTAGCTTGGTGCATAGGCTATTGGAATTTTGGGGGTTACGGTGGAGGGTTTAATCAATATTCCGCGTTCGCTTTCGCAGCGTGCAGCAATGCCCAAGGTTCTGTAAAACCGTTCAAGTGGGTAAAGCCGCATGTCAAATGCTTGTAAGAATTGTGCGTTCGTGAAATGTTGGAGTATGCTATACTTATCGAATTAGATGGTCAAAAGGTTGCCTTTCAGCGGTATTATTTTTTACGCTTGGCCAAGGGTGATGTGAGGTTGGAGGGCTTAAACCCGCTGTGAGGGATTCCAAAAAAACAATGCAATTACTTCCTCCTGCGATACTTTCCTTTCGTGCGGTAATAATACCGCGACCTATTTTGGTTTTTGAGAGCGTTTTTGTCGGTACTTACTTTTCTTCGAATGTACCCTTTGCGTGTTTGACCCTTATAGTTAACAGATGGTTTTATATAAGTTCCGCCGGAACTGTCTGTTTTTTTGATATCGCAAGAAGGGGCCAAAATACAAAAACCCGCGATAACGAAAAGTGCCATGGTTTTTCTGAGGTTTGTCATAATATTTTTCTTATCATCAAATGCAAAGGACTCCGAAATGTACTGATTAAAAAGGTATTTTTTTAAGCTTTGAGTTCCGTTTTAAGAACTACGCCTAATGCCCAATTATTTTTCTACTTTTGAGGCAAATTATAACCATGAAAGTTGCCATTACCGGAGCCAGCGGTCACGTCGGCGTCGCCCTCATCGAAGAATTGCGCCGCAGAGGCCATGGGGTGCGTGCCTTGGGTTTTCACGACATCGCTTATTTTGAGAAAAACAATATCGAATACGTAAAAGGTGATGTCAACGACCGGGCGGCCATGGAGTCCTTGCTGGAAGGTTGCGATGCCCTCATTCATTCCGCTGCCATAATCTCCATCAACGGAGGTCAAAACGGTCTTGTGCGCAAGGTGAATGTGGACGGAGTGCGCAATGTCATGCAAACCGCGCTTGACCTCAAGATTCAACGCGTGGTGCACATTTCATCCATCCACGCTTACGATCCCCTTCCCCAAGATCAAGTCCTTGACGAGTCACGGAACTTTGTGGACAACACCGCCTTTGCCTACGACCAAAGCAAGCGCGACGGTCAGCTTACCGTTTTGGAGTTTGTGAAAATGGGGCTTCCCGCCGTGATTGTTAACCCCACCTCGGTTACCGGGGCGCCAGAGAACAAGCTTTCGCTTCAGGGAAAAGCCATCCTGGACATTTACCTTGGGAAAATTCCTGCCATGTTCGCCGGAGGTTACGACTGGGTAGATGTGCGCGATGTGGCCAGTTCTATTTGCAACGCCTTGACCATGGGACGCGTGGGTGAGAACTACCTGTTGTCGGGAAAATACTACACGATGAAAGATATCGTGGGCATCGTGAGCGAAGTGAAAGGAAGTAAAATCCGGGTAGCGAACGTTCCTGTGTGGGTGGTGAAAGCAGGCCTTCCTTTTGTGAAGCTGCAGTCGTGGTTTACGGGAAAAGCGCCGCTGTACACGATCGAATCGATCGAAATATTGCTGCACGGAAGTCCCATGATCAGCCACGAAAAGGCACGGCTTGAACTGCAGCATAATCCGCGACCCTTCAAGGAAACGGTAGCAGATTTAGTGGAATGGTTTAAGGCAAACGGATACATAAAAAATTAACGATATGACATCATCAACGTTTGAGTGGATTTCTTGGGCTTGGATCGCCATAGGCATCATCACGTTTCTATATTTGTTCAAAACCACCGCACCCTACGGACGGCATTCCAACGAGCGTTGGGGCCCCATGGTCGACAACCGCTGGGGATGGTTCATCATGGAGGTTTTTGTGTTGGTGATTCTAGCGTACTTTTTGTGGGCGGGGGAGAAGTCTTTGAACGCGGTGAGCGGCATCATGGTGGGGCTTTTTGTGTTTCATTATTTCAACCGTTCAATCATCTTTCCCTTGCGCTTAAAAACGAAGGGCAAGAAAATGCCAGTCATCATCATGGTTTCGGCCATGCTCTTCAATACCATGAACGGATTTTTCATGGGGTATTATTTTGGAAATTTCGCGGAGTACAGCATGGAATGGCTCACTGATCCACGGTTTATTCTTGGGATGGTTGTCTTTTTCACCGGAATGGCCATTAATTGGCACTCGGACGCCATTTTGATCAACCTGCGCAAGCCGGGAGAAACGGGCTATAAAATCCCCATGGGCGGCTTGTTTCGTTGGGTATCGTGTCCGAATTTATTGGGTGAGGTCATTGAATGGGTGGGCTTTGGCATCCTAACTTGGAGTTTACCGGGCTTGGTCTTTGCTATTTGGACCTTTGCTAATGTGGTTCCTCGGGCCATATCGCATCACCGATGGTACAAGGAAAAATTCCCGGAATATCCAAAGGACCGCAAAGCGGTGATTCCTGGGATTTGGTAGAAGTTCTTCCTCTGGGTGCGGGTTTAAACCCGCACCCAGAGTTGAATCATTTGCCAAAGCAGAGAATTCATGTTGGAGCAAACGCCCATGCGCTAAAACGAAAATTTCAATAAAAAGTCTTCGGGAATACCTCCTTCCAGTCGGTGGACCCAAGGGGTGGGCCTTGAGAAGGCGATGCCCTTCCTCGGCTTTGCCTCGTTCAGGTTTTTCCATTTTACGCATGTTGGAGTAAACTCCCATGCGCTAAAACGAAAATCTCAATAAAAAGTCTTTGGGAATACCTCCTTCCAGTCGGTGGACCCAAGGGGTGGGCCTTGCGAAGGCGATGCCCTTCCTCGTCTTTGCCTCGTTCAGGTTTTTCCATTTTACGCATGTTGGAGTAAACTCCCATGCGCTAAAACGAAAAAACCCTCCACACTTTCGTGTGAAGGGCATCGCTTTCGCGGTCTGGACGGGACTCGAACCCGCGACCCCCTGCGTGACAGGCAGGTATTCTAACCAACTGAACTACCAAACCGTTTATTCTACCATTCCTGACTGCCGCAACAGCGGCATTCGAACAACGTGTGTTTCGCAAAGCGGATACAAAAGTAAAGGTTTTTTTTTACAGTTTCAAAATCTTCTTCATTTTCTGTTGTCACGGCACGTGTTTTGTCCCTAACTTTACTAAGTTATTTATCCAAAGAATCTACAACACGCATGCGCTCATGGATTAGACATTCTTTCCGATGGCTCAAAAATAAATGGGTCAAACGTGTTCTTTTTTTTCTGGTAGCCTTACCCCTTCTCCTTTTCAGCATCCTAATTGCTGTCGTTTATTGGAATCAGGATTATTATGTGCAATTGGCCATAGAAAAAGCTAATCAAGACTTGAATGGAAAAGTTTCCATTGGCGGAAGTCATATCGCCTTGTTTGAGAATTTTCCCTACGTTTCGGTGGACCTCGAAGACCTTAAGGTATATGAATCCAAAGAGGCTAAAGCCGATTGCCTCGTCCATGTTAAGGATGCATATGTAGGTTTTAACCTTTTGGATTTACTCAGCGGTAACTACACCGTCAAACGGATAAAATTGAAAGGGGGCCACATTGATAGTAAGCAGCATGCCGACGGTTCCTTGAACATTGAGCGAGCCTTGGCTTCCAAAATTCCCCCGGAGAAAGTTAAGGAAGACCTTCACCTCGATCTCAACAGCATTGTTCTTGAACAGGTTGATCTTTCCCATTTGGATGAAAAATCTCAACTGAAAGTAGATGCCATGATCGAGAAACTTGAGTCCAAGTTCACAACCAATGATCAAAACGTAGGATGGGATGTTAACACGGATTTCGTCTTGAGCGTTCTTCAAGGCAAGGACAGTACTTTTTTCAGCAACAAACATTGCAGCATAAATAGTTCCTTGCTTTTTGACAAATCAACCAGTTTGCTTTCCTTGAAAAAAACTCAAGTTAGGCTCGAAAAAACAACCTTGGAACTACAGGGTAACGTGGAGTGCAAAGGCGATTTTAAGGTTGATATGAAACTAAAAGGGCAAAAACCGGATTTTAACCTGTTTCTTTCCTTTGCACCCCAAGAGTACCTTGAAGCCTTGAACGGATTTGATAATAAGGGTAAAATTTATTTTAATGCAGCGGTAAAGGGGAAAACGCTCCACGGAAACAATCCCAGCATTGATGTGCGTTTTGGTTGCTCCGAAGGACTTATCCGAAATGAGAATAATGATAAAAAAATTAAGGCCATTGGATTCGAAGGGTATTTTACCAATGGGGCTTCCTGCAGCGATTCAACGTCGCTTTTTTACGTGAGGAACATTCAATTGAAACCAGAAATCGGGAAATTTCAAGGGGATATTTGGATCAAGAATTTCAAAACACCCGAAATTAAAATGGACGTTTCTGCAGATCTGGATTTGGATTTTTTATCCAAATTCAGTCAATCAAGTGCCCTTAAAGATGTTGGCGGAAAGGTCATAATCAACATGCATTTTCATGACATGGTGGATCTTGAACATCCAGAACGGGTTCTGCAAAGGTTTCGCGATTCCTATCGGTCGGAACTGAAAATTTCCGATCTGCACGGTAAGTTTGATCAATTACCCTATCCGATTACGCATTTAAATTTGTTGGCAAGGTCAAAAGGTCATCAAGTAGATTTGGAAAATCTTTCCTTTCAATTGGGAAATTCTGAGGTTCAAATTTCCGGAACACTATCCGATTTGCCAGCGATGATTCATCACAGTTCTACTCCGGTTGATGTAAGGCTTAATTTGAATGCGAAGTTTTTGGACTTTTCCAAGATACTGCAAGACGATCAAGGAAAAGCCCTCCTTAACGACCAAGTCAAAGACCTTAAGTTGTTGTTGAATTTTAAGTCCTCAGCGAAGTCTTTCACCGAATCAAAGTATTTACCCCAAGGGTATTTCGAAATCATCGAGGCTTCTGGTAAATTTCAAAACTACCCGCACCACTTTAAAAACGTACGCCTCCAATTAATGATCGATGACCTGGACCTGACGTTAAAAGCTTTTCGAGGCGAACTCGACCATTCCGATTTTAGCATGAGCGGTAAATTTCATCACTATGACTATTGGTTTCAACCGGAAATAAACGGTAAAGCCGATGTTCAGTTGGCGCTCCACTCCAAACATTTGATTTTTAAGGAACTTTTGAGTTATGGAGGGGTTAATCATCTTCCCGAGGCCTATCGTCAAGAGGAACTTTCCAATTTTGATTTCGTGGGCCATGCATCGGTGTCGTTTAACCATGGTACGTTCAAGGCGGCAAGCTTAAACCTGGATAAGTTGAGTGGTAAATTGAAATCCCACCCCTTAGCCTTACACCATTTTTCGGGAATCCTGGATTACGATAAGGATTTGATATCGTTTCAGCATTTAAAGGGGAATATTGGCAACTCCGATGTAGAATTGCACGGCAACTATCACTTAACCAATGCAAAACATCGAAGTAAACTCGAGTGGAAATCCAAGCATTTAAATTTAGATGCCTTGCTCTCTGGAGTTTCCAAACCATCCTCCGTTCAGGGCGCTCAACACGATAAAGTTTTTTCATTGTACGACTACGCCTTTCCCAATGTAGATTTGAAAATTGTTGTAGGACATTTTATCTATTCACCGTATGATTTGAAAGATTTACACCTCGAGGCTCATTGTTTCGACGATCATCATATCGAAGTTCAGCGGTTTAAGGTAACTGCCGCTGAAGGGTCGCTGTCGGGTTCCGGAACCTTCAGTGGAAGGGATAAAAATCATATTTATTTTGCACCGAATATTGCCATACACCATCTAAACCTGGACAAGTTTATGGTCAAGTTCGATAACTTTGGCCAAGACCACTTAATCTCAGAAAATCTTCACGGATATGCCGAAGGAACTTTGAAAGGCAAAATTCACTTGCACGCAGATTTCATTCCAAAATTGGATGATTCAGATTTGGAAATTGATGTTCAAGTAACCCAAGGTCGTTTGCAAAATTATGCGCCTTTGCTCGATTTAGGTTCCTATTTTGAGGATAAGGAAGTGAGCAACGTGAAATTCGATACCCTTACAAATGTCTTCCTCCTAAAGCATGGAAAATTGTCCATTCCTGAAATGGTCATTTGTTCGAGCCTTGGTTTTCTTAAGATTTCAGGAGAACAGTCCATTTCTGGTAATATGCCCATGAACTACCAAGTTGGTATTCCATGGGTAATGATCAAGGAGGTAGCAAAGAATAAATTGTTCAAAAATCGAACAAAAGACCGTGCAAGCGAAGAAGAGGTGATTGTTGAAGAAAAAAATGCAAAATACCTCTACCTTAAGGTGGACGGTGATCTTGAAAATTATAAGATATCCATGGTAAAGAAAAAGAAAAAGAAATGAGGGAGTTGAGTGTTTGCATTTTCTTAGCCTTTTTTGGATCCTTTTTCGCTCAAGGGGTGAGCATGGATTCCATCGTGTTACAGAGGCTCTCGGTTCCTGCTTTTCACCTCATCAACCCTGATACCTTGAAGCTCGGTGAGCATGACGAAGTCATCTGCGATTCCTACTGCGCCCTTGGAGTTCCCTACGTGTACGACGCGCTGCATTCGTTCCATTCCCGTCGCATGGATAAATTTGGAGGCTACCTCAACGATAAAATCAACGAAGGACTTCGTCAAATTCGTTTGAAGGGCTATTATTCCGACCTCAAACAGCTGTACATTCAAATCAACCCAAAGTTGTTGACCGTTCATTGGGTGGCGGTGGTGGGACCCAGCAACGACGGAAAATGTTACGTGAAAGTGAACAGCCGAGGCTCTGCAGGCGGTGGTCGTGTTGCCGTGGAAAAACAGTTACCAACCATGCACCGTAATTATGCAGGTTTAGAGCCCGTAAAAGTACTCGAGTTCAACGACGATGTCGTACAGTGCTTTGATTGGAAAGGCAACCCTCTAGATTCTTTTTGCCGTATCGTCAATATTCAGCAACATTTTTTCAAATACGCGGATCCCAAAATTTGTTCTTCCGTATCCTTGGAAGCTTATGACCTCGTTGAACCGCAACAAGGGGCACAAATTTCACCCAACCATGTTACTGAAGTTCACCCAAATACGCTGCATAGGCACCGCGTAAAATCCGGTGAAACTTTGTCCAGCATTGCGCGAAAATACCACACGAATGTGGTCAAAATTAAGGAAATCAATGGCTTGCGTTCTGATAGAATACAAATCGGTCAAGTGCTTAAAATTCCAAACACATGATTGATTCCCTCGAATTAGCGAAACGACAAGCGGTGATTTTTGACCGCGGTCCCATGTACAATGAGTTTGTGCACGACCACGTAATACGTGAACCGTGGAACGCCTACAGTTCGTTATTTTTCTTCATTCCAGTTGTTTTTTGGCTTTGGTACCTTCGCGGTTCGTATCGTAAGCACGGCTTTTTGGTGGCTTTGCTTCCCTTGCTTTTTCTCAACGGCTTGGGCTCCACCTTGTTCCATGCCTTTCGATCGTCGAACGCATTTTTAGTGTTGGATTGGCTTCCTGCAGCCTTGATGTCCTTGTCGTTGTCCATTTTCTTTTGGAACCGTGTAGTGAGGCGCCTGTGGCTAGCAATCCTGGTGGTGTTTGGATTTTATGCCGTGGGAATTTCAGCCGTAATGCTCTTGAAAAGCGTGGTGCACATTTCATCGCCCAGCGTGGGGTATTTTTTCTCGGGTGCGGCTTTTTTGGTGCCGGTCATCATCGATTTGTACCGCAACCGCTGGCGTCATGCGGGGTGGTATGTTAGTTCATTGCTATTATTGCTGCTCTCGTTGACCTGTCGCGTGTTGGATTACCCCACACCCAATCCTTTTCCGTGGATGCCTCAAGGAACCCATTTCTTATGGCACGTGTTCAGTTCTTTTGCGGTGTTTACCTTGGGGTTCTATGTGTATTTGACAACCAACGACAGGGCTCGGGGAAATAGTCTGTAAATTCTTAAAAAGGGTTATTTTTGATTAAAAATATTTCTATGGAACCTAACATTCAGTTGAATTTTGGCGCAATTGCTTTAGCGGCTTTAGCGAATTTTTTGGTTGGTTTTGTTTGGTATTCCCTCCTTTTCGCCAAGGCCTGGCGAAAGGAAATTGGGGTAGATGAAACCAAGGAAATTACCGCCTATCAAATGCTGTTATCATTGTTTTTGAGCGGCGTCGGTTGCTTTTTGATGGCCTTTGTTTTTACCCATAACATTCAAGCATGGGACCCAAAAACATGGGGAATGGTTAATTCCTTTGTGACCAAGCCGCAAGCTGCCCTCATGAGTGGGGTATTCACATGGATTGGTTTTTATATTCCTCAAGATTTGCACAAAGTTGCCTTTCAAGGGAGAACATGGCGTCTTTTCCTTATCGACGCTTCTTACCACTTGGTAGGCCTTTTAGCCGCTGCCTTTATTTTGGTGTACTTCACTTAGATTTAAAAAGGAACATCGTCGTCATCCTTGACCTCACCTAAGGTTATAATTCGGAAAGACAAATCCTCTAAATATACCCGTTTTCCCGGTTCTTTATACGAAAAGGATGTTTTGAATTTGGTACATTCGAACACATTGAGATGCCCGCTATCGTTGCGATGAAAGAGTATGTGCATGTGCGCCTTACTGCGGTTTCCCACAAAGTAAAAGCCCTTGGATTTTGGGAAACACTTGGTGCATTTTCCTTGAATTACGTTCAGGTGGGTATCGCCTTGGTCTTTGAAATAACCGAAGGCCCTTTCCAATCGCCTTAGAAATTCATCCAATTCCCCGGGTTCATCCTCCGGAATGGGCCTGAGTAATTTTTCCACCATGTTGAGGTCCAGTTCCTGAATGAAATGGCGCACAGCATCATCTAACGAATTTAAAGGGCGAAGCGTAAATGGCATGAAGTAGGGATTCCTTCAAAAGTACCCAAGATTGATTTTCGAAGTGCCGCTAAGAGCTACGAGATGTTAACATGTTGAAAAGTTTTACAGAAGCCCAAATTTCTGTAATTCCAGCTCCACGCTAACCCAATCCACCATCAGGCCATGGTCCAATACTCGGTTCGGAATCAGCGGAATATTCTCGGCAATGTCGTCCAAGAACACCTTATTAAACCGCATCGCTTCGTTCAAATCAAAAGGGCCTGGATGTACTTTTAAAGGAGTATGTTCCGTAATCGGCAGCAAGTTCCGCACGGGATCGTTCAAATAGGCCAAAGATTCCTCCAAACTTCCATCGCTGAGGTCTGCTCGGTAAGTATTCAGAATGACGGAGTGCCCTTGATCTTGCAAGGCACGAATTACGCGCAGGGCATGGGGGTTTTCCGCGCCAATCGCAGGATAATGGTGTTCCACCACGGTGCCGTCGAAATCGAGGAAGATGGTCATTTTATAAACGGATCAAACTTTGAGTAATGGTTTCCCCTTCAAAAACACACTTCAACCAATAGGTGCCTTGGGCCATGCCCCGGGTTTCAAGGGTAAAGGGTGATGCGGGAGAATCATATGCTTGGAGTTTTCTCCCAGCCGCATCATAAAGTATAAAGTTGAAGGCTTTATCGCTCGGCAAATTATGCACAACGGTTGGATTGCTTTGGAAAGGGTTGGGTTGAATTCCCACTTGTATGCTGCCCTCAGTAATCTGAAGTGTCTGCGACGATTTTCCAATACACCCCAAAGTATCGGTAACGTTCATTTCTACCGTGTAAATGCCGGGAACCGCATACACGTGCGATACTTGCTGTCCATTCCCCCACAGCGTTTGATCTCCAAAATCCCATAGGTATTGGCTGCTGTTGCCGTTATTTCCTGCAAAAACATATTCTGCGTCGACATGGAGGTGGTTGAAGGTGGTGTCAGGTGCCGAAATTCCAACGTTCATGGGAAGATTGCGCTCGCAACCAAAGGCATCGCTGACCTCAAGGACATAGGGCCCCGGATTCGTTAAGGTGATTTCCGGAGTTTCCGGTCCGGGTTTCCAGTTATAACTGTATAAAGGGTTGAAGGGAGCGGTATAGGTGATTCCCACACAAACCGTGGTGTCCTCAGGAATTTGAACGAGGGGTAATTCCGCGCCAAAAGGCGTTAAGGTCTCGTCGATCCATGTAAGGCGTTGGTACATGAATAGCTTCAAATTAAGCACTTGCTGGGGGTAAGGTACTCCATTTAACGACTGCCAAATGGCAAAATTTCGCTCAGCGGGTCCTTGGTATAACAAGTTCGCAGTGCTGTCGATAAAGGCCATGAAATTCCCGTTCGAAAGTTCATTTTCCCGTAGGCTAAACCAGCGGCAGGCCAGTTCATGCCGGTAAACGCTGTCGGTGTACATTTTCGACCACCAAAAAGGGAAGGGCCAATACGGATGGCAGTTCTGCCATACCCATCCCGAGGTAGGGGGAGAGGCCATAGCGCGGTCATAATCCCACGGCGGACCAATGCACAATTTCCCTCCATCGGTATCTTTTTCCTTGTACATGTATGTACTGCGCCCATAGCTGTCGTAGTTCATCGAGAATTCGTTAACAATCAAAAAGTCAATGAAGGTGCTCACGTCAATCCAAGCACGGTAACCGAGGGAATCGTTGGTGAAATTCACACCGTTCAAGGCATTTTCAAACGAATCAACAAACGTTTTAATGTAATTTCCTTGCACAGGTAAAATGCTGTCTGCTTTGGGATAAACGTATTTAAATTCAACCGCATGAGGGGACGTAGCATTGTTAATAGGAGGATACGCGGAATTCCAGGCAGCGGGAGCTCCGTTGATGTTCATTTCAATAATATAGCCTCCGGTTAGGGCGCTACCAACCGTGTCGGTTGAGGTCATTTTTGCAATATCCAATCGATCCTTATCGCGTTTGACTTTTTCGGTAAGCGTGTACACTCCTATATAGTTTCCGTCGAGGAAGATTTCACAATGCTTGGTTCGAGGAGCGTAGCGTCCCATTTTTCGCGAAAAATAATAGGCAACGCTGTTTTTTAGGAGGGTGTTATCCAAATACTCAGCCTTGAAAATCCAATCGTTCTCGGCAGGTAAACCCATTAGGGAGGTGTCGATTTTGTTCCCAGCGGCATCGATCAAATCAAAGTCGTAGTTTTTTTTCGGATACCCTGGACCCGTGAATCCTTGCCACTCCGCCAGAATGTTTCCTTCGTAGGAGTAGATCGTATCGTTGCTGTAATTCAATTGCCCCAGCCCATGGTCAATGATTTCCATCTTCACGGGAACTTTCACATTGTTATTGATGGGTGTGTTTAAAGTGGTCAATTTCACAATGGGTAACACACTGCTCATGGCTCCAACGTAGGTGATCATGAAGGGAATATTTCCGGCACATGCCGTATCCGCCCAGCTGACTCTTACCCATCCGTTCCCCGTATTCCCGGTCATTGTTCCACCGTTGAGATTGGGCATAGTTGCATTTCCAGCGATCGTTACGCCATTCATTACCCCGCCAATGTATGAAGAGCCACCACCGCCGCCATCGTCGTTATAGGATGCGCCACCGCCGTAATATCCACCACCACCACCTCCGCCATCGCCTGACTTATGTCCGCCCTGACCGAGGCTTCCAGCACCTTGACCCGCTCCTCCGGCATTTTGGGTTCCTCCCAATCCGCTGCCGTTGATGCCTGAAAGTCCTCCACCTTCGCCAGCAGGGGTTCCGCAGCAACCCGTGCCGCCACCGCCTCCGGCTACTAAAATGCGATCACCTAAGGCGTTGCCTCCATATCGCACGTCGCTGGCACCGCCACCGCCGCCGGAGCAACCTACGTCCCCGGCATTACCTCCACCGTTCCATCCACCGCCGCCAGCCGCAGCGCAATTCGCCCCTTCGCCGCCAACGTAGATGGACAAGGTTTCACCCGCATTCAGGTATTTTGTTCCTTTGGAATAGCCCCCCTTGGCGCCGGTTTGACCGTCGTCTCCTCCTTGTGCACCCCATGCCTCAACAGTGAAATTTCCAGAAGTTGGTGCCGTAAACGTTTGCGGACTTCCTGTGCAGGAGAAAGTTTGAACGTTTCCTAAATTTTGACCGTAGTCAATTCGGACAATGTAAGGGACTCCCGCAGCCAAGAGTACTTCTAGATCCGCTTGTTCTCCGCAGTTAAGGTTGTTGTCGTTGTAGTACATGGCCCCATTGCTTGAGCCGCTGTAATCTACGTTTTGACAGGTGTTGTAAATCCATAATCGGGTATCGCAGGTGGTAATTCCGCAGGTGCTGAACGAATAAATTCCCGTTGAATCGGGGGTAAATTCAAAAAACCTTTGACCGTTAGGAGAGGTATTAAGCCCTAAATTGGCGTTCAGTGGGTTCTCACATATCGTTCCAGGGCCGCAATTGAACGAATGCGAGGCAATGGTAGCGAATTCACCTCCCGAAGCCACTTGATTTCCGTTCAAGGTAATAACGTACGAACCAAGCCCATAACCACAGCAGATTCCGTCGCCGTAACTGTCATGAATGTCGAAGCGCATGCACGAACTGCTGTCCACGCAAACGGTGTCACTAAGGTAGGTTCCTTGGGCAATTTCAGTCCCGTTCGAAAAGAGGTTCCACGTCGTTTCATTGGGATAGCTGTCCGGTACAATGGTAATTTCTAAAGGCCATTCACCCGCAGGACATTGAGCCAAGGTGCGATGCGTTATAAACAACACACACAGTAGAAGTAGGAACCGGTAGTTTTTTTTCATGAAAAGCCCTTTACTACAAAGATACGATTATTAAACTATTGTTAACTTAGGGGCTATAAACTCATAGCCCTACATCATGCGTTCGATTTTATGCTTTTTTCTCTTTGGCGTGCAACTTGTTTTGGGACAAAGCCCTTGGATAAAATCCTACGAGCGACCCAAGTGTTTTATTGAAAACCTTGGACAGTTCGATGCCTATCAAAACGAACAAACCGGTCCCATCAAGTATGCAGCCGACTTCGGTAAAGCCAAAGTGTTTTTCGGGGAAAAAGGCATCAAATACTATTTCATGGATGCTGAAAAATCATCCAACAAAGACCGCAGTGTATTGCCAACAATTCAATCGTTGCAGGACCACAAACAATGGGAACGAACCATCGGGAAGTATCGTTACCAATACGATGAGATCAATGCGTCCTTCCTCGCGTCTAATCCTACCTCCATCGAAGGAATAAATCCCCAGCAAGCCTATTTCAGTTATACGTTCAAGTCAAGCGACGGAACCTATCAAAACAAAAGTCAAATCCGCGGTTTCGAGCAAATCGTATACAAGAACCTCGTTCCAGGCATTGATATGCATTATTCCATCCACCCATCCTCGGGATTAAAATACGCCTTAACGGTGCATCCCAACGCAGATCCTGGCAGCTTTCAACTATTGTTCGACCGCGACTTAGCGCTCGTCAACCAAGAATTGACCGTTGAAACCATGTTCGGAACATGGGTGGATCACGCCCCGATTTCGTTTTACGAATGGGCAGACAATGCCACCATTCCATCGTCGTTTAAACTCTTTAACGCGCGAACTATGGGATTCTCGGTGGGGGAGTACGACGCCTCACAAACCTTGATCATTGATCCTTGGACTCAATTGCCAAGTTTTAATTCGAACTGGGATTGCGTTTGGGAATGCGACAAAGACGCTGCAGGAAATATTTACGCCATCGGTGGGGTCATGCCCCTTCAATTGTTGAAGTATAATTCTGCTGGAAATCTCCAATGGACCTACAATACGCCTTATGATACCTCCAACGTTTGGTTGGGAACCTTGGCCGTGGACAATCTTGGGAATTCCTACATTACGGCCGGTTCCGTGGCCGCCATTCAAAAAATCAACACTTCGGGAACGCTGGTGTGGGACAACCCGAATCCAGGCGGTTTCTTGAGCAACGATGAGTTTTGGAGCATTTCGTTCAATTGCGACCAATCAAAATTGGTAGTGGGAGGTACTGGAGGTTCTGCTTTAACCTTAACAGCATCCATTTACGATATCGATGTAAATTCAGGAAATGTCACTGCGAGCCAGGACGTCGCCCAAGGCAGCACTTTCGGGATTCCGCCTTCGGTTCAAGAGGTTCGCGCTATTTGTGCTTCGCCCAATGGGAAATACTATTTCATGACCCAAGATACGGTGGGAGCAATCAACCAAAATTTAAACGCTTGCGGTGGAAACCCCCTTTTCTACAAAATTGACAACGGCTACGATTTGGGCTATAAATGCGAAAATTACCGCTACGACAACGCGGGCATCTGTGCCATCAAAGCCAATAATGCCTTTTACTACACGCAAAACGGCACGAATGTCGCAAAGCGCAACTTGCAAACCGGTGCCATCGTCACCACCAGTCCCATTCCGGGTGGGGCCAATACGTCGGCACTTGGTGACTTTTCGGTAGCCAACAGCGGATTGGACCTCGATAACTGTGGCAACGTGTATGTTGGTTCCTCCACGGGCGTTGTGAAATACGATGCCAACCTCGTTCAGCTGGCAGCCTATCCCACGAATTTTAAAGTGTACGACGTGCATGTCCTGAACGGAGGAGATATCGTCGCGGTGGGAAGTACCGGAACGTCCTCGAGCAATGTTAGAACGGGGTACGTACAAACCTTTGCCGCAGCCGCATGTGCACCTTTGTCGACCAACTGTTGCGATGCCTCAATTTGCCCTGTGCAAAACGTATGCATCACCGATGCCCCCATTCAATTATCTGCAGCCACACCGGGTGGAACTTGGAGCGGTCCAGGCGTATCGGCTGCTGGTGTGTTTACCCCTGCCAATGCCGGAGTGGGCAACCAAACCATCACCTACACCTTGGCGTGCGGTTCGGAGTCGGTAAGTATTGTGGTGAGTCCTTGCCAAGGGTTGACCGCCTGTGTTGAAGCAAACGGTTCGATTACGGTGAGTGGGGGAGTGGCGCCTTACACGTGGGCCTATTACCAAGCAGCGCAAAATACGCCCATTACCAACCAAACCGAATGTCAGAATTGCGGTTACACTTGGTTTTTTGGACAGTGTTTGAACGGACTAACCCCGGTTAATTCGTGCAATTCACCGGCACAATGGGTCAATTTTGCCAACGGCAACAATGCGGTTGCTCCCAACGGCGTGGCCCAGGTTCAAGTCACCGATGCTGGAGGTTCCGTTCAGGTATTCACCCTCGCCAATTTGGCGCCGTGCAATCCAAACCCTTGCCCTAGCATTACCCTGACTCCTTCAAATATCGTTAACGCAACCTGTTTTGGACTGACCGATGGTTCGGCGAATGTTAGCGCCTCGGGCGGAACGGCTCCTTATACCTATCAATGGATGCCTGGCAATCTTTCAGGGGCTTCACAAACGGGTCTTGCGGCCGGTACCTACACGGTCACTGTCACCGATGCGAACCTTTGTACGGGCGACACCACCTTGGTGATAAGCTCACCACCGCAAATTCAAGTGAATACTTTAAACGTTACGGGAACGGATTGTGGAAGTTCTACTGGAGCCATTGAAATTTCCGTGAGCGGTGGCAGTGGAAATTATTCCTACGCTTGGAATCCCAACGCAGGATCTTCCGCGAGCATTCAAAACCTCGCCGGTGGAAATTATACAGTGGTGGTAACCGATTTAGCCAACGGCTGCACCAGTACCTTGCAAATCAATGTCCCAACCTTGGGCGGACCGGTGTTGAACAATCCTGTCCTAACACCAGCCTTGTGTTTTGGTGCCTCCAACGGTTCCATTCAAGCAAGTGCGGGCGGTTCAACGCCTCCTTACCAATACAGCTTGAACAACGGACCCTCGCAAGCCTCGGGGCTTTTCAGCGGATTAGCTGCTGGACAATACACGGTTACCGCAACGGATGCCAATGGCTGTCAAAATTCCCTCAACGTAACGGTTACAGAACCGCCTTCATTGACATTAAATTCCATTGCCGACGTTCAAATTTGTTCGGGTGATTCCGTGCAACTGACGGCCTCTGCTTCGGGGGGTACGGCGCCCTATACCTATGCTTGGATGGGAAGTACGGGGACCTCTAGTTACTGGGCTGCACCAATGGTATCGTCTACGGTGGATAATACGGTGACGGATGCCAACGGCTGCATAGCAAGCGACTTGGTTACGGTGACCATTGTACCATGCGGGAATATCGAAATTTTCATTCCCAATGTCTTTACGCCGAACGGCGACGGTCAAAACGATACGTATGGTATTCAATCGATTAACGCTTTAACCCAAGAAGCGGTTATTGTTAATCGTTGGGGCGAAGTAATGGCCGTATTGAACCAGTTGAATCAATCGTGGGACGGCACCACCGCTAACGGTAACGAAGCTTTGGAAGGGGTGTATTTCATGAAATACCGTTTGACAGGATTGGGCAACGATGAACAACAGGGACATGTATTTTTTCATCTAAAACGTTAGTAATAAATGAACTTTTATTCCCTTTAAAGGGTTATTTTTATAATCAGTAAGATGAAAAATTTAGCAGTTGTATTTTTTGTATCGATGAACGCTTGGTTTTTTGGGCAAGACGTCCATGAATTGGCAAGAACCGGTACCGTTGAACAAATGAAGGCTTGTTTGGATAAAGACTCAGCTTCGGTCAACCGTTTGTCGGACCGAGGAATAACCCCCTTCATTTTGGCCTGTTATCGGGGAAATAATGAAGTAGCGAAGTACTTGATTACCCGGGGAGCCGATGTTACCTATTGCGCTGCAGAAGGATCGGCCATCTACGGCATGATCTTCAAAGACAACTTGGAAATGTTGGACTATACCTTGGCCTTGGGTTACTCGCCCAATGACACCTGCCAGTTTGCCCAGTTTGGAACGCCCTTGCACATGGCCATGAGCCTCAAACGCTATGCGATGGTAGAACGATTACTGCATTACAAAGCAGACACATCAATTCCCGATCCCAAAGGAAGAACGCTGCGGGATTTGCTCAAGTTCTACAAAGACGAACAACTCAGCCAACAATTTAAGAAGTATGAAAAAGAATAAACTGCTACTTTTGTTTTTAATGGTTCTCGGTACCCTTGGTGCCCAAACCTACACTACTGGAACAGTTAACTTATCTTCAACCGCTGGTTTGGCCATGACGGCAAAATTGGACATTGGTCCCAACGTTACGCTTACCTTAACAGGACCGTCAACTCGTTGGTTTGCCCTAGGTTTTAATGCTTCGTCCATGGCGGCGGGTACCGATGTGGTTGGGGTGCATTCGGCTGGAGCGTTAACAAATTTTGATGCCAACCTTACGGGTTATTCTGCCCCTGCAACTGACGCACAACAAAATTGGACGATTACTTCGGACCAAGTTGCGGGCGGTGTGCGAACCGTAATAGCAACGCGGGCTTTGAGTACCGGCGACCCCAACGATTATACCTTTACGGCAGCCCCAGGAACCCTTTCCTTGATTTGGGCTCGTGCCAACACCAATTCCTTCAACTATGCCTACCATGGTAACACCAATCGCGGTATAACCACGGCTACCTTGACCCTAGTACCTGTAACCCCTCCACCCACAGGATCAGCAAATCAAACCTTTTGTGCCGGTGCAACGGTTGCTCAATTAGTAGCGGTTGGGTCAAACATTCAATGGTATGCCAACGCTTCGGGGGGAAGTCCTTTGGCGGTTGCGACTCCTTTAGTCAACGGAACCACCTACCATGCATCTCAGACTGTGGGAGGCCTTGAATCGCAAAATCGGCTTGCAGTAACGGTCACCCTAATCAACGCGCCTGCTCAGGCTCCTGCCTTTGTCAACGCACCTGCGAGTGTCTGCAGCAATAGCAATACCATCACGTTCAATGCAAGCATTGTTAACGGAGCCACCAACTACAATTGGTCCCAACAAGGGGTACAAACAACCACGGTACAGCCCACCGTTGCCTATCCCATCCTCCCAGGCATGAATTCCATGACGGTAACAGTCAATGCTTCGAATCAATGCGGACAAGGACCTTCGGCTACCCATACGGTAACCATTAATCCTGCCTACAATGCTTTCATTCAACAAACCGCATGCGATACCTTTATCTGGAACAATCAGGCTTATACCAGCAGTGGATCCTACACCTATCAAGGAACGACAGCTGGGGGTTGCGACTCCTTGGTGACGCTGCAATTAACCATCCTCAGCAATTCATCAACGAACTTGACCCTTGCTCAATGCAGTCCGTTTACACTGAATGGAATTACCTATTCCCAAACCGGAGTTTATCAACAGGTTTTGCCTTCAGCTTTGGGATGTGATTCAACGATAAATATCGATTTTACCCTTGATCCTTCTTTCACGGTGAGTTTTGATACCACGGTAACCGGAAGTTTTGTGTGGAACAATCAAACCTATGTGCAAAGCGGTGTATACACGCAAAATTTGACAACCGTGAACGGTTGCGACAGTACGGTGACGGTAAATTTGACCGTATTTACAGGTTCGCTTGACGAAAACGGAGCGCCTTTAGCAATACCTACCTTGGTGCAGCGTGGATCTGAAATGATTTTACCTGAAGGTCATTGGAATTTGTGGGATTACAACGGTCGTTTAGTTTTGGCGGTAGAGCCTTCAACCCTTCGCATAAGAATGGATGTGACTCCAGGAATGTACATACTGAGAAGTACACGAAAAGCGATTAAAATTTTAGTAACGGAGTAGCATGCGGTTCGAGGTCTTTGTTTTAACGTTGGTATTGGGAGTTCAAGCAAATGCGCAGAGAACGGTTCGCCAAAACTTCGGGGATACCTTGACCAAGCAATGGGTGGGAATTCAGTTGACCCTCTCGGACAGCGTTTATCTGAGGTTGGAAGGCCCCGCGAATGCGTGGTTTGCGTTGGGATTTAATGCCCAGAGAATGCAACGTGGGGTAGACGTATGCATGGTTCCCGCATGGAAGGAAGCGTTCGTCGATTTACGTCCGTATGACGCGGTACTTACGGGTTATGCACCGCCAAAACGGGATGCACTCCAACATTGGAGGATCCAATCTGAGGCCATGGAGGATGGACGGCGGTCCTTTGAGATGGTAAGAGCGATAGCCACTGGCGACGAAGAAGACTTCGATTTCACGGAGTTAACGAAGAGCGGCGGTCCCTTGAATGTCATTTGGGCCATGGGAACGGAAAAATCGAATAAGGCGGAATATCACGGTAATCAAAAGGGAAAGAAAACCTTGTTTTATTAAAAGTCACTCATGTTATAAGTTTTTCCGAAGGATTCGGATTGTATTGGCAATGAGTTGGTTGCATTAAAAGGATTTTCATCGACTGAAATTAAGTCAGTTGGTTTTACTTAAGTTATTTGTGCTATTCTGTTGATACCGTATTTGTGAGGTTATTAATAGTACCTTTGTGAAATAATTTAAAACAAACTAATGAAAAAAATTACCGCATTCTGTTTATTTGTACTTTGCATAACTACCAACATCCTTGCTCAGGATACCACCAGTTTTCGTCTAATTGGAATCTCTTCAATTGCATCCTTAGATTTCTTTAAAAACGATTCCACGTACCTAACATCTAATGAAAATATTAGTAATGTGGCCGGCGGAAATGGCCATGTTATTTTTCAGGATCCTAATTCAGGTAAGATTTGGGCACTTTTTTCTGATTTTAATGCCAACGGGGGGATTCAAGGTGATAGAAACCTCTTTGAAGTAGACCCAACTACAGGGGCATACACCCTAGTGGTTGATTTAACCAATAATTTTTACAATTCGGGTGATATGGCAGCCGATGGGTCAATTTATCTGATTGGTGGTAATGGAAATAATGGTGCTATTGCTGGACAAATTTGGAGATATAATCCGCAAGACAGCTCGGAGGTTTTTGTGGGACAATCTGCTGTTACCGATTCACGCGCTATGGAATACAATCCGAATAACAATTCATTGTACATCTATGAAGGGTTTAATCCGAATGCACTGTACATTTATGATTTAACTACCAATACAGAAACCGTTAGTTCTTATGGTCCCTTGTTAGTAGATGATGAATTACACGGTGCGTTTTACGACGCTGCATCCAATACCATGCTTATTTCCGCATATGGAGGTGAAATGTATGTAACCGATACAACCCTGGTAACACTTACTCAATATGATGATTCTTTTAACAGTATCATGGATCTTTCGATAATTAAGTTATTGTCCAACGACGAAAATACTGGATTTTGTCCCGGTGATTCGTTAGTGCTTTCATGTATCTGGGATAGTACTTCTTATGAGTGGTATTTTAATGGTCAAATGATTCCGTTTGGTAATGCTCCATCAATAACGGTAAATACGGCAGGAACCTACCGTTGTTTGGTGACATTAAATAATACATTAACACCAACCTACATGTGGAGTGAGGAAATTAATGTGAGTGCTTACGCCATGCCAAGTGTGAACATTACAATCCAAAATGGAGACTCACTGTGGTGTCCTGGAGATACGATTACGTTACAAGGAGCGAATGGAGGTTCCCTACAGTGGTATTTGAACGGTCAAGAAATTAATGGTGCCAACGCTTCAACGTTTAACGTCACTTCGCCTGGAGTTTACACTCAAAGTAAAACGAACCTCAGCGGATGTACTGCATTTTCATCAACTGAAATTGTAATTTCCGAGGATGTTGATTGTGTAAATGGTATCAGCACGATTAACAATAATCAATTCTATGTTTATCCTAATCCAAGCGCTGATCAACTGACCGTTGGAGGAGTAGCTCACGATAGTGAATTTAAGCTATTTGATTTGTCTGGTAATTTAATTCAATCGACCACTCTAACGAATGGATCAACGAATATATCATATTTGAAGGCCGGATCTTATTTATTGCAAGTAGGTTCAGCCAGAGTTCGATTTGTAAAGCTTTAAAGAACTTTTAATCGGATATTGAAAAGGGGAGCCTAGCTCCCTTTTTTTATATTCGTAAAATTTATCGTTCTATGTAAATTTTCATTTATCCCATTGGGCCGAAATGGTAGGGTACGAATATCCAAATGGATGATTTTACCCATCGCATTGGATGGAGTAATTGGATTTGAGGTGATTTCGCACACAATCGGCCCTTCTGCCGGAATACTCGGTATTCTAAGCTCTCCAATGTTTGATGGACCAACTCATTATCCCTACTGACGAACAAATCTAAGCTGTTCAGTCCCTTGGGAAGTTTCAAATTGAAATACGTAAGCACCCGGTGAAAGTCCTTGCAGGTTCAGGGTAGTTGCTCCCATGTCGAAGGTAAGTTGTTCGGAAACCACCAGTTTTCCTGTCCCATCGATGGCTCTGAACCAACACGTTGCTAAGCCTAAACCTTGCGCTATCACCACCTTTTCGCCAGAACTGGGATTCGGAAGTACAGAGAAATTTGAACTCAATCCATTCATGGAATTCCTTGGTGAGGTAATCAAGGCTACCTTCCACGAAGCCGACCAATGCTTCAATTTTAGAATTTGATATTCAGGATCATACACAATGCTATCTCCCCAAGCTTCGGACTCCAAAACCTTGGTATGAACCCCATCTGAAACCCACAAGGCAAGGCGTTCAGGTTGTTGGCATTTGTCTATGAACCAAGCAGCATCCCAGCAACACGGGTTTGTTGAGATTTCAAGGACTTCGCTCCAGGGATTGAGTTCAACGATTTCAGCAACTTCGGTAATGCGAAGGTTCACGTTTTCTTTTGCTGAGGAGTGAAAGCTCAATCCCGCCCCGAGGTAATGAGCCGTCGCTGGGTTCGATTCGAACACCGTATCGATGCGTTCACTTGGGAGAAGCTCTGGTTGATACACCAATAAGGTGTCGCTTTCCACTATAAAACGTACAAGCTTGTATCCCGGCGATGTTAGGGTTAAAGTGTAGGCCCCTTCAGGTAATGTAAGCAAGGTGTTGGCACTTACGTGTTGGTAGTAATCCCCATCGATGTATATGCTGACTTCATGGTTGTTGCGATTCACCAATTGAATTTTTCGAGTGGGATTATTCGGATCGGTAAATAACCATTTGTCGGAGATTAAAAGGGTGTCATGGTCGTTGAAAACCAAGAACTGAAAATAGTTCATGCCAGGATTCAAGCGAACGGGAATTTCAAGCGTATTCGAAGGCCAAATTTCTGAGCTGAAGTCACCCTCTTGTGCCATGCGAAAGCCTTTCCAATGGGCGCCTTCAATTTTTAATAAGGTCTGACCCAATCGATGTTCATGGCTCACTGAAAATTTGATGGCAGGGGACTGCTCAATCATTGGAACCTTCATTTTGTCCGCAATATTGGTGCTGCTCAATGCGTAGGTCATCGGATAAAAACCTGGCCGGATGAGGGCGATTGAATCACCTATTTTTGGAGAAAATTCCTGCAATATGTCAGTGGCTCCGTTTCCATGGGTTTCGTCGAGGTATACCCAATCGTTGTGGTTTTTAATGAAAATCGAGGTACCGTTGAGGGGCGATGCAACGCTCTGTAGGAAGAGATTTGCCACCGCACCACCGCTAACAGCAACCGGACCAACATTGCCCCCTTGAGCACTGGCGCTTACTTTGAAATAGTAATTGTCGCTTAATACGGATTTTACCGCAGAACTGGAGATGCTCGTACTCTGATTAAAAACAATGGGGGCCACGTTGTAGTATATATTTTCTACGGTCCATTTGTAGGTTGCACCGGGCGTTAATGCAGGGAATCCAAGCCCGTTGATTTGGTTTCCTGTGATGCTGATCGTATTTCCAACCTGTTGGTAGCATGTGCCGTTAAGGCGGTACAAACGAACATTATATCCTTTGATATTATTATGCTTGATCCATGTGAAGGTGGGCGTGGTAGTGCTAATGGTTGGTATGCTGTTCGTTGATCCGGGAGTTACAATTTCAGGCACCGCTCGAACCCAACCTCTCGTGGTAGGGTAGGTACTGGTCGCTTTCCATTTTCCAGCTTGGAATTTTAGTGCAATGGAATAATTCAAATGCTGCGCGACATTGCTCCCCCAATTTTGTTGGAATGTTTTTATGGTATAATTGGCAACGTTAAGGCTTATGGAGGGACTAACGTTTTTAACTACCGAGACATGTCCGGCTGAAGTTGGATCAGCTCGCATGAACGTAATCATGTCCTCGGGTTTTGGTGCAGAAGTTGTAAGTCCATTGGTCATTTGCCGCAATCCTTTTCGGTTTCCTGTAACATCAAAGTAATCCTTGCCGTTGCCCCCTTGAATATTGATACGGTACCGCGTAAAGTAATACCGAGCAGGTAATTCCACACATTGCCACCCGTAAGTCCAGCCGCTTTGGCTACTGATCAACGTACTTGATTTATTGTAAATTCCGTTTTCGCACCCACCGTTTTTATAAACAGGTACGTTGTTGACTGCACCTAATTTGGTTCCGAAGGGATCTACGCCAGCGGGCACCCCCGAACAAGTTAAGGGCAAAGGATTAGGTTTTGGAATGGTGGTAAATTGGCGCTTGAAACAGGCCAAAGGGAGGTGGTTTGTAGTAAAAGCCGTCACACGCCAGCTGTACAAGGTTTTGTAGAGTAGAGGTATAGTTACTACCAACTTTGCATGGCTCACAGAATTCGGTGCGTTAACGGTATTGATGAGGTTTCCGTTTATGGCCACTGCAACTTCCGTATTGTTTGCATTGCTGATTTTCCAAAGTTCAACTTTGTAATAAGCGATACCCTTACCTTCCTCGTGTTGCCACTCCAAAATCGGAAGGTTATCCACCCATTCAGCTTTGTGCATAGGATTAGAATTGACTTTGAGATGGTTACAACCCTGACAATTGCTCAGGTTTGGTGCCATTCCTGTTCCCACCAAGTGCAAAACAAAGGGATTCTCATCCAGGTCATTGGTCGTAAAATAAAGAGTTCCATTCGTTAGGCCAATAATACTTGGCGTAAATTGCACGGTGGTATTGATCGATGCACCGGGGGCCAATGTACCTGCAATAGAGCTTCCAAAAGAGAACATGGCACTCGAGCTTTGGGGATTGGACAATAGGAGGTTTGCAAGGCCGATGTTTTTGATCGTAATCGGAAGGGTGAGCGTGTTGCCAGCCGTACACCCTCCAAAATTTAATACCGCTCCGTTGGCAAAATCCGAAGAATTATAAATTACTTGTATTTCTGGGGTTGCAGCAAAGGGATTGATTCCATAACCGTTCAATACCCAAGACTGCGGACTGTTTGGATCGTTGGATTGCAGTTGAAGAGACCCCGTTAAAGGACCTCCCGCTGTAGGGGTAAAAGTAAAATGAAGGTATTGACCGCTGCCGGGGGCAAGGCTGATGGGCATGACCGAAGGAACCCACGCAAAGGAGGAGCCAGAAATTTGCACTCCGTTAATAGCTAAAGTGCCCAGTCCGTTGTTGAACAAATAAACCGAATCCGTTAAGGAAGTTCCCAACAAGGTGCTGTCGACGTTAATGGTCCCTGAGGCGGGAATGCTTTGTCCCAGGTGTTGCAGTTGCAGCTGAGATGCAACGCCGATTCCACTTAGATTGATGGGGTAACTGGCTTCGTTCCAATCGTTGGATGTGAAGGTTATTTGGTCGCTTAAATTCCCCGAAGCGGTGGGTGCGAAGGCTACATTTAGGAAAACGGTATCCAATGGAGCAACGGTTAGGCTTGGATTGTTCAAGATTTGCCAGTGGACTCCGTTGGTGAGATTAAATGAGTTAAGGGTTAAGTTACCCGTTCCTTGGTTTGAGATTTGAAAGGTTTTTGTAACGCTATTTCCAATTCCTACGGTACCGAACGATGACGTGGAATTCATGGATTGGTTAATATTTTGTACCGAAACGGCAATGTCGGGAATGACCGGACAATAGGAAATGCGTTTTACCAAAATGCCATTGGGACCAGATACGCTCAAAGCACTGATTTCACGTTGGGTGAAACGGATTTTTTTGAAAGGCGTGGATGCCGAAATAATCAACCGTCCATCGTCTGCATTTCCCGAATAGGCTCTAATGGTTTTCGAACTGTTGACAAAATAGGTTCCACCAACAGTACCACTGGGTACACCGGGTTGGTAGGTGTATGTTACCCCTTGGGTCAGCAGTTGTCCGTTGGATAATTTAGGATAAATCCGTTGAATTTGTTCTTCTCCGTCAACATTGTTGTTGATGGCCCCGAAATCCAACATAACTCCGTATACTTCACCCGTAAACGTGATTTCCACCACGACAGAATCCAAGTTCACGTTGTTGTCCTTTCCTACCCAAAGTGAGTTGGCGCCGTACGGGTAAAAATTAGGCCCGTTTCCCGAAGTTTTTTGAACGAATACGTTGAACGGCATGTTGAAGGTTGCCATTGAATAGGTGTAGCTGCTGACATTGGAAGACACGGTACCCAATTGGGAGTTGGTTAAGGTAAAGGTGCTTCCTCCACATGGTAGTTGGCAGTAAAAATATCCGACATAACAAAGGAACAAAACAGCAATGAACCGTTGCATTCTTTACTGTTTAATGATGGGTAGAGTATGACGATTCGTGTCACTCCCAAAAACCAAGAAATAATTTCCTGGCATCAGTGAACGAATATCTACCGAGGTGATGGTGGTGCCGTTTTCCCAAGTGCTTGTGGCATGTTGAAGAGGAATCCGAGTTCCATCCGATGCAACAGCGTAAATTGTTTCGAGCGGAATCTGATGCGTTTGCAGTTTAATCAAGTCGGCACTTGGGTTAGGATACAAGCCCAAAATTACGCCTTTGGGTGCTTCATTCAAACCAACATAGAATCGGTTGCAAGGACCTGCAAGGGCTTGCGGAAACGCGCCATGACCTGTTGCTGGGACATTGGCTAAGGTTAGCACATTGCTGCCCGCATTCGTAACGTAGGATTTAACGCAGCTGTTGGAAGCATCCATTTGATCAATGGTATTGACATTATACCAATCGCCCTGAACTTGTTGAGGCGTGATATCCACCAAAATGAACCCTTTTTTGGTGAGTTCTACGTATTTGATGTGCGGATTTTGAACGGTTATTAAAGCGGATAAGTTAATCGGTGATCCCGGTGAAGTAACACTGGGTGTGACCATTTCAACTCCTACCGGAATATTCCCATTTTTCAGGTCCAAAGCCCAGCTGGTATGAATGTCGCCAGTTAGCACGACCGTATTGTCGATGTTGTTGGTCGAAAGGTGGTCGAACAATTTCTGCCTTTCTGCTGGATAACCGTCCCAAGAGTCGGTATTAATGGGGGTTCCTAAAATTTCAACGGCTCCTATCATGACTTGATTTCCTATGATTTTCCATGGCTGGGTCGTGGTACTCAGTTCGTTTTTAAACCAATTCAATTGCGGTGTTCCCAATAGGGTTCTGCTCGTGTCTGTAAAGTTCGGATCGTTCGCGCCCAGTTGTTCTTCCCTTCCCTCCAAACGCGTATCGAGCATGATGATTTTGGCAAGGTCCCCCAGTTCAAAGGTCCTAAAAATCTCCTGGTTTCCCGGAGCTTTCGGTCGAATGGGAATCCATTCAAAATAGGCGCGTTTCCCTGCTTCCATGCGTTGGTTCCACGGGCCTTCGTTGCCTTGGTGGTTTCCCGCACCCCCGGTGTAAGCATCGTTCGCTGTTTCGTGGTCATCCCAAATGCAGATCCACGGAAAGTTTTGGTGTAATTTGCGTAAGGCATAATCCAATCGGTACGAATTATACCTCAAACGGTATTCGTTCAGTTCTGTTATCTCAACGGCGGGCTCCCATGTTCGATCCACATTGGCATTTGGGCCAAATCCTTGGCTTTCGTATTCGTAGATGTAATCGCCAAGCATGAGCACTGCATCCACATCGTTGCGCTGAGCAATGGCATCGTAGGAATTAAAATACCCAGATTCTAAACTGGCACAAGAAACGACAGCAAGGCGCATATTACTTACATTTCCAAGGGGCAGTGTTTTGGTTCTTCCGACCAAACTGTAGGCCCCGTTGTGTTCGAATTCGTAGTAGTAAAAGGTGTTGGGATTAAGTCCTGTTACATCGATTTTTACGGTAAAGTCTTTGGTGGAATCCGTACTAAAACTACCGTTGGCCACCACATTGGTAAATTGATCATCAGTGGCTACCTGGTAGGTACCGGTTAATGTTTGGCCATAATCCACTGGAGTAACCCGTGTCCAGATAATTACGCGATCGCTCAAGGGGTCGCCTGAGGCCACGCCATGGTAAAACGGTGCGATGCACTCTTGAGGGGTAACGCTGGTCTGAGCCTTAAATTGGCCCAAAAGAATAAGCGTGGTTGCGGCTAAGAGTTTGATTTTCAAGGTGAGTAGGTTTGTTGTATCAAAATTAGGGACTTTATCCTTTTAAAATGCCATGAGTGGGATCTCAATTCGACATTTAACGGAAGTTTAACCGGGTACTTTTTTTGAATTAATGTTGTTTTGTTTGGAACCGTTCAGACTCCGTAAAATCCATTATTTTTAAGGCATGGAAAAGGATAAATCGACGGACGAAATAGGTTTTGGAACGAAAAACTACGCCACCAATTCTCGATATATTAACAACGATGGTTCAGTGAATGTCCGGCGAAAAGGCCGAAAATTTTGGCAAAATTTCGATGGATATCATGCCTTAATTACGATGCCTCGCACCAAGTTTTTAATATTGGTAATACTCGGTTTTTTACTGATAAACCTTCTATTTGCAAGCCTTTACTATTGGATAGGCATTGATCATTTTGGGAATGTCCAAACCTCAACTCCCTTCAATGATTTCATGCAGTTGTTTTTCTTTAGCGCTCAAACCTTAACCACGGTTGGGTATGGTCATATTTTTCCTAAAGGCAATATTGCGGGAGCCTTAGCAACAGTTGAGGCTGCCTTAGGTTTAATGGGCTTTGCGCTAGCCACGGGGATTTTGTATGCGCGTTTTTCAAGGCCTCGAAGTTTTCTGATGTACAGCCGCAACGTTCTGATTTCTCCCTACAAAACGTTGAAAGGATTGATGTTTCGTATCACCAATCCAAAGCAGAACGAACTAATTGAGGCGGAAGCACAAGTTATATTATCGATGATCGATTGGGAATCGGGTAAAAGGGTGTTTATTCCCTTGGATTTAGAACTTCGGAAAATTAGTTTTCTCGCGTTAACTTGGACGATTGTTCATCCAATACATAGTGAAAGTCCTCTTTTCGGTTTTTCTTTGGAAGATTATGAAAAGAATGACGTGGAGATCATGGTTTTTATCAAGTCGATTAATGATACCTATGAACAAACCGTGCATTCAAGACATTCCTACACATATAAAGACCTTATAATGGATGCAAAATTTGAACCAATACTGCCGCGCATTAATCGTAAAGGCAAAATGGAGTTAAATGTTGACGAAATAAACGATTTTCAAAAAGTTGAAAAATAAACAACTCCCTTAAACGACCATCATTTCATGGCTGAAAATAGCTTTTTGAAAATCAATATCGATCCTTCCAAGGAATAAGCCTGCCCATCCTGTTTGGTTGATTAATACCGGCTTTTTATCGCGGTTTTCTGTAAGCAAGGGCTTTTCTAAGAAGGTGTGGGTATGTCCCCCTAAAATGAAGTGTATATTGCTGCTTTGGGATGCCAATACCTTATCCGATATTTGATTCGAAGCATATTCAAAGCCTAAATGCGATAAGCATACGATGAGATCACAGTTTTTTTCTTTCAGGTACTTCGCTGTATCGTTGGCTACTTGAACGGGGTCGAGGTAGTTCATTCCTCCGTAATTAGCCTTTCCTGCTAATCCCTCAAGGTTAACTCCAATGCCAAATAATCCAATCCGAAGCCCACCTTTCTTCACGATTAAATGAGGCAGTGTTGCGCCTTCGAGGAGCGTATTCTTAAAATCGTAGTTGCTGCATAGAAAGGGAAAATTGGCATGTTGCTGTGCCTTTTTAAACCCATCTAATCCGATGTCAAAATCGTGGTTGCCCATGGTCGCAGCATCGTATTGCATGGCGCTCATGAGTTTCATTTCGAGTACACCATGGTATTTGTTGAAGTAAGGCGTTCCTTGAAAGATGTCACCGGAATCCAACAACAACACGTGTTCCTCTTCTGCGCGGATTTTTTCAATCAACGCAGCTCTTTTGGCTACGCCACCCATTCCAGGGTACTTCGCATGCGACATGGGAAATGGATCGATGTTCGAATGCGTATCGTTGGTGTGGAGGATGGTTAGTTTTTTACCCTTTGCCAAGGTTTGAGCCCGAAGGTCCAAGCTTCCGCTTAAAACGCCCAAGGTCGCCAGTCCTGTGGTTCCTAAAAATCGCCTGCGGTTCATGGAATGTAGCGTTTTTCGGTTCGATTTGTAAGGGTTCCCTGCTGTTTCACCGCTTGAATGAATACGTCCCGCATGTTACGTCTGCTAATATTCACTGACTCCGGTTGCAGGAAAAAGGTCATTTTGTCGCCACCAAAGGCTAGGTAATCCGAGGTGATGAAGGTTATGTGGGTATGCTCTGGTAACAAGTTGCTTACCGTTAGCTTGCCTTTTTCAAAGCGCGCATTGGATAAGGCAACGCCTTTCGCCTGTTGGCTCAGGTTCTTTTCTATTTCGGAAATTCGTTCCACGGGCAAGCGAACCCAAGCCACCACATTGTCGAAGGGCATGAGCTTGTAGAGATCTCCCACGGTAATCTCTCCGCGGTTGATGCTTGATCTGAGCCCTCCGGCATTGAGAAGTACTACCACCGGTTCTCGCATTTTTACGGCTTGCGTTTCCTGTTGCAGTAATGCGTCTGCCGCCCAATTCATTAAATTCGAGTTGGGGTAGGCCAAGTCAAAGCTCGTATCGGCTCGGCCGATGACCTCTCCCATTTCAGCACTTAAACTGTCGGAATAGGGTTGAATCATAGAACTTATCTCCACTTTCGAAGCATAGCTTTGATCTAAACCCATGTTTTTGGTTCCGCTGTGCAAACTGATGTTGTGGGAGCATGCTCCAATCACGAACAACCCAATTGCCAACAAAACCAAACGCATTATTCGATTACAAAGCTTTTTTTAGCGACTCCAAAAGGAGTCTGAACGCTAAGTAGGTACTTTCCGGCGTTCAGTTGAGCCCCGTTAAGGATTAAAACCGGCAATTCGAGGTTCGAAGATTCCATGATGACCCTTCCGCTTAGGTCTGTTACGCTGTAAGCGGTAATGTTCGTGTTATTCACCTGTGCAAAGACCTGGTTTCGGCTAGGAACCGGAAACACCGAAAAGTTCGCTGCCAATTGTTCCTCGATACCTACGTTGCAATTTTCTGCTAAATAACTCATGTTCGCAAAGTTGACATGGCAAACGAATTCTACCGAATCAATGTAAGGATTTCGGTTTCCTTGAACGCTGAATATGTATTCTTGACGGGCAATTTCATAGGAATCCGGCAAATCGTTGAAGTGCCAATTTTTCAAAGATTCTTGATCTTGGTAGGCAGGTAAACTCCAATTCAATCCATTTTGGCCGTTGTAACAGGTCGCTTGGTAAAAAATCGATCGGGCTGCATTTCCTTTTTGGGCATCTCTGGGCTCATAGCACATTTGATTTCCGTTATATCCAACGCTTCCTTCGAGAAACGTAAATAGTACATTCCCAGTGATCTCCAATAAGGGTAGGTTGCTTCGGTAGGAGTTGGCATTGGCCAAGTTGGTAGGGTAGAGGTTGTGTTGGTCCGTATATTCCGGTTCTTCCGGATTATCGCAAGGAAAGGTTGGCATCCATGAGTGACAGTACGTATGTTCACGAGAATAACCGGCTGCGCTCCAATCGAAAGGGTCATTAAATACTTTGTTTTCTCCGGTATAAACGCAAGTCACATAGGATTGACCGTTGGTGGTATCCGAAACCTCAAATTGATTCATCACGGTTTGCTTATAATTGAAGTAACTGATGAAGGTGTGGGGGTTAATTAAGGCCGATAGGTCGCCTAAAAAAGTGGGGCTTTGTGCATTGATTCCCGCATAATAATTGCCAACATTTAAGCCGGTGGTTGTGGTATTTCCTATGGCTGGGTTGGTCGTTTTATAGTTTTCAAATCCCGCAGGTCCGTTGAATGCATAAACGGCAAAGTGGTACGGTTGATTGGCACGAACACCTCGAGGAACAAAGGTAGTTGAGCTACCGCTGTAGGCTACTTTTGCGTTTCCAATGATATCTCCACGCTGGTAGGAAGTTCCGTCCATCGGGGATCCGGAAACAGGTCCGTTTTTCGACCACAGTACCAAGTATTTCTCCGCACCGTTTCCGGCATTGTAGGCACCGGTTAAGGTATACGCTTGCAGGTTGGAAAAGGTAAGGTTGCTCGCATTTGTGGTAGGCTCCGTGGCCAGGTTGTCAAGGCCAACGGCCGATAAAGTAATAACGTAAGGATTCTCATCGCTGTCATCGTTGGCGATGCTTAGGGTAGCAGTGCGTGTACCATTTCCAGTAGGAGCAAAGGTTAGGGTAAAATTACCGGAACCCAATCCAGCAACGGTGGTCGCATTCAGGTTGGTAGTGTAATCGGCAGCATTGGCACCTGTAATGGAGGTTCCTGTTACCGTAAGTGTTTGTACCCCGCTGTTTTCGATGGTGATGACATTGTTAGCGGTATTACCGATAACATAAGTTGTATTATTCAAAGCGGTGGTTCCGTTGATTTTCACATTGATTTCGCGTGCAGGTGCAACGTAAGGAACAATGTCTGCCAAACTGCGCGGAACAACCTGATAGTTCGCGTTGAACTGACCCATTAGGCCCGTAATCGTTACCGGTCCTGCAGGTATTGCGGTTCCGTCAATGTTGGTGGATCCGTTGATTCGAACGTCCAAGGTGTTTGCACCGTTGGTGATTTGTACCGTGCTGTTGCCTCCTGCAAAATTTCCACTTTGAACAAACGTTACGTTCTCGATGCGAATCAGTTGAGATTCCAATGCTTCCCCCGCACTGGTAATCGGAATGACTTGAGGTACGTTTGGAGTAACAGGGCCATGGTCGGTGAAACTGTTGGTAGGAGACAGTTCCAATAATCCGCTGAAGTCAAACAAAACCCCTGTAGCCGTAACCGAGTCACCGGTGGTTAAACTGCTCAAATTATTTCCGTAGCAGGCAATTCCCGCCGTTCCGTCTTGCAGGTAGCGAATGGCACCGAGTTCAGATCCGTTAGAAACCACACCTCGAACGGTAACGGTTGCTCCTACGGACATGTTGCGCACTTGCTGAATGGTTTGAGAGGAAAATGCGAAGCTAGTGGCGATTCCAAGGAGGGTAAAAATTCGTTTCATACTTAAAATTGATAGGATAAAGATACATTAAATCGCAAGCCCTGACCAAACATGACCGAAGCGGAAGTTGCGTCAAAGTTCTGATTGTTGCCGTTGTTGTTATTCGTAGCGTCCGAGATAAACACGGTGTTCAATAGGTTAATGATGTTGGCGGAAAGGTTTAAAGCGTCTTCGCCAATTTTGAACCGGTATCCTGCGTAAAAATTAACCAAGGAATACGAAGGCATGATCCAAGATTGCCGTCCTCCGTTAACTCCTTGCAGCGAGAAGGGATTGAAATCGGAAAAATAGCGGTCGAAATACTGAAACTGACCTTTGAAATACAGGTTTTTGATGGGCTCATAACGCACCGTTGCCGAGAGAGCTGTTTGAGCGGCATCTCCTACACCAACACCTTCCGCGTTGAAGGTGTATTCGAGGGAATCGTACTGAGGTATGACGATTGTTTTTGATGAATTCCAGTACCAGTCACCCATCGAGAACATGAATTCCGTGGAAACTTTTTTGTGAATTTCCCATGCGACGTCTATTTCTCCTCCCAAGTGGATGGCATCCATGCCGTTGATGTTTACACGAATGGTTTCCGTAGGGTCATTTGGATCTGGAACGGCTACACCATATGGAAATGGTTTGTTTTTCCAGTTGGTCGCATAGGCATTGATATTGACACCGAAAGTACGAGATGCATAGGAAAAACCTTGTTCGATTGCTAAGATTTTCTCATTGTTAATCACCCCAAAAAACTTGTTGTAATTATTGTCAATTACATTGGAAAACATCGGAGTACGGTTCAAATAACCTACGTTTAAAAACACACTTGAAAATTCGCTAAGCTTCACGCATACTCCCTCTTTAAAGGTAAAGCCGGGGATGAATTTCCACGGAGTCTTTACGTAATCTACACCTTCAGAATAGCTGTGGTAGGTTTGACCGTTATAGGTAATCGTATCGCCGTAACCAAATTGTAGAATGGTATCTCCAAGATTTAGTTCGCGTTTTTGGAAATAGTCAATTCCTTGATAACCATTTCCGATTCCTGTTATGTTTACGAAGGCACTTACGGTTTTGGATTCATAGGAAACTTGAGAAAATGCCCCGAACCAAGACACTAAGCCATCGCGGTTTGCGTTGAACAGATTCTTCGCGATTTTATCTCCCACACGCTTCATGGGACTTGCCGCATTTTTATCCGATAAATCGACATAGTAGTCGCCACCAAGTAAATCCTTCACTTCCTGATAATGCGACCCTCGGTAATAACGAGCGTCCAATCCGGCAGAAAACTCGAATCCTTTCTTGACCTCATAATTCACTTGACCTAAATATCCCACCCAAAAGTGGTTGTTCACGCTGGATAACAGGATTTGCGAACTTTTAATTTCGGTGGGAGAATATTGAGCGTCGATGTTGGGGGTGCCAAAGAGCGGGTTGTATTGGTTGAAATAAGTCATGGTGTCCCAATCAATCAAATTATTGGAGTCACGAATGATCGCCGATGAGTTGAATAACGCTGTTCCTCCACCACGTCCAATGGAGGCATAAGCAAGGTTCGAAATAGACAATTTCTTACTGACCTTCCAAAAATCTTTCAGGGTGAATTGCGGTTTGTTGTAATAGTTCAAGCGCTCAGAAACGACTTCTTCCTTTCCGTTGACGGTTCTATAACCCCAGTGCTGGTTGTAGCGTAGGCCCATATCACTGAAAATTGCATTCGTGTCGATGGTTGCTCCATTGTTCCGTGCTTCTTCCTCGCTCCAGTATTGAATGGGTTGCCTAAAGGAACGCTGTCCGTGTTGTTGTGGAGCAGCAAAAGCGGAAAGGGTGAGTAAATGTTGGTCAAATTGTTTCGAGACTTTTAGATAACCGAAAAAGCCTTGGCTGGGTGTTCCTTCCACCCATCCTGTTGCTTGCTTGTAAGAGAGTGCCGCGGTTAGTCCCCATCCTCCTTTCAGTATGCCTGTGTTGTAAGAGGCAGTCGTTCGCATCATGTTGCCGGTACCGTATTCTTGCTTTAAACTTCCTCCTTTTTTGTTGCCAATTCCTTGGGTGAGGATGTTGATGGTACCACCGACGGAGGGCATGGCAATTTTCGTGGCACCTAATCCTCGCTGAACTTGCATGGTAGAAGTGATGGCATCCAGACCAAACCAATTCGACCAATAAACCCAACCGTTTTCCATGTCGTTCACAGGAACTCCATCGATCATAACTCCCACGTTGCGCTGGTCAAATCCCCGAACATTGATGCGCGCGTCACCGTCACCACCGCCTGACTGGGTGGCATAAACGCCTGCTGTTCCATTCAACAACATCGGCAAATCCCTTGAACCTAATTCTTCTTGTATTTTTTTGGTGCTTATTTTCGTAACGGCAATGGGAACTGGACCGTCCTTTACGATGTTACCAATTACCCTGACTTCATCAAATTCTAGGCTTCCAGCCATGTTGAGGTTAAGCACCAGTTCCGCTTTGTTCAGTTTAAAGTCTCGCACAACGGTATCGAATGAAATCATCGTAACCGTGATGCGATAATCGCCATAGGGAAGGTTCTGAACCGTGTATGAACCGTTGTTTTCGGAGAGCATGCGATTTACTACGGCGCCCGTATTTCTTGATTTAACCTCGATTTTGGCCCCGCCAACAGTTTGCCCGGAGGCCCCTTCGGAAATAACCCCAGATAATTGACCTTTTTGTGCAAGTAACGAATGGCCAAATAAGACAATCGTTAGGATAAATGGTAAGCGCATGGTAAAAAAAAATCCCGCCTTAGCGGGAATGTAAGTTATCGAATAATGATTTTTCGAGTGTCGGTATGACCATCCTTGGTGGTGATTTTCATGAAATACACTCCCCTTGGCTCATCGATATCGACGGAAATTGTTTTTTGTTTATGAACTTCCTTGGTTAGAATCGTTTTACCGAAAATATCCAATACTTGAAGCCTTTTGACCGCGGTAGCATTGTTAATGTAGAACGTGCCGGAGGAAGGATTAGGATAAATCGAGTAATTTATATCTTCAAGGGTTTGAGTAGAGGCAGGATTGCATTGGCATTCATGCGTTCCAAGCGAGTTCCAATTACCATCAAGAATTGGATTTCCGCTCTGCCCAAAAAGCGTATCTCCGTTTTGATCTAAGCGAACAATCACCGCTGGAATGGTATCCCATTCTAACAAGGGGTCGAAAAACGCAACCTGCGTTGTTACGCCTTTTTGAATGCTGCCTTTGCGTAACATGGAGTGGTCTTTGGTTACCAATACGCCTTGACCGTTGTTGTATGGAAAGGTGGTGGACCAAGCTCCGTCGTTTCCGGCAGATGAACCTGTGGAGTTGGCAGGGTTTTCACCAATTTTCCCGAAAATGTCCACCAAGGCAAAGCCAGGAACGTTTGCAGGGCTGATAACGGCAGAAGGGTTCGCAGGTAAGGTTCCCTTTGCAAGCACCACGGCATCGTTGCCATTCCAATAAAAGGCATTCGAAGTATTATAAACAGGGCAATAAAATCCGTCAGCCTTTACTTGCAACGAATCCCAAATAGGAGCCTCTTGACCTGTTCCAGCAGTATCTAATTTTTCAAGCACTGCAACGTAAACATCGTGAGCACCTATTGTTCCAGACAATTGTACTGCGTTGGCGACGGTTGCAGAGGAAGAACCGTTGGAATATCGTACAACAAAATAACCACTCAAGTTAATGGGCTGGTTCGTTGGGTTATAAATCTCAAGGGCTTTATTGTTAGACCAACCTTCAACGTATTCAGAAATGAATAGATCAGAACAATTGCTTTGCGCAGTGGCAATAGCCGTTGCACAGAGGAGAAATAAGGTAAAAAGTTGTTTCATGCATTCAAATTTTGAACAAAAATAATGGGAATTTTTGGAATAAAGTCTTCTTCAGTAGGTTACCTTAACGTTAATTTCAACAATCTTGGTAAAAATGCTATTTTAGCAAGAAAATTTTACCATGAGATACATTAAGATCCTTGCGATTTTTCTTCTTTCTGTGCCGGTTTTTGCTCAAGAAATTACGGTTGAAAAAATTTGGAAAAAATTTGAATACCGCTCCTTAGGGGTGGACGGTTTCAATACTCTAAAAGACGGGGATCGTTACACGCAATTGGACCAAGATGGAAACTTAACCCTATCCTACATTTCAAAGCCAAACGAGGCTCCTATAATCCTTCTTAAAGCGAAGGATCTCAAGTATCGAGGAAAAGAGTTCGCTGTCGAGGATTACCGTTTTGATGAGTCCGAACGAAAGATCCTCCTTATGACATCGATTACTCCCATTTATCGAAGAAGTTACAGCGCCGTTTTTTTTCTATACGACTTGGACTCCCGATCCTTGGAACCTTTATCGGAGGAATACAGCCCGCAAACCTTAGCCGAATATTCTCCCGATGGCAAAAAAGTATCGTTCATCTACAAGAATGATTTGTACGTAAAAGATATTGCGTCCCAAAAAATTACGCCAATTACAACCGATGGAAAGCGCAATAAAATCATTAACGGTACCACGGATTGGGTTTATGAAGAAGAATTTTCCATTACCAAAGCCTACAGTTGGTCGCCTGATTCGAAGTACTTGGCTTTTTTAAAGTTTGTGGAAAAGAAAGTAAAAGAATTTGGCATGGATATGTACGGTGAATTATATCCGGATCGCTATGAATTCAAGTATCCCAAAGCGGGGGAGGAAAATTCAAAAGTAAGCGCTCATTGGGTCAACGTATCCAATCCTAAAAAAATCAATGCTATAAACCTTGGATTTTACGAATACATCCCTCGGATTCAATGGTCCAACGTATCCAATCGATTGATTCTTCAGACCATGAACCGCCATCAAGATAGCCTCACATACCACATGGTAGATTTTAGTGGAAAGAAACCGCTTCATTCGATACTTTATACCGATGTTAGCTCCTCCTATGTGGATGTCAACGAAGCGTTGCATTTTATGCCCAAAGGAGAAGGTTTCTACTTAACCTCTGAAAAATCAGGGTACAATCAATTATATGCTTTGGATTACACCGGCAACTTTAACTCCATCACCAGTGGTGAATTGGACATAATCGATGCCTATGGGGTGAGTCAAGACGGGGCCCACTTTTATTATACCCGCTCCGGACAGTCTGGAATTTCAAAAGTACTTTGCCGCATCCATATTCCCTCAAAAGAAGTCAAGGTTTTATCGCCCATGGAAGGTTGGACGGATGCGAACTTTACCCAAGGAATGAAATATTATGTGGGCGTATTTTCCGAAGCGAATACTCCTCCTGTTTATTCGCTGTACGATGGAGAAGGAAAACTCATTAAATTATTAGAGGATAATAATGACTTAAAATCCAAATTATCTAAGCTGAATTTGAGCAAGAAAACCTTTCAAACCTTAGAGGTCAATGGGGTTAAGTTGAACGCCTCCGTAATCCTACCTCCTTATTTTGATCAGTCCAACGAATACCCTGTTTACATGAATGTTTATGGCGGTCCTGGGCACAACGAGGTTACGAACCAATGGGATGGTAACGATTTCATGTTTCATCAACTCCTTGCTTCGAAAGGATATATCGTGGTCAGTGTGGATCCGAGGGGAACGCAGTACCGTGGTGCGGGATTCAAGAAAGCAACCTATTTGCAGTTGGGAAAATTAGAAGTGGAGGATTTCATTGGAGCGGCAAAATATTTTCAAAAGCTACCTTATGTTGATGCGAATCGCATAGGCATAATGGGTTGGAGTTACGGTGGGTTCATGTCCTCTTTGGCCATGACCAAAGGGGCTGACGTCTTCAAAATGGGCATTGCAGTTGCTCCCGTGACAAATTGGAGGTATTATGACAACATTTACACGGAGCGATTTATGAGAACTCCTCAAGAAAACCCGAAAGGTTACGACGATAATTCTCCGATCAACCACGTGGATAAGTTGACAGGTAAGTTTCTATTGATTCATGGAATGGCGGACGATAACGTGCATTTTCAAAACAGTGCGAACATGGTTACAGCCTTGGTAAAAGCGAATAAACAATTTGACTTTTTTGCCTATCCGAATAAAAATCATGGAATTTATGGCGGAAACACCCGAAATCACTTATTTTCAATGATGTACGATTATATTTTAAAGAATTTGTAACGAGCCTCAAGGGCCGAGGGAAAAAAAAAGTGATGCTTTTACTTTAATTTATAGGTGCATCCCAAATTTCTTCACTAAATTAGGCGGACAAATTTTTGAACTAGAAAAAAAACATGAGCGAAACTGCCAAAATCGAATTAGACGGTAAAGTATACGAACTTCCCGTAGTTGTAGGAACAGAAAATGAAAAAGCCATTGATATCTCAAAATTGAGGGATTTATCGGGCTACGTAACCCTTGATACTGGTTACAAGAATACGGGCGCTACAAAAAGTGCTATCACGTTTTTGGACGGTGAAGAAGGGATTTTACATTACCGAGGATATCCTATCGAACAATTGGCGGAAAAAGCGACTTTCTTGGAAGTTGCGTATTTGTTGATTTATGGAGATTTACCAAAACAAAGCGAATTGGATGCTTTCGAAAACAGCATTAAAAAGCATACCTTGGTCCATGAGGACATGAAGCGTTTCTTTGAGGCATACCCAGCGAAAGCTCATCCAATGGGAGTTCTTTCCTCCATGATTTCCTCGCTCTCAACGTTTTATCCTGAATCATTGGATCCTAACCGTAGTGCTGAGAAAAAGAATCTCACCGTTCACCGATTAATTGCGAAATTACCGACGCTTGCGGCTTGGTCCTACAAGAACTCGACGAGTCACCCTTTCATGTACCCGAGAAACGATTACGATTACGTGAAAAATTTCTTGTACATGATGTTTGCCATGCCAACGGAAGAGTATTCCGTTGATCCAGTGATTGTTTCGGCCTTGAATACCTTGTTAATTCTACATGCGGATCATGAACAAAACTGTTCCACATCTACAGTTCGAATTGTAGGTTCTTCGAATGCTAACCTTTATTCAACGGTTTCTGCTGGTATTTCAGCCCTTTGGGGACCATTGCACGGTGGAGCGAACCAAGAAGTTATAGAAATGTTAGAGCAAATCGCTGCAGATGGTGGAGATGTCGACAAGTGGGTTGCCAAAGCAAAAGACAAAGAAGATCCGTTCCGTTTAATGGGCTTTGGTCACCGCGTATACAAAAATTTCGACCCGAGGGCTACCATCATTAAAAAGGCTTGTGACGACGTGCTCTCCAAATTAGGGGTGAACGATCCTTTGTTGGACATTGCGAAGAAATTAGAAAAAGTGGCTTTAGAGGATGAATATTTCAAAGCACGTAATTTGTATCCAAACGTTGATTTTTATTCAGGGATCATCTACAAAGCAATCGGAATCCCAACTGATATGTTTACGGTAATGTTTGCTTTGGGTCGCTTACCAGGATGGATCGCTCAGTGGAAAGAAATGACCGAAAACAAAGAACCCATCGGACGTCCTCGTCAGATTTACGTTGGGGCAACGAACCGAAATTACGTTCCAATCAGCGAGCGCTAGTCAAAGAATCGTAGGTGTCGTAGCGGCGGAAACTGCACTTCAAATCGCCGTTAAAAACCTCGAATTTTTTGCTTGGCTTTAAGCCAATGGCATTCCATCCATCCGCATTGCTGCTGATAATCCAAATAGGTACGCCCTGTTGCGTGTGTTTCATCCAAGTCCCCAGTCGCTGGTAAAGGGTTTCATCCGTTAATTCCATGCGCTCGTCGTAAGGTGGGTTGGTTAGGATAAATTCAATGGAATCATTGGTTGTTACCTCCTGGAAGTCTTGGGAATTAATCTCGATAAAGCGGCCAAAAGAAAATCCTCTGAGGTTGCGACGTGCTTTGAGTACCATCTCATCGGAAATATCCGAACCGCCGATTTTGCAAGGAAGCGACCGTATTATTCTTGGAGCTCCTTGATACAATTCTTCCCAAATATCTGCATTGAAATTTGCCAGGTTTTTAAAGGCATAATGCGTTCGTTCAATGTTCGACGGAACGCCCGTTGCCAGAAGAGCGGCCTCGATCAGTAAGGTGCCTGAACCGCAAAACGGGTCGTAAAAGGCTTGCTTTCGGTCCCATCCCGAAAGTCGAATTAAAGAGGCAGCAACAACTTCGTTGATAGGAGCAATTCCAGTAGATGTGCGATATCCTCGTTGAAAAAGCGGTAAACCGCTGGTGTTAATCGAAATAACACCTTCTTTATCGTTGAGGTAAAGGTCAATCACAATTTTTGGATGTTTGGTGTCAATCGACGGACGCTCTTTGTTGTTTTCACGAAAATGGTCAACGATCCCATCCTTTACCAGTAAAAATGGATAATGGGTGTTGCGAACTTTCTTGGTTTGAATGGCACCACGTACTACAAACGTATTCGATTCGTGGAATAATTTCGACCAATTTACGCTTAAGGAGGCATCGTACAAATCCTTTTCGTTGCGAAAAGTAAATCGTGTAATCTCCACCAAAACGCTGATAGCGCAACGGCTGTAAAGGTTCAGGAAGTAAACGTCCTTCCATGTTCCTTTGAGCAAGACTGCCCGGTTTCCTGTGGTCACGTTTTGATATCCGAGCTCCTCTAATTCTTCCTTTAGCACTTCTTCGAAACCGTAAAAACATTTAAGGGTAATTGTTAAATTATTATGACTTTCTGTTGGCTTTGGGTTCATGGGCTTAAAATTGCGCGTATTTTTGTGCAAATGAACAAACTTTGAAGGGTAAAAGCATCCTTTTTCTTGTGTTTTTTTGCAGTCTCTGTTCCAAAGCTGTTTTCAGTCAAAAGAAAGTGGGAGTCGTGCTTAGTGGCGGTGGAGCAACGGGATTAGTGCATATTGGCGTTTTAAAAGCCCTGGAGGAGCATCATATTCCTATCGATTATATTTGCGGTACGTCTGCAGGGGCCTTGGTTGGATCCATGTATGCCTGTGGCCTAAGTCCAAGGGAAATGGAAGCTTTGGTCACATCGGAGAAATTCCAACGGATGTCCAATGGTATTATACCAACAGGGAGAAGGTACCTTTATCGGGAGAAATATCCCGATGCCTCTATGGTGTCGGTCCCCTTTTCCTTTAAATCTTTATTGAACAGCTCTTTACCAATGAATTTGGTACAACCCACAGCCCTAGATTTCGAAATGTTGAGGTTGATGGGACAAACCGGTGCCAAAGTAGGAGGTAATTTTGATTCATTGTTGGTTCCTTTTCGTTGTGTTGCCAGCGACGTTAAGCATAAAAAATCCGTGACCTTCGCTTCGGGAGATTTGAACGCTGCGGTGCGCGCCTCGATGACTTATCCACTGTATTTAAACCCGATAAAAATTGATAGCCTAATTTATTTCGACGGCGGGTTGTACAATAATTTCCCGGTGGACGTCATGTATCAAACGTTTCACCCAGATTATATTATAGGTAGCAATGTTTCCGCCAATACGGAGGTGAGTGATGAACAAGATTTTCTGGGTTTGCTGGACCAACTCACGCGCTTCCCCACCAACTATGCCTTACCTTGCCGTGAAGGCATCGTTATTGAACCAAAAGTGAACGTGGGCACCTTTAGTTTTTCAGAGGCCAAAAAAGCCATCGAAGCTGGATATCTTCATACGCTCCAGTTGATCGACTCCATAAAATTGCAGGTTTCAGATACGAGCAATAGCAAGGCGCTTGCTGGGCGCAGGAACCGCCTTCGTCAGTCGGTAGATTCCCTGCTCATTACTTCGATCCTTTCTGCCAGCAAGACTGCTTCCATCGATCAATACGTGAGTCGATCCTTGATTGGTAGACGCCAAAATAAACCTATGAATTGGAGTCAATTGGAAGATCGGTATTACAAGCTCTATGCCGCCGAGCAGGTGGATTTTATTTTTCCTCGTTTCAACATGAAACCCGACAGCACGTATAATTTGAAGCTCAACGTGCGCACGTCAAAACCCTTCAAATTGGGCATTGGCGGGCATTTATCCTCGCGTCCTGTAAATACAGGATATCTTGGTTTAACCTATCGCCACCTCGGTAAGGTGGCTAGCTCCCTTCATGCAGAGTCCTATTTTGGGAAGTTCTACGGCTCCGTGAGGACGGAATTGAATTTAGATTTTCCGGGTGTTTTTCCTGTTAGCGCAAATGCCTACTTTACGATGAATCGATGGGATTACTACCGAAGTTATGCTACGTTTTTTGAAGACGTAAAACCGTCTTTTCTCGTCCAAAATGAAATGTACTTCGGGCTGAAGTTAAAGCACCCACTCTTAACGAATTCCCGCGGCGAACTCGATGTGCGATTGTTTTCCTTGGAAGACGATTACTATCAAACCATGAACTTCCTGAGCACAGATACCACGGATGTTACTTTTTTAAAGGGAAACCTGGTTTCGTATGAAATCACGGACAATGCGTTAAATCGAAAGCAATTTGCCAATGAAGGCCACTTTTTTACCTTCAAGGCAAAATTTTTATCCGCGTTAGAAACGAGTATTCCTGGCACCACCGCGCAATTTGACTCAACCGTCCGTAAACAGCACGATTGGTTAAACCTCAATGTCGAAGGACAATATTATTTTTTGACACTGCCTCGATTGCATTTTGGGTTTCATGGAAAAGCTATGTTGAATTCGCAGTCATTGTTTGCCAATTACACGGCCTCTTTGCTCTCAATGCCTACCTTGAATATAATTCCAGATTTGGAAACGTATTTTTTTAAGGAATACCGTTCGCCTCAATTCGTTTGTTTGGGATTGAATGCGGTGTTTCCCTTGGTGAAATCCTTTGAAGCACGTATCGATGCCTATTATTACCAGCCTTTTGTGGTGCTAGAAAAATTGAGCGATGGTTCTATTACGTACGCAAAACCTTTTCAGGCCAACAGTTTTTTAGGCTCGGCAAGTTTGCTGTACTTTACGCCATTGGGGCCCCTTAGGGCTTCCGTGAATTATTTTCCTTTGGTGACAACACCGTGGAATTTTCAGCTGAGTTTTGGCTATGTGCTGTTCAATGAACGAGCAGTTCGCTAGAAAAATTACCTTTGTAAAAAAGTTGGAATGGAACCTATAATTTGCGGTATTCAACAGATGGGCATTGGTGTTCCCGATGTTCAAGCGATTTGGAGCTGGTATCGTACCATGTTTGGCGTCGACGTTCGCATTTTCGAAGAAGCGGCTGAAGCACCTTTAATGATTCAGTATACAGGCGATAAAGTGCAAGCGCGCACGGCTACCCTTGCCCTGAGCATGGACGGTGGAGGAGGCTTTGAAATCTGGCAATACACCAGCCGAAATACCGAAAAACCAACCTTCGAAGTGCAGTTGGGTGACTTAGGTCTTTTTTCTTGCAAAATCAAATCGCGCGATGTGCGCGCTTCCTACAACTACATGGTGCAACAAGGGGCGAAAATTTTGGGTACACTGGCCACCGCACCCGACGGTTCTTTAAGCTATTTTGTGGAGGATCCCAACGGAAATCCCTTCCAAATTGTTGAAGGTTCCGGTTGGTTCACGTCCACAGGACATCCCTCACATTGCGGAGGTGTTGCCGGGAGCATCATCGGAGTTTCGTCGATTGAACAATCGCTGAAGTTATACCGTGACGTCCTAGGTTATGAAACGGTGGTCTACGATGTAACGGGTTCTTTCGAGGATTTCGCTCCACTATCGCAAGGAACCTTTCGTCGGGTTAAGTTAATCCACCGCGAAGCGAGAAAAGGTCCTTTTGCAAAATTGCTGGGACCCACCTCCATTGAATTGGTGCAATCCATGGACCGCACCGACGTTCGACGCATTTTTGAAAACCGTTTTTGGGGAGATTGGGGCTTTATCCATTTGTGTTTTGATATCCAGGGAATGGATGAATTAAAAGCACGTTGCGAAAAGGCAGGCTTTCCATTTACCGTAGATAGCTCTGATACCTTTGATATGGGTGAGGCTGGCGGTAGATTCTCCTACATCGAAGACCCCGACGGCGCATGGATCGAATTTGTTGAAACCCACAAAGTACCTGTAATCAAAAAACTGGGTTGGTATATTAATCTAAAAAATCGCCCAGTAGGTAAGTTCCTTCCCAAATGGATGCTGAAAGCGATGGCTTTTAACCGCGTGAAGTAGTTAGTGCTACTCCTGGATTATATAGCTTATTAGATTGGGATTTATTTCCACGATAAAACAATCGTTGAAGCAAATTTTTCGCAAATGCTCTAAGTTTTCTGTAAGGATGGATAGTAGGTCTTTCGTTGAAATATTTCCTAAACTCAATTTTATTAATTTTTTAGGTGTTTGGGATAAAAAATGAGAATTTCGAAAATCTGCATCCTTTGTGAAGACTATGAAATCATTAGCGTCCGCAAAGAGTGCAATATCTCTGTCTTTAGTAGACCAACCATCTAAAATATCATTAACGTGAATGGATTCTATTTGGTTCATGTTTAAAAGTCGTACCACGTTATACGAAATATGAACATCGCAAAGAACCTTCATTGCTAAGCAACGTATTTTATGGTATGCCCGGACATAAATAATTTTGCGAAATTAAAACAAGCCAAAAGGTCCTCCTTTTCCAATTCAGGATGATCCTCCAATATTTCCTCTTGGGTCATTCCAGAACCCATTAAATCTAAAATAACTTCAACTGGCCATCTCATTCCTCTTACACAGGGTTTTCCATGGCAAATTTCTGGATTGATGGTAATTCGTTCTATTGCATGTTTCATAGTAACAACTAAATTAAATAATTTTTATTGAAGTTGTTAAGCGGCTCAATGTAGCTTTTGAAATTCATAGGTTGGACATGTCAATAAAAAGGTCTTTCAGAATTCATTTTATACTTTTTTTGAAGAGTATCGTGGAAACCCACAAAGTTCCGGTGATTAAAAAAATCGGATGGTACCTCAACTTGAAAAACCGTCAACCCGGTAAATTCCTGCCGAATTGGATGCTGAAAGCGATGGCTTTTAACCGCGTGAAGTAGTACAGGACCATGAATAATACTTTTTAAGATATTCATTTTGCACTTTTCGTTGAGCATTTTTAGAATATATTGCTCAATTGCTTGTGCATTTTGTATAATCAAGGAAGGATTATATAATAAACGTTACCTCAATGGTATTCCTTTATGGGCCTTTGGAATGAATTATTGAGTCTTTGAACGAAGACCGAGGAGTAAAAACGATAGGGTAGATCTTATCGCCGTCCATGATATTATGTTATTGTTACTTTCTAAATAATGAATTGATAATTAGAAATTTATCGGTTATTTTTAAGGTAAATAACTTATTCTATTTATGAAATTGCTTAAACTATTCTTCGTATTTTGCTGCTATTCCGCCATTCATTCTCAATGTCCTCCCCCGGTTGGCGCTGTTGCAGCCAATCCAAATACGGTGTATTATGCCGGCGGCAACTGTACTTTCTACGATGCACAGTGCAATCCATTATTGGTGGTACCTGCGGCTGAAGCATCATGGTCATGTTCTCCCGCACTTGCGGCGTGGGTATTGGTTTCGCCAGTCGCCGGCGGATATTATGAGTTTCCACATTATGGAAACAACATGCCTCAGATAAATTTTAACCGCTATATGGATCCGTTTTGGAATTGTGATACCATATACAACGAATTAATATTGTTGGATGGAGTAGGTTCAAGTGCTAATTTAATGTTTGAACCAGCCCAAATCATTTCAGTGAAAAACTACAATTACAATACATCTTTTACTCCGGGAGTCGATTATCAGCTGAATGGAAATATCATAACTCAGATGAGTCCGAATGTATCCGCATCGGTTACCACTACCTTTGGCAGTGGATTGGAAAATAAACAGCACAGTTCATGGACCAATGTAACGTATATTCCCAATCGATCCAATTGGAATTCCAACAACAATTTCACCTATCGTGGACAACAATTACCTAAGACTATGGCCAAATTGAATAACCAATTGCCGTTGACCATTCAGGCAATAGGCATGTCGATAACCTGTGGTTTGAACGTGAGCGGTTTTATAGGTGATCCGAATAATTTTCAAGCCAATGTCCCCTACATGCACAGTTACATCGATATGCTTGGCACAAAACTCAATCAAGTTTTTGGAAATAATACCAGCATGCTCAACAGTTCTTGTGGCGGTAAGACGATTGCATGGGTCGATAATTATTGTGAGCCGTTGGTGAACCCCAATAACCCAGACTTGGTGATCATCGATATGGGAATGAACGATATTTGGGGAACATCCACTGCAGCATTTATGAACAGCTTGCAATCAGCAATGAATAAAATGAAAACCCATAACCCTGACGTAGAGTTTATTTTAATTTCGAACATGTTGCCGGATGTGAACGGAATGGGGGCTCCTGCGAACGGTGCAATGGATATGTACGGGTTTAGAGCAGCCATGATGAATTTGGATACGGTAGGTACCGTGGTTTTCGATATGACCGCCATGAGCGACACGATTTATCAGCGCAAAGGTGCCAATCATTGCACGGCCAATTCCCTTCATCCAAATGACTATTTAGCGCGTTGGTACGCTCAAGGGCTATTTGAAATATTCAATGAGCCACAAGGAGCAAAATTGAACGAAACATCATTCGGCAATGTTGAAATTTACCCCAATCCAGCATCTGGATCATTTACCTTGGACATTTCTAAAGGGAGTATTCCAGCAACTATTACCTTATTCGATTTGAATGGCCAGAAGGTATTTGAGGCGGAGCAAACCGAAGCGATTTTGACATATGATTTAAACTCCAACATTCAAGCAGGAAATTATTTATTAAAAATTTCAAATGGAAAACAATCGACGGAAAAACTACTTCAGATTCGATAAAATTTGGCTGATGATGTTTTGTTTTGTAGCTTCTTTTGAAGCGCATAGCACTACCTATTATGTCAGTCCGAATGGGAACAATACCAATGGTTTAAGTCCTAACAGCGCGTGGAACTTAATTTCGTCAGTTAATAATTTTGTCTTTTCTCCAGGTGACTCCCTTCTTTTTGAGGGTAATTTCAGTTACACCGGTAACCTCGAATTCGATGCGTTGGATGCAAATAATCCAAATAACCCACTTTTTATTGGTTCCTATGGGAATGGAATTGCTACAATTCAAACCCTTACTACGGCAAAATGCGGTTTCAAAGCGACCAACACCCAAGGATTTATTTTGAAAAATTTGATATTTCAAGGACCAGGTGTTGCAATGGCATCGAACAGTGACGGGGTTTTATTCTACACCGACTTACCGACGGGTTATCTTAGAAATATTCAGCTAAATAATATTGAGGTTTCAGGATTTGGATATTGTGGAATTCGTTTCTACTCGAATTGGTCAGCATCGGTCAATTCCGGTTTTCGAAATGTGAAAATTGATTCTTGTACGGTTCATGATTGCCGCGAAAATGGGATTGTGAGCATCGCCTACGATACGCAAAATTCTACCAACTACCAACATTACGGTTTCCAGATCAAACATACCAAGGTTCATGATATTACCGGGTATTCAGCTAATTCTCATAAAGGCAGTGGTATTGTTTTATCCCAAATCGACTCAGCGTTGATTGAGCGTTGTGTGGTTTACAACACCGGAAGCCTGAATACTGCTTGCGGTGGTCCTGGAGGCATTTGGGTTTATGCAGCGAATAATGTCACCATTCAGTTCAATGAAAGCCATCACAATAAATCGGGTTCTGGAAATGGGTGTGATGGTTTAGGTTTTGATTTGGACGGTGGAACAACCAACTCCGTATTGCAATACAATTACTCGCATGACAACGATGGTGCGGGAATTTTGTTAGGAAATTTTCCGGGCGCGCGTCCTTGGGGAAACAACACTGTACGTTACAATTTTAGCGTAAACGATGCCAGGACCAACAACAGTTCGGTTACCCTTTTTACCGCACCTGGAACGGAATGGTGGGGACTCACATTTCATAACAATACGGTCATAACCTCTTCCTCCAACACGAATAACTATCCTACGTTTGGAGCGTTTCAGATGACCGATTACGGTAGCACCATGGCAGGGATTCAATGCTACAACAACCAGTTCATTACTGATGGATTACCTTTGATTCATGTTCCCTCGACCTTTTTAGGCGATGAACCAAGATTTATCAATAACCTGTATTGGTCCAATGGTCAAACACCGGAGTTTTTTTATGGAGGTTCTTATAACTCATTGGCTTCTTTCCGTACCGCCGGGAATTATTGTGAAAAATGGTTGAATAATGATTATGGCATAGTATCCAATCCACAGTTAACCAATTTATGGAACCCTGCACCTATTTTGTATCCAAATCCAACAGAATCCCTTATGAGTTATCGCCTTACTTCAAATTCACCTGCTATTAACCAAGGCTTAGATTTGTTGACCACGTTCGGCATTGGCAGTTTCATGGATTATTTTTGGCATTCACTCCCATTAGGCCCAGCCTATGAGATGGGTGCAGAAGAGGTAGTTTTTTCACAAGTGGGTTTAGCACAAAATGGTGATTTAAACCAGTTTAATGTGCTTCCAAATCCCGTAAGGTCGAACGCTGTTTTTCAGGTGTCAAATCCCGAAAATATTGAAAAAATTTCCATTTATGATATGCAGGGAAGGGTTCAATATATGAACGTTGTGGCGTTAGATGTTCCCGTGAAAGCAGACTTCGGAAAGGGTTATTTTTTCGTAAAAATTTCAACCACATCAGGGCAGGAATTCATCTTACCTATGCTCGTGATGGATTAAGATCACTCCACCACCAAGCGACACATGCTACCGTCCATTTCGATAAGATATACGCCCGAGGCCCAAGGAGCAGGGATTAATAGCGAATTCCCCGTTACCGTTCCATGGGCCACGTGCTGCCCCATGCTATTCATAACGGTGTAGCTTTTTCCGACCCAAGGGTCGCTCACAACGATCCAAAAAGACGATTCGCAAGGATTCGGAAACACGGTAAAACCTAGTTCGGGAACGGTGGTTGTATTCACCCAATGGAGTTGACTTTCCGTCCAGGAACACCCCGTGCTATCGGTGGAACTTAAGGAAACTAGGTAATACCCGTTTTGGTCGAACGTGAAAGGCAATGTCGAGCCTCCAAGCAAGGTTTCGTTCCCGATATTCCAAACGTAAGTAGTCAGCGCAGTATCCTCCGCCAAAGCAAGGATTTCGTGGTTCCCATCCACCAGTTGTAGGTTAAAGAGAACGTTGGGTTTTCGGGCCTCGATATGAACCGTTTTCCGGGAGAAACACCCAGAGGTATCGGTAACCGTTAAGGTGTAATAACCGCTTTCCGTAGGTGCTAGCACCTGGTCTTGGGGTCCGGGGTCCCAGTCGTAGCTGTAAGCGTGGGAGAACGCATAGTCCAAACTGTCTCCGGCGCATATGCTCGTATCGTTGAGGTTCGGCAATACGGGAAATGATGTGTTGTAAAGGTCTAAGCTGTCATCGATCCAAAGAAGTCGTTGGCTTATCCACGTTTCGAGGTGGTTGAGGTTATCGTGATAGCTGCTAACGTTGGGACTCGGCCATACGAATTCATTGCGCCCAATGGCGGGAGCTATGCGCTGATACAGGCTGTCGATGCTCTCGTGTACTGAGCTGTCGGATAAAGCGCCTTGTCGGTAGCTTTTCCAGCGGCATTCGGATTCTCGGCGGTAGCGTTCGTCCGACCAAAATTTCGACCACCAAAAAGGAAAGGGCCAATAATAATTGGTGATTTCCCAAACCCAACCTTGCGGGCTTGGCCAATAATAACCGAATCCTTGGTCAAAATCCCACGGCGGTCCTGCTTTGAGCTTTCCTCCATCGTTTAAGTGTTCTTTCACTAAGAAAAAACTGCGTCCGTAGGTGTCGTAGTTGGCCGCAAATTCACTGATCAGCATGAAATCAATGAAGGAATAGACATCCACGAAGGCTCGATAACCCAAGGCTGAATCTTGGTATTGCGGTGAGGCAAGGGCTAATTCAAAGGAATCCGTGAAGGCTTTGAGGTATTGGAGTTGCTGAGCGGGTAAGGCGTCTCGGTCGGGATACACCACCCGAAATTCGACGTTGTAATCCGTGGTTGCGTCGTTGATGGGGGCGTAGTTGGAGGTCCAATCAAACGCCGACCCCGTGTTATTCATTTCATAGATATACCCGCCACTCAGTTCGGGAAGGCTGAGTTCATTGGGCAACAAGCGGTCAACCTTAACGCGGTTTTTATCGCGCTTAACTTTTTCTTGAAGGGTGTAAATTCCCAAATATTCGCCGTCTAAAACTACCTCGCAAAAGCGCGTTCGGGGTGCGTAACGTCCCATTTTTTGAAAGAGATCGAACACCAGATGGTTTTTTATCAGGGTTCGGTCCAGGTATTCCGCTTTGAGCACCCAGTCATTTTCCGCCGGCATTCCGAGCAGGGGAACATCGATTTTATTTCCCAAGGAGTCGGCGATGTCGAAATCGAAATTCTTCTTAGGGAATCCTGGTGCGCTCCACCCTTGCCATTCGATGTAGGCGGTACCCGAAAAAGCAGGGGTATCGTTTTGCCAATCGTTCATACCCAAGGGGCTGTCGTAGCTTTTGAAGACAACGTTTTCTTTTGTGTAATTGTTGATCGCTTTTCCTTTCGTTTGGAGTTCGATGATAGGTAAGGTACTGTTGGTAAACGTAAAAGGTTGTGCAGCTTGGTTTCCAAAGGTCAAGGTTGCATTCATAAAGGAACCTTGGGTTCCTGCATTGGGAACGTCGTCGTAGATCCAAAGGTGCCATAATCCATTCGGATTTTGGCCATTGTTTACTTGCCCCAGCGGTAAGGTTGAGCGAAACGAACCGGTGAAAGGGGCGCTACCGTAATAGATTGGAGAACTGATGTCGTCAAAACAGGTGTTGATCAGGTCATCATCGGTATTTCCGATTTGGTGCATGAGCGTTACCTTGGTGCCATCGGGCGCCACCAATTTCAGGGTAAGGTTGTTCAATTCCGGGTGTTGAATGTTGACGCAAACCGAGCTCAAACCAAAATTCGCATCGAGGCTGTTCGGTAAGCCGTTCACGGAAATAGCAACGACCGTTGGTGTGTGGTTGGGGCTTGATTCCGAAATGCTCTGAGGCGTATTGTTGGTAAACGATTGTGCCCGGAAGCTACCGGCGGCATAAAGCAACAAAAAGAACGCTTGGAATTTCATGGAAGTTCAAGGGGGAATGTTGCTTCATTGAGTCGGAGGAAATACTTGCCGCTTGGTAGGGAAGGTAGGTGAATGCCGCTTGTGGGTACAGCTGATACCTGAAAAACGGTTTGACCGAGCAAATTGATGAGCTGAAGTTCCTGCACTTGTTCAGGGTTGCGCAGGAATAAAAGGCCGTCGTTCATCCAAAAGTTATGGAGCATGCTTGGGTTAGCTAAGGATTGAACGCTGCAACTTTTGGGAGCGAGGAAATTCCATATCAATTGGGGCGAATAGAAATCCATGTTAATGGTACCTGCGCCGCCAACAACGGTGGCAATTCCGGGCCACTGGTGACCTCCTCCGTAAATTTTAATGTGCTTTAGGTCCACCGTTCCGTTGACGTACGAATGCAATTCGGGGTAGGATAAATCGGTAAGGTTAGGGTTGGGCATGGGGGTTACCACGGGGGTGGGGTCGCAGCCATAGAATTGCTGGTATTTAGTCAGCATGTCGGGAACGGAAGGACCGGTGGATGGCCCACCCGAATACAGCACCACAGGGTCGGCGGTACCATGGATTTGAAGGACAGGAGTGGGGTGGAGGGGGTTGCAATTCGCGTAGGTGGTATCGCTCATGACTCCTGTTACGGACGCAATGGCGGCAAAACAATAGGAAGATTCGCAAACCATTTTGTGGCTCATAAAGCCGCCGTTGGACATGCCGCAGAGGTACCGTCGTTGAGGATTGGTATTAAAATTGGCTTCAAAATAATCCACCAGTTTTTCGAGAAAACCCAGGTCGTCAGTGGTGGAGACGCTTACGTTCATGTTGGCATTCCATGCGTTTTGCAAACCAGAGGGATAGCATACGATAAAGCGTTCGGTTTCAGCGATTGCATTGAACTGGGTAATATCCATGAGGCCTGATCCGGTTTGGGTAAGGCCGTGCAGGGCAATGAGCAAGGGCAGCGACTCGTTCGCTTGAAGGTTGGAAGGAACGTAGTAGTGAAAAATACGCACCGCTCCATCGTGCGGAAGCGTCGCCATTTGCTGGGGACGGACCACGGTTGCGAAGGCAAGTGCCCCAAGTAAGAAAACGCTGCGCATACACGAAGATAGGGAAAAATCTTTGCGAAATTTTAATCTTCGTGAGCCTCGAGGAAAACCTGTCTTCGGCTAATCCACAGCATAAGTATAGCTATGTTAAGAGTGATGCAAAAAGTACAATTAAATTTTATTTATCAAACAAATTGAATTTTAAAATTAATTAATCCATTTCCCGTAATAAATTAAAAACCAGTTTGTATACTTTGTGTTTTTATATAAACATTTTCTTGGTTTCAATTTAACGTATACCCCATCCCTATCCAATGACTGCAATAAAACTCTCCTACCCTGTATTTCCAGTTCTTTAAAATAATATTCACCATTACTGTTATTTTCAACCCATTCCCCTCCTTTAACCTTCTCAAAATTAGTAACCAAATTCTCATGATTTATGCCCTTCCAATGATTGAGTTGTACTGAACAACTGTTCATGAAAAAAACAATTAACATTAACGGTAATATATTCAAAATCTTATTTTTCATCTTGCATTTATTTTTTCAAATACCAATTTATTTCACATTATACTTTAATAACACTAAAATGTTTTTTGAGTTAAAATAATCTACCGCAATAGTAAATTCCCCCTTAATT
>JAIXRC010000054.1 GCA_027485415.1 Cryomorphaceae bacterium | reverse complement strand
TTTGAATAGTCTTCAATGGACAAACAGCCATTCAATAATCGTAATATCAGGTTGCATCATCGGTTTATCTGGACGTTTTTTTAAGTATATAGTGGTCAGAAAATGGCTTAAAAGTTCAATCTGAACACTTGCCTTTGCTCCAACGAACGCCCCAAAGTTACTTCATCCGTGTGTTGAAGTTCGGAGCCCAATGATATACCTCTTGATAAGGTGGTAATAAGTAGACCTTCACGTTGTATTCGTTTGAATAAGTAGAAGTTGGTCGTGTCGCCCTCCATGGTTGGACTCAGCGCAAAGATGATTTCTTGAACTGCGTTGTTTCTACTGCGTTCGAAAAGCGGTTCAATGTTGAGCTCGTTGGGTCCAATTCCATCCATGGGAGAGATAATTCCGCCTAAAACATGGTATACCCCTTTAAATGTACTTGTGCTCTCAATGGCCATGACATCTCGTATGTCTTCAACCACGCATATAATGCTGAAATCTCTTCCCGGATTTATGCAAATTGAACAGGTAGGAGTATCGGATAAATTACCGCAAACTGAACAGGCATTGGTTTGTGTTTTCAGTTCAATGATGGATTTTACAAAGTCATTAATTTCATCGCCGCTTCTTCGAAATAAGTCCAGGGCTAAACGCATGGCCGTTCTTTTACCAATACCTGGTAAAGTTGCTATCTGCTCTGTTGCCTTCTCGAGGTATTTCGATGGTATTTGCACGGGCTAAAATTAGTAAATAATACCGCCCTTTGCTACATTTGTTAAATGTCCGCCCCAACGATCAATATTAAAAATAAGAAAGCACGCTTCGAATACCATCTCCAAGATGTTTTTAATGCTGGAATTGTTCTTTCCGGTACCGAAATTAAAAGCATTCGAAATAACAAAGCAAGCATTTTAGAAGCTTATTGCATCTTCCATGACGGAGAAGTTTGGATAAGAAACATGTTCGTCAATGAATATGAAAACGGTACATTTTATAACCATCGACCACGCGCAGATCGCAAGTTACTGTTGAATCGAAAAGAAATCAACCGCATTGAAAAATTCTTAAAAGTTAAAGGCAATACCATCATTCCCTTGAAGTTATATTTGTCGGAAAAGGGATGGGTTAAATTGGAAATCGCATTCGCTGTAGGTAAAAAACTGCATGACAAGCGTCATGATCTTAAGCAAAAGGACGATCAACGGGAAATGGACCGTGCTCTTAAACGTTAGTTACGGATAACTTTGTATCCTGGATAGTTCTTTTTATCGAAGGCAAATTTAGTCTCCTTGACTTCAGGATTGGAGGTGAATTTAGAAACCGTGTAAGTCATTACTGTTCCGTCGTTGCTTTTCATAACCGCTTTCTTCAATTGATTGGAGGTTTTTCCTATGTAAACGGTAATGCTGCTGTAGTCGGATTTTTCGGGTTTTTTGGGGAATAAATCGATCACATCCACACCTTCCGTTCCGATTTTATCGGCTTTAACATATTTGTTTTTAAAACCTGTTTCCCAGATGGTCATCAATTTTTTGGGATTTATAGATTCCTCATCGTTGGAGTTATCGCTTTCATATACCTCTTTGTCCGAAGCGACAATGGTCCATGTTTTAAGTCCGTTGCAAATTATCGTATTGGTACCATAAGTAGCATAGAACTTATTACCTTTTACCCACCCTTTGCCACTGGCTTTATCATTTTGACCTGTTTCACTGTTTTTGATGACCGCAGAATATTCTAGATAAAAGGATTTTAAGCCTTTGATTTTCTTAGAAAGTTTATTCAGGATTTTATCAGATTTTGTTTCGGGTTGTGCATAGGAAACATTGGTGGCTACAAAAAAAAGAGCAAAGATTAGCGTTAAGGATAGTTTCATAGTTGTTTTTACATTGCAAATATCGAATATTATACCAAAACTATTCGGTGTTTTTAAGAATTCGATAAACTTTTATGGATTCATCGTTATTACATCGAATAAAATAATTTCCCGAGGCCCATGCTGACATATCCAAGGATAAAATATAGGTTCCAGGTTCGAACAATTGATTATACAATAACTGAGTAATTTGTTGACCAAGGGTATTGACAACCTCGAGGCTCAGGGTGGATGGTTCGTTAACGACCAAGGTCATATTCGATTGGTCACTTGCAGGATTAGGGGAGGGGGGGCTTAATTCGTAGGACTGATCTTCCAAAACTGAACATTGTTGATTATTGGTTAAATCCAGCTCTTGCTGCGAATAAAAAGGCGCCAAATCCGCTCTAACGCAGTAAAAATCGCCCGTCTCATTTTGATTTAAGGAGGAGAAATTTGGTGCGGACGGAAACACGTAGTAAAAACTGTTGCCCGGAAGAATGGTATCGCTAACATAGGAAGATAGCAATTCCTGGCCCGTCAGCGAAAGGTACAGCTGCGCTCGACTAATCGGAACGGTACCTAAATTGACCAATTCGGCACCAACTTGGTGCAATCCATTGATTTCACTGTAAAATACCTGTTTCACCTCAATTTCTAAAGTACGTTCATTCACTTGAATGGCTAAATGAGCTGTATCGGTGCACCCTAAAGCATTTTCGACGATCAGGCTCGCTTGCAAGGTTTGACCTTCTAAAGAATCTCCAACCACAAATTGAGTGGATGATTGATTCCCAATGAACTGTTGATTTACCCACCAACTTTGACCGCTTTGTCCCGAGGATTGAGAAGTTAGCGTTACGGTGTCGCCTGCTAATACACTCATGGGTTCAAAATTAAATGCGCTGCTAACTCCGGGTTGAACATCTACCAAAATAAGGGTGTCTCGCGGGCATCCAAGGTCGGAAACGGTGTGTAAGTGAAGGTATTGAATTCCAAAGGTGGTGAAAACGTAGGACCCCGAGGTGCCATGGAAGGGAAATTGAAGGTTTACTAACCATGAGGTCGAGTCAAGGGTGCCGCTCGGAATGGTGGATTGGCTTTGAAAAACAGTAATATTGTTTCGGCAAGAGGGACCAATAACCCACGTTAAATCAGGTTTAGGTAGGATATCCACACTTTGAATCAAGGTGTCTGAACATGAATTGCCTGCAGTACTCACCAAGGCTACGAGGTAGGTTCCTTCCTGCGCATAAGCGTGATATGGTGTCGCCAACGTTGAATTATTTCCATCTCCAAAATTCCATGAATAAGCCACCAAGGAAGAAGTATCGTTCGAGCTTGAGGTATTCACGAGTTGAAGGTTGCTTTGTTCACAAACATTCGAAATTGAGAAAGCAGCATTCGGAGCAGAGAGCAGGGAGAATTGATACGAAAGGGTATCCGAACATCCATTGGAATTTCCCGCGACAAGCTGTGCATTGACATTTCCTGAAGCATGGTATACAAAACTTGGCGAAGCCACGGTGTCGGTTCCTGCGCCTTGGTTAAAATTCCATTGAAAAGCAACCAAAGTAGAACCCAATGAATCCATTGCTTGAAAGGTAACCGGCGCATTGGAACAGCTTCCTGCATGCGAAATTCCGAGGTTAGGTGGGAGGTTTACGTTTAACGACAGGGGTAGGGTAGTTGCGCAATTATCTTGGGCCGTTACTGTAAGGGTCCCTAGTAAAATCCCTGCGCTGGGAGCATTGAACTGGATGGAATTTCCGGTTAAATTCACGCTATTGGCAAAGGTCCATAGGCTACTTTGCACCGAACCCGGTGCCGGTACCGATGCATTGCACGAGATTTGTACAGGTGCATTGGTGCAAACGCCTTGCGGAAGGTTTAAAGTAACTTGCGGAGCCGTGCCTGCAACGGAAATCAGAATGGTGTCTTGAGCTTGGCAACCGTTGCTGTTGGTAGAATTCAGGGAAACATTATAGGTTCCTGGATTCGTAACGGTAAACGTTGAGTTCGTCGAACCATCGCTCCATTGATACTGGACCGTTGAATTGGCACCCACTTGAAGCCCTAAGGCATTTCCGATGCACAACGAAGTATCGGCACCAATGAATGCGGTGGTAGGGTAGGTATCTAGCGTGAAAGTGATGGTTTGAGCCACGGATGGACAACCACCCGCTCCAGTTATTTGAACGCTGTAAGTGCCAGGTTGTGAGATGGTAATGGTGTTTCCAGTGGCGCCAGTGCTCCATGCGTGGCTGAATCCTGCTCCTAGGCCAGTATTCCAAGTAAGGTTGCTGTTGGAACAAAGAACGTTGCTGGGTGGGGTGGAAACGGTGGGGAATTTGACGTAAAGGGTATCGGTCCATTTAAATCCAAAGGCATCAATCGCCGAAACCCAGTATGAACCGGTTTGATTCACAGAGATGCTGGCCGTTGTTGCCCCGGTATTCCATTGATAGTTTGAAAATCCAGCTGGCGCGGTGATCGTCTGAGGGCAGAAACCGTTGCTGATAGTAATGTCCGCTCCCAAATTAAAACCGGAAGTATACTTGCACTTGAGGTAGTTTTTGATCTTTAAAATTTCGGTCGAATCTTGCGTATCCGAAAAAATAATCTCACAAATGTTGCCGTTCAGAAACAGCACTTCGCCGTCGTCGTTGGCATTGTTGTAAGCCCCAATTAAAAGTCGGTAATTGGATTCGAAAAGCAGGCCGCTGTTAAATGAACTCACCCCCAAGGAAGTATTGTTCACATCGAAGTGATTCTTGGCAGTGGTACGGTTTACAAAGGCATTGTACAATGCGTAATTGGTCGTGTTGAAGGTGGAATAGTTGCTGGTATTATTGTCGCTTTGAAATAAAAATGCCGTATTGGTTACATCCTTAATTATACCATAACGGAACGTGACATTCGCAGCTTTTGACTTCGCCAATAAACTTTGGTTGCTAGCAGCCATTTTTCCAACTATGAAAATACTTCTCGAGTTAAAGCCCAAATCCAAAATATCACCACCGGAAAGCACTTGAGCGCCTGCAAATTGAATGCTGGGATAGCCGTTCACCGAATTGTTGCTCACGATGGGTCGCTTGGCGGCAACGCTTTGAATAACGCTGTAACCGTTGGCGCTTAAATCGGTCCAGGACTGTACTTTATTGCTTGCATCCAAACTAACCCCAGCATCGGCTTTCAGCCAAAAAGTAGTTGAAGCTGAGTTGGACGGGGTAAAATAGCTGAAAGAATAGGTGGGAGAAAGGATGGAGTCGTTGGGTACATAGCCTTTGATTCTCCAATAATAAGTGCCCTGAAACGGAACAAAGGAACTCCACGTGGTGAGGTTCGTCAACGGGGATTCAACGTAGTTGGAGGTAAAGGCCGTATTGGTCGCTATCTCAACTTTGTAGTTCGTGACATTCGCTGCGCTGTTCCATGAGAACGTTACGTTGAAATTGGAAAGATTCGATTGATTCTTTGGGAGAATTGCACTGAGGGGTTGTGCGAAACTGTAAAGGCTTGCACCCATGAACAGGGTCATCGAAATGAACCGAAAAATGCTCAGCCTATGCATACTTCCAAAAATACAAATAATTATGGAAGAAGGAGAGCCTGTTGAATATTCGTTGAAAAGACGGGATTATTCAGCAGGTATAGGGTTACTTTCTTTTAATTCCGACATTGCACATCCATTCGTCAATAAAAAGTACCTTTGTTATTCGTGAAATGGATTCATTTGTGCAGGAAAAACATCATCATATTGAAGTAATTAGCTCTAAACGAAGGCTATTCGATGTTCGTTTGCGGGAGTTATGGAATTACCGTGATTTGGTCATGGTTTTTGTCCGCAGGGATTTTGTTGCGCAGTACAAGCAGACCATTCTTGGTCCTTTATGGTTTGTTCTTCAACCCATTCTTACAGCGCTCATGTTTTACTTCATTTTTGGAAGAATAGCTACCATTCCGACGCAAGGAATACATCCCTTTCTCTTTTACTTTTCAGGCTTAACGCTTTGGGGGTATTTTTCAGACGTATTTACTAAATGCTCCAATACCTTTGTTGGAAATTCAGCCCTTTTTGGTAAGGTGTATTTTCCCCGGCTTGCAGTGCCTCTGTCCATTGTGATATCAGGATTGTATAAATGGATGATTCAGTCCATCGTGCTCCTAGTTGTGTTGATTTGGTTTCAAGTATCCGGAGTGGAAAACATCAATGTTCATTGGTCTTTGGCCCTAGTTCCCTTGTACATATTGCTTCTGGCCTTGCTGGGTTTTGGGCTTGGAATTCTTTTTTCTTCGCTTACGACTAAGTACCGTGACCTGAGTTTTTTGCTGGCTTTTGGCGTTCAATTGCTGATGTACGGAACGCCCATAATTTATCCGCTTTCCTTTACCTCGGGAATGATGCGAAAGTTGTTGGAATGGAATCCCTTGTCGGGAATCCTTGAAAATTTTAGGTACGCTCTTTTTTCCGTGGGTTCTTTTAATTTAGGAGGTTTAGTTTATGCTGTTGCGTTTACCTTAGCGGCATTAACGGTTGGAATACTCGTGTTTTCTCGTGTTGAAAAGTCGTTCATGGATACTGTCTAAGGGTATGGAAAGAATTAAAGTAGAGCATTTATACAAGCAGTATCGACTCGGTCAGGTTGGTACTGGTTCTCTGATTCAGGACGTAAACCGTTGGTGGCATAAAGTACGAGGTAAAGAAGATCCAACTTTAAAGGTCACGGAGTCCAATGACCGCAGCAAACAGGGTAATTCTGATTATGTTTGGGCATTAAAAGACATCAGTTTTTCAGTAAATCATGGAGAGGTTTTAGGGATTATAGGACGCAACGGTGCCGGTAAAAGTTCTTTGTTGAAAATTCTATCGAAAGTAACATCACCCACCAAGGGACAAATAACCCTGAACGGTCGCGTGGCTTCGTTGCTTGAAGTGGGTACGGGATTTCATCCTGAATTAACAGGCCGAGAAAACATTTACCTGAACGGAGCTATATTGGGAATGAGCAAACGGGAAATAACCCAGAAATTCGATGAAATCGTTGCTTTCAGCGGCGTTGAAAAGTACATTGATACTCCCGTTAAGCGGTACTCCTCTGGCATGTATGTTCGACTGGCCTTCGCGGTTGCAGCGCATTTGGAACCCGAAATATTGATCGTGGATGAAGTATTGGCGGTGGGGGATGTGGATTTTCAAAAAAAGTGCATGGGTAAGATGAAAGATGTTGCCAGCCATGGAAGGACCGTACTTTTTGTAAGCCACAACATGGAGGCGGTCAAAAATTTATGCACTCGCGCCATACTCATGGAGCACGGAACCATCGTATCCGAAGGTACGCCATCCCATGTGATTGAAACCTATCTTATGAGCAGAAATCAATCGGATTGGGGAAAAGAATACCGCGAACATGAAGCTCCGGGCAATGCATTTACCCGTTTAAAGTCGGTTCAACTTAAACCCCTTCGCGAGGATGGAAAGCCCATCATTACGGTAAAAAGTTCCCTTGAGATCAATATAAGTTTCTGGAATTATGTGGAAGGCTTAGTCGCTAATCTTAGCCTGCATCTTTACGCGGCGACAGGAGAATGCGTATTCAATGTGATAACCCAAATTCCACCACCGACTATTGGCGTTGGACTTCATCATGCACGATGCGTAATTCCAAAAGAATTATTAAATACGGGGACATTCTACATATCTTTCATGCTGGTCCAAGACACCTCAAAACCACTTTTCAATTTTGAAGAGGTATTAACTTTTGAGGTGGAAGAAGAACGAGAAACAACCAATTGGCATGGTAAATATCCTGGATTTGTTCGGCCGAAGATTGATTTTAAAATAAACCCATGATTCCGGTAACTAAATCCTTCTTGCCCCCTATTGAAGAATACACGGCCCAAGTGCAGCGTGCATACAACAACGGTTGGTTAACCAATCGGGGAGCCTTGGTCTTGGAATTAGAGGATAAACTCACAGCGTATTTGAATCTTGATCAATCGAGAATTCTCCTCATGAACAACGGAACCATTCCCTTGCAAATTGCATTGAAGTGTTTGGCGAAGGGCGGAGAAGTCATTACCACACCCTTCTCGTACGTTGCGACAACCTCAACGATTGTATGGGAGGGTTGTACGCCCATATTTGTGGACATACATCCGGAATACCTAACCATTGATGAGACCAAAATTGAAGCAGCGATTACGGATAAAACGACTTGCATTTTAGCAACGCACGTATTTGGGAATCCCTGCAACGTCGAAGATATAGAACGAATTGCTAAGAAGCACAACCTAAAAGTGATTTACGACGGCGCACATGCTTTTGGGGTAACCTACAAAGGGAAGAGTATTTTTGAATATGGCGATGTAACAACGTGCAGTTTTCACGCCACGAAATTATTCCATACGGGCGAAGGAGGCGCGATTTTTTGCAAAGATTCCGACTTGTTTCATCAACTGTATTACAGACATAACTTTGGCCATGACGGTCCCTTGGCATTTCATGGGCTTGGAATCAATGGGAAAATGAGTGAATTGCAAGCGGCCATGGGCTTGGCCGTGTTACCGTACATGGAAAAGATACTGAACAGCCGCGAGGTTTTGGTTAAAACGTATGTGGAAGGACTGAATCCCACCTTCCAAAAGTTGAAATTGCGGACGGAATCCGCGTGGAACAACAGCTATTTTCCAGTAATTTTCGAAAATGAAGAACGGCTTTTGATGGCAGAACGCGAGTTGTTGGCCAATCAAATCATGGCCCGCAGGTATTTTTATCCAAGTTTGAATACCTTACCTTATCTGAACCATTCTCCCGTTCCTATTTCTGAGAACACTGCAAAACGCGTGTTGTGTTTACCTTTGTTTTACGGGATGCAAGCGGTTGAACAAGCGTTGATTCTTGCTGTCGTTAATAATTTTAGCTAATTTGGAATCATGATCATCGTTGGAGCAGGAGGACATGCCTTAGAAGTTTACCATGAATTATTGCTGAATAACGAAACGGTAAGCGCGTTCTTTGATGAAATAAACTCCGATAAATTGTATGTTTTGGGATTGGAGGTTAAACATGCGTTTCAAGAAATTCTTCCTACAACGTTTGTACTAGGAACTGGCAATCCAAGTTTGAGAAAAAAGTTATACCACCAATTTGAGCCCCGGCATACGGTCCAATCCATCATATCATCCTCAGCTCACATCAGCCCGCTGGGTGTTGTGCTTGATGCAGGGTTAAACATCATGCACGGCGTGTTCATTGGACCAGAAGTTCGCATTGGTAAGGGGACTTTGATCAATGCAAAGTCCAGCATTCATCACGAAACCGTAATTGGAGAATTTTGTGAAATTTGCATCGGTGTGTCAATTGCAGGACGCTGTACGATTGGAAACGAGGTGTTTATTGGCATGGGAGCATTGATTTTGCCTGGAGTAACGATTGGAGATAATGCCATCATTGGGGCAGGGGCGGTGGTGACCAAAGATGTTTCTGCGGGAGTAACTGTTAAAGGGGTACCAGCAAAGTGAGACAAAAAAAGCGAATTCTGCTGATAGGTGATACCCCGGGATGGGCTTTTCACAGGATTATTGAATTCATCATTCAACGGGTAAAAGGATTTGATTTTTACGTTGATTTCACGGTGAATCATCCAAGAGTCCATACCAAAACAACTTCAGATTTCGTATCCAAAGGAACCGTAACCTTGTCCAACGCCCGAAGGAAATGGCCTTTTCAAAACATTATAGTATTACGTTCCTTAGTGTTCCATTCAATGAAGTTCCTACATCGCATTGGCCTGTCGAAATTCGACGAACATGGCTTTTTGAGGAGGGTTACTTCAGATAACTCGTATGACCTGGTGGTTTATTTGGATTATTACATGGACAAAGACGGGGATTTTGGGCATATTCGAGCCGATAAGACCGTCAAAGGAATTTTCACGGAACAATTCCCCCCAAAAGGGGTAATTCACCATAAGGATATTACGATTGAAGCCTTTTGTCAGGAATATCTTAGCGACTCTCATGCATTATTGGTGGGTGCTCCATCCATTGAAGAAGTATATAGCCGGCATTTTAAATCCCCCATTTTTTTTGCCAATTTATGCTATGATGAGGCTCTATTTACTCCCCGAAAAAGGTTAAAAAATGGAGAGTTCATTATCGGATGGACAGGTAATCCAGATCGAGATTTCAAAGGCTTTTATTCGCATGTAATTCCTGCAATAGAGGCTCTTCAAGCCATGGGGTATCCTGTAGCCTTGCGCACCCAGTTTCAGGGATCCATCCGTTCACTGGCTGCTTTTTGGCAAGGAGTAGATTTAGCCCTTATTGCCTCGGAAGCTGACGCGGGTCCATCCATGTTCATCGAAGCAAGTTTGTGCGGGGTACCAAGCGTTAGTACAAAAATTGGTTTACCTCAGTTCGTTATTAACCACGGTGAGAACGGTCTCTTGTGCGAGCGAACCGTAGAAGATATGGTTTTAGCCATTCAACAAATATTGGACGATTCACTTTTGTATCATCGTATCCAATCCAACATACGTGCTTCCTACGTTGAAAAACTGGGAGTTGAGGCCCAGAAGCAACGATGGGAAAAAATATTTAATGCCGTGCTGCATGAATAATCCTCAGCTTTTCTACTTCTTTCCCTTGGCTTCGGTGGGCGGTACAGAACGGGTGCATCTCGACGTATTAAATGCGCTTTCGCAATATCCTGCAGAAATTTTCATTCGATATAAGGTGAATCCATGGAAAGGAATGGCTTTTAAACAGTCGAAGGAAGGCAGAAAAGAAGGAATTCAATTAAAATTGGAATTTGAGGCATACGGAAAGTGTACTTTTCTTTCGGATTATTTGGAAGCACCGCGCTTCGGTCGGTTCATTAGAGCTTGGTATATCAATCGTCTCGTTAAAAAAATCAATGCATGTTCCAATCCCATCGTCATTTTTTGGCACCGGGAATCCATTGAGTTTTTATGGGAACAAATGGCCCCCCACGTTAAAATAATCGACATCGTGCACAACAATTCGAACAATGATGTCCCCGATTCATCCTACCTCGTCAACGATTGGGCTCCAAGAATAAACCGCCGTGTTCTTGTCAATGCCGGGTTAAAACGTTGGATCAGCCCCTTGTACCAAAATCAGCAGAATCCCGAAGCGTTATTGCAACGAATTTCAATCATCAATCATCAAGTTTCCATTCCAAAGGAATTGCCCGTGAAACCTATGGATGTACTCAGGATACTGTACGTAGGTCGCGATGCTAAAGAGAAACGCATTTCCTTGTTTTTTGAAATTGCTGAACATTTCGCCAAAGATTCTCGCGTATGGTTCGAAGCAATTGGCATAGATCAAAGCGACAAGGCACCGAACAATGTTCATTGTTTTGGGGTAATTACGGATAAGAAAACGATTGAACGACATTATGCATCCTCTCATGTGCTGGTCTTGACTTCGGAAAGCGAAGGTTTCCCGAGGGTTATTGCAGAAGCCATGGCATACGGTTGTGTACCCATCGTAACACGGGTAGGGGCGATCCCAGAGGCATTGAATGACCCAGCCTTTTTAACAGATCCTAAAAATTGCGTGAGCGAGACGGTTGACCGAATAAACGGTTTTTTGAAGGAGCCTGAAGTGTATCAGCAACTTTCAAAAAAGGCTTACCTTTATGCAACGGAACATTTCGACGAAGAACGGTTTAACAATGCATGGAGAGAACTCATACAATCCTTTGGTTAGCGTAATCATTCCTAACTATAACCACGCACCTTTCTTAAAGGAGCGCATCGATTCGGTGTTAAATCAAACGTACAGAAACTTCGAGGTGATTTTGTTGGACGACTGCTCAACCGACAACAGCCGGGAAATCATAGAAAGTTATCGAGGACAAGAGAAAATAAGCCATATTGAGTATAATGCTGCGAACAGTGGAAGCACTTTCAAACAATGGGAAAAAGGAATTAATATCGCTAAGGGGGAATGGATTTGGATTGCGGAGAGTGATGATGTGGCAGACCTTCATTTTATCAGGGAATTAATCGTAAAAACCGATGCTGAAATGGTGTATTGCAATTCTCAAATCATTGATGCAAACTCCGCTCCATCAGCCATTTATGGATTTACCCATATGCCTTTCAAAGATTCTTATCCATTCTTTTCGCACAACTTTACTTCGAATACCCGGGAATTTTTATTGCAATGGATGCTTAGGGATAATTTTATCCCCAATGCTAGTGCAGTCTTATTTAAAAAATCTTTACTAATTGAACAGGTTAAGGACTCAAAAATGTTCTCGACAATGGGAAAGTTGAAACTGGTAGGGGATTGGTATTTTTGGTTAAACCTTTTAATGAGTGCCTCCTTGATTTCATACAGTGCCCTAAGTCTTAACCATTTCCGCCAACATGCTTCCAATGTTCGGTTAAGTACAACCAAAAACAGTTTCACGGAATTGAAGTATATTCTTCGGATTTTGAGGCAACATAACCTTCCCCTTAACTTGACTGTGGAAACCTATTTATACCGCTATTTCCATAGAAATAAGGATACAAGGTTTACTTTATCCGAGAGGCTTGAGTTACTAATCAACGCATGGCGTTTCGGGTTTCTTTGGCTTTACATTAAAAATGCTGTGAAGTATCGCTAACATGATTCCCAAAAAAATTCACTATTTCTGGTTCAGCAACGATCCTTTTCCTGAGAACATCCGGCATTGTATCGATTCTTGGGAAAAAGTGATGCCGGATTTTGAGATCATCCAATGGGATTTAACTAATACACCCGTGGACTGTGACTTTGCCCAAAAAGCGATGAGGGAACATCGATGGGCTTTTTTATCCGATTATGCCAGATTGAGAATTTTGCACGATCACGGTGGTATTTATTTGGATACGGACATGCTCTTCATTAATCCTTTGGATGATTTATTGAACGAACAAGCTTTTTGGGGTAGGGCCAATAACGGCATGGTCGAGCCGGTAGTTATAGGTGCTGTCAGAAATCACCCGACCGTGAAGGCGTGCCTGGATATATATTTGAATAAATCGGATAGCCAATACCTTGAAATCCCACTTGAAATTCAACCCATATTTACTGCTCTTGGTTATGATCAGGCCAATAAATCAACGCAACGGGTAGGTAGCAATGTTATTTACCCTTACGACTATTTTTGTCCAATGCCCTTCGAGCAAGCCGATACGAAAGACCCAATGAGTTTTCAGACCGAAAATACGTATGCGGTTCATTTGTGGAACGCCGCTTGGTTTGATCCCTTTCGTTTTTTCTGGAATGGACGTCCCAAGAAAGGCTGGAAAGCAGTTTGGAAAACGGTTCTAAAGAATCCATTTCAGGGCTGGACGTTCTATCGGAGTGTGTTCTACCACTTGAAATGTTCTATTTTTGGATATCCAAAATGAGCAGGCCCTTTTTTTCCATTATTCTTCCAACATACAACAGGGCATCGCTTTTGCCAAGAAGCATCGGAAGTGTAATTAAGCAAACGTATCAAGATTGGGAATTAGTTGTCGTTGACGATGGTTCCACGGACAACACACAAAATGTCGTAAAAAGCTTTAACGACCCGAGAATCAAATATATCTATCAAAACAATTCCGAACGCAGCGCTGCTCGTAACAAGGGCATTGATAACGCCTCCGGTACGTGGATTTGTTTCCTTGACAGCGATGATGAATACCAAACTAATCATCTTAGTGAATTAGCTAAATTCATCGAAGATACCACTCCTTCCCCTGGGTTGATCGCCACAGGAATAACCAAACAACAGGAAGTAGCTGGCAAACGGAAAGAATTTTTAAATCTTAATAACCGTATTTTACAAGAAATCGGCAGCAAATTTTTAATCCCATCCCAGGTTTGTGTGCACCGTTCCATTCTTGAAAATGTACGATTTGATGTGCGCTACAGACTTTGGGAAGACACCCACCTTTGGTTACGAATTGCGGCACAATATCCCGTATATCAAATGGAAGAATATACGGTCATTCAACACGTCCACGAGCAAGGTACTGTGGTTCAAGGCATGAAAAAAATCCGTCTCAAAGAAGTGGGACAGTATATTGCAGCCGTTCAAGACTTACGTGATAATCACGTTGCACTTTTTAAGGGAAAATTACCGGAGAACTATTTTAACCACTACATCGATTCCAAGTACCGCATGTATTTATATCAAGCGCGGCAGAACCGACAGTTCCAAGTTGCTCATCAAATTTGGTTCAAAGCTTGGCAGCATCGTCCGTCCTTGTACCTCCTTACAGAATTTCCCAAAATCGCACTTAATTTTCTCAACTTTGGCCTTCATGCGCGATAAACGATTCAACATCCTTCTGATGGCCTCCTGGTATCCATCAAAGGAACATCCTACGGCTGGAAGTTTTGTGCAAGAACAAGCGCATATGTTGCGAGATTTTGGATATCAAGTCACCGTGATTCATCCTTTCATGTTAGGTACCTTTGCGAATTCGATCAATAAGCGATCAACGGTTTCCTTGACCCACGAAGACGATATTCGCGTAGTACGGGTGGGTGTGGCTCCGCCGGTTCCCTTTTTCCGCGGAGTATCTTATGCGTATTGTTTCCAGCGGGTGAGAGAGGCCATGAATAGATTCCAACTTGACCCAAGAGACTTTGAAGTAATCCACAGTCATGCGATGTTTATGGGGGGTCTCATTGGGTATTGGCTTTCCAAAAAATATAACCTTCCACAGGTTCATACAGAACATACTTCTGGACTTATTTTCAATCCAAAACAATATTCAAAACGAGATTTTTCCATGACCAGAAAGGCTTATGAACATTGCCATAAAGTGCTGTTTGTAAGTCAATTTGCCTTGGAACGTACCTTACAGAATCTTTCATTGGAGGTGCGAGATGCCTTCAAGGTCCTTCCAAATGTCGTTGACACCGCATTTTTTTCTTCTTCCATCCTTTCAAGGGCCAAAGCTACTTCATGGAAGTTCTTGATGATTGGCAATTTTATTCCGAGAAAGAACCACGCATTACTTCTCGAGGCCTTTGCTTTTGTTCAAAAACAATACCCATCGGTCGGACTTACCATTGCGGGCCATGGTCCACTGATGGTGGAGCTTCAAGCGCTTTCTAGTTCTTTGCAATTGAAGAATATTACTTGGTTACCAGGGTTGAGTCGAATTGAAGTTAGGAAAGAAATTGCAGCCCATCACGCAATTTTTTCAACGAGTACAATCGAAACCTTTGGACTGACGGTTGCCGAAGCACAAGCAATGGGTAAGCCCGTAGTGGTTACCGATTCGGGAGGTGTAAGGGATATCGTTACCCAAGAAACAGGTGTAGTAACGGAAGGCAGTTCAGAGTCGTTCGCGAAGGGGATACTTCAACTGATTCAATCCTATGATACCTACGATCAGGAAACCATTAGGCAATCTGCTAAACGTCGCTTTTCCTCGGAGGTGATTATGGAGCAGTTGCATGAAATCTATGACCAAGCCCTCAGTTCCTTTCATTAACTTTATGGTGTGATTAGAGTACTCATCCTTGCCTACGACTTTCCACCGTATGTTTCTGTGGGAGGCTTAAGGCCGTACCATTGGTATAAGAATTTTCGCAAGTTCGGATTAGATCCTGTGGTGGTAACTCGGCAATGGGGAAACACCTTCGGTTCGGCCTTGGATTATGTTGCACCCGGTTATAGCGAACAAGTTTTGATGGAAGAAACTGAATTTGGAAAGGTACTTTACAGTCCATATCACCCCAGTTTAAGTCATCGACTCTTATTGAAATACGGCGATACACGATTCAAATTGGTTCGAAAGTGCCTTAGCGGATTCTATGAGGTTTTACAGTATTTGTTGCCCATCGGAACGAAACGAGAACTTTATATCGCAGCTTTTGACTACCTAAGCAAGAACAAAGTTGATGTAATTATTGCAACCGGTGAACCCTTTGTTTTATTCCACTACGCTAAGCGACTTTCAAAACATTTCAAGATGCCATGGGTAGCCGACTATCGTGACCCTTGGTCGAATCCGTGGAGAAAGAAAAATGGGTTATACCATAAATTTAACCAATGGGTCGAGAAAAGAACGGTGGGCAGTGCCTCCTTGATTAGCACGGTATCCACCTTTGTGGAACGACAAATACGACAACAAATTCCGATGGGTAATTTTTGCATTGCTCCAAACGGCTATGACGAAGAAGTACTTGCAAACCTGCATTCCGCGGAACAAAATGCGGAGGTATTTCAGATGGCATTTGTGGGTACAATCTATGATTGGCATCCGCTCGAAATAGTAATGAAGACCTTAAACGATTGGGCAGATTTTTACCCCCAACGGAAATTTGAAGTTCATTTTTATGGAACCAACCGCAATGAGGAGATACTTCAAATGGTAGCGAACCGTTTTCCCCATTTAAATGGAAGGATTAAGGTGCATCCGAAGCTGTCGAATCAAATGCTACTTGCTTGCTTATCAGGACATAATGCTCTATTGTTGTTCAATTATTACGCTTTTATGGGAACAAAAATTTACGATTATTTGGCGCTAAAACGTAAAATTGTTCTCTGTTTTTCCAACGATCCAGGTGCACAAGTGTTGAAAGAAAAGTACTATTCATTGGAAACCTATGGGGCATCGGAAACGCTTCAGGAGGATTTGATTCGTGCAACCAACTCAGGAATCATAGTAGAAAATGCTGCTCAGCTATTACAAACCCTGAACGAACTCTATGCAGAGCATGAACAAACTGGACAGATTGCCTGCGAATCAACGGGCATTGAAGCCTTTTCACGCATTCTTCAAGTGGAACAATTAGCCGAAAAAATTAAAGCAACTTTATGATAATTTCGGATCGTGATGAAATATTAAATGACGGCTCAAGAAAGGTACTTTGTGTAAATGTTCAATTGCCATTCAAATTGGGTTTATAAATAATACATTTGTAGTATGGATGATTTCATTAAGCAACTTTTAGAAGAGTTCCGATTTCCTCTAACGAATCCGGTGCTCGTTTTTTCCATCATTTTGTTAATCATCCTCTTGTTTCCCATCATTTTAAGGCGGTTTAAAGTACCGGGTTTGATTGGGTTAATAATTTCAGGTATTGTTATTGGTCCCAAAGGGATTGGTATTATTGGAGAAAATTCCATTGCATCCGAAGGTTGGATTAAATTATTCTCCACTATTGGCCTGCTTTACATCATGTTCATGGCGGGTTTGGACTTGGATTTAAATCAATTCAAAAAATACTACAGAAAAAGTCTGGTTTTTGGGGCAATGACCTTCTTCCTTCCATTATTGCTCGGTTTTCCCGTTTGTTATTATCTGTTGGATATGGGCTTTATGGCAAGCTTGTTAACGGCAAGTATGTTTTCTACCCATACCTTGGTATCCTATCCGATCGTTAGTAAATTTGGTTTGACCAAACATCCTGCGGTAGCGATCACGGTGGGGGGGACGATTTTAACAGATACCGCAGTCCTCATTATTTTAGCGATTATTTCCAGCGCAAGTTCCGGAAATTTAGATGCCAACTTTTGGATTCGATTGATAACCTCATTAACCTGTTTCTCATTGGTGATGTTTCTTTTAATCCCGCGCTTTACTCGATGGTTTTTAAGGAAACTGGACAGCGAGAAAACATCCCAGTACATTTTAATCATGTCCGTGGTGTTTTTCTCTGCATTTCTCGCAGAAGTCGCGGGAATCGAACATATTATTGGTGCATTTACGGCTGGCTTGGTTTTGAATAAATTAATCCCTCACAATTCGGTGCTCATGAACAGAATTGATTTTATTGGTCAATCTTTGTTCATCCCTGTTTTCTTGATTTTTGTCGGAATGGTCGTGGATTATCGCGTGTTCTTTTCAGGACAAACGCCTTTAATTTTTGCGGGAGTACTAACAGGTTTTGCTATTTTTTCTAAGTGGTTTGCCGCCCTCGTTACCCAATGGCTATGTAAACTTCGTCCCGTTGAACGAAAAGTTATTTTTGGTTTAAGTACTTCCCACGCTGCCGCAACCTTGGCAATCATTATGGTTGGTTTTCAAGATAAAATTTTGGACATGAATGTTGTCAATGGAACGGTGTTGCTCATTCTTTTCACGTGTATGGTTTCAAGTTTTGTAACAGAAAATGCTGGCAAGGCATTGTTGGTGGATTTGGTAGATCAAAGCGATGATGATTTTTACGAAACGAAGCTCAGAAACAAGCACCTTGTGGTTGCGATGAACGAATTAAATGGAAACGAACGTCTGTTGGAATTTGCCATTCAGGTTTCAGATCCTAAGGTTATCAATCCAATTTCGGTGGTGAGTGTTTTACCCAGCTCAAAGCAAGCGGAGAAGATTATTCATAAATCTCGAAAAAACTTGGAGGAAATAGTGAAGCATTTTTCAGGGTATGAAACGAAATTGAATACCATGGCTACCATTGATTTAAATGTGGCTTCCGGTATTTCTCGTGTTGCTATGGAATTAGTGGCGGATGTTATCATCGTCAACGATTCAAGCAATACAAATCTGATTAGGATTTTCAATGAGCGGGATCTTTTGATTGATGCTTGTGATAAAACCCTATTTTTTTGCCAAATCGATCAACCCTCCGTTAATTATAACCAGATTATTCTACTGGTACCTCCACTGGCAGAACTTGACGCTAGTTTTGTAGCTTGGTCTGAACGAATTGTTCGGTTTGCTCATGAGCTTAAAATAAAGTTGGTAATTTATGGAACCGATCCTTCCGCTGAGGCCATCAGAAAAGTTGGTTTAGCGAACAATATTCCTGCGACCTTTGACTTTAAACTTTTGGAGAGCATGGAGGATTTTGTTCCACTTGATAAAATTTCATCCGAAGATTTCGTTGTGTTGGTAGGAGCACGCAGGGGTACCATTTCCTACTTCGCAGAATTGGAGACATTGCTTTCTAAACTCGTCAAAGCTTTTGAAAATAATGATCGACTCATTATTTATCCTGGGCAAACTTTGGACCCAACCATTGCACGTTACGATGATATTAGCGGTTCGCCCATTGGTGTTGGGGTTGATACGCTCGCCAAAATCGGCAAAGAAGTAGGAAGTATCTTTAAAAAAGAAGAGTAAAAGAAACTATTTTCCTCTTGAACTACCTGTTTTAACCACCGGTGCTTTCTTACTAACCGTAGGTTTTGCCGCATTTGCCTTTGGGTTTGCTGACTTAACGGATTTTTTGGCTTCTGTCGTTTTGGCTGCAGATTTCTTTTCGCCCTTTACAGGTTTTTTGCCTTCCGTCGTACCCTCCGCAAGTTTCTTGGCTTCAACTTCTGAGGAATTTTCGGTAGGTTCGTTTTTCAGCACCAGAAGGCCTTTATTCACCAGCAGGTTGTACCACTGAAAAACTTTTTTTATGTCGGAAAGATATACCCGTTCAATGTCGTAGTTGGGTAAAAGGTCGCTGAAATTTGCCCTCAATTCAGCTTCATCTGCCTTGTGCGAGATAGATTCTTTTCCTGCGTGCTTGGCTAATAATTTTTCAAATACAATGGTGAGTTTGATGTCTTCATCTAAGGTGTAAATACTGATTTCTTCAATCGCACTCATTTTTTCTGAGGCAAATATGGGGGACCTCTTTTGATCAAGCAGTGATTCTACAATCGCGCTGTTTTTTCCTTGTGAAATAATTTTGAAAACTCCCGGTCTTCCTGAAATGGAAACGATACCTTTTAAATCCATGTAATCTATTTAGTTGGTCACAAAATTAACAAAAATTAAGTTTTTAACCCTTCCAATAATTTATAAAGGTCATTTATTCTTTTTCTGTTCTCTTTTTTATGAGGTTTGACAGCATCGCGCTGAGGAAAATCGATAAAACAGCATAGCTTAAAAAGAAGTACAGCCCATTTCCAAATTTGGTCTGCATTTCAACACCAACATTCAAATTGGAGAAACTCATGTAGGTTAAGAACGAAGAAGCAACAAAGACATCGGCCATGCTCCATTTGGCGGTAATGCTAAGGATTTTAATCGGGACATATTGGATGATTTTCGGGAAAACAGCAATCAATATGCTTAATAAAATTTTTAAAACGGGAAAAAAGATACTAAACAGCGCTAGAGCCAAGGCAACGGTGTAGTTTTTTTCTTCCCACAAGCGATGGATAACCTCCAGAATACTTTTTTGCTGGTAATAAAAATAGGTTTTATCGGGAAATACTTGATGTATCCCATACGTGTGCGATGCAAGTTCATCGCTTTGTCGGATTAAATTATCCCGAAATTCTTGCTTTAATTCTTTGAGATTCCTCTTGATGTCATTGATTACCGGCATAACCAATCCTTGGGTAGTGGGGATTTTCTCCGAGATGTTTCGCAATTGATCCGTAGAATTTCCTCCCATATTCGGGAGCAAATCAACCAGATTTGCAGTTGAAATAAGGGTCTTTTTCAATTCGAGTAGTTGCTGATCAATGCCATTTAATTCTTGTTGAGTTTTGCTTGACACAGAATCCATTTGTCCATTGATTTTGGTGTCCATAGAATCCAACATTTGTTTACTGCGAAGGTACTCTTCCGTTTCTATGGGCTTGACCTTTGCTTTTACGGTGAGGTTGGTTTTGTAAGCTTCAATTTCCATCATTGGAAAAAGGACACCACTGCATAAACAAGTTAACCCAACCATTGTGGCGCTGATGAATACGCCTAATTTCAGATTTCTTTTTCGATACAAAAGCAAAATAAAAAGGGTGTATAGGATCCCAACTAAAATCATATAAATGGCCAGCCATTTTGCTTTGTCCAGTTGCTGAATTTCTTGGTTTTGCAAGTTCTGTGCGATGTTTTTCTTGTTTTCGTAGGCGTTTTTACTAATCCATTCTTGTAAATTCAGAAGTCGATCACTGTAATCCAGTAATTTTGCCCGTTCCTCGTGCAACGATTTCGCGATTTCATAATGTTCGTGACTCTGGCTTATGAACTTTCCCTCGAATACTAGATAGATCACCGAACAAATAGCGACCAGAAGTAATAGTCTTTTAGTATTCATAGCTCGTCTATTTGCACATTACTTTTTTGTTAAACGTACAATTTTAAAGTATTTACAACTAATATCCTTAGCTTTGCAAAGAATTTAACATATTAGAATGACATTTGAAGCGTTGGGATTGCGTAGTGAGGTGCTGCAGTCAATTAAAGAAATGGGGTACGAAAGTCCGACCCCGATACAAGAACAAGCAATTCCCCATCTTTTACAAGAAGACAGTGATTTTGTAGGATTAGCACAAACCGGGACCGGTAAAACCGCTGCCTTTGGTTTGCCCTTGCTTTCCAAAATTAGCATAGGTCGAAAATTACCAGAGGCTATCGTTATTTGTCCTACCCGAGAACTTTGCCTTCAAATCACCAACGATTTGAAAATTTTCGGTAAGCATTTAAACGTGAGCGTTGTGCCCGTTTATGGTGGCGCGGATATTAAGAAGCAAATTACCGACATAAAAAAAGGAGTGGACGTGATTGTTGCTACTCCGGGAAGGTTGATGGACCTCATGAATCGAAAAGTGATCCATTTGAACGAAATTCGATACGTAGTTCTCGACGAAGCAGACGAAATGCTGAACATGGGCTTCAAAGAGGATATTGATGATATCTTGAAATATACGCCACTGGAGAAGAACGTTTGGCTTTTTTCAGCAACGATGCCGAAAGAGGTGGCTGCTATCGCCTCGAACTACATGGATCGCCCCTTGGAGATTTCCATCGGTAATAAAAATCAAGGCAACGAGAACATCCTTCATACCTATTTCGTAGTGTATGAAAAGGACCGTTATCCAGCGCTCAAGCGCTTGATTGATTTTCATCCAGAAATTTACGGTTTGATATTTTGTCGAACCAAGCATGAAACCGCAAATGTTGCTCAAAAGCTAAGCCGTGACGGATATAACGCCGAACCGTTACACGGAGATTTGTCCCAGTCCATGCGCGACATGGTTATGGAGCGTTTCAGAAACCGTGAGGTGCAGTTATTGGTCGCGACCGATGTTGCCGCACGAGGTATTGATGTGGATTCTATTTCCCACGTGATTCATTACAACCTTCCTGACGATATTGAAAATTACACCCATCGTAGTGGGCGAACAGCTCGGGCTGGAAAAAAAGGAGAATCACTTTCCTTGCTTTCGCAAAAGGAGGTTTTCAAAATCAAAGGCATCGAGCGCCAAATGCGCACTGAATTCGTTAAAGGAGCCATTCCTAACGCAGCAGAAATTTGCCAAATACAGCTGAAAAAATTGGTTCAGAAAGTTACTTCGACCACGATTCGTGAAAAAGACATCGAGCCCTTTCTACCAGAAATGTTCGAACACTTCAAGGATTTGAATAAAGAGGAAGTTATCAAACTATTCATATCCGCTGAATTTAACCGTTTCATCGAGTACTATGAACGAGCGGGTGACTTGAATGCCTCTGAACGAGGTGACAAAGCAGGCCAAGGCCGTGATCGTGAAAAAGGTGAACGTCGCCGAGACGAGAACAAAACCCGTTTCTTCATGAACCTAGGAAAGCGCGACGGACTAAATGTTGGTGGACTTCTTCGGACCTTGTGCGACGCTACTGGGCTTAAATCCGGTAACATTGGTCGAATCGATATCATGGCTTCCTATTCGTTTTTTGATACGGATAACGAACATGTCGACCGCGTACTTAAAAAAGTGAATGGAGCTCAATTTGAAGGTCATACCATTAGCGTTGAAGTTTCTGCAGCTGCAAAAAGCAGCGGTCCTGCGAAGAAATCCAACGGTTTTTCAAAAGAAAAACGTGGATTTGGCGGCGGTAGATCCGATAGAAAACCAGGTTCACAAGGAGGATTCAATAAACGAAGACGCGACTATTAAACAGCTTTTATGGAAATTAGAAACATTGCAATTATTGCCCACGTTGACCACGGCAAGACCACCCTGGTGGATAAAATTATCGAAGCAGGTTCGTTCATCAATGAACGAGAACGTCCCACCGGTGAATTGATTCTCGACAACAACGATTTAGAACGCGAACGCGGTATTACTATCGTTTCAAAAAACGTTTCGGTAACGTACAAAGGAACTAAAATCAACATCATTGATACCCCGGGTCACGCCGATTTTGGAGGGGAAGTTGAACGTGTTTTGAACATGGCAGATGGTGTTTGCTTATTGGTAGATGCTTTCGAAGGACCCATGCCACAAACGCGATTCGTTTTAGGTAAAGCATTGTCCATGGGAATTAAGCCCTTGTTGGTGATCAATAAGGTGGATAAAGAAAATTGTACCCCCGAAGAGGTGCATGAAAAAGTGTTTGATTTGATGTTCGAATTAGATGCCAATGAAGAGCAGCTGGATTTCCCTACGGTTTACGGCTCAGCTAAAAATGGCTGGATGTCCGACGATTGGAAAAAACCAACGGACAGCATTACGCCTTTGTTGGATACCATTTTATCGTATTTTAAGCCACGCCCTATTCCCGAAGGCAATACCCAGTTCCTCATAACTTCCTTGGATTATTCTACGTATGTAGGAAGAATCGCGATCGGTCGATTGAGCAGAGGGACTCTGCAAGAAAATCAATTCGTGCAACTGGCCAAACGGGACGGGACCTTGCAAAAGCACAAAATCAAGGAAATGTTTGTTTTCGAAGGTTTGGAACGCAAGAAAGTCAGCGAGGTTACTCCGGGAGATATTTGTGCAATAACAGGTTTAGAAGGATTCGATATAGGCGATTCGGTTTGTGATGCCGAAAACCCAGAACCTTTGGCAACGATTAAGTTGGATGAACCGACCATGTCCATGCTTTTCACCATCAACGATTCACCGTTTTTCGGAAAAGAAGGGAAATTCGTAACTTCAAGACACATTCAAGAGCGCCTGACCAAAGAGTTGGAAAAAAACCTTGCGCTCCGCGTCATGGATACGGACAAAGCCGATCGATGGGTCGTTCACGGACGGGGGGTACTTCACCTTTCCGTGTTGATTGAAACGATGCGCCGAGAGGGATACGAGCTTCAGGTGGGTCAGCCGCAGGTGATTTTCAAAGAAATCGATGGGCAACGCCATGAACCCGTAGAAGAATTAACGATTGATTTACCCGAAGAGTTCGGAGGAACCGCCGTTGAAGCTGTTTCAAAACGTAAAGGTGAGTTAACGTCCATGGAGCCAAAAGGAAATCGAATGATTATTCAATTTTTAATTCCCTCCCGTGGGATTATTGGACTTCGCAGTTATTTGTTAACGCAAACCGCTGGGGAGGCCATCGTAACCCATCGCTTTTTGGAATACCAGCCTTTTAAAGGTGAAATTCCAGGCCGTCAAAACGGTTCTTTGATTTCCTTGGAACAAGGAACAGCCATTCCATACTCCATCAATAACCTTCAAGAGAGAGGACGCTTTTTCATCAACCCAAACGAAGATATCTACGAAGGTCAAGTCATTGGTGAAAATGCCAGAGCGGGGGATATGGTGGTCAACGTCACCAAAACCAAGAAACTTACCAACATGAGAGCTTCTGGATCGGACGATAAGGTTAAAATCATTCCTGCTAAAATCATGAGTTTGGAAGAAACCTTAGAATACATTCAGCAGGATGAATTGGTGGAGATTACCCCAAAAAGCCTTCGAATCCGAAAGATTTATTTAAAAGAAGCCGACCGCAGAAGGTTGTCCAGGGATTAATTGAACTTGATGGATTTAATCGGGTTAACCCGTGCGATTAAACTGCTTGGTAATAACAGTGAAATCATACACAGGATAAAGGTTCCAAGGTTAAGCAATACCACTGTCGCGAAATCAAGTTCCATTGGGACCTTGTTTAAATAATATACATCGGGATTTAAGGTTAGAATGCCCCAATTACTTTGAATGAGGTAGATTCCAAGTCCAATGATATTTCCAAAGAGTAAGCCTCTGAAAATTAGGTATGCTGCTTGAACTAAAAATATTTTTCGAAGTAATCCATTGCTCGAACCGAAGGCTTTCATCAATCCAATGAAATTTGAGCGAATGATGATTAAGACCAACAAAGCGGAACCAATATTAATGATTCCAATCAAAAGCATTAACGAAACAATGATCACAACATTAATGTCTAAGAAGGCCAGCCAATTGAATAAATCTTGTTCTAAATCGAAAATACTAACCACTTTTAAAATTTCGTTTCGATCGTTGGGAATACGTTCAATCTGTTGTTTCAATTCCGTCAGTGTTTTGTCCAATTGATACCAATCGCTTAAGTGTATTTCATAGCCCGATAAAAATTGGTTCGATGTTCCATTTCCAGAAATTACCGAGACTTTGAAAATGCGCAATTGATGTTCGTTTATAGGGCAATGAAAATCGTATTCCTTTCCAGAAATATTGGTAGTAATTTTTTGAAATTCAGAATTTTCAACGGTGCTGTCCTTGATATAACGAATATGGATCTTGAAGCGATCAATATACTCTAAACGATCTTGGTTGACTTTCGATAACTGAACGCTTAAGGTTGTATCCTTGAGGTTAAGGGGAATTAATTTACCTTGGTACATGCTTGGCCCTTCCCCCCAATCATAAGAAAGATTTTCAGTTTTCCCTTGCAGGGTTAAAATGACGGGTAGTTGACCCTGAACCAATGAATCTCCCACTTCCAATTGCCCACTTATACCCCAGTCGTTAAGCTGTTGAGCCAAGCGAATGTCGCATATCGCCATTTGTTGATCATATTCTTCAAACCCCGTATTGTAGATACCAACGAGTTTTAATTTTCGTGAAATGGGCCTGTTTTTAACAAAAAAAGCGGAAACTTCATCGTTTAATTTCAATCCAAGTTGCTGGCATATTTTATCGGAAAGTAAAATATCAGGACTGGCTTCGGTACCATCGTACGTTGGGATGCTACCTGCTTTTAAATGTTCTTTTAAGAAAGATCGTTGGTAGTTTTGATCTATCCCTTTGAATAATATTCCAAGCACGTCATGTGAAGCATTGTTTCCTTGGAGCATTCCTGGCTTATAAGCTACACGGTTATATCCAAGGACATTCGTTTGTTTCGAAAGTATAGATTCAACCAACGGTGAGTTTTGTATTGGATCTGCCTCATAAAAATCTGCATTGTTGGCATTTTGAATAAAAAGCGGAGCAGAAAACCCCGTTATCTTTTTTCGAATTTCATTTTGAAATCCAGTGACAACGGCAAATGTTAACAAGTTTACAACAATAGAGAGTGAAATACTTATCACCGCAATACGTAAAATAGGTCGCGAAACTTTAATACCTTGGGACCGATTTGGAAGGATCCTTTTTGCTATGAAAAATTCTAATGACAAGGTGATGTGGCTATTTATACAAAAATACGTGAATTTTGACTATGGCTGCGCGTTGATTTCATGGGTATTGGTTTTTATGAGTTTTTGTTTTTTTTCGCAATCCTCCTCCAAAGTAATTCCAGGTGCATGGAGAACGGAGTTGTATGGAGATAGCCTAAAAGGTAAAACCATAGCAGTCGTTGCAAATCAGACCTCGGTTATTGGGAACGTTCATTTGGTGGATTCTTTGATTTCATTGCAGGTAAAAGTTCAGCGGATCTTTGCTCCAGAACACGGGTTTCGAGGAGAAGGGGATGCGGGTGAACATATCAATAGTTCGCACGATGAAAAAACGGGAATTCAGGTGGTTTCTCTCTATGGAAATCACAAAAAACCAACGTATCAGGATTTGTACGGCATTGATGTAGTGGTTTTCGACATACAAGACGTGGGGGTTAGATTTTACACCTATTTATCCACCTTACATTATGTAATGGAAGCATGTGCCGAGCAAAACATTCCCTTAATCATTTTAGATCGACCTAATCCTAACGGGCATTATGTTGACGGGCCTGTGCTTGAGCCATCGTTCAAATCCTTCATTGGACTTCACCCAGTCCCAATAGTTTACGGAATGACCATCGGTGAATATGGTCAAATGATCAACGGAGAAGGTTGGCTCAATAAATCGGTAAAGTGCAGTTTGCAGGTAATTCCATGCAAGAATTACACGCATAAATCGACGTATAGCTTACCGATTCCGCCATCTCCAAACCTCAAATCCGATTTGGCGATTGCACTTTATCCCAGCTTGTGCCTGTTTGAAGCAACCACCATTAGTGTTGGTCGGGGAACCCAAAGACCGTTTGAAATTTACGGCCATCCTCGTTTCCCAAAATCAACCTTTGAATTTACTCCGAAACCCCAAGTGGGCTCGAAATACCCACCGCATTGTAACCGTATCTGTCCAGGTTTTGATCTTCGAAATACCAGTCAGCCAAGGACGTATGAATTGAACCTCTTTTACTTAACCAATGCCCGAGATCTTTTAGCAGACTCAGCGGTTTTTATTAATCAGAATTCATTTTTTAATCGGTTAGCGGGTACGGATAAATTGAAAGAGCAACTTTACAAAGGTTGGGGTCCGAAGGAAATTAGAATGTCTTGGAAAACGGATTTAGATAAATTTCTGCTAACTCGAAAGAAATATCTGATTTACCGTTGAATCATTGAAGCTTAGATTGGCTGCTTTCGACTTCGGCTTCCATTTTCCTGGCGTATTCTTTGATTTGATGACGTAGTTCTGTGTTAGAACATCCCAAGATTCTTAGCGCTAGCAATCCTGCATTTTTGGCTCCGTTTAATGCGACTGTGGCAACCGGAATTCCATTAGGCATTTGCAGTATGCTCAAAACACTATCCCATCCATCCATTGAATTACTGGATTTAATCGGTACGCCAATGACAGGAAGTGGTGTGAGCGATGCTACCATTCCCGGTAAATGAGCCGCTCCTCCAGCCCCCGCAATAATGACTTTGAATCCTTGCTCTTCCGCAGATTTAGCAAAAGCCACCATTTTTTCAGGAGTTCTATGGGCAGAAACTACTTCAACATGAACGGTTATTTCAAAAGATTCTAAAAGTTCTTTCGCATCTTTCATGATCCCAAAATCTGAAGCGCTTCCCATGATGATTGCAACCGTTGCTTTCATGTTGTTTTTGTGTCTTTAGTTAAGTTGTTTTTTTTGGAGGCCCTTGCGGCTGGTTTTTTAGGGTGAGTTAATTTTTTGGGTTCCTTAACCTCCGTCTGTGCTTGAATTACTTCATTGACTCGATTCGGTTGATAATGCATTGTATTTTCAATATCCGAAAGTACCTGATCCATGGGTTGGCTAATTTCTTCGGTTTCTTGACGAAGGATTTTCTCCAAATTAATGTCTTGTTTTACGTCAAGCCCTGATTTTTTAATTTCTTGTTTCAAATCATCCGATGCATTCCGAATGGAATACAAAACTTTCCCTAATGATTTAGCAATACCTGGGATGCTTTTAGGACCGAAAAAAATAAGAACGATCAAGAAAATTAGAACAACTTCACTGCCTCCTACATCGTTGAATATTAAAATAGGTGCATTCATCTTATAACAAAGTTACTACTTTATTTGGATTGCATTTTCTCCACAATTTTCATCACCATGCTATCCGGAATGAAAGGTCCAAAAACTTTAATGAGAAGGGTGAAACTGAATTCGCTGATTTTAATGCGTTTCCCTTTCATCATGGCTTGATAGCCTTTCATAGCGGTACTGTAAGCGTCCGCACCGTTTTCAAACATGGAGGAATCGCCCATGCCTGCCATTACGTCGAATTCAGTTTTTACCGGACCAGGGCATAGTGCCGTAACGGTAATGGGGGTCTTTCTTAATTCGTAGGAGGTGGCTTTGGTCAGTGAAACTACAAATGCTTTGGTCGCAAAATAAGTGGCTTGTAGCGGGCCGGGTATAAAACCAGCGGTACTTGCCGTATTTAAAATTCGACCTTCGTTGTGTTCTAACATTGATGGTAAATAGGCATGCATTAACCGAGTAAGGGCTTGGACATTAACATCAATCATTTGGGCATCGTTTTCCGCAGAACGATCGGCAAATTTTCCCCAACCGCCAAAACCCGCATTGTTGAATAGGTAATTCACAAAAATCCCATCACGTTGGGTGCTTTCTATGACCTTGTTCACCCCTTCAACTTTGGACAAATCCGCTTCGATTACCCAAGTTTTAACACCGTAGGTTTGTTGTATTTCTTGAGCCAATTGCTCGAGCTTCTGGGCTCTGCGAGCGACCAATACTACATGGTTCCCCTTGGAAGCGTGAATTTTAGCCAATTCCCAACCAATACCACTTGAAGCCCCTGTAATCAATCCCGCTTTTTCCATGTTTTTTTACCGTGTTAAATGAATGAAATAGTACGAAGTCATCGTCTTTTGTAAATCGGTTAAAATGATGGTATATACGCCCTCCGATACATCGTTCCCGTTCTGGTCTTTTCCATCCCAATTATTCGCGTAAGATTCTGAGTAGTACACCACATTACCCCAACGGTTAAGAATGGTTAAGGAAGTTCCCGGTTTAAGCGATTGAATGGTTAAAACGTCGTTGATCATGTCATTATTGGGACTGAAAACGTTCGGCACTTGGATTTGGTCGTATACCGTAACAAATGCACTCACTGTATCCGTACAACCCTCATTGTTGGTGACGGTTAAGGTCACTTGAAAGGTTCCGGCGGTATAACTATAACTCCACGGCGACGGTTGATTTACTGTGATACCTGCGTTAATCCATTGTTCGGAGGTGTAATTCGACGACGTATTGGTAAACGTAACGGAATCACCGAGATTAGGAATGGCTGGGCTATAGGTGAAGGACGCTACCGGATAATTGGGTGTGCCAATGGTGTACAAGTTCGATGTGTCGCTGCAGCCGTTAGCATCGGTTACTGTTAAAACATAGGAGGTTCCAGCAGGTAAGTTCGAAATATTTAAAGTGCTCAGGTTTCCGGGTTGCCAAGAATACGTGTAATTGTTCGTGCCACCTGAAACACTCAGACCTGAAATTGATCCGTTCATTAAACAGGTAGCAT
>JAIXRC010000072.1 GCA_027485415.1 Cryomorphaceae bacterium | reverse complement strand
TCACCATGGCAATAACGGGCTTAGGCAGCGATCGTATAGCTTTATGGAGGTCTAAAACATTCAGGCGAGGAACGCCGTTTTCCGAGATATAACCTCCGATACCTTTCACATTTTGGTCACCTCCAGAACAAAAAGCCTTATCCCCCGATCCAGTGAGCACGACTACACCAATGTCGTTTCGTTCCCTGCATATGGCCATGGCATCCAACATTTCCATATTGGTTTCAGGGCGAAACGCGTTGTACACTTGTGGACGGTTGATGGTAATTTTGGCGATGCCTTCAAAAAACTCAAATTTAATGTCTTGGTAAGACTTGATGGAAACCCAATTCCGCATGACGTATTTTTTACAAAGGTAATAACAATCGATGAAGGGTTGAGTTCAAAAGTTCAAGAACCTCTCAATAGGTCTATTTTATAAGCTCTTTAATTCCGGCAACCAATTCGTCAAGGTCCTCGAACGAGGTGTACACATTGGGAGTAACGCGAATACCATTGACTTTTTCATATTCGATGGCAACGGTATGGACTTTTCGGTTTTTAAACAAGGCGGCCTCGATTTCCGAACCTTTCATGCCTTGAATTCCGAGATTCGCAATTCCGCATGAGTAGTTTTTTTCCAGCGGGGAATAAAATACAACGCCCGGTAAGTTCTTCACCTGATCGGTCCAGTACTTTTTTAGGGCGAACAGCCTTTTTTCTTTGCGTTCAGAACCTATGGCATTGTGAAAATCTATGGCACTTCCAATGGCCATTTCAGCAGCGAATGATCGCGTTCCAAGCGACTCAAACTTGCGAATGTTGTCGCCGTCGGGCTGATCGTTTGACAGCAAGGCCCAAACCTTTTTGATCTTGTCTTTTTTGACGTACATCAATCCGCTACCAAAGGGAGCGCACATCCATTTGTGAAGACTCGTTCCGTAATAATCGCATCCAAGTTCAGGGATTTCGTACACTGTATGAGCCAAAGTATGGGCGCCATCGACAATCACTTCAGCACCGTTTTTATGGGCTAAATCCGCGATTTTCTTCATTACTGAAACAGGAATGATTTGACCTGTCCAGTTAATTAGATGCGTTAAGTAAACTATTTTGGTTTTAGGAGTTATCGCCGCTGCGTAGGTTTCATAAATGTACTTATCATCGGTGGTTGGCATGTTCAGTTCAACCCATTTCAAAGCTATTTTATCCCGTTTCTCCCGCTGTTTCCAGGCATTTCGCATGTTCGGATAGTCATATTTTCCTACCACCACTTCGTCACCTTCTTTGAGGTCCAACCCAAAAATGATGGTGTTTAGTGCTTCCGTTGCATTTCGGTTAATGCTGATTTCTTCGGGATCGGTTCCGCAAAATTTGGCCAGTTTTCTTCGCAATGGTTCCCTTCCTTCGTCAAGGCTTCGCCACATGTAATAGGTTGGGGCTTCGTTGCACCATTGGTAGTATTTAATGTGTACGTCTTGTACTTGCTTCGGTTGAGGGCTTACGCCGCCGTTGTTCAGGTTGATGATGTTCGATGAGGTAGTGTAGCACGATCTAACCCATGCCCAAAAATCGTCTTCGTCCATCTCAGGAATTGCAGAATAATCCAAGGACGGAATATGGTTTGCAGCATGCACCCAAGGATCTAAAGCAGCGGCCGCCAAAACTCCACCGGCTAAAGCAGCGGATTGCTGAATGAATTTTCTTCTACTTGACATGGTAAATCTTTCCCATGAAGGTAAGGATTTTTATCGGATGATGATCTCATCGGCAAAAATCCACGGGGTATTGCCTTCTCCCGGAAGGCCTGAAGGAATGGTGCTAGGCCCTGTTAAAACAAGTACAATGTTCTGAGTTTTTGCGTTGCATTCGATGGTCGTGCGTTCTGAAGAAATTTGGAAATATTTTCTTTTTTTTCGGTCGGTTACAACGGTAACTTCCGTTGGGAGATGAATCCAGGAAGAAGGTTCGTTTAAGCATCCGATTTCCAACCCATGGATCTTGGTTTTTTTTCCTAAATCGATGCGTATGGTTATCGAATTGGTGTCGAATCCCACCCACTGATTGCCCCTCCAAGGTCGAGCTCCAAATTGACCGTCAACGAGGGTTAAATCCCCAGAATTGTAGCGTTCGTTGAGAGGAGTTTCATAGTTGACTTTAGCTCCTAAGCCTAGGTGAGAGATGAGCGTCAATGAGTCCACACAACATCGGGAGAAAAATGTCAGCTTATGTTGCGATGTATTTGTTTTGGTACGTTTAATGTCCAGGGTTCTATCATGGTCCAGCCAAGCGCCATTATGTTCATCATTTGAACTTACTGCCACGGATTCGCTGGTGTCTTTGAATTCAAAGCCCAGCGATATTCCATCGGGTATTCTATTGAATTTAAAGGTCGGTTTCATAAAGCTCAACGAAATATGGGTGTTTAAGTTCGGTCCCATGAGCCTTGGGATGTGATGCATTTTAAGCACTTCCTCGAACGATTCGTAAGGTGCTTTTGAGCCTCCCCAGAGGGCTTGGCTCAAGGCGATGGCTCGTGGGTACGTCATATAGGTTAATTGATCAAAAGTGGGAATGTACTCGGTCCATAAATTAGCCTGTCCTCCTAAAATGAACGGAGCTTCTTGAGCGCTTAGCTCTTTGGGGATAGGATGAAAATCGTACACTTTTTCTAATGGGGTGTAGCCCCCAATGGCCAACGGTTCCGAGGTGGATTTTGATTGGTAATGATCGAAATAACAGTGAGATCCTGGGCTCATGACGACAAAATGTCCTTGTTTAGCAGCTGCGATTCCACCTTCTGTTCCACGCCAAGACATTACGGCAGCGCCTGATGTTAGGCCACCTTCTAGAATTTCATCCCAACCAATTAATTTACGCTTATGCATTTGCAGGAATTGATCCATTCTCCCAATGAAATAGCTTTGTAATTCGTGTTCGTCTTTTAAGTTGAGGTTTTTAAGGGTCGATTGGCATTTAGGACATTCTTTCCAACGGGTTTTTGGTACTTCGTCGCCACCAATATGGATGTATTGACTTGGAAATAATTCCATGACTTCATCTAAAATGTTTTGTAAGAATAGGAGGGTACTATCCTTGGTGCAAAATACATCGTCAAATACCCCCCAAATTCCTGGTACCGTTTGTTGTTTTCCGCTGCAGGAATATTCAGGGTAGGCGGCCAAAGCAGCTCGCGCATGGCCAGGCATTTCAATTTCCGGTACAATGGTAATGTGTCGATCCGCGGCATAGGCCACCACTTCTCGGATTTGTTCTTGGGTGTAAAAACCACCGTAATGTTCTGTTTTCCAAGTTCTTGGAAATGTTGCGTAATGGTTTTCTACGGTGCTGTCGCGCCATGCGCCGATTGAGGTTAACTTCGGATACTGTTTAATTTCCATCCGCCAGCCTTGGTCGTCGGTTAAATGCCAATGAAACACGTTGAGTTTATACATCGACATGAGATCGAGGTACTTTTTAACTTCCTCCACGGTAAAAAAATGACGTGCTACATCGAGATGAAGACCTCTCCAGGAAAACGTTGGAAAGTCCTTCACAAAACAGGAGGGCGCCTCGTAGGAATTTGCTGGTTCGTTGAAAGTCATCATTTGAAACAAAGACTGCAAGGCGTGGAAGCAAGAAGCCTCGCTGGTGAAGGAGATGCGAATGCCGGTGGAGGTTACGCTAATCGCGTAGGATTCGGGATAAGCACCTGTTAGGGGTTGAAATGCAATTTCAGGGTTTGGTTTGTTATCCGTTGAGTCTTTCCACAACACCTCATTTATGCCGTAAAGTTTAGCAATTTCTGGAATCAAATACCCAAGCTTAGCAGGTAGGGACAACGGATTAAATACAAGTTTTTCGCTTCTAAAAGGTGGGTTGTGGTCCGAAGCAGGTACGAAAGTAACCGGTTTTGGTAGGATTGGACAAGTGATTTGAGCGATGGAATACATCGAGAGGAACACCAGTACTCCTAAAAATAATTTACCCATGAGGTAAAATTACGCTAAAAATGAAAAAGGCCGGATATCCGGCCTTTGACTAGTTTCTGTGAAGGATTGGAAACTTCAGTTTGGTTTTATTTTGCTCCAAGGATTTACTGAAATTCAGTAAAAATGACACCGTGGATGCGGGGACGGTTGGACCGTTTTTAAGCGGGTTAACACGTTTTGTTTTTTTGTACTTATACGACATAGGCTAAATTTTTCAGGTTAACGCAAGGTTCTTTCGATTATTGCATCGGCTTTTATTTATGTTTATTTTTATCTTTGTCCTCCATCAACTGAGTATTTTATGTCAAGCAAAATTCTACCCGGAGTAGCGAGCGGAGACCAAGTTCAAGCCATTTTTCAATGGGCGAAAGAAAAGAAATTCGCGCTACCAGCGGTCAACGTGACCAGCTCATCTACGGTGAATGCCGTAATTGAAACCGCCGCTAAACTCAACGCGCCGGTTATTGTTCAGTTTTCCAACGGAGGTGCCCATTATTTTGCGGGGAAAGGTTTGTCGAATTCCGAAGAAAAAGCGGCGATACTCGGAGGTATTTCTGGTGCACGACACGTGCATGAATTGGCGGAAGCCTATGGTGCAACCGTGATTTTACACACTGACCACTGTGCCAAGAAATTATTACCTTGGATCGATGGCCTTTTGGATGCGGGAGAAGCTTTTTTTGCCCAAACCGGTAAGCCCTTGTACAGTTCTCATATGTTGGATTTATCGGAGGAGCCGCTACATGAGAATATTGAAATCTGTAAGGCTTACTTAGCGAGAATGTCCAAAATCGGAATGACCTTAGAAATTGAGTTAGGGATCACGGGTGGGGAGGAAGACGGCGTGGATAATTCGGGCGTCGACAGTTCTAAACTGTACACACAGCCTGAAGAAGTCGCTTTTGCATATGAAGAATTGATGAAAATTTCTCCTCGGTTTACCATTGCAGCAGCGTTCGGAAACGTACACGGCGTTTACAAACCGGGTAATGTTGTTTTGAAACCCGTTATTTTGAAAAATTCTCAGGACTATATTCAAACTAAATTCAACACCGGTCATAATCCTGTGGATTTTGTGTTCCATGGCGGTTCGGGGTCAACCTTAGAAGAGATCCGTGAGGCCATCGGATATGGGGTGATTAAAATGAACATTGACACTGATTTACAATTCGCTTTTACCGAAGGCGTTCGCGATTATGTCGTTAAGAATGTAGAATACCTGAAAACGCAAATTGGAAATCCAGAAGGGGACGATAAGCCGAATAAAAAGTACTATGATCCAAGAAAATGGATGCGCGACGGTGAACTAACATTCATGAAGCGTTTGGAACAATCCTTTTCCGATCTCAATAACATCAATACATTATGAGTTGGTTCAAAAGAAGTAAAGAAGGAATCACTACGAAGACCGAAGAGAAAAAAGAAACCCCGGATGGGTATTGGTCTAAGTGTTCCAATTGTAAAACTCTATTCATCACAACGGATTTAGCGAAAATGAATTTCGTTTGCGACCGTTGTTCGCACCACGAACGCATCGATGCGCAAACGTATTTTGAAATCATCTTCGATGAAAGCAAATTTACCGAGTTGGATGAAGCCTTAAGTTCTGGGGACCCGTTGGGTTTTGAGGATACCAAAAAGTATACGGACCGCGTAAAAAGCACCCAAAAAGCGACGGGATTAAAAGATGCCATTCGTACGGCACACGGCACCTTAGAGGGTCAGCCTTTGGTGGTTGCAGCCATGGATTTTGGTTTCATTGGGGGTTCCATGGGCAGTGTTATGGGAGAGAAAATTTCTCGGGCAATTTTGAAAGCAATTGAGTTAAAAGCGGCGTTCATGATTATTTCCAAGTCAGGGGGGGCACGGATGATGGAAGCAGGATATTCCCTGATGCAAATGGCAAAGGTTTCCGGAAATTTAGGATTGCTATCCGAGGCTAAATTACCCTACATTTCGTATTTAACGGACCCAACCACAGGCGGCGTAACTGCTTCGTTCGCGATGCTTGGAGACATCAACATCGCAGAACCTGGAGCGCTGATAGGATTCGCTGGACCTCGAGTCGTTAAAGAAACTATCGGAAGAGACTTGCCCGACGGCTTTCAAACTTCAGAGTTTTTATTGGAGCATGGGTTTTTAGATTTTATCATCGATCGCACGGAAATTCGTCCTAAATTGGGGCAGGCCATAAGGCTGTTCATGAGTTAATGAAATTCACGAAACTCACGGACGATAGTTCTTGGTTGATTGAAACTGCAGATTTTTCCTTGGTGATAGATCCGTGGTTTACCAATCAACAAATCGATGGATACGCTTGGTTTTCGTTGCAAGAACGCGCAGAAACGTATGGCCCCTTTGATTTTTCAGCTTCGACACCATTGATCGTGATGGTTTCTCATCCTTTTTCCGACCATTGCCATAAGCAAACCCTATTGACCTTTCCAAAAAACACTCGAATTGTGGCTGAGCGTCGTGCATTGCAAAAGATTCAATCCTGGAACTATTTTGACGAGGTGCTTTCGCTGGAACAAGCTCCTTTTGGGGTGAAGCAATTGACCAAGCCCAGCCTTTTCAATCAAACCCATCACGCCTTTTTATTTCAGTTGGAAGGTGCGGATATTCTATATGCTCCACACGGTGTCAGTGCGAAAGAGTCCTTACCGAACGCGCAGGGATTGATAACCACAACAACAACCTATAAATTGCCTTTTTTTCTTGGAGGAACGGTCAATCTTGGACTTAATGAAGCGCGTAAGGTCTTGGCTAAAACTGGAGCTACTTGGGTACTTACGACCCATGATCAGCGTAAAGTAAGTAAAGGAATGGTGGGACTATTTGCCAAGCCTACGTATGAACAAGATCCAGCATTTCACGTTTTGAAGGCCGGGGAATCCCTATCGCTTGCTGAGCTTGTTTAACGTTATGTGCCGCTGAGCATTGGATTTGAAGGTTGTTAACCCGTCAATCCGCTTTTTCAGATGCTTTAACGATGAATTTTCTACCCTTTTTCGCCAAAGAATGTAACTGCTTCGTTTGAGTTCTTTACGCATCAAAGCGCGTACTTCGCTCTCGGATAGTTGGAATTGGGCCTTGATGGCATCAAAGGGCGTTCGGTCTTCCCACGCCATTTCAATGATTCGATCAACGACTTCTGGACTCATGATTTAATCCGTGGAGGCTTATCGGGTTTGGCGTATTCAAAACGTTGAATAATGGACAGTTTGGTGTAGGCATCCAACCCAATGCATCCGACCACTGAAGCTTGGGTGAGGTCAGCAAAACCGTCGGCATCGATGATTTCTTCTGGGTACTTAAACCACTGCACCTCGCCTATGATCATGTTGGTTCCATTCAGCCCAATGGGAATATTCTCACGAAATACCAGCCCAAAACTTATGGGAGAACTGGAAACCATGGGTGCGTGGAATCCATCGATATATTGAGCCATAAGACCCGAAGCTCCGAATTCTGATTGGTCTTTAGGATACCTTGCCGCCGTTTGATGTGCCGCTGCTATGTCGGGCTCAGACACCAAATTCACCGTGTATTCCTTCGTCGATAAAATGTTTTCATAGGTATGCCGCTCTACGCTGTCGGGTCGGAAAATAATTCCCAGCAAGGGAGGATTGGATCCCACGTGCACCAACGAATTAAAAATCGCTAAGTTCGTTCGGTGTTCAGCATCGCTTGTACCTACTAAACATACGTTCTTTGGACCAACAAGGCTGTTGAAATATTGCGCCTTAAATCGTTGCTCGAAGGCATCGTATTCGGAACGTGACAACACTTTTTCAGACATACCTATATTAACCAAAATCTTAGAGAAATGTTTGTTAGGTAACACAAGTTACGCTTGATGCGAATTCTCTGAGGTACTTTTGCTGCGAGTTTGAATTTGATGAATGGCTTCATTGAACTCAAATAACATCGTTAACTTTACGCTATGAAAATTGAACAAATTTATACTGGATGTTTGGCCCAGGGAGCCTACTATTTGGTATCGAAAGGTGAGGCTGTAATAATTGATCCGCTTCGCGAAACCACCCCTTATCTTCAACGACTTGAGACGGATCAGGTTCAGCTAAAGTACATTCTTGAAACGCATTTTCATGCGGATTTCGTGTCGGGACATGTGGATTTATCAAAAGCTACCGGTGCCCCTATCGTTTATGGACCGAACGCTCATCCCAATTTTGATTTTTACGCGGCAAAGGATGAGGAGGTGCTTACATTTGGTGCCTGTTCGATAAAAGTACTTCATACTCCGGGACATACGATGGAGTCGACTTGTTATCTCTTGATCGATGAAAATGGCAAAGAAACAGCGCTATTTTCAGGAGATACCCTTTTCATTGGGGATGTTGGCCGTCCGGATTTAGCACAAAAAGCTGCCTCCATGACCCAAGAGGAATTGGCAGGCACCCTTTTTGACTCCTTGCGCAATAAGGTTATGCCCTTATCGGATAACATTACTGTCTATCCTGCTCATGGAGCAGGAAGCGCCTGTGGAAAAAACATGTCGAAAGAGACTTTTGATACTTTGGGCAATCAAAAGAATACCAATTACGCATTACGGGCGGACATGACCCGTGAGGAGTTCATTCGCGAAGTCACGGATGGATTGCTACCACCTCCGGCTTATTTTGGACAAAATGTTGCCATGAATAAATTGGGGTATACGCCTTTCAATGAGGTTATGACGAGCGGTTTGACCCCCTTAGATACCCCCGCCTTTCAATCGATGGACGAAGATGTACTGCTTTTGGATACGCGGCCTGCAGCGGAATTCGCTCAAGGTTTCATTCCTGGAAGCATTTTTATTGGCTTAGATGGTCAATTTGCACCTTGGGTGGGGGCCTTAATTCCCAGCGTTATGCAGAAAATCGCATTAATTACCTCGATAGGTAAGGAGGAAGAGGCGGTTCAAAGGTTGGCGAGGGTTGGTTACGATAAGGTGGTGGGCTTTTTGGATGGAGGATTTGCGGCCTGGAAAGGAGCGGTAGATCGCATTGATCGCATGGAAGCCGAGGTGGTTGCCAAAGGACTGGCCGCGGAAGAAATGCTCATTGATGTGCGGAAACCGGGAGAATATGATGCAGATCACTTAACGGAAGTCCCGAATATTCCTTTGGATTTCATTAACGAACGCATGGGGGATTTTCCACGAGACGCTTCCATCGTGCTACATTGCGCTGGTGGTTATCGGAGCATGATTGCAGCATCAATATTAAAAGCTCGAGGATATCAAAAAGTGAAAGATGTTATTGGGGGCTACAGTGCTTTGTCTAAAACTGATTTGCCAAAAATGAGCACCGTTTGCAGTAAAGGATTGATCTAATCCCGCACTTTTCCAAATCGATGCACGGTAATGGTGCCGGAACTATAGGAACAAACCCACGCTTCTAGACTTTCGTTATCTTCAAATACGTCCACGCCTACTGGTTTGCCCGGGCATTCAATGGAATGCATCAATTGAAAACGATCGTCGAGCACTTTGTATACCATGAGTCGGTTCCCGGAGTAACAAGTGACGAAGAGGTATTCTCCGGATTTAGATAGTGCCATCGTTCTTGGTTGTGCCTCGGTGCTTGCCTTGAATAACAAGGTCCCAGTGCTTGGGTCAACGCAGGCAATTTGCCCCAAAGAGTTGAACGATACTAAGAGCCTTCCTTTTTTATCCTGTAAAATGTGACGTGGATTAGAAGCCACTTTGATTTCCGTTGTTTTCTCCCACGTTTTGTTGTCGATTACAGCCAAACTGGACCCACCCATAATCGCAACGTAGGTTAAGTTCGCTGCTTCGTCCATGACAATTCCTCTAGGAATGCTGCTCACGGCGGTGTTTTTTATTACTTTGCCAAAGGGATACGTTCGGTTGTTGATTTCCAGCACGCTCACATTGTACGAATGCCAATTACTCACCATCAAGTAACGGTCATCGGAGGTGCACGAAATGACTTTCGGTGTTTTACCGGTTAAGATGATGGGACTGAAAAGGGTGTCTTGGGTTTTTCCTTGAGCATTTTGTACGTAAATCAACTTGTCGGTTTTACCTAAGGGTTTATTCTGAGGCTCAAATAGCCGGATGGGTACGATGCCTCCTGCGTTGTGCAACGAAACCCAAAGAATGCTGTCATGATGTGAGAGAAAGGCTTCCACCGGCTTTTCCTCGTAGGAATCAATCTCTTTCCCGTCGTCGTAATCCCAACCCTTACCAGGAGTTGCTTTGAATTGAAAGATGCGGGTTATCTTCCGTTGTTTTCGGTCGAATTCGTACACCGACATGCCTTCCAGATTCATGGCATAGAGGAAATTCATGTTCTTACTGAATACGACTGATTTCGTGCCTCCGCTCGCATCCAAAACTGCTTTTTCGAGAAAGGAAAGGCTGTCCGATGGTTGGAATTCAGGGGATTTTCGGACTTTGTTCGGGGGAGGATTTTTTGAAGGCTGGGTACTTTTGGAAGGTTCGCCCGACTGGCAACTGAGGCCAATCCACAAGAAACTTAAGGTCAACAACAAAGGGGTGAGGCGTTTATTCATCATGTTTTTGGGTGATTAAATGGAATCCAAGTCCGGCACTAACGCCATACTGAGCTAATGAAACGGACGATAACGTTGTCTTTCGAACCCATCCATTGCTGAAGTTGATTTCTGCGAAGAAGTGGCAATATTTTGAAAAATAAAAGGACGATCCTGCCTTCAACATGTAGGAGGGACACGCACTCCATTGAAAACGCGAAGGGACAACAACGTAAGGATCTTGAGCCATTTCTGCAAGTGCAATTCCTGGTTCGGCATGAAGGTCGATTTTCCAATTTTTTTTACCTAGGTGATAACCAAATCCAGCATAGATGGAAGCAAAGTTTCGGGGGAATTTTTCGGGGGAATTGGTGAACAATAGTTGACCGTTGGGAGCCATGAAGTTAGCTTCGCCGCGCACACTGATCTTGGGTTCTACAACATACTCCATAAAGCCATTGATAAAGGCTACAGTAGTTTCGTGGTTGTAGAATCGAGTAGGGGCTATGGTGGCGCTTGCGCGCAATAGGGAGGGCTCGAAATAAATCAGTTTTTCTTGGCTAAATACCAGCGTACTTGCGGCCAAGAATAGGCCTACTATCTTCTGGTGAATCCCCATAGCCTGGCAATTTTATAGTTTAAACTTACGGTGACCAACAAGTGTCCTGCCAAGGATGCTCCCTTGTGTTCATGAAAACTCAGCGTTCCTGAAGTAAAATCAAAGTCGGTTTCGATGTGATTACCCAAGTGTATCATATACTGCCCAGTAAGTGAAATGTCAAACCTTGGAGTTAGTTCCAAATGCGTTCCAATTCCGGCTTGCACCGCAGAGCTCCAACGTTCGGCATACAAGGCTCCATCCAAAGGACTTATACCATCTTTAGCCTCAATTTTGGAATAATCGAAACAATGCCCTGCCAAAATGTACGGACGAAATTTTGGTTTAAAGTCCTTTGGTTGATGAAAATAGGCAAGGTGGTTTATTGGATAAAATAAGACGCTCCAGCCAATGTGGTAGTCCGTTCTGTGAGCATAATTTAAGATGTCGCTGGTGATGTAATCGAAAAACCAATCGGTATTAACGGCATCGGAAAACCGTAAGCGAAATTGTCCGCCAACGCCAGTTCCTGTCATTTCGTTTTTATGGTCATTGAATAAACTAACCGTGGTTCTCCCTCCTAGGGAAAGCATTCCTGCAGGATTAAACGTTCTTTGTTCCTGAGCGTTAACCTGCAACGCTAAAAAGGACATCAAGAACAGGAAATTCAGTTTCATGCATACGAAGGTAAGAAAGAATTTGATTTTGTATCTTCGCAAAAAGAAACGGTATGCGGGTTTATTTGGACAACGCGGCTACTACGCCGATGGCGCCTGAAGTGGTAGCAGCGATGAGCGATGTACTGCTTAATCATTTCGGAAATCCTTCCTCTACCCATTCGTATGGACGTTCTTCAAAGGCCCTTTTAGAAACGGCACGAAGGAACATTGCTCAACACCTTAATTGTTCGTCCTCGGAGTTGTTCTTTACTTCCGGTGGTACGGAGGCCGATAACTTGGCTTGTCACATTGCGGTACAAGAATTAGGGGTAAAACGCATTATTTCCACCTCGATTGAACATCATGCTGTTGGACATACGGTAGAAATGTACCGCGATCGTTATAATGTTCAGTTGCATAACTTGAGCCTTGATGCGCAAGGTCATATCGATTTGTCGGAATTGGACGTATTATTGAAAGATCCCATTCCTACCTTGGTGTCCCTGATGCATGCGAATAATGAAATCGCTACCCTTATCCCTTTGTCACAAATTGCACAGTTATGCCGAAGCTATGGTGCTTATTTTCATTCGGATACCGTTCAAACGATGGGACATTATGCCTTCGATTTGAAAGCAATGGATGTTGATTTCATTACCTGTGCTGCGCACAAATTCCACGGACCAAAAGGCATTGGGTTTTTGTACGTGAACAAGCGCATCAAAATGGCTCCTATGATTCTAGGAGGCTCTCAAGAACGCGGATTTCGGGGTGGAACGGAAAACCTTGCAGGAATTGTAGGACTTTCTAAAGCATTTGATTTGGCTTACGAAGACCTTCAGGGACATCAATCGCACGTTCAAGGCTTAAAGTCGTACATGATGGGTCGTTTAAAAGATCATTTCTCCGACATTGCATTCCACGGGGATACTACACCGGAGGGTTCGCTTTATACGGTGTTGAACGTATGTTTCCCACCTACGGAAAAGGCGAGTATGTTGTTGTTTACCCTTGATTTGAAAGGCGTTGCCGTAAGCGGGGGGAGTGCATGTACCTCAGGTGCGGCTAAAGGTTCTCATGTATTGGAAGGTATTGGGGCGGATATGACCCGTCCGAATGTGCGTTTTTCTTTTTCAAGATACACCACCCGGGAGGAAATCGATTTTGCGTTGGAACAGGTTTTTTCTGCATTCGCTGTCGCTTTAGCTTAATGAATGCTCAAAAGAAGGTCCTGTTTTTAGCTTCTTGGTATCCCAATCCCAACAATCCCACCTTGGGTAATTTTATACAAAAACACGCGGAGGCCGCTGCAATGGTGCATGATGTTGTATCCCTTTCGGTGCATAGCAGGGAAGGAGGGGAGTTCGTGGTGGAAAAATCCATCCGTGGGAAGTTAACCGAGTTACGCGTTTTTTATCCCAAAGCAACTGGACTTTTTAAGCGTATAATACAGTTTGCTCGCTTCAGAAAAGCAGTGGCTCTTGGAGTAAGCACCTACCGTAAGTTGGTCGGTGAACCCGATGTGTTACATTTGAACGTTGTTTTTCCATTGGGATTATGGATTAAACGGCATTTTCCCAATACACCGCTTGTGATCACAGAACACGCCAGTGGTTTGCACGAGGGCCCTAACGCGTATCCGAAATGGATGCTAAATCGAATGATACCGGTTTACCAAAGGGCGACGTACATACTTCCAGTGAGTGCGAATTTAGGGGAGCGCATCAAAACCTTGGCAGGAACCTCATATCACGTATTACCGAATGTTGTGAACGAGGAGTTGTTTGCGTTACCGAAAGAATTGAGCTCTAAGAAGCTATTGGTTCATATTTCCACCTTATATGAGGCCGCAAAGAATGTACAAGGAATGTTACGTGCCGTACAACGCTTGTCCGAAAAAACACAAGATTTCGAATTTCATATTATTACGGATGGGGATGCAATCCAAGCAAAATCTTTGGCCAACGAATTGGGTTTGCTAAACGGTTTCGTGTTTTTTCATGGAACCATGGAAACGCACGAAATCGCGTCATTTTTAAACAGATGTAAGGCTTTGGTATTGTTCAGCAATTTCGAGAATTTTCCCTGCGTTATCCCCGAAGCGTGGATGAGCGGGGTTCCTGTCATTGCCACTGCCGTCAATGGTATACCAGAATTTGCGCATGCGGAAAACAGCATCTTGGTCGAGCCGCGCAATGAGGACCAACTGACCCAAGCCATGTTGGATATATTAAATGGAAAACAATTCGACGCACAGGCGCTTCGTACCTATGCCCTGGAGCATTTCAGCTACGCAGCCGTTTCCAAGCAACTGGATGAGGTGTATCAGCGCGGAGTCAATTAAATCAGAACCTCCCTCACTTGGCCTAAGTCTCCTTCACTTTCATCCTTTGAGAGAGTATAAAGGCGGGTGAAATTAGGAGTATTAACAACCCTTCTGCACGGTCCTTGAGAAAAGTGAGTGAAAATAACGAAATCGAAGGGCCACACCCAGTATTACCCGCTTACCTAAACGAAAACTTTCGCTGCAGAAAGTAACTGATCGTGACCACCACCACCGAAGCGAAGACATTGCAGAGCGAAGCATTCCAGGCAAAGGTGTCCACCATGAGTTTGATGAGGATCCAGTTGACAGTTGCGGAGATCATGGCACTCAATCCGTAGCGGAAAAATTGTACGCGGCCCTTTAATTGACTTTCTGTAAATACGACGTAACGCATCATCATGAACCCAAACAAAAAGCTAAAGAAACCACACACTGCGGCAATAACCGTGTAACTATGCACCGGGTGGTCCAACAAAGGCAGTTCCACCGTATGACGGTTGATTACCCAATGGTCGAGCACCCAAAATAAAAGCCATCCCAAGACTAAATTGGTGGATCCCGCTACCGCATAGTAATAGGTGGTTTTGTCGAAGATTCGTGAAACCAACGGATAAAAAAGATCGAGAAAAGCGCGGATGATGTTTACCATGTTATTTCCATTCTACTTCGTAGCCCGTATGTCGTCGTATATTCAGCACCAAATAATCATCAATGAACAGGTATTGTCCACGAATGCCCGTGAGCTTTCCCTGCACCCTCGGTTCCTTGTCCAAGGTTAATGCGGCTACTTTTTCTGGATAACTGATTACGGGATAATTGAAGGTGTAAACGGTTTCGTCCTCGGTGAAATATTGCCCAATATCTTCTGGGAGTTGGTCCAATAGGCCCCATTTCTCTTCAACTAAATCAATCGATTGTTCTTGAATGTTCCGCAACATGTTTTGCCAGTTGGTTTTGTCGCTATACATTTCTTTCAGGGCGACCTCAATGACCCCTGCAAGGTAACGGTTCGGTGTTTCGGCTAAAATGATGGCCTCACGAGCGCCTTGATCTATCCATCGGGTAGGCATTTGTGTTACCCTCGTAACGCCCACTTTTACTTGGTCCGTAGCCGCCAAGTACACATAGTGCGGTTGGTTGTGGTTTTTTTCTTCGTAGGCTAAATCACGTCCTTTCCCCAAATGGGCTTCGCACAATTCCGGGTGTAGTATGCACGGACTGGCCTCAGGTGCCGCTAAAAAACAAGGGTAGCAGAAACCTTCGCCATAGGATTTTTTGGTGGATTTGGCACATTTGCGGCAGACAATGTTTCCGTTGAATTGGAGGAGGATTTCCGTTCCCAGTCGTTCATTCAAGCAGGTGCCGTCTGCAAAGAAATATTGGACAGTTTCCTCATGACGCGTATGAAGCTTTTCTAGGATCATTCGGCAGGAAGGATATTCATTTTGTCCGCAAAGTGGTAGCAATAGTCGCGCAAGTCTTCACAGATGTTCGTTTCACCGGTCGCTTTTTCAAAGCTATCGGCCATGGTTAACAAGGTCTGATGAAAGAATTGCTTCATTTCATCTACGGTCATGTCCTTTGTCCATAATTCGATGCGAAGGGTATTGTTTTCGTTCGGATCCCAAAGCGACAGGAAAAATGCTTTTGCCGGAGAGTTGTTGTGTCCGGTATCATCGGCCGACCAGTGAATAGTTTCAGGCACGTTGTTTTCGTTCAAGGCAACGGCCAGTTCGATGGTGGATGTTTTTTTCATGTTATTTTTTTTCAGGGACTTCGTATGCTTGCAAAAGGGTTAAGTATGGGATGTTTAGGAGCGATTCCAACGAGGGTTGATGTTGCTCAACATACTGAAGTACGATTCGGTAGCCCATGAATTGACCGAGTCGGTCGGGACTTTCGTGCGGTAATCCCCCGGTAAATGGTCCTTCGTGCAATAGGCTTTGCTGGGTATATTCTCCTTTATCATAGAGCAATTGTTCGTTGATGAGGTATTTCCAAATGGATGCCTCGCTTGCAAGTGCCCAGTTGAGGTCTTCGTCTTGGTAGCGTAAAACGGTCGCGGTTGAATTATCGGGCAATAATTTTTCAGTGATCACTAAAATTTTCCCCCATCGAATCATTTCTTCCGCCAAGCTTCCCTTGGTTTCCTTCAAAGCATGGTTGCTCAACCATCCGGAAATCACATCTCTTGTAAGGTAGCTTTCGTCCATGCCTTCTTTGATCCATGCGTAAAAAGGGTTGGATGGTAAGCGCTGAACTACCTTGGATGAAGGGCCTAGATACCTTTCAACTCCAATGGCTATACCATTTTCAGCAATGGAAACAGAACTGTTAAATAATGAATTGATCCAAAAAATATGGTGTGGTTGTTTTATTTTCGGCAACAGGACTTTCATCCTTTGGAATCCCTGGTAAAGCGTGTTCTGTTCTAGAGGTAAAAGTGTTGTGCATTTTTGGTTTAAGGCTTTTTGGATTTCTTGAATGGCAGGGTCTTTAACAATGTTGCGATAACCTCGCAAAAATGCGGTATCGGATTCAAAGGATAAACGGTAAAACGAACCCAATAAATTGTCGTGAACCAAGGTGTCTATTTGCAACAATTCCTTTTCGATATTAAGGACTTTGAGCGTGTCTTTCTCGCCAAGAAAATCGGTGTAATCGAAGAATTTTAGAGGGATTTTTACACCAACTATGTCGACACTGTAGGGATCGTTTTTTTTTGTCAAAAATACGTAACTAAGTACTAATCCAATGAGCGTTAGCGTTCCGCCAATGATTATCCAATGTTTACGTTTCAAGACTTTTGTTATTTTTGTCAAAATTACTATAATCTCTCAACCTCATGAATAAGCTTACTCTAATTTTATGTTCGGTTTTAAGTTCTTTAACGGTACACGTATTTTCTCAAGAGGGTTCTACAAGGACAGAAGCAGGAATGACCGGTAACCTGGCTTTCAATTTGGTTCAATCCTCGGATGCTTATTTCAAACCAACGGCATTCAACCATGACTTATCCGTTGGTATGATTTTCAATACCCGTTTCAAAGGCTCCCCCAATCTCGGTATTTCAACGGGCTTTGAATTTGAATTCACCAAGTTGAATTACGAAACCCAAGACTCGGTATTTTACCGATATGCGGGCGCCAACATTCTTGGAAAAGACGAAACCGGTGGAACAACCTACTTGTTAACTAACCGACAATACAACATGGTTAGTGTTGCCGTTCCTTTGATGATGATTTTTCGCATGCAACCCATAGGTGACTGGACTATTTTCGGGAAATTTGGTCTTCGCAACAGTTTCATGGTTTCCCAGAAAATCAATGATCGCGGATTCGACATGAGTATGGATGCTCAAAATAACCCCTCATGGACAGCTAAAGAAAATGGAAACCTGAAGTCTTTTGGTGAGAGCTTTTTCTATCGAGGATCTGTGGGTTTTGCGGCGGGTGCCCAATGGAATTTTGCGGGTACCACCTCCTTGGTGCCTGAATTAGGTTTTTATTATGGCTTAACCCCTTTACATTTTCGAGCGATTGAAAATAACTATACATTGACAAGTTCTTTGTCGCAACCTGATGCATCCTATTTTTATCCTAAGGCTCGCCAAAACCAATTGATTTTTAAAGTTTCCTTGTTGTTTTAAGGTGGAGCAACTAGCTTCCTATATTGTTCAGTGGTTGTCTACTTATTGCTTGGAAGCAAAGCAGGATGGTTTTATTGTTGGAATCTCCGGAGGTGTTGATTCGGCGCTAACCTCAACGCTTTGCGCTAAAACCGGCCTTAAAACCATGTTGTTGAGCATGCCAATCCATCAGCAACCAGAACAATTGTCGCGTGCCCGCAATCATATGGATTGGCTTGGGGTAAATTTTTCCAACGTTGAACGGTTGGAAGTCGATTTAACGATGGTATTTGAATCGTTACGAAGTTCATTGCCAGAGTCAGCAGCCTCTCATGAGTTAAGCATGGCCAATACAAGATCACGTTTACGGATGACGACGCTTTACGCTTTAGGTCAAACACACCGTTGTTTGGTGGCGGGAACGGGGAATAAAATTGAGGATTTTGGAGTAGGATTTTACACCAAATACGGTGACGGAGGCGTGGATTTGAGTCCTATTGCCGACTTGACAAAGACTCAGGTTTGGGATCTATCGAAGCACCTTGGGATTTCTCCGGAAATAACCTCGGCGAAGCCTACCGATGGACTTTGGGGTGAGGACCGGACGGATGAAGATCAATTGGGGGCAACGTATCCCGAATTGGAATGGGCCATGGAGTTCAACGGTGATGAAAGTAATTTAACAGCACGTCAGCGTGAAGTGTTACTGATTTATCGTCGGTTTAATAACCTAAACCGTCATAAAATGCAACCTATACCTGTGTGTCAGATTCCGGAGTATTTAAAAAGTTAAAGTGATTCTGGAGCCAAGCGAAAGGTGGCGCCGTCTATGGTTTCATGGAGTTGAATTTGACAACCCAATCGGCTATTAGATTTTACAAAGAACGCTTGATCAAGCATATCCAATTCGGCATCGCTTTGATCGGGGAGGGGTGTTTCAGATTCCAAATAAACCTGACAGGTAGCACACATGGCCATACCACCGCATTCTCCTAGTACGGGTAATTCATACACCTTACATAATTCCATAAGGTTCATGTTCATATCCGTTGGCCCAGTTAATAGGTGGGTTTGTCCGTCTCGGTCGATGATATTTAGGCTAATTTCGCTCATATTAATTATAAATTCGAAGTGAGTTTGCTCCGTTGTATTGAGTAGCATATTGCCTTAAACCAAATTCGCTGTTGGAAATAGGTGAGCCGTCATACAAGGAAAAACTGGCAACATTGCAAGAGTCGATCAATTCCAAAAAGTTGTTCGGATTTGGATACAATGGTAAGGGACATGTCCCTTCCGGATCGGCAGGTGAATGACGGTCAAACGCAATAAATTCGTTGATGGATTTTCGGTAAACAATGATGCCTCGAGATCCAGCATTCACGTAGGCATAACCACTCACTCCTTGCAGGGAAAAATAACTTGGTAATCCCAAGTCAATGGTTACATCCACTGGGATATTTGGCACGGGATTCTGGTTGTTTTTACCACATGAATGGAGCATCACGAGTGAAACAATAATGACAGCAATGCGTTGAAACATAGAGCAAATATACGGTATAATGAGCATATTGCGTTACTCGAAAGCTGGGATTTTCTTGCTAGCATGGGCGTTTCTTTGGTGTTGCCGAAGCAGCGGTAGTGCGGTAGACAAGCGCAGGGCGCACGATATGCGGAATCATGCCAAAGAAGGTAAACGTAAAAAAAAGAACTTAGTCAAGGCTTACCGCAGGCATCTAAAAAATCAATCAAAACCAATGAGGAGAAGCATGAAAAAAGTGAATCGTAAGATGCGAAAAGAACAACGTAGGAAAGCTCGAAAATATGGTTAGGCGTTTATTGTGCTAATTTTTCCCATTCTTCCATAAGGCGTTCTAGCTTCATTTTCTCTTGATTGTATTGGTTCAATAAATCGTTGTAGTTTTCGGCTTGATAGTTTGTTTCGGCTAATTCGTTTTCTAAAATCTTAAGTCGATCTTCGGTGGATTCAATTTGTTGTTCCGTTTTTTGCAGTTTTTTGTCCCGTTCACGATTCACCTTACCTTCCATAGGATTAGGAACCGGGTTCAATTCAGGAACAGGTTTTTTTACGGTTTCTCTCACCTCCGTTGGAGCCTTGTATTTCAAATATTCGTCCAGTTCAAAATGGTGAATTTTTAATCCATGGTTCTCAATGTCCCAAATTCGGTTGGTTAGTCCTGATAGAAATTCACGGTCGTGTGATACAATCAAGAAGGTTCCTTCATAATTAACCAAGGCGTTTTTGAGTATTTCCTTAGAGGGGATGTCTAAATGGTTGGTAGGTTCATCCAGAATTAAAAAATTGGAGGGACTTAACAGCATTTGACACAAGGCGAGGCGCGTGCGTTCACCTCCGGACAATACTCCGACTTTTTTATGAATGTCTTCCCCGCTAAAGAGAAAAGTACCTAGTAAACTTCTCATTTGCAAGCGGATTTCGCCTTTGGCTACGTGGTCCACCGTTTCGAAAATGGTTTTATTCGGGTCGAGTTTTTCGGCTTGATCTTGCGCAAAATAGCCTATTCCCACGTTGTGACCATATTCCACCGATCCATCGTATTCGATTTGGTTCATGATGACTTTGAGCAAACTTGATTTACCCACACCGTTAGGGCCTAACAAGGCAATTTTCTCCCCGCGACCTACTGAAATGGATACGGAATGAAACAAGGGTCGATCATAGGTTTTACCAACGCCTTCCATGTTGAGCACCCATTTTCCTGGTTGTACACTCAGGGGGAAACGCACCCGCATACCTGCATAACTGTCGTTTTCTATTTCGATGCGCTCGGTTTTGTCCAATTTTTTAATCAAGGATTGAGCGAAAGCTGCTTTGGATTGCTTGGCCCTGAATTTTTCGATCAGCATTTCAGTTTGCTTGATCTCCTTGTCTTGCTGTTTCTTGGCGCTTTCCAAGCGTTCACTTTCCTCTGCTCTTCGTTCTTTGTATTTGGAATAACCAAAAGGATAATCTACTATTTTACCCAAAGTAATTTCAAGGGTACGCTTGGTAACGTTGTCCAAGAACAACCGGTCGTGGGAAATCAGGATTACAGCCCCGATGAATCGTTGCAGGTAGTTTTCCAACCAAGCGATGGAAAGAATATCCAAGTGATTCGTGGGTTCGTCAAGAAGCAATACATCGGGTTCATTTACCAGTATACGAGCGAGTTCAGCCCTCATTTTCCAACCTCCAGAAAAGGTACTGAGCGGTCGATGTACGTTTTCTTTCGAAAAACCTAAACCTTCGAGCACGCTCATGATTTTTTCCTCCCAATTATATCCGTCATGGATTTGAAAAGCTTCATTGCACTCGGATAATTCGTCCAATAGGTTTAAATAGCTTTGGGATTCATAATCCGTTCGTACGGTTAAATCTTCATTGATTTCTTCTAAGCGGTTTTTCAGCCTGTTGAGTTCAAGATTGGATTGTTCGAGAAAGGCAAAAACGGACAATTCCGTTTCGATCTTGATATCTTGGGAAAGAAATCCCAAACGGCAATCTTTTGGAAGATGTATTTTTCCCTCGGAAGGGGTGGTTTGTCCTGTTAAAAGGCGTAAGAGGGTAGATTTCCCCGCACCATTTTTCCCCACCAAACCGATTTTGTCGCCGCGGTTGATTTGGAGACTCACATTCGAGAAAAGGAAGCCTTGAGGTAGAAAATAACCCAGTTTTTCAAAGGAAATCATGCGCAAAAATACGCCGAAGATTGCAAACACATGGATAATTCTTCCTTTCGAAGTAACAAAAAATACTAAAAATCGAACTAAATTCCCAAAAAAATGTTTAATTTGTATTTATTTCAAATTTTACCATGGGTAGACCACCAACACGACCGGCAAGATTAAAAAACGGTTTTTACATAGAGTTAAAAGTACCAGGATCGAGTTCTATACTCATTAGACGTGATACTAGAGAGCAAATGATGATGGCAGCAGAAGAGTATTCACGCTCCAAAACGGTTATTGTTCGAGGTGAAATGTTCAATGATAAGTGGATAGCAGAGAATTCCAAGGAGGGATGAAAGGATCGGAGTTTAAATTCATTCCTTGGTTAATTTTCTTTTTTTGCGCTCTTTCTTCCATCCCAATTTGGATTTATTTAGAGCTTTTTTGGTTAGCCAAGATCGTTGGAATTGCGGTTACCGTCGTATTAATTATAGTTCTTCGGATTTGGTTGTTCAAGCTAGGGAAAGTTGCGAAGCCTTCTCGGGTTGCCCTTAACACCAACGATGTTTTTGAGTTAAAAAAAATGATTCCGGTTTTGGTGAAATTATCTCCCAACGATCAAGTTTCCTTTCAACATCGTATCGGCCTGATAATGGGGGAGGTTTCATTACAAAATAATGATGGTCATGTGATAATTCCAAACCCAAAACATTTGGCGATGGCTATATCTGCTTTGTTGGTGACCAAATATCCTGAATCGAATGCGCCTTTTTCGGCCGTTTTACATTCCACCCGAAATGAATGGCATGGTGAGGTCTTTTATTTTACGAAGGATTTTTTAGATTCTCAATTAGTTGCCTTAACTATTCAAGAGCTCCAAAACGCTTTAGACAGTTGATTTTTTGGGTTTATTAAGGGTGAAATTGATTCCTAAATGGTTCGTTATTCCCGCTCTTGACATGATCATAATTCCATAGTCGAGCGTGAATTTTCGGAAATTTAGACCAAGTCCCATGGATAGGCCAGCTAAACCGGGTAATTGTTCCAGTTTTAGTTCTTGTCGCCTGTGGTAATCAAAACCAAATCGAATTTGAAGAATTCCTTTGGAGATCAATTCGGCATGAAGGGATAGGTGTCTTCCTAATTGTTCGATGAAACTAATTTTTGGAGGTTGTATAGTGTCCCCGGTGAGGCCGTCTATGCTGGGAAGAATGGAAGGGTCAAAGTAGGCTATTTTCCATTGATTGAGGTGATGTCCTGTAAATGTAAATCGAAGAGGAGCGTGCTTCAATTTAACGGTAACAGATCCCAATACTTCGAGCGGTAAGGGGTTGAACGCATTTCCTTGCGTATATCCCTTCAATTGAATCCCAATGTTTTTAACCATCAGAGTTCCAGATACCAACTCATTAGGATGCGTAGCTAAGATGGAGAATGATCCTGACATTCCGTAGGAAGAATACGTTTCGAGATGTGAGCCAATAATACCTGCATTGACTCCTAAGGAAAAAATAGGATTTAAGGAAAATCCATAACTCGCACCTGCTTGATAATCGAAGGCGGTAAAGGTATTCGTTGGATTCCCAATGGGATCATAACCTTGGATGGTTCCAAAACTGACATAGCGGATATAAGGTACGATATTGCCTTTATGTAATGGAAAGGCGGTCGCAAAGCTGCCAAAGTTAATACCCGAAGGCATCAGTGATTGCTGGATGGAATAGTTTCCCAACATTTTTTCATTGGCGAGGGCTGGATTATTAAGCGCAAAATCAACGGTAGCATCTTGAACGGGAATGGAATAGCCTCCGAGCGCTGCTGATCTAGCACCCGTTGGAAGGTTCAAAAAACCGAATACATTTTTCCCACCCATCTGAGCAAATAGCGGGAATACGCCCAGTAATCCGCCCAAAAGAAGCGTGTATTTTATTTTCATCGACTTAGTTACGGCAAAGTAATGTTAAAATTGTCTAATTTTAAGTAAAAAAGTACATTTTCTTATGAAAGACAGAAAGGTTCAGTTTATTGGAAATCATGCCAACCTATATTGGAAGACTCATGATACTATTCCATGCGAATCGTTGGTATTTAAACCATCCACAACTCTTGAAAATGTAGGAGGTAATCTTTGCCTAAATCAAACGGCATTGTATCCTGTAGGAACCTATGAGCGAGGATGTTTGAGAGAGCAAATTGAATCATTGACCTCGGTAGCTGATCGTTGCATACTCGTAGGTGATCCCAGTGAATTATTGGTAGAAGCTTCGATTGATGTAGGGTTGAGTCGTAAAAATCTTGATGCAGTTTTTTTCGTTTATCCTGTTGGAATGGCAGCTTTGGATATTCGTAAGGAAATTGCGGAGATGGTTTGGTCTTTGAAAAAGAACGAGGTTCCAACTTTTTTAATCCGTTTTCCTGAAAGGGTTTTTGGTGCAAATGAACCAAATTTAAGCATGTTTGTAGAGGCTCTTAGCGACCCACAAAATATACAAGATATCGAGTATTTGTGCGGTTTGGATCAATCTATTTTATAAAGAAATCATGGAGCACAAACAACACATCGATATAGTTTTTACCGAGCTCTTAAATCGCTATAAATCATTTTTCATACATCATATTAGGTCGAAATTTGAAGGCGAAGAGGTTAACGATGTGTACCAGGAGTTTTGCATGCATTTGTATAAAATTTTGTCCGAAAAATATTCGACCGACGAGGATCTGTTTAATACGCGCTCATGGCTTAAGGCCGTATTGTCGAATTTTTGCATTTCCATTCTTCGGAAAAAGTACCAAAAACGTCGTGTGCAATACGTTTCAGAAGATAAGTCTTCGATTATTCGAGCTAATTTTTCCGATGAAAGTTTCAATGCAGATCGACCAGTGGGAGAACCGAATTATTTTAGAGCGATGCACGAGATTTTAGGTAGTATTTCCAAGAGAGAGGCCCTTATTCTCAAAATGAAGTACTACTATGGTCACCCTTCATCCAGAATTGCACGCTTGCTGAATGTGGCACATGTCGATGTAACCATTGGAAGGATTAAACAGCGGTTGATTAAGCTGAATAAGCTTAAGGATTTTGAAGGCTTAATGCTCAACATGGAATGGTTGAAATAAGCTGCAACAGAAATTTACTCTATTCGCTACAAATAGTTAATTCCGCAGCTTTAAGAATCTCGCGAACTTCTTCTAATGTTGGGGCCTCAGCGTAGGTGCGCAATACGGGTTCGGTACCGGATGCTCGGATCATGAGCCATCGATCATCGTCAAAGAAATATTTAAATCCATCCGTTGTTTTCAGTTCACGGACGGAATATTTACCAAACGTTGTAAACTTGTTTTGTTGACAATTCTCTATGATCCTTTGTTTAAGTTCTTCGGTAATATGCAAATCGTTCCTCTCAAATTTAAAGGGTCCTACAATGTCGTAAACTTCGGATATCAATTCTTCCAAGGTTTTACCGGAGATTGCCATGAATTCCCAGAGGATGAGCCCCATCCAGATTCCGTCCCTTTCTGGTATGTGGCCTTTCACTGCAATACCTCCCGATTCCTCACCGCCAAGCAGGACATCTTCATTAACCATTATGGAAGCAATATCCTTGAAGCCAATTTTAGTGGTGGTGTGTTCCAAGCCGTAATGTTCACACATTTTATAGACACGCGGTGTTACGCTAAAAGCGATAGCGACTTTACCTGTTAATCCTTTATATTTCACCAGGTAATGGATCAATAATAGAATGATGTGGTGGGAATCGATAAATTCACCATGGCTGTCGTAAAGTCCAATTCGGTCGGCATCTCCGTCGGTGGCTAAGGCACAATCAATATCTAGGTGTTTTTTTATATAGCTTGCAAGATCTTGTAGATTTTTTCCGATTGGTTCCGGCGCTTGACCATAAAACGTTGGGTTATGTTCGCAGTGCATTAACTTGGTTGACGGCAAAAGTTGGGGTATAACACGTTGTCCTGCACCGTACATGGCATCATACATTAAGCGCAGTCCAGAATCTTGAATAGCCTTCAAATCAAAATGTGCTTTGACGTGATCCAAGTATTCTTGTTCTAAATTTAATAGCTGTACTTCTTCGTTTTTAAGGGCATTTTCTAGGTTGAAGGAAGCATAATTAAGGGTGCATTCATTGGGGATAAGTGCTTCTATTTCATTGATTTTTTCCGGTTGCAGTGGGCCACCGAATTTCGCTTTCAATTTAAAGCCGTTATATTCGGGGGGGTTGTGACTTGCCGTTAAAATAATTCCAATTTCACATCCATGATTTAGAGCTCCCAGGGAAATCATAGGAGTGGATACAAATCCATGAGCAATATAAACCTTGATTCCTTGTTGTACGAGCACTGCTGCTGCCGTCTTTTGGAATAATTCACCTCCAAAACGGCAATCATGTCCTATAACTACCGACGGATTTTCAAAGTTTTTTCTGAGCCAAACTCCAGTGGCTTCGGTAACTCTTGCAACGTTTTCCACCGTAAATTCTTGAGCGATAATGGCACGCCATCCATCGGTGCCAAATTTAATTTTATGTGCCAATGTTTATAGGTTAAATTGGTTATATGTTCTTTCGATGATTTCAATGCAAAGGTCCATTTCCTCTTCGCTGATGATGAGTGGTGGTGCGAATCGAATAATGTTGCCATGGGTTGGTTTCGCTAACAAACCATTATCTGCTAATTTCATGCAAAAATTCCATGCAGTATCGCTTTCAGGGGTATCATTAATGACCACGGCATTCAGAAGACCTTTGCCTCGAACCAGCGAAAAAATTCCCTTTCTATCCACCATTTTTTGAAGGGCTTCCCGGAATTTAATCCCCATTTTACGTGCATTAACCATTAGGCTGCCTTCTGTAAGTACTTTTAGAGATTCCTGTGCAACCGCTGCGGCTAGAGGATTTCCACCAAACGTTGATCCGTGTTGTCCAGGCTTTATAACGTTCATAATGTGTTTATCAGCGCACACGCCCGAAACAGGATAAACCCCGCCACCCAATGCTTTACCAAGAATGAGTATGTCAGGTCGCTGGTATGTTTCTTGTCGTTCACAGCGGTTAGTGCATGAGCAGTTACCACATACCGCTAGCATACTTCCAGTTCTTGCCAAACCGGTTTGTATTTCATCGGCCATGAACAAGGTGTTTGTTTCAGTGCAGATTTGGCGAATGGATTGGAGGTAATCTTCGTTAGGAACAACTACACCCGCTTCACCTTGAATGGGTTCCACGAGTATTCCAATCGTGTTTTTTTGAATTAGCGCGTTACGAAGGGCGATTAAATCATTGTATGGAATGCTTATAAATCCTGGCGTGTAAGGACCAAAGTTCTTTTTCGAATCTTGATCGGAGGAGAACGAAATAATGGTAGTGGTTCTTCCGTGAAAGTTCCCTTCACAAACCACAATATTTCCTTCATTTTCGGCAATACCTTTAACTTCATAGGCCCATTTTCGAGCAAGTTTTATGGCGGTTTCTACAGCTTCTGCTCCCGTATTCATGGGGAGAAAATTATCAAAACCGAATTGCTCGTGCATGAAAGCCTCGAAAGGTCCGAGCAAGTTGTTGTGAAAAGCACGTGACGTTAGGGTAAGTTTTGAGGCTTGTTGAGCAAGTGCCGATATAATTCTTGGATGGCAATGACCCTGGTTCACGGCAGAATAAGCCGAAAGAAAATCGAAGTATTTTTTGCCATTAACATCCCAAACATGCACTCCCGAACCCCGCTCCAAAACCACTGGTAGAGGATGGTAGTTGTGAGCGCCGTATTGGTTTTCGAGTGAAATGTAGTCTTCAGAATTTGAGATTGACATAGTGCAAAAAAAAATGATCGGTTCCAGCGGAATGAATTAGGTATGGAAACTAAACAAGTAGGGCAATCGCAACGATATATTTAATTGCCGAAGCGTTCGATAACCTGTTGTGTAACCCCCGTATTCGAGAATCCTCCATCATGGAATAAGTTCTGCATGGTGACATAACGGGTAAGGTCAGAAAACATGGAAATGCAATAGTCGGCACAAGCCACAGCAGGTGCATTTCCAAGTGGCGACATTTGCTCCGAGAAATTAATAAATTCATTAAAGCCTTTGATGCCTTGCCCAGCGGTTGTTACCGTAGGTGATTGAGAAATTGTATTAACCCGAACTTTTTTGGCTATTCCATAATGATAACCGAACGAACGCGCTATGGATTCTAGCAATGATTTTGCGTCCGCCATGTCGTTATAATCGGGGAAAATGCGCTGTGCTGCAATATAGGTGAGAGCAACCACCGATCCCCACTCGTTCATGGCGTCATGCTTGTAAAGTGTCGCTAAAGTTTTATGCAGTGACATAGCAGAGACGTCCATGGTCTGCTGGTAATATTGATAATTATTCTCCGTGTAGTGCTTTCCTTTTCGAACGTTGGGGGACATGCCAATAGAGTGCAATACAAAATCGATTTTACCCCCTAGAATTTCCATGGATTGCGCAACAAGGTTTTCGAGGTCTTCGATATTTGTTGCATCAGCAGGAATAATTTTACTTCCCGTTTTCTCTGCTAAACCGTTAATTTCGCCCATACGCATCGCAATCGGCGCATTGGTTAAGACAAATTCCGCACCTTCTTCGTGAGCACGTTCTGCCACTTTCCACGCGATAGATTGGTCGTTAAGCGCTCCGAAAATAATTCCTTTTTTACCTTTTAATAATTGATTACTCATTTTCTTAGTTTGTACAAAATTAGCAACAAGTTCGAACCAAATGCCATAGTTACATGAAATCAATCAATTTGAACGCTAGGTGTGCTACTTTTTGAACCTTTGAGCCTTGAAAACTCGATGCGTTTTTTTAACACGTTAAAAGCAAATATTAACTAACTTTGACAATAACATAAAAAGTAATAATTATGAAAAAGGCACTTTTGATTTTCGGTTTTGGTCTTTTCCTTTTGGCTTCCTGCAAAAAAGACTATACTTGCGCATGCAAAATAGATGGTCAAACAGTATCGACAATCACGATTAATGATACGAAAAAAAATGCAATAGCCACCTGTGATGAAAGCGATGCAAACATCCTTGGGGTTGTTCAAGACTGTTCCATTCAGTAATAATTTATTAGCGAATTGTTGGGGGCCCAGCCCCCTTTTTTTTTAGACGAAATTCATGAATAATATAGAACTTTTTTTACTTGATATCGGGTTTTCCTTTACTGCTGCCCGCTGGTTTCCACACATATTAATGGTGCTTTTCGGAACAGGGCTTTTTTTCTTGGTCATTAAAGCTTCAAATCTTAGAAAATGGATGAAATGGACTCTTGCCATTTTGCTATTGGTGCAATCTGAGTTGTTTTATTTTTGGCTTTTTCCTCTTGCCAAGGGTGATATAAGTGATTCAGGAGTTAGCGTTAAGACGGCGTTGAAATTTCCTAAAGCTCGGAAGTTATACATCATTGCCGATCCTGGCTGCAAACATTGTATCAATTCAACGAGAGACATGCGAGAGTTTGTTGAGTATACTCAAACACCAATAGAATATATGTTGATTACTTCGGACACTTCGGAAATGTATTTTTTCCAGAACTTAGTGGGGGACAAAATTACCTGTTCATTATCTCCAAATCTCGTAGAGTCCATCAAATTAACCGAAGGTTTTTTTCCAACCTACGTACTGGTTGAGAACGGGAAAGTAGTAAAACGATGGAAAAACGACATTTTTGGTACTCGCGCAATGGATATAATTGACCGTTAGGATAAAAAAAAAGCTTGACTAAGGTCAAGCTTTACTCGTTGTTTCGTTAGAAATTATTCTTCAATTACTTCAAAAGTAAACGATTGTTTAACACCCTTGAATAAATTAGCCTCCGCTGTAAACGTACCTAGTTCACGAATAGGTTCGTCTTTTATTTTTAGCGATTTACGGTCAATGCTGAATCCAGCTTTGTTCAAGGCATCCGCCAATTGTACAGTGTTGATTGATCCATAAATTTTTCCATTTTCTCCGGCTTTTGTCGCAATTGAAACGTTGCTTGCAGCTAACTTTTCGGCAACCGCTTGAGCCTCGGCTTGCAACTTGGTTTCTTTGTGCGCCATCTGACGTACCATTTCTGCATGCGCTTTTTTAGCACCAGGCGTGGCAAGTACGGCGTATCCTTGAGGAATTAAGAAATTTCTTCCGTATCCCGGTTTAACGGTTACTACCTCGTTGGCATAACCGAGTTTATCTACATTTTTTATTAAAATTACTTCCATGATTGTCTCGTTTTAAAGGTTATTTCAACATGTCGCCAACATACGGCATTAGCGCCAAATGACGTGCGCGTTTAATGGCTTTATTGACTCTTCCCTGAAATTTAGCGGAAGTACCAGTTAAGCGTCGTGGAAGAATTTTACCTTGTTCATTGACCAATTTTAAAAGGTAATTGGCATCCTTGTAATCTAAAAATTTAATTCCAGATTTTTTAAAGCGGCAGTATTTCGATTTGGTAATCTCAATTGCTACCGGGTTCAAGTATCTAATATCGTTTGACATAGTGTTCTTTTTATTGGGTTAATGGATTAATTAGCAGCGAGTTTGGCACGACGCTTTTCAGCATAAGCCACATGGTCAGCGTCCATGCGCACCGTTAAAAAACGAAGCACACGCTCATCGCGCTTCATCATTAATTCATAATCTGCAATAACAGATCCAGCAGCTTCAAATTCAATCAAATAGTAAAATCCGGTGGATTTTTTTTGGATTGGATAAGCCATTTTGCGCAGACCCCAGTTTTCCGAATGCTTAATCTTGGCACCCATGCCTTTGATGTCGCCTTCGAATTTCTGCACTGCTTCCTTTGCCTGATCCTCAGACAAAACGGGAGTTAAAATGAAAACAGTTTCGTAAGAATTCATAAGGTTCTTAATTAGTTAATAAAAATTTAAGGGTGCAAAGATACGCTTTTTTCCAACCTATCCCAACTTTACGGTGGTATTTAATAGGGATTATGGACTTTCAACGCATTTTCTGTACCTTTCGAGGCAAATTGTGAGTACATGCCTTATTTCAGCCAAGAATATTTGAATTTTTTCATGGAATTAGCGGCAAACAACCACAAGGACTGGTTTGACCTTAACCGCAGCAGGTATGAAAACCATGTAAAAAAGCCTTTTTCCGCTTTCACTCAAGCATTAATCGACGAACTTTCCATTAAATATCCTGTATTTAAAGACTTAATGGCGAAGGATTGTATGTTTCGCATCAATCGCGATATACGTTTTTCCAAAGATAAAACGCCGTACAAATTGATGTGTTCGGCGGTGGTTTCACCCGAAGGAAAGAAAAGCACAGCGATCAATGGTATTTACTTCGAACTAACTCCGGAACATGTGCGAGTTTATGGTGGGGTATATGAAATTGACAAAGAATCATTGCAAGAATTAAGGGAAGGCATTGCTGCAAATTTATCGGAATTTAAACATCTTATATCTCACTCAGAATTCGTGGATTTTTTTGGTGAAATTCACGGTGAGAAAAACAAGGTGCTTCCTTCAGAATTAAAGGCTGTTGGCCTTGAAGAACCTCTGCTTTTTAATAAGCAGTTTTATTTCTATGCGACCTTTCCGGCAGAATTGATGTTAAGCGATCAACTGCTCCAAACCTTGGTCAATGCCTACGAAATCGGTAGACCTCTCGAATCCTTTTTTAACCAATTTATTCATCGAAATTAACCATGCGTATTGTTATCCTTCTTCTCCTTTTTAGTGGTTCATGGGCAATCACAGCCCAGAAAAAAACCTTAACCGTTAACGAATCGGTGCTGAAACAGCGTGCCTTAAGTCCTCAGCGCACCCTTGGGTTTTCTTGGGTCAAGAACGCCTCTGAATTCACTCTGCTTTCCTCGGATTACAAGTCCATCCTACGCTACTCCTTCATGGATCAAGAAGAACGCGTTGCGTGTACCGTAGACGAGGTGAATAAACTGCTACCCGATGGTGCCAAAATTCAAAACCTATACGGCTACGAATGGATCGCTAAAGACGAAATTTTAGTGAACAATGGTTCCGTTATTTTCACCTACAATGTGATCACGAAATCTCTTTCATTGAAGCAACAAGGCATGGAAAATTGGGAAAACGTCAATTATCACACGGCCTCAGGTAAATGCGCATATACCCGTGATAATAATGTCTATATGAACGGCAAAGCCATTACCAAAAACACGGATAAAAACATCGTTTCGGGTCAGTCCATTGCTCGAAATGAGTTCGGTATTGAAAAAGGATTGTTCTGGTCGGACAAGGGGAATTTTTTAGCTTTCTATCAGAAGGATGAAACCGAAGTGGCTGACTATCCCTTGCTCGATGTCACGACGACCCCCGGCTCCTTAATTTCCATCAAGTACCCCATGGCAGGTCAAGAATCGGAGAAACCTCGCGTAGGTATTTACAACTGCAAAACCAAAAAGACGGTCTTTATTAAGCCCAGTGGTAATCCCGACGATTATCTAACTAATTTCACGTTCACTCCCGACGAAAAGTACTGCATCATTGCTGAAGTCAACCGAGCTCAAAACGCTTACTGGTTGAATGTATTCGATGTGAAAACCGGAAAAAAAATCAAAACGCTTTGGCAAGAAAAAAATGACAAGTGGGTAGAGCCAGAGCATCCTGCCTATTTCATTGGGGATGGTAACGATTTCGTATGGATGTCGGAAAAAGACGGCTTTATGAACCTCTATTTGGTGGATTTTGAACAAGATGGAATTAAGGTAGTGTTTGAAGGAAAAAAAGTGGACGTACTACCTGCGGGGGTGCGTCAAATAACCCACCATTCCTTTGTTGTAAAAGACATCTTGGAGGTGGATGCTTCGAAAAAGCTGATCTATTATGCCGCTACGGGAGAGAATCCTTGTAATACGATGGTGTATGTTACGGACCTTCAAGGCAACGCACGGGTCGTTTCGAAAAACGACGGGGTACACCGCTTTGATTTATCCGACGATGGTTTATATTACTACGACGGTTATTCCAGTCTTGTGATTCCCAACCATGAAATGATTTATACGACCAATGGAAAAATGGCCAAACTGATCAAGGAATCGTCGGATCCGATGGCAGATTATGCCTTAGGAATCGCTGAAATTGGTTCCATCAAGGCAAAAGATGGTTCGGATTTATATTACCGAATGGTGAAGCCGTCGAATTTTGACCCGAATAAGAAATACCCCGTTCTGGTTTACGTTTACGGTGGTCCTCATGCACAAATGGTAACCAACAGTTTTAATGCAGGGGCTAATCTTTGGATGAATTGGTTGGCGGAGCAAGGATACTTGGTGTTTACCTTGGATAACCGTGGTTCGGCAGAGCGAGGATTTGCCTTTGAATCTCAAATTCACCGCCGTTTAGGGGAGATCGAAATGGAGGACCAATTGAGCGGGGTGGAATTTCTGAAATCCTTACCCTACGTTGATGGAAAGCGATTGGCTGTTCACGGTTGGTCCTTCGGAGGTTTTATGACTACATCACTCATGTTGCGCCATCCGGGAGTATTCAATGCGGGAGTTGCAGGCGGTCCCGTAACCGATTGGAAATATTATGAGGTCATGTACGGTGAACGTTACATGGATCGTCCCGCTGAAAATCCCGACGGATATGCAAAAAATGCTTTAACGAATTATACCAAGGATCTCAAAGGTAAGTTGCTCTTGATCCATGGCACGGTGGACGATGTGGTGGTGTTGCAGCACAATTATTCTTTGATCAAAAAGTTCGTTGAAGACGGAAAGCAAATTGACTTTTTTGCCTATCCCATGCACAAGCATAATGTGGTGGGAAAAGATCGAGCGCATTTGATGGAAAAAGTATTGACCTATATTTTAGAAAACAACCCATGATTGCTGTAACAACTTTGGTGAAAAATGCTTCAATTGCTGTGGTATGGGACGTTTGGATTAACCCTGAGCACATAGTGCATTGGTATTTCGCGACGGACGATTGGTGTTGCCCGAGCGCTGAAATGGATTGCAGGGTAGGGGGGACATTCAACATTCGCATGGAAGCCAAAGACCAATCTTTTGGTTTTGATTTTAAGGCTACGTTGACTGAAGTACATGAACTTCAAAGCTTGAAATACACCCTGGAGGACGGCCGTTTGGTGGTGGTGACTTTTCGAGAAACGGAGGAAGGAATTTCCGTCTTGTGGGAATTTGAACCGGAACAGCAAAATTCAGAAGCATTGCAGCAACAAGGTTGGCAAGCCATTTTGAACCATTTCAAAAAATACCTTGAACATTCCTCGGTGGCGTAAAGTATTCGGGAATATTTCCTTTTGGATTGGACTCTTTTTGGTGGTTCATCTTATCGGAATTTGGCACCCACCTACGGAAGCAGCCCATAGCTGGCGCCAAGCAACGGGATTAATGGTCGCTCGGAATTACTTCGAGGGGAATACCTCGTTCTTCTATCCTACGGTGAACGAAACCAATGGAGGTTCAGGCATTATTGGCATGGAATTCCCGTTGCTTTATTACCTCCAAGGAAAATTAAGCCTCTTATTTGGATTTCATCCGGGAATTGGCCGAATGCTCAATGTATTGATTTCCACTATTGGACTTGGGTATTTTTATGCTTTATTGTTGAGGTTTACCTCGAAAAAAGGAGCCTTTTATGCAACCCTTTTGTTGGGAATTTCGAGTTATTTTATGTACAGTCGAAAAGTGATGCCAGACACAGCGGCCCTTGCGGTTTACATCATTGGATCCTACTACTTTTTTGAGGCACTCAGGTATGGAAAATGGAAGGACATCCTTCGGGCTTTAGGAGGATTATCGTTGGGGATTTTATTGAAAATATCGGTGCTACCTTTAGTTGCGGTCGGCGTATTTGCCTACGTTTATTTTCGCAATAAACCCAAAAAAGCATGGGTTCTGCTCCTTCCTTGGATTGCTGTTGTACCCGCTTTAGTGTGGTATTTTGTCTGGAATCCTTACTTGGCGGTGACCTATGGGAACTGGTACAATACCGGTGGGACCTTCCTCGAAGGCGCTCGGATCTTTTCAAACGAACCTTTTACCTTTTTAAATCATCTGATATTCCATCCGTTTTTCAGTTATTTCGCCTTTATTTTGGTCATTTTTGGCAGTTGGAAGGTGGTGCGCGCAGAGGTGGATATAGCCGTCCGAATTGCTGTTCCATTTTTCCTGTTGCTTTTTCTAGCCTATGCATTGAAGTCTGGCGAAATCTTTTTGACTCACGAATATTATATTCTACCCTTGGTTCCTGTTCTAGCCATTTGCGGGGCCTATGCATTGGTTGAATTTCGGAAATTTGCACCGGTGGTGATGGTTTTAATTTCGGTTGAAGCGGTGGCAAATCAAGCCCACGATTTTCGCTACAACTCGGGTGAAGCCTACAAAGAAGAACTGTCGTCCTTATCGGATCAATTTATCCCTAAAAATGCCTTGGTGGCAATCAATGGAAATAGCAATCCTTTGGAACTTTATTTTTTGAATCGAAAAGGTTGGAATCTTAGCAATGAAGCCATGACGGATCTTGATTTTCTCCAGCAAATTAAACAAAGGGGGTGCCGTTATATTGTGGTGAACCGGCATAGCTCATCGCACAAGTTTGACGGGGTGTGTGTCTTCCAAAATCAACATTATTCTATTTATCGTTGGTAGTTTCTGAATTTTGAACTCGCTTTTTCGTACCTTAACCCAAAATAATCGCTTTGAAACTTCTTACTACTATTATATTGCTTGGATCTTCCATCATTGTCTTTGGACAGAAAGCACATTTCATTGGTGAACATGCTGAAGGAGGAATTATTTATTACCTATACCAGGACTCCTCCGGAAAAGAACATGGATTGGTCGTTTCGTTGAAGAATTTGGGCCGTGATGTGGAGTGGGGGCCCAAGGATAAGGATGTTGAAAATTGCGCCAGTACTTGGGACGGTCAATCCAACACCCAGGCCATTTTAATGGCAACTAGGGATACCTCGAAAGCTGCGGGTTTATGCGACAGTTATTCGGGGGAAGGATATGATGATTGGTACCTTCCTGCGATTTACGAGTTACAAACGATTAATATGAATTTGTTTTCGGTGGAAAAGGCCTTAGATGCCATAGAGGGGGCCGACGAAATTGAAATGAATCTTTATTGGTCTTCAACGCAATCGAATGCCGCATCTGCGTGGTTTTTCAGTTTCTACGATTCTAAACCCACCAACTATTACGATAAAACCAGTAAAACTTTGGTTCGTGCCGTTAGGTCCTTTTAAAGGAATCCTTATCGGAAGTGTATATCATATGCTGTAAGAACATCGAATGCCGCTATTAAGCCCAAAGCAGGAATGCTCGGATGCTTGATTTTTGAAGCGATTAATACGATAGTAAATACCGAAAAAAAGGCAAAATACCATAGCGTGGAAGGAAAAAATTGTAAGGCCGCAAAAAGCGCGCACAATCCAATACTTACGATTTTTTGAAGTAAGGAATGCCAACCCACGGTGAAAAGTATAAGAAGGATCATGGCAAGGAACTCAGCGAGCCCAATGAAATCCAAATAATAGCCATTCGCTAAGGAAGAAAATTCGGAATCATGCATGAAAAAAGAATAGGTTAAGGGGTTTTTTAAGCAGCGCAACACCCCTACAAGAAGCAATGGCAGGTATTTCCAACGGTGCGTATTATCTTGAATTAAAAGAGCGATTACCACGAATAATTCAATAAATCCAAACAGCAGATGCGGTATAATAACTGTTCCGGTTTCTATGTAAAAAAAAAGTGAAAAAAAACCGATGACTAAAAAGCCGGTTAAGGTAATTTTAAAGGATTTTTCCATTTATAACTTAAGGGCTTCGTAGATGTAATCAAAGGTCGATAGGATTTCCGCTTTTCCATCGATAACCGCTACATCGTGCTCAAAATGCGCGCTTGGAAGGCCGTCTTCCGTTACAATCGTCCATTCATCAGAGAGTGTTTTCACTTTCCAAGTTCCCATGTTGATCATGGGTTCTATTGCAATGGTTAGTCCATTTTGAATGCGTTTTCCTTGGCCTCTTCGTCCATAATTCGGAACTTGGGGTTCTTCGTGCAGTTTTTTACCCAAACCATGTCCCACCAAATCTCGCACAACGCCAAAACCATTCGCTTCCGCATGTTGCTGTATGGCATAACCGATATCCTCAATGCGGTTGGTCGTGTTACAAGCTTCAATGCCCAAATAAAGGCATTCTTTAGTCACTTGACACAACTTCTTTTTATCAGGACTAACCTCACCCACTTCAAAGGTGTAGGCATGGTCTCCGTAATATCCTTTGTAAACAGCACCACAATCCACGGAAACAATATCGCCGTCTTGGATGGGTTTATCGGTTGGTAAGCCATGGACAACTTGTTCGTTGACCGAAATCAATAGCGTACTTGGGCATCCGTAAAGCCCTTTGAAACCTGAAATGGCCCCTTGACTTAGAATGTAATCTTCCGCCAAACGGTCCAATTCCGCAGGAGTAACGCCTGGTTTAAGGTGTTTCGCGACCAATCCCAGGGTTCTACTTACTACCAATGCCGCCTCCCGCATGATCTCAATTTCCGCGGCTGTTTTGTAGATAATACCTTGTCCAAATATTCCCATTGCGTGCAAAAGTATTAAATCCTTCTTAATTCAAGGCTTTGGACAACCAATCAAGCGTGTTTATATCATCCGCATAATCATCAATTTCGGGTTTCTGACTGGCTCCAAAAGGCAGAAAGCCCTGGCCAACGATGCACTGAATCTGAGGACGGTGTTCTTCAAGGTACTTTGCCACTTCCGCAGAACCGGACGCGTGGTGGTAATACACCATTCCAAGTGGCGGGTGTAAATCCGTCGTTTCTTTAAGCAGTAAAAAATTGTTGTCGAGAAAGGCTTGTTGGCTCAATAGAAAAATTGCTCGATAGTATTCATAATTGTTGCCGTATTTTTTATTTTGAATAACCCCGCTGTAGGGAATTAATGCTTCAAAAAAGGAATTGAACGAATAGCCTTTGGGGACGATTAAATGGGTGACGCTCCTGCATCCTCTACCGTAATATTGAAAAATATCTTTACCTAGCATCTGCAAATCTTCTTCCGTTTCATCACCCCTTAGGATCGCTATGGATGTCCTATTTCCACGAAGTAGATGAGGTACATGTTTGAAAAATGCTTTAAAGTGTAAAAGGGCAGAGTCGCTTCCGGTTCCGATAACTGCGTCATATTGGGAGAGTTTAGGTGGGTCTAAATCGAAAAACGAGCCATAAATTGGATTTAGATCTTTGAGCGCATTAACCAATACAGGTAAAAGGCGGTTGTCATCGGAGCTCATTTTTATTTGCAATTTGCAACCCATTAAAAGGCAACAAAGTACATCGTGAAAACCTACCAGAGGAAGATTTCCTGGGAGGATTAAACTGACCTTTTTTTGAAAGTTGAAATAAGGTTTTTCTGCAACGAAATTTGTTAATTTTTCCGTTTTTAACCATTCCCGAATTCCCATTAAAGCCTGTTCTACATGAGTTTTATCGTACCAACCGTTTCGGTAAATTTCTTGATCGATTGTTTGTTTTAATGCAGCTTCAAGTGGTTTTGAAATCTTGCCATTGGCGTTATTTCCTTGAACCACTCCATGAATAAAGGTGCCGAGTTCGTTGAAATCTAAGATGAGTTGTTGTCGGGTAATCAAGTGTAACAGGTTAAAACGAAAACGCCATAAAAACGTGAAAAATAAAGCTCAGAATCGGAAGGAATTTATGAGCGAATTTTCATCATTTTGGTCATAATTTTTTGTGCCGCAGGACAAATTTTCAAGAAGTCTTGAGGGTTTTTATACTTTCGATCGATCTCTTTCATTAACTTATCGCAGTTTTCGGCGCCTTTGGTTTGGTCCAGTTTTTTTTCAAAATCTTTCATGATTTTTGGATTGTTCGCGATCTCTTTGGGGCTATGCTTAGAAAGAAGATCATCCAGAGCAACGTTCGCAATCTCAAAGCAATCGCATGCTGTGCTGACTACATCCTTGTTTGGAATCGATTCATCTTGAGTGACTTCATTTTCCATGTCCAACGGTTCACTGTATTCAGGCTCAATGGAACCATTGTTGGAGTTTTCTTCCACCTTCTCTTGAGGGCTTGCGTTCTGTGGGTTTTTCTTTTCTTCCCGGTTATCGCTTTTTGCATTACACGCTGCAAAACCCAATCCAAGCGTTACGATAAATAAATAAGTCCATTTGTTCATTCGTTCATTTTTTATTGTTGCTTCAAAATTAAGATTTTCAGCGGGTACTCATAGGTTTTGCCGTTAAATAAATCTTCATCGATTAACTCAACAAAAAAATGGATGGATAAATAAGGCCCGGTCTTGATGGTATAAATTGTAACCGGACTTGTTTTATTTTGTTTCGTAAGAAGTGCATTGAAAACGTTTTGCCGTAAGTTTTGGCTCGTAAAACATTACTTCTGCATTTTTCGTTGGTACAAAGGTTTTTTCTTTTATTATCTTTGCTATCTCAACAAAGGAATTTATGGCAATTATGATTACCGATGAGTGCATTAACTGCGGAGCCTGTGAACCCGAGTGTCCGAACAATGCGATATATGAGGGAGGAGCGGAATGGAAATACCAAGATGGAACTTCGCTAGCAGGAAGCATCACCACCCCCAATGGAGAAGTACTGGACGCGAGTGCTTCGCAAACTCCTGTAAGCATGGATGTGTACTACATTACCCACCATAAATGCACCGAATGTGTCGGCTTTCATGATGAACCCCAGTGTGCTGCGGTTTGTCCGGTAGATTGCTGCGTTGATGACCCAAATTACCGGGAATCTCAAGAGGAGTTACTCGGCAAGAAAGCCTTCTTGCATTTATAAAAGGTTAACTGGCCTCCCGAGCATGGTAGGATATTTCCACCAGTGTACTGCCAATTCCACGCGAAGAGTAATTCCCGTCGTGAAATCGCAAGCCATGAAAACCCTGCAATAAGCGATGTACCTCAGCGCGTAGTATTCCTTCCCCAACACCATGAATAATTAGGGCTTGGCTGATTTTATGTTGAATGCAATGAAGGATGAATTTTTTACAGGCAGCCAGCTGCTTTTCTAAGATCAAGTGCTGCGAAACATCAGAAATCATTAAAGCGTCTGCATGCAAATCAATGGTTTTCAATCCCTTATCTTTTTTCGAGGCTGATTTTTTGGGTTTAAGTCCTGAAGGGCCTTTTTTTATTGCATCTATGGTTGTTGGGATTTCGGTTCTTTTCACCAGTTGACTCAATGCGATTTTTCGTTCGAATCCGTCCTCATCCAATACCAAAGCTTGGTTATGAAAGAGTTCAATAATGCGATACTTTCCCGTTTCATGGAGGATAGATACCGTTTCATGCAATGAAAACAACATGGACAAAATTAGGAAATCAAAAACGATTGGCCATCTAATGGATTCATGGGTTTAGAGCATATATTTTCGGGCTATAATCGCTGGATATGGTAAAAAATTCACTTTTCTTATCGTTTTTTGGGTTCAGTAAATTAAATCGTACTTGGTCCTCGCTTTCTTGCGGTAAACCATTGGTTTCAAATGCTCCATTACGGATTATGGAAAAGATTCTTCCATTTTTCGCATGAGATGCGTGTACCAACCCTTTTTCATTCATAATTGCATAATGAATTTCATTCGCTGTGCGCTTGGCAATGTTGAGGTTTAATTCTTTTTCAGCCTCAATAATGTACCACCCATGAATCTTTACTTCGCCGCCTTGCTCAAAACCATAGGCTAAATAACACGGTTTTTTTCCAGCATTGTACAGGGTTATTTCTTGTGTTTTGTATACGGGTTTTATTTCTTTTGCCTTTACTTCATGTGGTTCAGCGGGAATTAGCGCAAAAGCATCTGATAAGTAACCTAAATCACGGTATCTTATCCAGCAAAAACCCTTGTCGCCCCATTCTTTTCCGTAACTGTTCACTACTTTAAACGAACCGCCGTCCAAGGTATCATCATAGGCTACAATCACCATCGCATGCAAACCTGATTGGTTCGATTGAAGGAATGCATCCATTTCGATAACTCCTTGAGATGTTAAGAAGTTGGGAGATAAACTATATCCGAGAGAATTCTTTTGTACTTTGATTCCAATGACCACCGGCCGGTTTTGAATTAACGCATGCTTAATTTGCTCTGCATTGTTCGTCTGTAGTTCCTCGTAGCCAATTAATCGGTCTTGGTAAATGGTATTATCAGCATCCATGGCTCCGTAAGGTAAGGTATAGTCCTTTACCGTCGGACTACCTTTCTTCATCAGAAGATTGAGGCAAGGGATGAAATGCGCTCCACCCTGTAATGCGGGCTTTTTGTCCATGTAACAATAGCGATTGTAGGTGCTTAGTGGTGAAAACACGGGGTAATCTATGCCGTGCTCTATGCGTTTAACCATGGTAAAGGCATAATACGTGGTTGCCCAGCCCACACACGAACCAAGGTCTCCTTGATTCCCAATCTCAGGTAGGTATGCTTCCAAAGAATAGGATGTTAGCAGTTTGCTGGACTTAGTCTCAATCTTCGAAGGATTTTCGCCCAAGTCAAAAGGAATTGTGGAAGGGGTGGAATGAGCAAATACAGGGGAATTAAGTGGACCCAAAAACATCATCAAAATGACTGCCGAGGTGAAGAGGGTTGATTTCATTTCGTTGTTGGATTAGCGTTTGATTTTATGTGAGAAAAAGTAACCTTCTTGATTTTTACGTTTAAGGGGAAACCTAAAACCATGAAGAACCTACGCTTTCTATTTACAGTAACTTGCCTTTTAGCTTTCGGTTACATGAATGCCCAAAATACGGATGAATTTTCTTATTTTTCCTATGACACTAAAGGGATAAAACCTCTGAACGAAAGAGTGAAATTAGGAGAATTTACGGCCACAGATTGCGCTGTATTTTCGGTTCAAAAAGATACCTTGTACAACCATCAGATGCATCAAACTGAATTTTTTGGTTTGGTCACTAAATCAGGCAGTATAGTGCTCAATCCCACCCAAGATTTGATCGAACCTTTGCGAGCTAATCCTGAGCTTTTCATCGTAGAAAAAGGAGGACTCAAAGGGCTCGTGAATGCTTCTGGAACCTACCTAATTTCTCCAAAGTGCCAAGAAATTATAGAGATTCTTGCGGATACGCCTGTTTTGAAATTGACGTTTGTTTCGGGAGATTGTGCCATATCCGATTTGGATGGAAATTATCTCACCGAAACGTATCAAGCCATTGAGCCTTTAGAATATGGAGGATATGTCGTGACGAAAGGCGCTTATCAAGGTGTTTTGGATAGTGATTTTTCGCAACGCATTAAGACGGCCTATAAATCCATCGTTCAATGCGATTCCCTTCATATGTTGTTAGAAGATAAATACGCAATGTGGACAATTGTTGATGATCTCGGTAAGCCCCTAATTAAAGAGACTTTTAGCAAGGTAGATCCGGTAGATTTTAAGGATCAGCTCTACGGATTTATTCTAGAAAAAAACGAAAAATTCCAGTTTTTAAACGCTTCCTTTCAAGAAGTTTTAAAGCCAAGTATTGCGCAAATTCATGTTTTGAAATTCGAAGACGACGCACCTTTATTGTATCGTATTTCCCATAAGAGATCGCGAATTTTTGATGCGAAAGGAAAGGTGATTTATCGTAAGAAATTTACTTCTGTGGAAGAAAATATTTTTTCAAACGATGGTTTTTTCGTTAGAAATTATCGCAAAATCGACTGGAAAAAGGATCCTTATGGCTCTAGCAAAAAGACAAAAATTGAAGTATACACCCTTCTGAATAGAAAAGGAAAAAAGATGGGGAAATTGGATTTTAACGAGGTTGTATTTTACGAAGATTTACAGCGTTGCGTAGCACATAATCAAAATACCTATTATTTATTGGATTCAACGTTGAAACCAATGCATAGGGATTCCTACACGCACATGGAGAAGGCACAGGATGATCAGTTCATTGTACAACGTGGTGGTTATGCTACGGATGAGGTGAATTTGACCTATGGCGGCGTGTATGGTGTAGTGGATAAAAACTTACATATCATTATTCCAATTGAGTACGAGGAGGTTACGTTGTTGAATTCTTCTAAAGGCTTGTATTTAGTCAAGAAACAGGGGGATTACGGTTTAATTAACAAGCATGGCGAAGTCATAGCACCAGTGGATTTTGAAGAAATAACCATGGATGAAAGCCAAGAATTTGCCTTTGTCGCAAAAAAGGATTTTTCAAGGAAAGTTCTTTGGGGGCTGCTAAGTCTTGTCGATGGCAAAATGTTAATTCCTGTTGACAATACTCAACTTTACAGCACTTCCGTCGATTCATTTTTTATTTTCTCCAAAGATTTTCGGCAGTTCGGTCTAATGGATCATCGCGGTCAATTTTTAAAAGCTCCTACCTCCGCTTTTTTTGAGGTACTTTCTTTGGGGGATTCCTTGTTCTTAGAAACGACCATCAACACGGAAATTGATGATATCTCTTTTGGTGGTAGGGTGCATAGTCTAGGATATCGTGGCGGTTTAAAAGGTCTTCAATCGTTGAATGGAAAAACGATCTTGCCTACCTCATATCACTCGATCGAACTTTTTCGAAAGAATGTTGCCATTGTTACCGATTATCGGGGCCAACAATCCCTGATGGATTTAAAGGGGAACACCGTTTTTTCTGACAGCATGGTTACGTATCTCAAAGGTGTTGGTAGTTCTAATCGAGATTCGTTATTTTTTGATGGGTCAAATATTCAATTTGATGCACGGGGGAATAGAATTTCCGGTGAATTTGGTGTAATAAATCATCGTGGACAGCGGCTCATTCCAAGAAATTTCTCCTCGTTAAAGAAGGAGGGCAACTATCTCGTTGGATTTCGTAAATCAACCAAATGGTTTACCCTTTTCGACCTTTCAGGTAAAGTTGTGGTGGATTCCCTAGAGTCCTTTTATAATCTTTCAGATAGTATATTGCTGTACCGAAAAGATGATGTTGTTTCTATCATTAATGTAAATTCAAAGAACCTCGTTTCTGGCATTCAATGGGTTGATTTTCGGCTAATTTCAGGAGGTAATTTCAATGGATATCTTGCCGTGAAAAATAAGAGCAACCAATGGGGGGTGATGAATGAATTAGGAGAAATCTTAATCAAACCACAATTCGATGATATCAAACTTAACGAAGGTAATTATCTGGTCGTTGGTAAATTGGAGCGAGGTTCATTGGTTTATAACTACGGAGTTGTTAACCTAAAAAATGAGGTGCTCATACCTTTGGAGTATTACAAAATAGATTTCTCGCCTGTGCCTGGTTTATTCCATTGTTTTACACGAAAAAAGCACTTTGTACTCAATTCTTCCGATGAAATAGTGCATCTACGAGGTGAGAATCAGTTTCTAAATTAACGAATCACGTTCACCATGCCATGGTACTTCATGAATTCGTCGTTGGTTTTTCGTTTCAGGATCACTTCCCAAGTGTAAACTCCGTCTTGAACCGGCCGGTGGGTGTAAGCATGGATTCCATCCCAACCAACTTGCGTATTATGAGAGGTGAAAATGAGTTCTCCCCAACGGTCGTAAATGTTAAAGGTGTAGGCGTATTCGTCCACGTTGCCAAGAATGCTGGGAGTGAACACATTGTTCCGTTCGTCGCCGTCGGGGGTAAAGGCGTTAGGTACATAAATGATCACAGGCTAAGGGCCGGTTACCTGCAGTTGTGCAGTATCTAATCATCCGTAATGGGTACTAGCAATCAAGGAAACCAAATAGGTTGCTCCCTGCATATCAGGATAGTAATGATGAGCGTTGAAGGTGCTTTCGAACGGGCTGCCGTCGCCGAAATCCCAACTGTAAAGCACGGCTCCCTCTGATTGGTTGTAAAAGCTGTGCATTAAATTGTTCGCCTCGATCCAAAAATTAGCGAAGGGTTTGGGCCATACTGTTACATTGACGGTGGCGCTGCAGGGTGGTTGCCAATTGAAGGGCCCCTTGCATGCCTCCAAAATTGTATTTACGGTAAAAGGTATTATCCTGGGCTTGGAATAAAAAGTTGAAAACTGCAATAAATAAACCAAGTAAAATAGGCTTCACCCCGCGAAATTACAAATATCGGGTAAGGTACTTATTAAAAAAATATTATTTCTTTTAATAAGCCATATGCCTTTCTTTTTTCTCTATAAAAATATCGTCAATGGTTACCAAAATTCCTGTTTCCTCTACACCGCCAAATTCGGGATTAACCGCGGTTCCAAAAGTTTTCATGGTAGCAGATAAATTCATGTAAATGTTCACCAATGGGGGAATGAACTCTCCTTTGTCACGGATAAGCCCATTCAATACCCTGAATGCGTCTTTGAAATCCAAACCTTTCAATTGTTCATCGATGAATGTTGGGTCAAAGTTTTGTTGTAAGGGATGTTTAGGGGCCATGAGTTGCTCTTGATCTGGAAAGAAACGGTGCATAAAATGCAACAAGTAGTCACGGCTTTGGGTGTCGTAATTCGGATACATGGTCACCTTTCCGAAAAAGTACCGAATTTCAGGGTGCTCTTTAACTAAAACCCCTAATCCATCCCAAATATTGTCCAACGCGAAAAGCCCTTTTCGTGGGTTGACGGTTGGTTGGAAATTGGGCTGTACCCAACTTCGGCCCAGTTCAATAGTGTAGGGCAAATATTCGGCTACAAAACGTGAAGTAAAGTCGAAATAATGCGCGGTTGAAAGATGGATTTGGCCGAGTTCGTCGATGGCCTTGGAACAGAAGGCAAAGCGGTATCCTCCAACAATTTCTTGGTCTTCAGGAGACCAAACGATGAGTTGTTCGTAGGCAAAGTCACCGGTATCGAACTCGTCCAAATCCACGCTAAGACCTGTGCCTCCACCTGACGCACGAAAGGTTACTTCGCGCAATCGACCTATTTCTAGAACGGTATTCGGAGCGTTCTTGTGATTAATAAGGTAAATCTCATTGTCCCCCTTGCGGGTATTCCGAACCTTTCCCACGGATTGGAGTTCCTGAATTAGTACTTCACGGGAAATTTCATCCATTATTTTTTCCATACTGTTGCGGAATTAAATAAAGTGCTTGTTTGATGTCTTGTGCCCATTGATGGTCACTTTTGGTACTGTCGCTCGGAACCACGATAGGCTCTCCCACGCTAAACGTAACCTGCTTGTTGCGTTGCTTGAACATTTCGTCGGCTAAAAACAGCATTTCGAGCGAGGCTTTGATGCCGAAGAAAGTCCTCCAACGGTGTAAGCCGTAAAAACGCCTCGACAGTTTTCCTTCAATATGAATCGGTATTATGGTGTGTCCTGTTTTCTTAGCGTAGGTAACGAAAGTCTTTTTCCAAACGGAATCTTGAATGACACCCTTGGTTTTTCGGCTCACTAAACCCGCTGGGAAAATGCAAACCGCTTTGTCGGAATAAAAAATTCGTTCAATGGAATTCCAAGTATCTGAGGTGTTTTTCCCATGCTTATTCACCCCAACAAATAGGTCGTTCAAGGGTTTCATTTGTAGAAGAATATCGTTTACCACAAACACTAAATCTTGACGTTTCGATTTCATTTCAGCAATGAATGCGAGTCCATCAACTCCGCCTAAAGGATGGTTCATTACGAGAATCACCGGGCCATGAGCCGGTATTTTTTCCATTCCGTTAAACGTTACGGAGAGGTTGAGTTCTTTCAAAACGGCATCGCAGAAATCAAAATTCCTTAAATGACCGTTTTGAGCCAAAAAATCGTTGATTTCACGCTGATGAACGATACGTTCCAAATAACGAAGGAGGAATTTTGGGAGTTTTTTGTAGAGTTTTGGGTTTTTATCCTTGAGTACCCCAGCCACATCGATTTTCATGTTTTCCATGCGCGACAAATCTAATAAATTAATGCAAGTTGGGTATTTCAAAAGGCAGTTGCAATCCATCGTAGGCAGCAAAAACATTCGAGGGAAGCTTTTTTTGAATTTCCGTATGGGTTCCGAATTGATGGGAAATGTGTGTCAAATAAGTGTTTTTAGGTGCAACGTCTTCAATGAACGTCAAGGCTTCTTCTAAATTGAAATGGGAAATGTGGGGAGATTCGTGCAAGCAATTAATAATCAAGGTATCAACCCCGCGGAGTAAGCTACGGGAGGATTCAGGAACCGTTTTGGCATCGGTTACATAAGCGATGTTTCCCATTTTATACCCAAAAACCCGCAATCGATAATGTAGTACGGGAACAGGAGTAATAGGGATTCCTTCTACTGTGAAGGGTTTTTCATCAATTTCAAGCACCTTCACCTTGGGGATACCTGGGTAGTCGTTTCGAAAAATATACGAATAGCTTTCATGTAAGGCTTGAATCACTTCGGAAGGAGCATAAATCGGGATGGCGCCTTGAATTTGGTAGTTGTACGCCCGAATATCATCAAGTCCGGAAATGTGGTCCCGATGTTCATGGGTGTAGAGAATTGCATCCAGCGCATCCACCTCTGCACGCAGCATTTGTTGACGAAAATCCGGGCCCGTATCGATGCAAAGGGTTTTGTTGTTTAGTTCTATCAACACGCTGCTCCTAAGGCGTTGGTCTTTGGGCTCGGGAGATTTACAAACCTCGCATTTACAAGCCGGTATGGGGATGCCTTGCGATGTGCCTGTTCCGAGGAATGTCAAGCGCCCTTTCATAGCTTTATGAGTTTAAATCCGTTCCCCTTTCGAAGGTAAAGATTGATAATCGAACGAATATCTCGGTTTTCGTCTTTGATTTCTACGAAGCGTTTCCAGTGTAAAGGTGCCGTGTGGTTAAAATGGTAAGGTGCGTGACCGTAACCGCGGTAGGTTCCGTTTTCAATCAACACTAGGCTTTTTTCGCTTCGGTTTCTGCCCTTATCGACGATGTAGAAGGAGCTTTCGTCGTAGCGTAACGCGGCAATGAACTGGGCTACTTTTTCGTTGTAGTTTTCCGGTGTCTCTTCTCCGATGCATGCTCCCGAGCATTGCTTAACACTGTGCTGAAAGCAAGCGTCTTGGCTGGGATAAACCCCATTTATTTTCTGACAAAGTCCAAAATAATCTCCGCGGTTTTTGATGTATTCGCTCGCTTCTTTTTTGGAATTAAAATAGGTAAGGGGTACGGCTTCTGTTTTAGAGGCTAATCCCACCTTAAGGCTTAAGTAGCCCTTTTCATTGGGTTCGTCGTACAAGCCATAGGTAAAAATTGAACGCCGAAGTTGTCGGTTAAATATGGGCTTATGCTGTTTGATTTCTTCGCTTTCCAACAACATAGCAATGAGTTCTGATCCGGTCAATTCGTATTCAATGCGGGCAATCTCTTGCCGCATTATTTCTCCTTTCGCAGTTGCTGTATTTCGAAGGTGTTGTTCAACACGTTTTTTGACATTTTTGCTTTTCCCAATGTAAATCAACCGATTGTATTCGTCGTAGAAACGGTAGATTCCGGTTTTCTCGGGCAAATCATCCACGCTGTTGATGTCAAGTTTGGGATGGACTTTTTTAGGATTAACCTCGTGTTGGATAAAACTCGCCAAGTTTTGAGGATCTTTATGGTAGATAAGATCGAACAATTTGGCGGTAGCAAGGGCGTCGCCGCCGGCTCGGTGACGGCCGTCTATGGTAATCCCTAAGGCTGCGGAGATTTTTCCTAAACTGTACGAATCGTGTCCGGGTAGTACATAGCGAGCAGCACGAACTGTGCATAAATGCGGAAACCGAAAATCATAACCCAATGAGCGAAATTCGTTTCGAAGCATGCCATAATCGAAGCCAACGTTGTGGGCCACAAACACGCTCCCTTCGCAAAATGCTAAAATGTTTTTGGCTACCTCGTAGAATTTTGGCGCATCCTTGACCATAGCATCGGTAATCCCGGTAAGTCGTACAATAAAATCCGGGATCGATTGCTCAGGATTGAGGAGGGTGACAAACTCATCAATAATGGCATTGCCGTCGTATTTATACATCGCAATTTCCGTGATTTTGGAGTGTTTAGGGCTTCCTCCGGTGGTTTCAACATCGACGATGACAAATGGCATGCACGAAGTTAAAAATCTTCCCTTTTATAGTGGTATCCAGCCAGTGAAATATTGACAAGTATCCGTTAAAATGGTAAGAAGTACTTAAAATTAATTGTAATTTTAACCTTGAAATAGCAACGCTAAAAAATTATAATAGTATGAAAACAGTTTTTGTAGGTCTTAGTTTCTTGTTGGCCCTAGTAGGTTTTTCACAAAGCAGTTTGACCGTTTTTAACAACGGAGGTCAGAAATTTTTCTTGATCATGAACGGCATCAAGCAGAATTCAGTGGCGCAAACGAATGTGGTGGTAAGCGGTATTAAAAACGGGGGTTATTCGGTAAAGTTGATTTTCGAAGACGGAAAAACGAAAGACATCGATAAGAAGTTTTATTTGGAATCTCCACAAGATGTGACCACACAAGTCCAATTTAAAAAAGGAGTTGGAAAGTTACAAATGGTAAGCATGGTGGCCGCCTCTGGAACGGCTCCTGCTGGTTCGGTAACGTACCGTCCGGATAATACGGCTGTTTACTCCGATGCGGTTACTACAACTACTATGACTACGCAAACTGTTACCACGGAGTCCTCTTCAATATCTTCGGGTAATATGAACGGAAACAACGGCAACGGCAATGGTAGTGTTGGGATTCAAATCGTTACGCCAACCCCGGTTCCCAATGAAACACCGTCCAATCAAGGTAACGGTGGTGTAAACATCCAATTCAATGACCCTAGCAACCAGCAGAATTTAAACATGAACATTAATATCAACGGCATTGATCCTAATGCTCCGAACATGAACGTGAACATGAACGTGAATGGCACAAATGCTGGAACTACTCGCCCTGGAGCCAATACCAACGTGAACGGAGGTACAACAAGCAATAGCTCTACGCAACAAACGACGACCAACGGTGCCAATGTCAATATCCAGGGGGGAACGGTACAAAATTCATCGAATACAACCATCACGACCACTACCACAACGACCAACACCAGTACCTCGGTGAATGGCAAAACCAATGGGAATTCGTCAACAACCAATAACGTCAATGCCAATTCATCCAATGCGGGAGGATTCTCCAACGGCCGCATGGTGTGCGCAAAAACGTTGACCAATGCAGAAACTTTGAAGTCAGAATTGAATACCTACAATTTCGAAGACGACCGCGTTGATGCGCTTAAAATCGCCCTAAAAACCAAATGCTTGTATGCCGCCGATGCGGTTAAATTGTTGGATTTATTTACGTTCGATGCCAACCAGTTGGAAGTAGCAAAATTTCTTTCAGACCATTTGGTTGATTACGATAATGCGTCGAGTTTAGCTACCAAGTTTGGGTTTGATGCTACCAAAATGGAGTACATGCAATATATCGGTAGGGATTAACGAGTAGTTATCGAAATAAAGCGTACAGATTTATTGAGTGGCAAAATTTAGTACAGGGAGTCCAACGCCGAAAATGCCGCAGGCAATGAGCCAAGCAATTTGCGAACCCACTTTTTCTTTGGCTCCCATAATATACCCGTTTTTGTAGGCAGGATCGTTGTAGATGCGAAAATTATTGGGGTTTTTAGCTTGATGAATGTTTCCTTTAAAGCGCGGTTTGTAGTATTTTTTGGCATCGCGCATCCCCATTTCGAAGCTGTTTTTGGGTAAACGCCTCAAGGCTCTCTTTGAAAGAACGGTGTCTTTGAGAACAAGATGATGCGCATTGGTTCCTGGGCAAAGATTTCCCCGGGTAGTTTCGGATGGTTTCTTTTCAAATGGCTTCGTCGAATAAGTGTTCACCGAATTGTCTATGTCACGGTTAAACGGTAATTTGGATAATTCTTGTTTCAAAAAGGTCGCTCCGGTAGAGCTGTCCAGAACGTAGGTTCGACCGAATGCTGTGGAGCATAAAGGAAAAGCGATACATAAAAGGCATAAAGTAAACCTGAACATGACTATGCGGGATAACATGTTGAGAGGGTATGGAGTTGCACGCATCTGAAGTAAAGGAGGGTAAAAGTTCAATGACATATTATCGGTCTTATAGGAACGAATTGTGAGGGTTTAAAACCAAAATCCACCCGATTCGCCTGATAGTAGGGCTAATAGAAGCAAGAAAAATACCACAGGAATGGAAAGGGCTATTATAAGCAATTTCAGGTTTTTATGTTTTTTCTGAACGATCCATGCGTAACCGCTTTGATAAGCTCGGTCTTCCGTTAGAAGATGGTTGTTTGGGTTGTTCTCGTTTTGGGTGACCCAATGGTTTCGAATTCGATAGTATTTCTTGGCATCGCGCATTCCCAATTCAAAGGTCGGATCGAAACGCAATTTATCGCGCTTTTTTTTAAGGGTAGAGTCCTTGGGGGTGCCGTTCGCGTTATTATGTTGATTCATGGCCGTTGAACGTATGGGCTCCGATGTTGTCACGTGCTTAAAAGAGGATTCATCGTTTACAGTATTTTGATACAAGTTATGCGTGTAGCGTTCGTGCTGGTTTTTTTCATCCATTTCTTCCGTTTTGGACGATTCCAATAATTCGATATCGGCAATGGATGTCGATTCATCGGCATATTCGATGGTGCATTTTTGGCGAAAAAAATACTGATCGCTGCTCGTTATTTGAAGGGTGTTTTGTCCAAAAACAACCATTCCAGAAATGAGAAAAACGAAGAGGCAAGATAGCTGACGCATGAGGAACATTTTTGGTTAAATGTATAAAAAATATGGAGTTATATATCATACGTTTCATTATGCAGTTAGAAATTTTATCTTCAGATTGCCATTATAATCAGGCATTAGAGAAAAGATCGATCATTACATGTTGAATTACTCAAGCTAATTCGAAGAATCAAATTCCTTGAATACGAATGAATCGAACTACAATATTCGGAATTATCAGAGCGTTAAGCAGCCCGTCTCTGATGGAGAGAGGGAGGAAAAAAGAAAAACCGCCATCACCCCCGTTTTTGCGCTTTTCGCAGCCAGGAAGCCCCGAACGTAAAAGGTTAGCGTCGGGGACCGAGAGTTCTGACAACTTTTGCAAAAGCAAAAGTTCGTCAGAGCTCGGGACTTATGATGTAAAATAAATAGGTGAAAATAAAAAAGCCCTGAGCAATTCATCAGGGCTTTTGTAGCGAGACCGAGAGTTGAACTCGGGACCTTAGGGTTATGAATCCTACGCTCTAACCAACTGAGCTATCTCGCCATTATGTTTATCGAACCAACTCAAATCCACCGAAGCTATGCGAAGGTGGGTTTTCCCACCGTAGCTTTGCAAAGGTGGGTGAGCTATCTCGCCATTTTTGAGAGCGCAAATATACGATTTTTTCGAATTAGCCCAAGGTTTTAACATAAGAATCCACAAATTCCATCAATTCACCAATGCGTTTCGGACTGAAATCAAAAGGGACGCCTGCCGCTTCATAGATTTCCGGTAAAGAACGCGTGTAGCCAAGTGCTAATCCCGTTTTATACTTTTCCAAAGCGTCTGTTTCATCCTGTAAACTGTTCTTCCAAACCCCTATGGCGCCAAGTTGCGCAATTCCGTATTCAATGTAATAGAAAGGTACTTCGAATAAGTGCAATTGACGCTGCCATCCGGCCGATTGTAAATCTTCGTAACCCGTCCAATCCGTTAATCCTGTCCCAAATTTCTTGCCCAAGGACAACCATTGTGCGCTTCGCTCTTCCAAAGTGTGAGTTGGATGCGTATATACCCAATGCTGAAATGCGTCGATTTGGGCAATCCATGGAAGCACTTTTAACAGGTCTTCCAAGTGTTCAATTTTAGCACGTTTTAATTCTTCGCTATGTGCATAAAACGCCTCCCAATATTTCATGCTCAACAATTCCATGGACATTGAAGCCAATTCGGCAGCTTCCGAAGGGATGTTTTTAAACGATGTAAGCGCTAATTCGCGGTTCAGAAAACTATGGATGGCATGACCGCCCTCATGCACCATGGTAATGAGGTCGCGGTGCAAACCAACCGCGTTCATGAAAATGAACGGCACCCCAATTTCATATAAGGGATAATTATAGCCCCCTGGTGCTTTGCCCGCTTTAGATTCCAAGTCCAAATGCCCCATGGTGTGCATCGTTCTTAAACAATCCCCGAAATAAGGGTCCATTTGATCAAAAATCTCGATGGTTTTGTCCAACATTTCTTCGCCATCTCGAAAAGGCTTGAGCGGGGCATGACCGTCGGGGTCAACGTCCAAATCCCATGGTCTAAAAGTACTTTTTCCTAATTTATGGAGCTTTTTTAGCTGAATTTCTTTTACCAGAGGAACAACCTTTTGGGCAACGGCTTCGTGGAAATCAAAGCAGGCCTCTTTCGTGTAGTCAAAACGGCCCATACTTTGGAACATGTAATCGCGGTAATTTTCGAATCCTGCATTCAAAGCAAGTTGGTGGCGTTGCGCTATGAGATCGGTGTAAAGGTCGTCTAAAGCGGTAATATCAGATCTTCTTCTTGAGGCTATTTTTTCATAGACTTCCTTACGTAGATTCTCGTCTTGGCTTTTCAAATGTACCGATGCCTGTTGCATGGTGAGTGTTTCTCCGCGGTGTTCAATGGTTTGTGCTGCACTGATGCTTCCAAATTCTTGACTCTTTTCGGCTAAATATGATTCTATGGAGATGTTTTCCTCGCGGAACAGTTCGAGTTGAACTTTAACCGATCGGAAGAAAATGGAATAGGCGGGGTCTTGGGTCAATTCACCGACAAATGCACTTTGCATCATTTTTTCATTCAATGCATTGTTGAGAGGAGCGAGTTTTGGTTGAATCTCCGTAACGAAAAAGGTATAAGAATCTGTTAAGGCGGGGTCTGTAGTATTAATGGACATTTTAATGTACCTCCAAGCTCCGTTCTCCTCCAAAAAGGCTTCTAATTCGCTGAGGTCTTTGAGCCATTGTACGAAAGCTTCTTTGGTGCTTATTTCCCTCGATAATAATTCGTCAAAATAGGGTTGTACATCGTTAAAGGTGTCGAGAACAAGGTCCGCATTTAAGTAAGTTCTTTGAATGGTTGGCAATTGCATGAAGATAATTTTACACAAAAATAATCGTCTGTTGCTTTGGGTTAACAAATCTTAGCTACTTTTGTTAACCATTTGGTTAAACCATGAAGTTAATTGATTCTTCCACTGAGCATAAAATACTGGAAGCGGCTAAAACCGAATTTCTTGAATTTGGTTTATACGGCGCCCGCATGCAGAACATTGCCAACCGAGCTGGAATCAACAAAGCGCTGCTCCATTATTATTTTCGGAATAAAGAAAAACTGTTTGATAAGGTTTTTGAATCGGCCCTGGAACGGTATTTCAGCAACATGGATATTATGAGTGACAACCGCCTTGATTTTAAGGAGAGGGTACACCTATTAGTGGACCGGTTTTTGGATTTTCTCGAGGAATATCCTCAAATGGCCCTGTTTCTTATTAAAGAGGTGAGTGCGAATGAGGCCTTGTTTATTGAGAAGGTAGAAAAGAGTCAAAAAGGGAATATTACCTTACTCAAAGCACTGCTTGAGGCCAGGGACAGTGGGGTAATTTCCGTTCAAGATCCTTTGTTGTTTTTTGTGCAATTGATTTCTATGTGTACCTATCCTTTCGTAGCAAAACCGCTGTTTACCGTCATTGCCTCACGAAATGGAACAAACTGGAATTCGGCGGCAATTAAAGCCATGAGAACCTCAATCCATAACTTCATTGATCATCAATTAAATCCTATTTAAAATGCGTTTTTTAATAGTTCTTTTAGCATTTTCAACTTCCCCTATGTGGGGACAATTAAATTCAATCAACCTGGATTCATGCCTTCGTTGGGCCAGTTTGAATTATCCGATATACCGTCAATCGGATTTGTACAAGGCACAAATGGTAATGAACGTCCAGGGTATCAGAGAGGCTTGGTTACCGAAATTAAACCTGAGCATTCAAGGAACCTATCAATCGGAAGTTGTTCAATTCAATATTCCCGGTTTTACCACCAATTTTCCACACGACTCCTACTTGGGTTCCTTGGCGGTTGAACAGTTGCTTTTTGACGGAGGAATTTCAAAACGACAACGCCAACTGGAGCTGCTTAACTCCGACATAGAAGTGCAAAAAAACAAGGTGGAGATTTACCGGGTAGTGGATCGTGTTAATCAAATATACATGGCTGTTTTATTATCTAAAGCCAACCTTGCTATGCTGGAATTGTTGCAGGATAATTTAATGAAACGAAGCGTAAATGTTGCTGTCTCCGTTACCAATGGCCTAATGCTTCAAACGCAATTGGACGAAATAGAGGTAGAGATGCTTAAAACCCGTCAACAGATGATTGAAGCAAAAGAGAATTTAAACGGCTTGTGCTCCTCCTTATCGATTATGACAGGCAAAACCATTACCGCGACTACTGAATTTATAGCTTCTCCCGCTGGTGGTAATACTCTGCTTATGAGTAATATGCGTCCTGAATCAACGCTTCTTTTAATGCAAGAAGGTTTTCTCTCGGAAAAATACAAGCTGGCAACCAATTTGGCCATGCCCAAACTTTACGTCAACATGGTGGGAAATTATGGTCGCCCGGGTCCTAATTTCATCAACCAAGATCTTCGGTTGTTCGGAAGCGGAAGCTTGGCGCTACGTTGGAATATTTCTACGTTGTACGGCCTGAACCGCGAAAAGCAACGCTTCGATATCAGCCGAAAAATGATCGAAATTCAGCGGGACCAACTCAACCAGAACATGGAAACGTCGCTCGCTACCCATTCTTCTCTTTTGAATGCAATGGATCAGGTGCTTCAGCTCGATGATGCGATTGTACAAAAGAAAACAGAAATCGCTGCAGTTTCGGCCAATCAATTAGAGAACGGAAAGATTACAGCAACAGTTTATTTGCTCCAGCTCAACGATGAAATGGCTGCTCGTTTGAATCGAAAGCTTCATGAAATCAAGCGGCTAAATGCATGGTCGAATTATAATATAACCTTAGGATTAGTAAATTTTTAATATGGAAACAACGGAAAAAAAACGAGGTAAAGGGAAGCGCTTTATCATCATCGGAATCATTCTTGGAACTGCTGCGATCATTGGAGGTATTTATTATGCAAAATCATTGGGTTTTGAAACCACCGATAATGCCCAATTGGATGCGGATATCATTCCCGTGCGCACCAGCGTTTCAGGCTATGTGGAGGAAATTCGCTTTAAAGACCATCAGATGGTGAAAAAAGGGGATACACTCTTAATTATAAACGACGATGAATTTCAAGCGAGAGTTTTGCAATCAGAGGCTGCTTTGGAAAATGCAAAGGCGAATTTAGTGGCGGTAAAAAATAATGCAGAAACAGGTGATTTAAATGCTGATGCTGCCTTCTTATCGAGCGAAACAACTTCGCAGAATATCGATGTTGCGAAGGCGAAGTTGACCAAGGTCAAGGAAGATTACCAGCGCATTAAAAACATGTTTACATCGAAAGCCGCTACGAAAGCCGAAATGGATGCCGTTGAGGCAGAATTGGCTGTGGCTGAAGCACAATTTAAAGCGGCTAAAAATCAGTATCAGGCTTCCTCCGCTCAGAGTAAAGGGGTTAAGTCGCAAGCAACGGGTCAAAAATCATTGATCGCCTTGGCAGAAGCTTTGGTCAAGCAGCGCGAAGCAGAGCTCATATTGGCAAAAACCCAATGCGCCTACACCGTTATAAAAGCGCCATGCGATGGTATCGTTAGCAAGCGCAGTGTGGACCAAGGTCAGTTTGTAACCGTAGGTTCTCCAGTTTGTACTGCCATCGATAATTCGTCGCTTTGGGTAACGGCCAATTTTAAAGAGACACAAATCGAGAACATTCAAATAGGTAAAACCGTTGAGGTTAAAATTGATGCATTTCCTGAAATGAAATTGAAGGGAGTCGTGGATTCGTATATTGGAGCAACGGGAGCTAAATTTTCCTTATTGCCCCCGGATAATTCCACGGGTAATTTTGTGAAAATCGTTCAACGGGTTCCTGTTAAGATTAGGCTTGTAGGTCTCACGGCAGAGCAAAAGACCCTGTTGATTCCTGGTTTAAGTGCTTTTGTGTCAGTTAAAATCTAATGGGTGAAATGAACGCACCTTCTATTCCTGCTGCCCATCCGACCGGTGCGGCGAGGGTGATATTAGTATTGACGGCGATTACTTGCGCCTTATTGGAACTCATCGATGCAACGGTGGTAAATGTATCTTTGCGTGAAATTTCTGGGAGTATTGGAGCTACTACTACGGAAATTGCATGGGTTGTAACGGCTTATGGAATCTCCAATGTGATCATCATCCCTTTGACGGGAATGCTTTCTAATTATTTTGGTCGAAAAAACTATTTCACTGCCTCCGTAGTTCTTTTTACTTTTTCTTCGCTGATGTGCGGTCTTTCATCCGACCTATGGACTTTGGTGTTTTGGCGTTTTATTCAAGGTTTGGGTGGGGGCGGACTCTTGTCGAATGCTCAAACCATAATTCTAGGTGCTTTTCCGCGTGAGAAAATGGGCATGGCGAATGCGATTTTTGGGATGGGAATCATTATGGGGCCAACGTTTGGACCTACTATTGGTGGCTTGATAACCGATTCAATGAGTTGGCATTGGATATTTTTCGTCAATGTTCCCATCGGAATTGTCGCGGCTTTTTTATCGTTTTATTTTGTGACCGATGATCCCGCGGCAGTTAGGCCTAAGAAAATTGATTATTGGGGTATTCTGTTTCTCATTGTTGGTGTTGGGAGTGTTCAATATGTATTGGAGGAGGGAAATGCCAAGGATTGGTTTGAGAGTTCGGAAATCATTTACTTTACCTTGTTGGCGATTATTGGCTTTGCTCTTTTAATCGTTCGATCCTTATCCATTGATTATGCTGCGGTAAACCTGAAGTTGTTCCGGAATTACAATTTGGTATTTGGGGCCATTTTGAATTTTCTATTGGGTTTGATTCTTTTCGGTTCGGTTTTCATTTTCCCCTTATTTGTTCAAATTTCGTTGGGTTGGACCGCGACGCAAACAGGCCTATTTATGATTCCCGGGGCACTTTTTGCCGCTTTTACCATGCCCGTGGTAGGTAAAATGCTCGGTAATGGTGTGAATCCCAAAGGCATTATATTGACAGGGGTCATGTTTACTTTTATTTTTTTATTAATTCTTTCGTTCGCTTCACCGAATTCTTCAGAATGGGATTTTTATCCTGCTTTTATCTTACGGGGAATAGGTATGGCTTGCATGATGTCGCCAATTATTTCTCTTTCTGTCACGGGATTGGCTCCTAAGGACATCGGTCAGGCCGTAGGGCTTTCCAATGCGATTCGACAGTTGGGGGGTGCCGTAGGTATTGCCATTATTAATTTGTTTCTTACCAATAAGAATGCTCAAGTTCGAGGGAGCATGTTGGGTTATATCAACGATTATTCTACCCAAACCACCGAGCGACTTGCCTCATTGAAACAAGGGTATTTGGCAAGGGGTTTTTCAATGGATCAAGCCGAAGCCATGGCCAATCGGGCATTGGAAGGAATGTTGTTCAAACAACAGGCTTTGGTAAGCTATACTCACGGGTTTTTAATGGTCGCAATGTTGGTACTCGCCATTGTTCCAATTGTTTTCCTCGTTCGAAATGCGAAGAAGGCTGAAGTAGTTAAGGATATGCACTAAATCTTACGTCTTTAGGGTGCATTTTAGGATTTTAAGGTACTCATGCCTCCATCAACATGTAGGGTTTGCCCAGTAATCCAAGCGCTTTGATCGCCAAGGAGGAATGCGATAGATTGTGCAAGATCTTGGGGCTCACCTAAGCGTTTTAGTGGGTGACGTTGTGATCCAGCTTCTACTTTCTCAGGTGAATTGGTTAATTTTTCCGCCATGGGGGTCATGGTTAAGGAAGGCGCAACCACATTGACACGAAGCTTAGGAGCCCATTCGGCGGCCAGAGAACGCCCTAGGGCTTCGATTGCAGCCTTTACTGATGCAACGGAAGAGTGAAATGGCATACCAGTCGTAGCAGCAACACTGGAAATAAGCACGATACTTCCTCCATCATTTAATTGTGTATGGTAGGTTTTTAGCACATTAATCGCTCCTAAAAAATGCAGGGAATAATCCGCTTGAAAATCTTCCAATTTAAAAGATCGGAAAGGTTTTAAATGAATGGAACCTGGGAAATATACTATTCCGTCTAACGAAGCTTGAATTTGAGGAAGCGGGCTTAGGTAATCCGTGATTTCTGCATCGGAATGCTCGATGTTACGAGACAATTGGGTAACGCGATGTCCAGCGGCTTGTAGTTCCGCTTTCGTCGATTGTGCAATGGAGGAGGAGGCTCCAACGAGCAAATAATGTTTCATTGTGTAAGGAATAAACGATGGAAGTGTGTTGTTAAATCATGCCCAGCAGCGGGCATTACAATTCTAAATATTTTAAAAATTCAGTTTTTTTAGATTCCAACAGAAAGTTGCCAGAAAAATGGGAAGTGACCGTGCTGCTATTGACATCTTTTACACCGCGAGATGAAACGCAGAGGTGCGTAGCATCAATAACCACCGCAACATCGTTCGTTTCCAGAGCTTTTTTCAAGGCATCGGCAATTTGTACCGTAAGCCGTTCCTGAACCTGGGGGCGTTTGGCAAAGTGTTGCACAATTCGGTTGATTTTGGATAATCCGATTACTTTTCCAGAGGAAATATAGGCGACATGTGCTTTTCCGATAATAGGAACGAAGTGGTGTTCGCAATTGGAATAGAAAAGAATGTTCTTTTCAACCAACATTTCTTGGTATTTGTATTTGTTTTCAAATAACTTAATATCTGGAAAATTCGCAGGATTTAACCCGCTGAAAATTTCTTTCACGTACATTTTTGCAACACGTTTAGGCGTTCCTTGCAAACTATCGTCCGTTCTATCCAATCCAAGAAGGTCCATTATCTTTCCAAAATGCAAGGCGATTGCATCGATTTTCTCTTCGTCACTTAATAAAAAAGCATCAGCCCGTAAAGGGGTTTCCACCGAGGTGCTGATATGTTCATCGCCCATTTCGTCGATAGAAATATCGATAGTGCGTCCATTGGGGTGGTATCCGTTTTGTTTCATTTTTCGCTTTATTATTTAAACAAAACGTAGGGAGATAATGTTCACTTTCGCTTTCGAAATTTGGATAAAGTGTTTTGATTAAGAGAGAAAAGCTATTCGCAGCATGGTTTTCGACATGGGCAAATTCTACGTTAATAACTCACAAGTAATTTCCATGCTTGATAATTTGATCTTTTAGTTTGAACATTAATTCTTTGAATAAAAGAGGCTAGCGTTGATTTTTGGGATATAAAAATCCAGTATTTCAGAATTGCTAATATGCTATAAGCAAAAAAAAAATACAGGGTGTATTGCAGTTAAAGGATAATATATATATTTATCCAAACTTAAACTTAATTTATTATGGAAAACAAATTTTTTAACTTCTTTCAGCCCTATTTTGACTTTATCGATTCTGGTAAATTTTTTAGGACTCCATTCAAGTACCTGTACATGTTGCTTGCAGCGGTAAATATTCTCTTTCCTTTGTATGTTTTGTACGAGGCGCTTGACAATAAAATTTTCGATGCCCCTGGAAAAATTGTATTTGCCTTTTTTCTTCTTTGGTTAGTTTTGTTAGTCGCTGGTTGGTTAAGTTTTCAATTATGGTGGAACCGCAGCGGTAAGGTAGATAAAGTTTCTTCACCTTCAGATGATTTTGTGGCCATACCAGTTTATTCCCATTTTATTCAAACTTTTGGAGAATACATCGGTTCTTGGATTGCTTGTGTAGGGACAATCTTTGGGATTATTACCGTTTTATTCGAGGGTTCAGAGAGCTTGAGGTCTTTACTTTCTGTATTTCCTTTGGGTGAAGGTGGAGTAGGAACAATTGTTCAGTCCCTTGTGACGGGTTTTGTTGTCATTGTTGGATTTAGAGTTGTTGCTGAATTGCTTAGGGGTATTGTATCCATTGCAAACAACACAAAACGATAATTGCTCGAAATTTATGTAAACGAAAGCGGGCCATTTAAGGCCCGTTTTTTTTTGGTTTCGATATTGCCGTTCTTGCTGATTGTTTTTAGAATATTAAGTAATACTGTAAAAATGATTGAAAATCGGTTGGCAAAATACAGAAATTTAATCTGAATCAATGGATGATTTTCCCTCTCAGCGCCGCTGCCGTATGATTCTCTTCCAAGAGCACTAACGCTTCTGGACTTCCTTCAAACACCACTCTTCCCCCTTCAATTCCTCCTTCTGGTCCTAAATCAATGAGATGGTCAGCACTTTTTATCACGTCTAAATTGTGTTCAATAACTATCAAAGAATGACCAAGATCTATCAAGTCGTTAAAGGCTTTAAGTAATTGGACAATATCATGTACATGGAGTCCAGTTGTAGGTTCGTCAAATACAAACAAAGTCTTTCCTTGGGTGCTCCCTTTTGCTAAGAAATAGGCGAGTTTGATGCGTTGTGCTTCTCCGCCACTTAGGGTGGTAGAACTTTGGCCCGCTTTGAGATATCCTAGCCCTACAGAAATTAATGGTTGAATCATTTCTGCAATGCGTTTTTCATCTTTGGTTTCTCCCGTTGAAAAGAATGCCTGTAATTGCTCCAAATTCATGTCCAATAAATCCGATATGCGCTGTCCCCGATAATTTATTTCTAATGCCTCTTCGCTGTAGCGGGTTCCTTTACATTCTTCGCAGGGAAGAACAATGTCCGACATGAACTGCATGCTAACAGCAATTTGACCTTCTCCTTGACAGAGTTCGCAACGCCCACCCTCTACGTTAAAACTGAAAAATCCGGGTTTGTAGTTCCGTTGTTTCGATAAGGGTTGTTTGGCGTATAAATTTCGTACTTCGTCAAATATTTTTAAGTAGGTTAGGGGGTTGCTTCTACTGCTTTTACCAATCGGATTCTGATCAATTAGCTCAATATCTTGCAATTTGTGAATTGCCCCTTCCATTACACTTCCCTTGTATAGGTTATTTTGAGCATCGTTGATGCATTGCTTAACTAATGGATATAAGAGATCCTTGATTAAAGTAGACTTTCCTGATCCCGAGACTCCCGTTACTACGACCATCACGTTCAAAGGAATTTGTACCGTAACTTGGTGAAGGTTATGAAGCGACGCATTTTTCATTAGGAGAAATTCTTTAGCTGACCTGCGGGGTAATCGTACGGGAATTTCTTCACTTCCGTTCAAGTAACGGGCTGTAAGGCAATTGCTTTTTTGAAATGCAGCTTGACTTCCTTCGAAAGTCAGACCTCCCCCATGAAGGCCTGCATGAGGTCCTATTTCCAATACAAAATCAGCTTCTTTAATGATATCTTCTTCGTGTTCAACGATGATAATGGTATTGCCAAGGTTCTTAAGGGATTTCAATACCTTAATCAAGTTCAACGTATCTCGTGGATGCAATCCAATACTGGGTTCGTCTAAAACATAGGTAGAACCAACCAATGAACTTCCCAGTGAGGTGGCTAGATGGATTCGCTGGGATTCACCTCCGGATAAGGTGTTGGCTGCTCGATTTAGGGTTAAATAACCCAAACCTACGTCGCGGATAAATCGCAACCTTTGCGTGATTTCGGGCAAAAGTCGGTTCAATACGGCATTGGGCGAAATTTCTTCTGCGGTTCTCTCAAAAAATATCAGCAGTTCGCTCACGGGCATTAGTACTAATTCTTGGAGGGATTTTTGGTGAAAAAGAACGTTGGCAGCATCTCCGCGCAAACGAGTTCCGCGACACTCAGGGCAAACGGTTTTTCCACGGTACCTCGATAACATGACCCGGTATTGAATTTTATAGGTCTGACTTTCAATGTGTTTGAAAAAAGCGTTGAGTCCTGTAAAATATCGATTTCCATCCCAAAGCAATTCCAACCATTGAGCTTCCAAAGATCCAACAGGGGTGTGAACTGGAAAGTCGAATCTATGAGCATTTAAGAGCAATTGTTGAAGATATTCACCCATAACTTCCCCTTTCCAAGGATGAACTGCTCCTTCGTATACTGACAGTAATGGATTTGGAATAACCAGTTTGGGATCAATGCCTAAAACACTACCAAAGCCTTCACAAGTTTTGCAAGCACCGTAGGGATTATTGAAGGCGAAAAATTGCAATGTTGGCTCTTGAAAAACCATCCCATCGCGTTCGAAACGCCCATTGAACAAATGCAGGGTTTTGTCGGCCAAGGATAGAATATAACACTCACCGGAACCTTGGTCTAATGCCAATTGTATGGAGTCCAATACGCGAGCGTGTTCTTCTTCGAGTAATCGGTTTGTTTTAAAGCGATCGACTACTGCATAGATGGGCTCATCGGGCCATTCTTTTTGTTCGTTGATCAAACGCATTTCGTTTTGCATCCAAACTCGCACGAAACCTTGATGACTTAATTGTTGGAAATAACGCTCTTTTGCTTCTTGTTGGTCGATGCGCGGTAGAAACATTACCGCAAACGAAAATTCATTTTCGTGGCCCAATAAAAATTGAAGAATATCATTTGGACGGTCTTTTTTGACTCGTTCACCGGATAAAGGACTGTAGGTAATACCTTCGCGGGCGTAGAGAAGTTTTAAGTAATCGTAAATTTCCGTAACTGTACCGACCGTAGAGCGCGGGTTATGGGAAATAACCTTTTGCTGAACGGCGATGGTGGGCGAAAGTCCTTTGATGTAATCTACCGCTGGTTTATTTAATTTCCCCAAAAATTGACGAACATAAGAGGACATGCTTTCTATAAATCGGCGTTGTCCTTCGGCATAAATGGTTTCAAACGCAAGACTTGATTTTCCGGATCCTGAGACGCCCGTAACCACGGTTATCATACCGTGCGGAATGTTTGCGTCAATGGATTTAAGGTTGTTGGCTCGAGCTCCTTTAACCTCAATAAAATGGCTCATACTGCAAAGTTAACAGTTGTAAAGTAATAGGGTTCATTATTAATATTGCTTACAGATTCTTAACTTTACCCCATGCGCAGTCTGTTTCGTAGAAAACAAGTATCCGATATCCTCGCTCAAATGGAACGAAACCAGAGCGATGGTTCCCATGATGGATTGAAAAAAAGTTTGAAAGTTAGGGATTTAACAGCTTTCGGAATTGCAGCGATTATTGGTGCAGGAATCTTTTCAACCATCGGTGCGGCAAGTTACGAGGCAGGCCCTTCGGTGATTTTCTTATTTATTTTCACCGCTATTGCTTGCGGTTTTGCGGCTTTTGCCTATGCAGAGTTTGCGTCAACCGTTCCTGTTTCAGGTAGTGCCTACACCTATTCCTATGTGGCCTTTGGTGAAATTATCGCCTGGATCATTGGATGGGCCTTGATCATGGAATATGCTATTGGAAATATTACGGTGGCTATTTCGTGGTCGGATTATTTTACGGAAATGTTGACCCATGTTCGTATTGAGGGTCTTTTTCCAGAGGGCATTCATCTTCCCTTGTGGACGCAGATGGATTATTTTACCGCAATCAACGGCCATGACGAGGTGATGAATCAGTTAGCGGTTGGCACGCGTTTCGATAAACTTGATGAAAACCTTGTTGACGCTTATCATGCTTATGAAAACAGCCCTGTTATTTTTGGGTTTCACCTGGTTTTGGACCTACCCGCTCTGGCCATCATTGTTTTGATTACCGCGCTAGTTTATCGCGGTATAAAGGAAAGTAGAAATGCTTCTAATGCAATGGTAATCGTCAAATTGGCGGTGATTTTGTTGGTGTTGTGCGTTGGAATTTTTTACATCGACGTTGATAATTGGTCGCCTTTTGCACCCAATGGTTTCTCTGGTATTTTAAAAGGAGTCTCATCGGTATTTTTTGCCTATATCGGTTTTGATGCCATTTCGACCACAGCGGAAGAATGCGAAAACCCTCAACGTGATTTGCCCCGAGGTATGATGTGGGCCATTATTATTTGTACGATTTTGTACATCGCCATTGCTTTAGTGATTACCGGAATTGTATCGTACAATCAGTTGAATGTTGGAGATCCCTTAGCGTTTGTTTTTGATGAAATTGATTTGAAAATGCTGAGCGGTATTATTGCCGTGAGCGCTGTAGTAGCAATGGCCTCTGTTCTGTTAGTCTTTCAAATGGGACAACCTAGAATTTGGATGAGTATGAGCCGCGACGGATTGCTGCCTGCAAAATTTTCGAAAGTTCACCCCAAATATAAAACTCCTTCCTTTGCGACCATCGTGGTAGGATTTGTAGTCGCCATCCCAGCACTTTTTATGAATTTAACCATGGTCACTGATTTGTGCAGTATTGGAACACTTTTCGCTTTTGTCTTAGTGTGCGGCGGAGTATTAATGTTACAACATCGAACCGACATACCCCGAGGTAAGTTCAGAACCCCTTACATCAATTCAAAATACGTGATGCCTGTATTACTGTTAGTGGCGGTTTATTTTGCCGCTACGACGTACTGGCAAGATTTTTCGGACTTTGTGGTCAACCGTGAGACTTTGAAAAAACAAGAAGAGATTATTGGAAATCTTAATCCGAACCAAAAACAACGTTTAGAAAACGAGTTGTTGCTTAACGATCGAAAGGTGTTTGTAGCCTTAGACACCTCTGTTGAAAAATATTATGAGGCCGCAGGTACCCAACGATTAATGGATGATGCGAAACCTTTGAATTTACCCAAGTCACATTTTTACTCCTACGGTTGGTCCCATTTCGTTGCCAAGTTGCCCGGTTGGTTTTTTATTCTTTTCTCCTTGGTTTTAACCGTGTTATGCGTTATTAAAAACCTTTCATTAATCCCTGTTTTAGGTTTATTGTCCTGTTTGTACATGATGACCACGCTGAATATAATGAACTGGTTTTATTTCTTGATTTGGCTTCTAATTGGTTTGGTGATCTATTTCGGTTATGGAAGGAAAAATTCGAAATTAGCCCGATCGTTGGAGGAAAACAACCTTTAACATTCATTTCATCCGAGTTTTCCCTATTTTTGCTGAATTGTCGATAAATCATGTTTGAAAATCTTACCGAAAAGTTTGAAAGGGCCTTTAAAGTTCTCAAGGGACAAGGTCAAATCACCGAAATTAATGTTGCCGAAACGCTAAAAGAAGTACGGCGCGCTTTGTTGGATGCCGATGTTAGTTTTAATACCGCGAAACAATTCACGGCCACCGTTAAAGAAAAAGCGATTGGTAGAAATGTATTAAATGCCGTTTCCCCTGGCCAACTCATGGTTAAAATTTGCCACGAGGAATTGGTCGAGCTTATGGGAGGCAACGAGGTTGAAATTAATCTCAAAGGCAATCCCGCAATCATTTTAATGTCGGGCCTTCAGGGTTCAGGAAAAACAACCTTTACTGGGAAATTAGGGGCTTATCTTAAAAATAAAAAAGGGAAAAAGGTATTGCTCGTGGCGTGCGATGTTTACCGTCCTGCTGCGATTGATCAGTTGCACGTGCTTGGGGAACAATTATCGATTGAGGTTTATTCTAATAGGGAAGAGAAAAACCCTGTAGAAATTGCGCGTAAAGCAATACAGCATGCGAAATCCAATGGATTTCAAACGGTAATTGTAGATACCGCGGGTCGATTGGCCGTAGATGAAGCAATGATGAATGAGATTGCCAAAGTGAAGGAAGCCATTCAGCCTACGGAAACCTTGTTTGTAGTGGATGCTATGACGGGTCAAGATGCCGTAAATACGGCCAAAGCTTTTAACGACCGGATTAATTTCGATGGGGTTATTTTGACCAAATTGGATGGAGATACCCGAGGAGGTGCGGCTTTGTCCATCAAGTCAATCGTCAATAAACCTATAAAATTTGTCGGAACTGGCGAGAAAATGGACGCATTGGATGTTTTCTATCCTTCTAGGATGGCAGACAGAATTCTCGGAATGGGTGATGTAGTAACCCTTGTTGAGAGAGCCCAAGAACAATTCGACGAAGAACAGGCCAAACGCCTTCAGCGCCGAATCATGAAGGACCAGTTCGACTTCAATGATTTTCTTTCCCAACTACAACAGATTAAGAAAATGGGAAACATCAAGGATTTAATGGGAATGGTCCCTGGAATGTCCAAAACCATAAAAAACACCGAAATTCCCGAGGATGCTTTCAAAGGGGTTGAGGCCATTATCCAATCTATGACACCCAAAGAGCGCTCAAACCCAGCCTTGTTGAATACGCCGAGAAAAATGCGCATTGCCAAAGGAAGTGGCACCAACATTCAAGAGGTTAACAAATTAATGAAACAATTTGAGGATATGCGTAAAATGATGAAAATGATGAGCAATCCTCGGTCAATGGCATCCATGATGGGCCAAATGAAAAACGGCCGTTAGTTCGATGTGGCAGAACGACGATTACCCTGAAAAACCGGAGCTTGTTAAAACCAATACTCCCAATAATTGGGGATTAACGTTTTTATCGATTGTTGCATTTGTTGGATTTTTTCTTCTTTTCTTTTCCAATCGATTGGATTATGTCATCGCATTAGTCCTTGCGCTGTTGGTTCATGAACTTGGTCATTTTCTCATGATGAAGAGATATCGTTATGAGAATGTCCGTCTGATGTTCATTCCGCTTTTGGGGGCGGTGGTTTCGGGAAGTAAGGATCGTTATTCGCAAAAGGAAAGCATTTGGGTAGTTTTATTCGGACCGCTACCTGGCATCTTATTGGGAACGTTGGGGCTTTTCTTGGGGCCTTACCTTCACAATAATTTTCTGATGGCCCTCAGTATTATACTATTAACCCTCAATGCCATTAATTTACTCCCATTGGATCCGTTGGATGGTGGGCAATTGGTGAAAATTTTGGTTATGAAGCAGCATGATTGGTACCTGATGATTTTTGCCCTTGTTTCTTCGTTATTGCTTATTGTCCTCGGGCTATATCTTAACGATTGGTTGATTTCTGGATTCGGATTTTTGTTAGGGTTTAGAGTGCGTTCCATGCAGAAAACCTATGAATTGAGAAAAGAGCTTACCGAACAGGGAGTGGATTTGAAAGTGAGTTATAACGATTTATCGAACCGCGATTTTTTTACCATAAGCCGATACCTTATACAGCAAAGACCGGGTTTGCAGCGCTTGGTGGAGAATGAACCTGCGATGTCAGATCAAATGGTGGCTAACCTCGTAAAAGACGTTTTAATTGCACCAATAACCACGGATATGTCGATTGCAGCGCGCTTTTTAACGGTGTTGCTATGGTTGGTATTGTTAGCCTTGCCATTTATTGCGTTAATTCTCTCGAACAATGCATGGTATTTTGGGTAATAAATTCCTTTTAGTATTTGCTTTTATAGCCCTTCTCATCACGGGAAATTGGGCTCAGTGCGAGAACGTATGGATTAAAGGCCGAGTTCAGGATACCCTGCGGCCCCAAAGTTTTTATAATTTAATGGTGGTTAATCGCACGAACGGTAAAGCCGTATTTGGTCAGCCCGATGGGCGCTTTTCGTTGTATGCAAAACCCAACGAAGTAATTGCTTTATCGGTTAAAAACTATCCCATTTACGAGTTTCGTGTTTATCCCGATTCCAATTGCCAATGCCGTGTTTTAGCTTTTATGGACCGTTTGCCTCAAGAAATAGCAGAGGTCGTAGTAAAACCTTTAAAGACGTTGGAACAAATCAAGGAAGAGCGTGCAGCTCTTGCTTTGCGAGAAACACGAATGGTGTCAGGGATCAATGTTATGGAAAGCCCTATTACGGCACTCTATCAAGCGTTTTCAAAAAAGGAACAAAACAAACGATGGATTGCGGAACAGGTGTACAAAGACAATCAGCGAAAGGTAGTGCAAGAGTTGCTTAGGCTTTATGTGGCCTATGAAATTATCGACCTTAAAGAAGACGAGTTTGATGATTTTATGACTTTTTTGAACTTGGATCCAGATTTTCTAAAGACGGCCAGTGAATTTGAATTGATCAATTATATTAAAGATAAATTTGAGCATTTTACCCGATTCAACTCGGGCGAATAAGTTCTATCAGGGAAGCAACATGCGTTTTCCATGAATAATGTTCAAGCACAAATTTCCGGCCTTTTTTCCCTCGATTTAAGGATTCTTGCTGATCTTTAAGCAAGTTCATTATAGCATTGAGCATATCCTTAGGTTCATCAGCAACAATGAATGGATTTCCGGGCAATGCGGATGCGGCTAGTGAGGTGGAAATGCAGGGTATTTCCATGGCCATTGCCTCAAGTAATTTGTTTTGAAGTCCTGTCCCAATTTGCATAGGTGCAATGAAAATTCTTCCACTCGCATAAACCTTACGAATATCGTCTTGCCATCCTTTAACGGTTACCTGGGTATTATTTTTTTCAATGGATTGCAATTTAACGGACGGATTAGCCCCTGCAATTAATAGGTTTATCGATGGATTCAGAGGTAAAACCCTCTCGCAAAACCATTGCATTGCATGGATGTTCGGCGGATAAGAGAGGTTGCCAACGAAAACCAAGTCGTATACTTTCGGGACATGTTCCAGAGGAGCGAAGTATTCAGTATCGATGCCATTAGGAATAATATGTATTTTTTGGTCTTTCGAACTTTTTAAAAACTGCGCATCTTGCTCGCTAATCATCGTATGGAATTCAAAGTAATGGGCAATCCGTTGCTCATAGTCTTTTAGCCGTTCGGCTTCCATACGATAAAGTTTTCGTAAAAAGAACCCGTTCGTTTTACTTCTTCGTTGCATTCCAACGGATAAGGCATCCATGTAGTCCAAAGTCTTATAGCAACTGTGGTAGTTTTTAACATACTCAGCGGGTCGCAGCATTTGACAGAAAATATGATCGGGTCTGGTTTGGCGAAGCAAGTGCTGTATTTTCTTGACGATTCGTCGTTCAGTGAAGTATGCGACTTGGAAGGGGGCATTGAAAAAAAGATTCATCAATAAGCGCATGACCATTAACGTACGATTCAGCCGGAATATATGTATTTCGCTGACTAAAGGTGCGAGCTTTTTTTTCCAGGGATCTAATACCGGTTCATTGCTTACGATAATTAGGAGTATGGAATACTGTTCTGCTAAACCTTGTATCAGGTTGTAGGAGCGCAGTTTATCGCCTTTCTCCAAAGGATAAGGGAAACGTGAGGCAATGAATACAAGGGTTGGTTTATTGCCCATTGAGTAAATTCTTTAATAACGCCATTCGGTCTTCCAGTTTGAACAGTTTTTCAAAAGACTCGGGAACCTTAGTAACGGAGGCTTTAATTTTATCTGGAGTATGAAGAAAGGTGGACAATGCCTCAATGAATTCTGAGGCGGATTCGACGTGGGTGATGCCGTGAAGTTCTGGAATCAATAGAGCTTGAATTTTTAAGGTAATTACCGGCTTCATAAAATACAGAGCCTCCAACACCTTCATGTTGATGCCAGTACCGAACACCATTGGATTGACAATCACATGTTGGTTGGCATAAAAGGAGGATACATCATGCACAAAACCAAGGCCATTAATGCCGAGGTTAGGCTTGCTATAGGCATTGGAATTTTTTCCTGCAATGTTGAATTGTGCTGTTGGAAAGGTTGAATGAATCGTGGGCCAAACTTCCCTAAGAAACCACTCCAGCCCTTTACGATTGGGGTACCACGATAAATCTCCTATAAATCCAATGAAATAGGGTGGTTTTATTAAACAAGTAGCTGGTTCAGGCGCTCCAAAATGAGGATAAAAGATTTCGGAATGCTGATTCAAGCCCTTAAAATATCCTTGTTCTACGGATGAAATACTCAACAAATGGTGGACTTTCTTAATGAGTTTTTCTTCCAGCGATTTCATTTTTCGGGCAATTTGTTGATATATCATTGCCTTAAAAAAGGTTGTATTTTGAGCCTTAAATTCCCAATGTTGAAATTCAATGTTATGGGCTCGGTATATGATTTTTTTACTGGAAAACCAGGAGGGTGGAATTAGGGCTAAGGCATAAAATCCATCGCAAATTACAGTATCAAAGGAAAATTGATGGGATAATTCCTGGAAAAATCTTGCGTTCGTTTTTTTTTGATACCTCAGTACATTCAAAGGAGTTGATCCCATAGCTTTTAAAAAATCATTTAGCGATAATTTAGCGGAAATGAATAGAGGGCGGTATGAGACACTTGATGCGAAACTTTCTGGCGGATTGGAAGGGTGATCTTGGGTGCTTATGGGAACGTATACAAGGTGCTTATGAGTGCTCTTTATCAATGCCTCAAGGAACATGGACATGGCCAAACTTCCACCATCTTTTATGGGGAAAACCGGTTTGTGTGTTATGTAAATCAGTGAATTCACGTGATATTTTTCGTTCGAAGTCGTTTAAAAAAGGCACGTGGATTAATAGTAACCGATAGGTCATTGTTGGCGATATAAGCAAGGGCAATAGCTATAGGGGTAAAGAACATTCCCGGAAGCCACATTCCGAGCCAAGGAGAAACTACATAGGAATCCGCTAAATTATCGCCAATGGAAAGGATGATGAAATAAATTACAAAAAGGATGGCTGCAATGACCACGGGAGCACCAAAACCTCCTTTTCGCACAATGGCTCCAAGAGGTGCACCAACAAAAAATAGAATAATTACGGAATAGGATAGGGCGAATTTTCGATGAAATTCAATCCAGTATTGAGATTCTTCATTATCTAAGGTTTCCATGAAATGTTCCTGGTTTCGAATATTCTGATTGATTTGATACAGCTTATAGACGACATCGCTCATTAATTGCCTCTTCTCCGTGAGGCTGATTTTTTCGTAAGGTTTTACGCTTGAAACAACGGAATCCATATTTGGATCCATGATGATGTTGTTATTCGCAGGAGGAACTTCATGAAAGGTGGCGAAACTTCCCTTGATACTCTTTGTGAACATATCTCGCATTTTGGCTTTTCGGCGTTGAATGGAATCAGTGGCTTCTTTAATTTGAAATACATTCAACATTTCAAATTTATCCTTGAATATTTCCTCATCACTCCGTTTAACCGTCATTCCTGTAACGTTCATTCGATAAGTTGCCTTTTCAAAACGACTTATTCTGTCGGGATGGGTATTAACACCTCCATATTCGGGTTTTCCGTTTGGAAGCAATTGTCCTGTGGGTGTGCTAAGTTCCTCGAATATCGTTCCATTGGTTAACTCAAAAAATAAGTGACTTCCGTTGTGCGAGCGCGCAATGTTTACTTTTTTCGCTTTGATCGTTCGTAAAGCATTCGGCACGCTATGGTCATGAATAATTATATCCTTTAATTTACCTTGATCATCCTTATTGACTTTAATGGAATATCCTTCTATATCGGAAGTGTAAACGCCTGGCTTGATCAATTGGGTGAGTTTTGTATTTTGTATATCATATATCAAGGAATGCCATTTCAAATTGGAAAGAGGAATGATATAATTGGAAAAATAAAAGGTGAAAATGGATAAAAAAACGATGATTACGGTTAAAGGACGCATAATCCGAAGTAGAGAGAAACCATTAGATTTGAGGGCTGTTAGTTCGCTCTTTTCCGCTAAATTCCCAAAAGTCATTAAGGATGAAAGCAAAATAGCCAATGGTAAGGCTAAGGGAATTAAGCTGGCGGAGATGTAAAAAAGTAATTCGAGAATAATCCAAACACTCAGGCCTTTACCCATCAAATCATCGATGTAAACCCAAAAAAATTGCAAGATTAAAATAAACATGGACACCAACAAGGTGATGATAAAGGGCCCAGCAAAAGAACGAATACTAAAGAGGTATAACCGTTTCAAAAAAGGAGTTTTTGCAAAAGTAGAAGAACTAAATGAAATTATGCTCCCAGCAGCCTTCTAAGCTTCGTAATTTGTTGATTCCAGAGCATGGTGCTGTTTTCTTGTTCATTGGCATCGCAAAAATCCACAATCCGAACCGTCGTGGCTTTGGTCATAGGATCCAATTTGGTGCTAATTTCAAAATAGTACTCGTTGCCACCCTCGTAATCCTCCATCCATTGGAATTTTATAAAATGATTCGTTTTAAGGTCTAAGAGCATCGCTTCCTCTGGAAATTTATCCCAATAGAAAGCAAATTTCTTGCCATCAACAAGGACGTCGTCGCAAAACCATTCCGCCAGTCCCGATGCGGTGTAAAGTTTGTTTTCCAATATTTTTGGCGAGGTAGAGAATAAAAACTCTAAATGGAATTTAATTTTCATAGTAGGTTAAAGTGTTAGCAATATAGTACTTTTAACGCTTCAATTTTTACCTATCTAAAAATCGTGATGAATTTTTTATTTAGATACCGTGGTCAATTGCCTTTGATAATTATTTCCATAGTTTTTTTATTAGGATTAAAATTTCCAATACCTCTGGTTCGTGAGAACTCTGTTGAAAGTTATCGGTGGTTTTCTCTTTCCCTAGTCGCCCTTGGTATTATTTACCGGTGTTGGACCGTTGGTTACAGCATGCAACATGCCTCTGGCCGAAACCGGCACCAACAAGTGGCACATTATTTAAACCAAAAAGGAACTTATTCCATGTCTCAACATCCCTTGTATTTTGCGAATGCATTGATGTGGTTCGGGAGTTGTATTTTAAGCAACAGCCTTCCAATATTTGTTGCCCTCGGTATTTATATATCCATATTTACCATTTATTTAATACAATTAGAATCTCGTTTTCTACACGGAACATTTAGGGAGGAATATGAAGTTTGGGCACAAAACACCCCCGTTTTCATTCCCTCTCTATGGAGGTATAAAAGGACCGGTTTATCCTTTCAATGGGTAAAAGTTTTTGCAACAGAGTATCCCACATGGGTTTCTTGTTTGGCCTCGCTACTTGCCGCTGATCTTT
>JAIXRC010000093.1 GCA_027485415.1 Cryomorphaceae bacterium | reverse complement strand
GGCCATTCGCATTGCACACGAAAAGACCCCTTTCCTTGCCAGAGTTCTGCGTAGCGGCGACGAGGGCGATGTCAAGCGGTGCCCAGTTGGTAAGTGCAACACGACCGAGCGCAAGCTCAATTATTACCAGAAACAGAGCGGATGCGTGCACTTTTCGCGTACCGCCTTTGACTGTGTAGTGCGTGAGGTTTCTCGGGATTATAAGACCGATATGCAGTTCTCCAAGGATGCGATAGGCATTCTGCAGCTGACCGTCGAGGCCTACCTGGTGCGCCTCCTTTCAGCTGCAAACCAGCTTGTCGTTCACGCGGACCGGAAGACCCTGATGCCAAAGGACCTGATCGCTGCCCGTACTATTGGCAATGATGCTTAGTGGAAAAAACCTTTTTTATTTCATATAATATCATGTTACGAGTTTGTAAGGCTTTATTATTTTCATATTGAATTGTATAATTGTTATTATAATTATAATGGATATGACGGATCCTCTTGTTGCATCCCCGTTGAACCTTATCAGACAGCTTGCGCGTCATCAACCTCAATTCGAAAGCTTTGTAGGCACTGGCATTGTAATGGTGACCGCGGACCATATAAACAACATGAAAATAGCTGAAACAAATATCAAGAACGCAGTGGCATTGCCAAATGAAACTTTCGAAAAAGAAAGAAGTGTGAATAATGCTTCCATTATGGCCAAAGTCCGATTGGGAGAATATAATAATGCAGTGCAAAACTCCCATACGAATTATAGAGCTCCAACAAAAGACACACAACTACAAAAAGAATTAATGGCATTGGTACACATTGCTGACGGGAAAATGATTGATGATATGAACAATGCTAAAACAAACATCGAAAATGCAATAAATTATTCGGCTGCTGACAAAACCATAATAAAAGTAACATTATTGAATGACGCTATTAAAGCTGTTGATGATTCATTGAATACCTATAATAATGCATTGAAAAAATATGCTTATAAAGCTTCGACGAAAGACAAAGATCTAAAAGAACAGTTATCGGACTTGAAAAATAAAGCAATCAGTGTTAGAAAAGCTTTAGCCCCTCAAACAAATGAAAATACTAAACCTAATACAACTACTAAAACTAAAGAACCCCCGTCGTGTAATAAAAACAGTAATATTACAAAGGTTCCTGATACGATAACAGACGATCTTACAAAAGATCATAACGATCTGAAATCAAAAGTAACAGATGCAAAAAACGCGACATCTACTAATGCATCGGGAATATTAAAAACATTGACAAAAGCCATTGACAAAATGAATAATTCCAAAACTGCATATGATAACAAGGTTAAAACATTGTCCTGTACATACAAAGAAACAACTGAAATAACAAACCAGTTAAAAACACTAGAATCAGCAAAAGTAGAAAAAACTAAACTACTAACACTCACAGGATCGGGAGTAACCACTCCTACGCCTACGCCTACAACGACTCCTACAACGACTCCTACAACGACTCCTACAACGACTGCATCAGGACCAGTAACAGGGACTCCAACAGCGACTCCTACAACGACTGCATCAACGCCGATACCAACTCCGACTCCGACACCTACGACTCCGACTCCGACATCGACTCTAACAACAGGAGACTTACCAGAAACAGTACTGCTTTCACCTTCACCTTCGCCATCGCCATCGCCGTCCAGCGTATTGGATGCTACATATAACTGGATTATTGCAAACTCGCTTTTGTCGGGATCAGGGCTTTGCATTTGCCTGGTAATGATAGTCGGCCTTGCATTCGTGTTAATGAAAAAATAGATTAGTACATGGTTAAACAGGGAATATAATGATGTTGGTAAATCTTATTATTATAATTATCAAATGTGGAAATGAGTTTTTACTTTGCTTATGAAGGATTTATTACAAACACATTTCAATTTATACAACAAAACTCGGCATTCGATGAATACGTAGATAGCGACACTTTTGCCCAGATTAGAAAAACTTACATTGATAATGACGTTGACCGACTGTTTCTCTTGATTCCTGGCTTGCGCGATAATTCCAATATTGGACATACCATTAACGTCAAGAACAAAAGAGAAAACATCAAGGAGAAATGGAAGAACACTGTTGTCATTCTAGACGAAGCAAATACGGCAATGCGAGCTGGGAATCCTCAATTAGCACGGTCTAAGCTTCAAAACGGTAAAGGCACAATCGACGATCTTGTTATTGGCAAGATGAAAGGGACGCCGCCATTGATCAATCTCGATGGACTCGTCGATCCCGACGTAAGGGATATTCATAAACGGGTGACGGTGTTGGTAAAAGTGCTAGAAAACCTGATCTCTATATTGAACGTAACTCCAAAACCAAAAGTAAAAAAAGGCGTAACTCCAACGATTCCAATAGCTCCAGTGGCCTCAATTCCAGCCAGGCCTCAGGTTATTGTTCCTACGGTTCCTATAGTTCCCACGGTTCCTATAGTTCCTATAGTTCCCACGGTCCCTGTAGTACCGGTAGCTCCCACGGTTCCTATAGTTCCCACGGTCCCTGTAGTACCGGTAGTTCCTACGGTCCCTATAGTACCGGTAGCTCCCACAGTTCCTACGGTTCCTATAGTTCCTACGGTTCCTATAGTTCCTACGGTCCCTATAGTTCCCACGGTTTCTATAGTTCCCACGGTCCCTGTTGTACCGGTAGCTCCTACGGTCTCTATAGTTCCCACGGCCCCTATAGTTCCGGCAGCTCCTACGGTTCCTATAGTTCCTATCACGAATCCTCTTATAAATGCTCCTCTTCCCATTGTCCCTACTACATCTTCTAGTGTGGTCAGTCCATCATCGCCGACCAAGACAAAAACCAAAGCAAAGAAAAAAACAAAGACTAAAACATCATCAAATCAAAAGGAAAAAGATACTCGAGCGGGTGATTTATCGGAAAGTACATTATCAAAAGGAACTAAAACAGCAGTTCAAAGATCTGATATAATGTTTGCAACGGTCCTTTTATGTTTGTTCTCGTGTTGCTCAATCTTGATTTTGTTAATGACCTTGACATGAGCGAGTGCTGCTAGGATCGAGCAATGTTTGCCCACATCTTGAAATGTAGACGGAGGATCAACATGGCTTTCTTGAAAATCTTTTATTGCCTTCAACCAGTTGATACGGCGGGTACTTATCAATTTGCTCATCAACATTAATATTAATATAATATTCATATTATTTTTTATATTTGATTTTAGCCTATGCACTATAGATATTATGTTATTGTAATAATAACAAACTAAAACTTCCTAACATATCCTGACATCATAGAATGAAAGGGACAATTAGAATTTGCTTACCTGAAAAAGATCATATCCCGCTAAATAAGATTATATACAAATGTATAATCAATACACACTTGCATAAGCAGATCCGAATAGCATCTAGATGCTATGGACTGAACCTGAATTGGAACGGTATCAAAAGGATAAGAACTTTAGTGAACAGTATCATCAGGAGAATAAGAAAAAGACAAGAAATGGGAAACGTTCAAATGGTAATCGAATAGGCATCATCATCATCATCGTCGTCATCGCCATCTGCAAAATAATCTTCTTCCTCTAATGCCCATTCCAATATCCTGACATTGGTTACAGGAATACCGAGTGGGATGCAAACTGCGACACTGACCCTGCCAGGTTGCTCTAACGAATCAAAATGCAATATATGACTAAGGATCTGTGGACCAATTCCATACGTGTTCATCACTTCTACGACCTCTTCGATAGATCGAAGTTCTTCAGAGTTGACCGCTAGCCTCCCTTGTTTCTCTTGGATTGGGCGTTTCGACATCACCAGTGTCGCCATTCCATCATCATCTTCTATAATAACAGACATGTAAGCGCGTCCCCAACGCCCCTTCATTGCAGCAAGGTAATCCGAAACATTGATGTCACAATCGATATCCAAAGCCCTTTCGAGTAGCTTTCGTCTGGTCTCAATGGTCTCGCGATCATTATTAGGTCCTTTCCCTTTTCCTCCACCCGTATTCCTGGGCGGCTTGTTGTTTGCCATGGCCACACATTTCATATGCACATAGGATATTCTGCTTGCTTTCAACATTTTTGAAAAGTCTTATATATTAATATTATTTGAATGAACTGATGTCTTAAAGTAAGATCTATTGCATTTTCTACTCATCGGGCTTTGTGTCCTCAGGCTTCGTACTTGTCTTCGTGTCCTCAGATGTTTCCTCGGGCTTCGTATTTGTCTTCGTGTCCTCAGACGTTTCCTCGGGCTTCACATCCTCAGGCTTCGTTTCTTCGGGCTTTGTTTCCTCATTTGACGCTTCCTTTCCCTCGCCTTTCTCATCGGAATTCTCAGCAACATTAGCAGCATCGGGCTTCTCCTCTCCGTTACTACTGTGAACTTCTGTGACGCTGCCGGTTTCCTTTACATCCTCTACTGATACATGGATACGCATGTATCCCCATTCGGTACTCTTCTTGCTATTGAAGAACTCTGGGATAAATTCCTCTGGAGAATCTGTGAACTCTACAGTGTAGACCTTGGTTTTGCCACTCTCAAAATCCTTGTGAGGACCGGCAAGGACACGGAGCTTGTTCCCACAAGTCTTGGCCTCGGTTACAATGGTAAACTCGCGTTGTGACCAGTGAACCTTGGTGATGGCCTCGTCAGTGAGCACGTTGATCAATTCTGCTGTTCCGATCTTCATTTGTATGTTTTTGTTTACTTGGTTTACTTGTTTATTTGGTTTTTTATTTATTTTACTTTTTGCCCTTTTGCCTGTGTACATGAGTACATATAGTGTCAAGGTTTTTAAGCCTGTTAAATGCGTGTTAAATGAGAGAACAAGAGTGTGCATATTGCTTCGGTACCTACTTAGGACGCCTACCTAGTTCAAGACCATGTTGTTGGTATGGCTCTTGTTATGTTTATTATTATAATTATTATTATTGTGGAGCTTGAGGTTTGAGATCTTGTCAAGTGCAAGCTCAAAAATGTCGACTGTACTTGGCTTATCATTATCGTTGAATACCTCCCAATCCATTTGCCTCCGGAGCTTCTTGGCTTCATGGGCAAGCAGAAATAGATCATTATTATCGTAAGGACTCAACTTTCGTTGAAGGCGCTTCTGCACTTTGTCCACGATAATATCTCGCCACCATTGACTGAGTTCAAGAAAGTTTTTTAACTCTTGGTGACTGATCATCTTGCACGTTTTGCGTGTGGTCTTTATAGTATACTTTAGACAAAGAAAAATCCTGGCATTGTTTTGTATTACCATATATGTAGCGGTTTAGTATGTTCGCGCGATGACACGGCATGACCTAGACTAATTTTCTATGTCAATGATATAATGATGTGAAGACGCCGTAACCATGTCATTCGTCCCTGAAGTTACGATAAGCGTGGACTTGACGTCTAGTCCATTTTCATTCAGCGTCCCTTCGCACACCCAATCTACCAGGGTGGCGTTGCTTGCTGTCATACCTAAAACGCAGTTCTTTTCCGGAACCCAGGCTGGGTTGGATAGCGTCGTGACTAAAGATGCGACTACAGGCATAGTCATTTCTATTACCGCAAATGCAAGGAACAATGTAGATAGTGCTCTCTTGCGAACAACCATAGGCGCCGCAACCTCGACTACGTGGCTGAATGCGGCTATCAATGGCAACGTTGTGAGCATCGGGACAACATTTGATACCGCAAGTGCAAGAACCCTGGTGTTTGACATTGGCAATGCAATCAGCCTCCAGGGTTCAACTAGTGCATCCATGGGAACCTGGATTGCTCACATGATGTGGCACGCTTTACAGGTAAAAAGACCGGCAAATGGTCCACAGTTTACGAATCTGGCAACAATAGTCACAGATATCAATACCCAATTAGCGACGGCTATAGGTACTGCTCTTTCTACCTCGGTTGCACAGTCCCTCCTGATCCAAAAGATTCTCGAAGCTAACGGCCCGGTGTTCCCTATATCAGGGGGCGTAGTTCAGTATTCGTCCAACTGGACTGATCTAGACCTGGACCTAACATTGAATCAACTGACAATGAATTGCACATACTATGGCACTATCAAAAAACTTGTATTGAGTAACATACCAATCAAGATTAGACTCCAATAAACTATAGACAATTAACAAATGCTAGTAGCCAGCACGTGATATCATAATAACTACAATATCTAGCCAATATTATTGTTTATTATTCTGTCGGTCAATCATCCTTATTTGCGTTTTGATTATCCTGTTCAAGGTCGCTTTGATCTCTGCAATTTCAGCACGTTTCCAAATCGCAGTTTTGGTTTCAATCTTGTGAATGATATCAACGGGTTTATTGCATAGCTTGGCAAGTTGATCCCTGGTTAATTGTGCTTTCATCCGTAGCTTGACAAGCTCGTCAACGACATCGGACGGCACACGCGGCAGTTTCTCGCCATCGTCAATACGCTTTTCCATCACTGAAAGTGGCTGGCCCGTTGCGCCCATGGGCCCTTTGGAAATTTGAGCGGACACGCGTGCATAGTTGTCTGCGTTTTGCTTCCGCTCCGTTGCTTTGGGATTCAAAATAAACGTGCGTTGATCTTGTAAGCTCATGGTTCTTATATTGCCTTTTATTTAAATTATTTCGTGTCTATGATCTTGTATCTATTTATTTATTATTCAGTATATATGGACTTTAAGTTGCATAATTAATCACATGTATCTAATGTTTATCCTTTTCTGTTCCTTCATCTCTCATGTCATAAAAAACCGTGGAATCGAGGAATCTTGCCCTGAATGGGCCGTTCAGGATACGGATCTGGTAAATGTCTTGTTCTGGCTTGACGACCTTGGAATCCAGTACCGCATTTTTATTAACAACGGGCTTGCACTTTGACTTGGCTTTTGCAGAAATCTGTCCTCCCTGGTCAAAGCTGCAGACCGCAAACCTTCGGATGATACTCTCAATCCTTGATAGCTTTGTGACATTCTTTTGGGATCGCACCTTGTAAAGGATCCTTTCCCGTCTTCTCTTGCCTACATGCAAATATGGGTCCCGCATGGCTACCCAAAAGGCCCCGATGGTCTTTGTTTTATTCACAAGCTCCAGGGCACCTTCTTGTAGGGATTTCTTGTGTACCACGGTAGGGTTGAACGTGTCGTGTTCCTTGTTGAAAATCATGAATGCATAGTCTGCCTTTTCATACCTGTTTGATTCTTCTGCCTCTTTTTCTGGCTCTGACAGGAGGCGCGTTGTGAATGCGAGGCTCTTGGCAATG
>JAIXRC010000059.1 GCA_027485415.1 Cryomorphaceae bacterium | reverse complement strand
TTACGAATCAACAAGGAATACAAGAACTTTACGGCAACGGGTGCTAATGGCGGCAAGCCCATGTACGGATGGTCGATGGATGCAATTGCCACCCAATTGGGAGCGCAAGACGCCTTGAAGGATGCCTTGAAAATGATCAACGTGGTACCGAATCCGTATTATGCTTACTCGGATTATGAGAGGACGCGAATCGATACCCGTGTTAAAATCACGAACCTTCCTGACAAGTGTACCGTACGCATTTATTCGGTGAATGGTAAATTAATTAGAACGTTCAAGAAAGATAGTCCGGTTACGTCTTTGGATTGGGATTTAACCAACTTCAAGGCAATTCCAGTGGCGGGTGGGGTTTATTTGATCCATGTCGAAGTTCCGGAAGTAGGAGAAGTAGTATTGAAGTTTTTTGGAGGAATGAGGACTCCGGATTATCAAGGTATATAATCTAAAAAGATTAGGAGAATGAAAATGATGAAATTGTTCAGTTTGCTGTTGGTAGGCGGTATGTCGACCATGGTATTAGCGGGTAATGAAGACCGTGTGGGTTCTGCTGGTGCCTCGCATTTGTTAATAAATCCATGGGCGCGCGGTTCTGCCATTGGCGATGCAGGGGTAGCTTGTATTAATGGGTTGGAAGCTCAGTATAACAACATCGCAGGATTGGCTTTTACCGACAAAACCCAAATTAAGTTTAATTACTCAAATTGGATGGGTAACGCAGGAATTGGTTTAAATTCTGCAGGAATTGCGCAGCGACTTGGTGAGTCCAATGTTTTTGCTGTAAGTGTACAATCCCTCAATTATGGGGATGTTCCTATCACTACAGTTGCCAATCCAGAAGGAAATATTGGATACTTCTCCCCAAGAGCTAATATATTTAATGTTGGTTTTGCGAAAAAATTCTCTTCTTCTATTTACGGAGGAATTAATTTTAAGGTGGTAACGGAAAGTATTTTTAACCTTCGTTCCAGTGGCATTGCCTTGGATGCAGGAATTCGTTATGTTACTGGAGAACAAAATCAAATAAAATTTGGTATCGCCCTTAAGAATGTGGGGCCTGTAATGCGGTTTAAGGGAGACGGTTTGGCAAATCAAGTAGAATATGTTTCAAGTGAGTTTATTGCAACACTTGAACAACGTTCTGCTTCTTACGAGTTGCCCTCTCTATTAAATATTGGAGGATCGTATGATTTCATTTTTAGCGAAGAAAGTCGTTTAACGGTTGCTGCTGCATTTCAGGCCAATTCTTTTTCAAAAGATCAAATACGTTTAGGGCTTGATTATGGTATGGCAACTGAAAAACTTGCATTCAATTTGAGAGGTGGTTTTGCTTATGAGAACGGAATTTTAAACGTAGAGAACCGTTCTAATGCCTTGGTTGGACCAACCGCTGGTTTTTCAGTGGATGCTCTCGTTGGAAAAAACAAAAGTGCTTTAGGAATTGAATATGGAGCACGATTTGCAGGGGTTTTCGGTATCATTCATACCCTAGGTGTTACCGTAAGTTTAAAATAGTTAATTATTATATTTATTGAAACAAGAGGGCTTTGGCTCTCTTGTTTTCGTTTAACCCGGTCTTGTTATGTCACAAATTAGTTATTATTCCCCAGAAGGATTGCAAAAATTAAAGGATGAATTATATAATTTAATTCATGTTCAAAGACCTGCAATTTCAAATCAAATAGCCGAGGCTCGTGACAAAGGTGATTTGTCAGAAAATGCAGAATACGATGCCGCTAAGGAGGCTCAAGGAATCCTTGAAATGAGAATTTCAAAATTGGAAACCACCATTGCTAATGCTCGATTGATTGATGATTCCTCTATTGATAAATCGAGAGCTTTTATTTTATCGACCGTTAAGATTCGTAATAAAGCAAATCAGATGGAAACGCAATACACCTTGGTTGCTGAAAGCGAGGCTAATCTCAAAGAAAAGAAAATTTCCGTGGATTCTCCCATTGGTAAAGGATTGTTAGGCAAGAAGGTGGGCGATGTGGCGGAAATTAATACACCAGGAGGGTTGATGCTTTTTGAGATTTTAGAAATTACCCGATAATGTCCTCAATCTTTTCAAAAATAATCCAACGAGAGCTGCCTGCTTACATCGTTGCCGAAAATGAACGCAACATGGCAATCTTAGACATAAATCCTTTGGCGCAAGGTCATGTTCTGGTTTTCCCGAAAGTGGAGGTCGATAAAATTTATGATTTATCTTCGGAAGATTATACTTCGTTGATGTTGTTTTCACAGCAAATGTCTCTTCTACTTCAAAAGGCGTTTCTTGAAAAACGCATTGCAATGGCAGTCATAGGACTTGAAGTTCCACATGCACATATCCATCTTTTGCCTATTACAAATCCTGGTGAATTGAATTTTACCAAGGCAAAAACTCCATTAGATTCAGAAACTGCCGCCCGAGTTTTAGCAAAAATTCAATCGGCAGAACAACAGGTCTAAATTACTTCTTTAGAAATGTAAAATAGACTCTTATTGGCTCTTGAATTCCTTCAAAGAAGATGTCAGCAAAACAACTCGCGTGTTTGCCTGAAAATTCAGGGGTGAATTGAAATACCATTTCCGATTGATTTTCAGCCAAAGGCATCAATTTATACACCAACCCTTCTTGGTTGAATTTTACTTCACTAACCTCTAATTCACTCACATCATGGGTTAGTGTAATTCGTTTTGTAACAGCAACACCCTCTTTAATCTCTTCTTCTTGCACCAATGGAGTTGCCTCAATTTTTTGTAAAGCATCGTTTTGAGACCGCGCCAAGTATAATATTTCCACTTTTCGTTCAATGCTCGCAGCGGTACTGTAAACCGACGACACCTTATCGTTGAGGTTATCTGAAGTCGATTGATTTGCGGCATATTCCCCTAACGGAACTTCAACAAGTTCAAATTCAACGGATTTATTCTTGTCGAGTAGTTTTTTGAGTTGATTGTTTTGATGTTCCATGAAAAAACGATAGACCGAGGATATTCTACGTTGCGTTAAATTAACGTTGTATTGGGTAACGTTCAGCGGACTTGCATATCCTCTCGAAAACAGCAAAATCGAATTCCCACGAGCAATTTCGTGTACGACTGAATCGTACAATTTTTGCAACACATAATAACCATGGTCAACCTCCTCGGTAAAAAAAGCGCCGAGTTTTGATTTATCCAAGGCACTGTCCAAATAATTTTGTCGTGCTCCAAGGTAATCAAGGTAAAGTACGTCGTAAGGCGCACTGCTTTTCTTGGCGTAGGACTTCGGATTGGGATAGTCATTCCGGAAATAAAGTTTCACAGGAAAGGTTATTGGGGGCGGAGGAGGAGGCAAGGTGTCGGGGGGGGTATTAACCGTTGGTTCAACCACGGCAAAATAAATGTCGCTGCAACATGTTGGATTTTTTTTGGATAGACTACCTAAACGGTTCGAAGATACGAATACACTATCGCCTTGCCGAAAATAATAAAGATCATTGGCCGAATTATTTATGGGAATTCCAACATTTTTGGGTTTGGAAAATTGTAGTTTATCGTTAACCTCCGAATAAAACACATCGTAACCCCCATAACCATAATGCCAAGTAGAGGAGAAATAAAGCCTGTTGGAATCCAAATCAAACCAAGGAGTAATCTCGTTCTCAAGGCTGTTCAAGGAACTGATGTTCTTGGGGCTATCAAACGTCCCGTTATTCTTGAGCATCGTATACCACAAATCCATTCCGCCATTTCCCCCTTCGCGGTCTGAGGAAAAAAATAAATATTCCTTTCCATTTTTCAGCCTTACCCAACAAGGATTCGTGGTGTTAGAACCGATGCTATTGATTAATTCAGGTAAGGTATCCACGGTGGGGTTTCCCTTGACTTCTTTGTAACGTACAATTTTACATTTGTAATTATACCCTTTGTCATCGCAAACACTGTAATAGTACCATCCGTTTTTGTCAAAGCTACCATTTCCTGTACTCCTTTGTGGGACTGAAAGGGACTCCCATTGCTTGGGCTTACGAAACGAAACACTGTCATGCTCCGATCGGTAGGTACGAGTTCTGTAAAACCGAGTATAGACCTCTTCATTGGTGTTGATGGAATCCGCTTTAAGGGAGGAAAAGTAAAAAACACCGTTACGAAAGGCATGTCCAAATTCAGCGTCGTAAGAATTGATGCTGTCGGGCATTGCCTTGACCTCTTTCCCAAAATTCAGTTTATTCTTTATCGCAAATTCGGTGGATTTAATTTCTTGTTTCGCTTTTTTATAAGCATTCTCATCGGGAAAATCCGAAAGTTCTTTGTAGGCTTTTTTAAACAGGCTCAGCGCTTTTGCATAATCCCCTGTTTGTTTGACCATCAGCGCATAGTATAAAATCGAGTTGCTGTATTTTTTTTCCGCATCTTCTGCATAAACTTTGGCATACCATTTTGCCGCTTCAACGTAGTTCTTGTAGGCGCGTTGTGTTTCCGCTTGTTTCCAATGAAGTTCAATGGAAGTTGAGTCTAAAGAAATGGCCTGGTCGTATAGTTGAATGGCATAGTAATAATCACCTTTGCTGAACTGTTCGTCTCCAAATTTAATCAGGTCTTTAATCTTGACTTGACCAAAACTTCCTGTCGCAAACCACAATAAGGCAAAGGCTAAATAAAGTCTGGACATACGCGGTGGTCAATTCTTTTAGGTTTGAAACGGTATAGGATGTAACGTACCGCAATTTCGAAACCTCCTCTCGCCCGACTCGCAGGAACCAATTTTGAGGTGTTAATATCGTAGCTTAAGCCTACAAACCAATCTTTGTATTCGCAACCCAAGGAGAGAATTTGTGCGTCTTTGGCGCGAAACCATACTCCCGCTAAGAGTGCTTTTCGAATGTAATGGTCGTTGCTTCCCGGTAAATAATAGCGTACAGAACTGCCTAACATGAACTCATCGTATGTACCTTGTTTTGAATATTGCAGGGAGGGTAATAAATCCCAATTTGCATTCAACGACTTACAGTACTTAACTTGAAAATTCAAACGAACGTCCCGGCGTATTTTGTCCTGATAAAAACCTTGATTTGGTCGTGTTAAATTGAATAAACTGATGCCCGTTTTCACATAGTTCCTACGGTTTATATTAAAGGTATATTGGGTTCCTAAACCTAAGGTTATATTGGTCTTTTGATCGGTTTGAAAATTTTCATTGGTCGGGAGCAAAGGATTGAATATGTAACCGTTGTATTGTGCGTCGAAATAAAAAGCATCCGTGTTTACTTGGCGGTGGTTGATACCGAAGACCATGCCTCCGCTCATCGAATGCGTGGAATCTTGACTCAATTTAAGGTTTTTGGAAAACGTTCCCGTTGCTTCGATCGTTCTGAATTTTCCATCGCCCGCTTGGTCGTGAAACATCAAAAAACCGTAGTTGAAGTATTTTGCTTTACGGTCAACACTCACGGAGAAGGTCTGAAATGGAACAGATACGCTGCGCCATTGATCCCTGAAATTGCCGATAAACCGGGTATCTCCGAAGAATTCTCCTGTGTTTGCCGGATTTTGAAAAATAGGATTGTCGTTGAATTGAGACCAATGGATGTCTTGGGCCTGTAACATGCACGGAATGCTAATCACGAAAATGGCAAGCCATCGGTTCATATCGTAAATGTATCAAAAAAGGTTATGATTTCAAAGACCCCAAAGGCTAAGGAGTACTCGAGGAAACGGGAATGATTTTTCCGTTAAATAGTTTACCGCTTTTCAGGGTGAAATCTGCGATGTAATTCGCCATTGCTTCAGGAGTTATCTCCGCCTCATATCCGGGAAATGCCGTCCTCAACATTTCCGTATTCACCGCACCAAGGCAAAGGCAGTTCATCCGTATTCCTGTTGCTTTTTGTTCTTCGGCAAAGACCTCTGTAAAATTGGCGATGGCTGCTTTCGAGGCAGCGTAAGCAGTGAGTTCCGGAAACTTAACGCTTCCCTGATAGGCGCCCATCGTGCTGATATTAACAACATGCCCCTTTCCTTCAACGAGGTTGGAGTACAGCGTTTTAATAAGATTGACCGGTCCTAAGAAATTTACTTGCAGGCACCTTTGGTAGAGTTCCATAGAAAGCTCGGTTACCTTTCCTTTTTCCAAATGACCTGCATTGTTGATGAGCGCGTGGATGGGTCCAAGGTTTGGCAGCACGTTTTTGAGTTGTTCTTCGGTGTCTTTTTCCAAGTCAAAAGGGACAATTTCCACATGGGTTAAGCCCTCATAGTCGCGCCTCAAGGCTTCGATGTTTCTGCTGAGTACCACCAAGCGAAATGCCTGGTCTTTCGACAGCAATGTAACCAAGGCCTTACCAATTCCCCTTGAGGCCCCACATATTACGATTGTTTTATGCATCAAAGGTTATGCTTAGGCGTGGGCTCGTGATTTCGGCTTGGCATGTAAGGACATAGCCATCTGCCACCTCTTTATCGGTAAGGGTGAAATTTTGGCGCATTTTTGCAGTTCCTGAAATGACTTTTGCCTTGCAAGAACTGCAAACTCCTCCTCTGCAAGAGTAAGGGGGATCCAATTTAGCCGCTTCCAACACTTCCAACACGGTTTTCTTTTTAACCGAAACGTTCAATTCGGTGGTTTGTCCGTCTAACATAACCGTTATGGTACTTTCGTTCACCACGCCATCGCTTGATACGGGGGCATCCGTTGTACTGGGCGGCACAAAAAACTCCTTGCGAATTTTTCCTTCGGGCACACCAAAAAACAGCAAACAACGTTCAATTTCAGCCATAAATGCCTCTGGGCCACACAATAAATAAGCATCGCATTGTAGCAAGCTTAAATTGTCTTTAAGTTCGTTCATTAATGCATCGTAACCAAGTCGCCCTTCTTTGAAACCCTCTTTGCGTTCTTGGCTTAAATAGACGGTAGCCTTCACTTGGGTTAAATGATCACTGAAAACTACATCGTTGATGGTTCGTGTATTGTAAAATACGTTGAAGTTTTTTTTGCCTTGGTGCGCTTCTAACATGGAAATCACCGGAGTAATTCCACTTCCCGCAACGAATGCACAGATTTTATGTTCCTCTTCAATGGTGAAATTCCCTTCCGGTTCATGGACCCTAATTTTTTCGCCTTTTTGAGCCTTGTCGTGCAAATAACTCGACATAACTCCACCGTCAATTCGCTTTACTCCAATTTTGAAACCTTTTTCCGTTTTACCACAAATGGAATACGATCTTCGGAGGGCTTGTCCGCCTGATTCAATCTCTAAGGTTACATACTGTCCTGGTATGAATGCCGTATCAAAATCAGAGTTTTCCAATTTTTCAAGGGTAAATACGGTGAAATCGCCGGACATCTGCTCCTTTTCAAGGATTACAAGATCTGACCAGGCTTTTGTTTGTTTTCGGTTTAAAAAAGAAAAGAGTCCCATGTTATTCGTCGAATGATACGGTAATTTTAGCGCTAGTTGGTACGGCCTGACAGGTCAAAATATATCCTTTTTCCACTTCCTCTGGTTCCAAGGCATAGTTAACCCGCATGGAAGCACTTCCTTCCAATATTTTTGCTTTGCAGGTACAGCAAACTCCACCCTTGCAGGCAAAGGGAACATCTGCACCGGCACCTTGTGCTGCATCTAGTAAGTTGTCGTCGCTTTGCGTCATTTCAAAGTCGAGGGTGTCATCATCTAAAATCAGTTGAACCGAACACGTAACGCCTTCGATGCGTTCCACATCGGACGCCGCAGTTTTAGCCAGTCCCGAATGGAATAATTCAAAATGGATACACGATTTATCCAATCCTTTTGCCTCAAAGAACGATTTTACCGCCAATATCATAGTTTCTGGTCCGCATACGTATACATCGTCGAGGGGTAGATCATGAAGAAAAGCAGCATGCAATTTCTCTAATTTCTCAGCATCTATTCTTCCTTTTTGCAGGGGTATCCCTTGGCTTTCACGGCTAAGTAAATGTATTACTCGAAGTCGCGTTAAATATTGGTTTTTCAAAGCTTCCAGTTCTTCTAAAAACATGATACTCGAAAATCCTTTGTTACCGTAGAATAAAGTAATGGAAGAGGTGGGTTCTTCTTTCAATACGGTTTTGGCAATGGATAAAATAGGGGTTACTCCGCTGCCTGCAGCAAATAACACCAAGTTTCTGAATTTTTTTGGGGATGGAATAGCTCGAAAATTACCCATTGGTGGCATGACTTCGAGAACATCTCCTGCCTTAAGTTCATCAATCGCATAATTCGAAAAAAGTCCCTTTTCCACCCGTTTAATACCAACTTTCCATGCATTTTCGTAGGGTGCACTGCACAACGAATAGGACCGTCGCACCTCTTCGCCGTGGATGATTTTTTTAAATGTCACGTATTGTCCCGCATCAAAACGAAAAGCTTCTTGAAGCGCTTCAGGAACTTCCAAAGCTATTTCCACAGCGTCTTCCGTAACTCGACGTACTGATTTAAGTTTCAGGGGATGAAATTTTAATGACATAATTAGGTAACTGCTCGCAAAATTAAACAATTCAAACTGAACAATTGTTGTTGGGGAGTTGAATAACATATTTGGGCTCTGGCCCTTTGCAGTATACTGGTTAATTCTTTAAATTTGTTGCTTATATGGAAACCATAACCCTCGAAAAATTAGCAGAGAATTTCCAAGCGAAAATTGATGCAGATATCAAGATCGAACCGAACGATTGGATGCCCGAGAATTACCGTAAAACCCTCATCCGGCAAATTTCTCAACATGCCCATAGTGAGATTGTTGGTATGCTGCCTGAAGGAAATTGGATAACACGGGCCCCAAGTTTACGTCGTAAGGCAGTGTTATTAGCGAAGGTCCAAGACGAAGCAGGTCATGGTCTATATTTATATTCTGCCACAGAGACCCTGGGAGTGAGCCGTGAGGATACCATCGATGATTTACATGAAGGCAAGGTTAAATATTCTTCCATATTTAATTATCCAACACTCACTTGGGCTGATATGGGCGCGGTAGGATGGTTGGTGGACGGCGCAGCCATCATGAATCAAGTGGCGCTGTGCAGAACCTCGTACGGACCCTATGCACGGGCTATGGTGAAAATTTGCAAAGAAGAATCCTTTCATCAACGCCAAGGGTATGAAATCATGACCAACTTAATGAAAGGCACGGCACTTCAAAAAGAGATGGCCCAAGATGCCTTAAACCGCTTTTGGTGGCCGGCATTGATGATGTTCGGACCAAGCGATGCCGAATCAAAACATACAGAGCAATCCATGCGTTGGCGCGTAAAACGCTACACGAACGACGAATTGCGCCAGGCTTTCGTGGACGCGACCGTCCCTCAAGCAGAATTAATTGGATTAACCGTACCGGACCCAAAACTAAAATGGAACGAGGAACGAGGTCATTACGATTTTGGCGACATCGATTGGGATGAGTTTTGGCAGGTAGTTGGAGGAAACGGTCCTTGCAACAAAGAGCGCATCGAAGCGCGAGTCAAGGCAAAAGAAGATGGAGCTTGGGTAAGAGAAGCGGCTCTCGCCTTCGCTGAGAAACGAAAAATGCGCGAAAATCAATGAATATGAAATCCAATGAATGGCCTCTTTGGGAGGTGTTTATACGCAGCAAACAAGGCTTAAATCACAAACACGTTGGGAGCCTTCGCGCCCCAGATGCCGAAATGGCACTTCAAAATGCCAGAGATGTGTATACACGACGATCGGAAGGAATATCCATTTGGGTAGTGCAATCCTCGATGATCGTTGCTTCCGACCCTACAGAAGCGGATGCCCTCTTTGAACCCGCCGATTCCAAAGTGTACCGCCACCCGACGTTTTACGACCTTCCCGACGGGATCGAACACATGTAGTCCATGGAAAATAAATTAAAATTCTTACTGAGACTGGGCGACGACAGCATGATTCTCGGTCAACGTCTCTCCGAGCTATGCGGACATGGACCTATACTGGAAGAAGACATCGCGATGACGAATATCGCCCTCGACTTAATCGGTCAGGCCACGAATATTTACACCTATGCCGCGACCTTAAGTGCTGAATTCAAGGACGCTGACGAATTGGCCTTCCTGCGTTTCGAACATCAATATTACAATTCTGTACTCGTTGAACAACCCAATGGTAACTTTGCCGATACGCTGGTGCGTCAATTTTTCTTCGATGCGTTTCGCGTTCCTTTGTTTCAGCACATGATGCAGTCCAATGACGAAACCATTGCCGCAATTGCCGAAAAATCGCTAAAGGAAACACGTTACCATTTAAAGCATTCATCCGAATGGGTTATCCGTTTAGGGGATGGCACGGAGTTGTCCCGCGAACGTGCGCAGCTTGCCGTATATGATCTGTGGCGTTACACTCAAGAGTTGTTCTTCATGGATGAGGCAGAAAGAGAATTGGTAGATGATGGGATCATTCCAAACTTAGCCGATTTGCGTGGAACATGGTTGCAAACCGTTGAATCAGTCATGCAATCCGCCACCTTGCAAATTCCCGAGAACCAAGGATTTTTTGGCGCAGGCCGCTTGGGAAGGCACTCAGAACACATGGGGTATATTTTAGCCCAAATGCAATACATGCAACGCGCCTATCCGGGGATGCAATGGTAACATTGGAAGAATTAAACGAAATTTTATCCCAAGTAAAGGATCCAGAGGTTCCCGTGCTAAACATTTTGGATTTGGGAATTCTGCGTTCCGTGACCTATGAGAGCCAACACTGGATCATCGTTATTACCCCTACCTACAGCGGTTGTCCCGCAATGCAAACCATTGAGACCGATATCCGAACTGCCTTGTCTCAGAATAACATTCAAAATTTCACTATTGAAACGGTCCTTTCCCCCGCTTGGACCACCGATTGGATTTCGGAGGAAGGCAAAAGAAAATTGGAGGAATACGGCATTGCGCCACCCGTTGATGAGGTCGATAAAAGCGTACTTTTCAGTAAACCCCCGGTGGTTCCTTGTCCTTTGTGCAAGTCTCAGAATACGCGCATGGTAAGCCAATTTGGAAGTACCGCCTGTAAGGCGCATTACCAATGTTTAGCTTGCCAAGAGCCTTTTGATTACTTTAAGTGTTTGCGGTAAGAACCAACTTATCCCAAGCTTCCTGAGCAGTTTTGTCCCACGAAAATTTTTTGCTTCTTTCGAGCCCCTTTTGGGAAAGCCGTTCCAGCAAATCCGGTTCATCGCGCAAACGCTGCAATCCCAATAGGATATCCTCCTCATCAAATGGGTCGCAGTAGATTGCAGCATCACCTGCAACTTCGGGAAGGCAGGTATTGTTGGAGCAGAGAATGGGCGTTCCACATCGCATAGCCTCTACCAAGGGTATTCCAAAACCTTCAAAGTATGGAACATACGTCAGTGCGAATGCCGCTGCCATTATGCCGACTAATTCAGACTTTTCAAGATAACCCAAGAAATGAACGTGCGATTTCTGTTCTTCGTTCAGGTTGAATTGCTGCTTGTCCCACATGGCACTCCCTACGATGACTAAATCAATGTCGGATTTGTTCAATTTTAGGTAGGCACTCAGCAAACGGTGAACGTTTTTTCTTGGATGCAAGGATCCAACAAATAAAAAATAGGGCCTTCCGCCGCTGATGGCATCTCGTACCTTTACATTTTGTTCGGGGCTTAAAGGTCGATATTGATGGTTTGACCCGTTGTATAGAAACGATATTTTGTCGGGGTCGCACGCATATGCTTGAATAATGTCCTGCCGGGAAAATTGTGAAACGGTTAATACGTGCTTTGCTTTACGCACGAATTTTGGAAAAAAGAACATTAAATAACGCGAAAGCAGGAAAGGTAAATCTTTCGGATAGTGTTCAAAATTAATGTCGTGGACGGTTATGATGCTTGGGACGGTTGAACGCAATGAATTATATCCGTCCGGGGAAAAGAATACCGTAGCGTTTTCGCGTTTCAAGACCCGGGGCAAAGACCATTCAAACCACCACCAATACAAGAAAGGGTGACGGGTAGGTGGTCCAATGATAACTTTTTTGACATGGGAATGTTCGGGCAAATCAACTTTGGGTTTGCGATCGAAAAGCAAAACAAACTGCACTTCAGGATGCCATTCAATCCATCGCAGCACCAATTCGTACGTGTAATTGCCAAAGCCCTCCATTTTATGGTGCGTAAGGTTACGGCAATTGATGGCAACAATCATTAAAATTGTAGGATGTAATTCGTTTGTTTTTCCTGTCCAATCGTAGTGGTAGGTCCATGACCGCAATAGACCACCGTTTCATCCGGTAATTGAAATAACACCTCGTGAATGGACTTTTTTAAGGTGATTAAATCTCCACCAGGTAGGTCCGTTCTACCAAAACTTCCAGCGAATAATACGTCACCGTTAATTAAAACCCCTTCTTTTTCCAAGTAAAATACGACATGGCCCCTCGAATGTCCTGGAGTGTGAAAGACCTTAAAAACCAGCGAATCCCCGAAGGACACCGTGGATTGATCTTCCAGAAAATACCCGGGTTCCGGAGAAGCGGCATAGCCTTCGAAACCATATAAATGAGCGTATTCTTTTACGCGGTTTAATCCTTCCAATTCCAAGGGGTGAATTCCCAGATCAACTCCGTAGGTTGCCTTAACCCAGTGGTTTCCCAATACGTGGTCTATGTGGCAATGGGTATTTAACAATCCAACGACCTTCAGTTTTTGATCTTTTATGTAAGATTCGAGTATTTTGGTCTCTTCGTTGGAATAACATCCGGGATCAACGATAACGGCGTTTCCTTCAACATCCGAAACAACAACGGTATTTTCTTGAAAGGCATTAAAGGTAAATGTCTGGATGTGCACCGTGCTCATACCGCAAAGGTAGCAATTTCTAAGGCGTTTTACCGAATCAATATAACGTGGCCGGTGAGGGTATATTTCCGTTCCTGCTTATCCAAATAATTGAGCTTCCAAGTATAGGCACCGTCTGGGCAAGGTAAACCCTCAAAGGTTCCGTCCCAAAAATCGCTTAATGAAGTTAACGTTTTTATGAGTTCTCCCCAACGGTTGAAAATCATCAATTCCATCTCCTTGATATTACCGCCATAGGCTCCAAATAAATCGTTGGTTCCGTTTCCATCAGGTATGAACGTGTTCGGCACGTAAATCACCGCTTCGTAGGAAAGGTTGACCGTCGCACTTGCCACGCATCCGTTGAGGTCAACGAAAGTCACCGTGTAGGCATAATCGTTGTCGGGGTTGGCAATGGGATTGGGGCAATTAATGCACGATAAAAATTCCGGAGGGGTCCATGTGTACACTCCCGGACTATTCCCGATGGCATTCAGCGGTATTTGGTCTCCGTAAAACGCTTGAATGTTCGGCGATAGCGCAATGGTAGGCAAGGGGTGAAGTACCACCTCTACATAGGCCGTATCTTTGCATCCATTGACATCGGTTCCAATGACTTGAAAGTTCGTGGAAGTATTGGGACTAACCCAAACTTGATTACCGGCTTGGTTAATGATGGAACCTGGGGGAGACCATTGATAGTATAATCCACCGCTGGCCCATAAATTCGCAACCTCTCCAGGGCAAATGATGGTGTCATTTCCAGCGGTTATGTTGGCGGTTAACAAGGTGATGTACACGCTGTCTTCAATGGTGCCACACGCGTTGGTGAATTGACAGTAATAGTACATATCCTGTTGAGGCCAAATCGTTACGGTTGGCCCGGAAGTGGTGGAAATGTTCAAGTTCGGAGACCACGAATAGGTGTTGGCGCCGGAAACGTTAAGGGTAGCACTTTCCCCAAGGCAAACGATCAAGGTTTCTGGTAAATTTGATACGGGTGGCGTAAAATAAACGGATACCGTTAAACTGTCCGATAAGGTACAACCCTCAATGCTTGTCAACGTTGCGGTGTAGGTTGTAGTGGTGGTTGGTGAGGCCAGCACATTGCTGCCTAAAGCTACATTCAAACTTTGAGCAGGGCTCCAAGTGATGGTTCCAGGCCCTACAGCACTCAATGGAACTTGCGATCCGATGCAAATAGATGTGTCGGCGCTAAGGGTCAAAGATAGAGGAACAACGTTCAATGGAACTTGGAGGGTGTCGGCTCCACAACTATCGGAGATTATCACGGTAAATACTGTGCTGGTGTAAACCGTTGCTACCGGATTGGGAATGTTGGGATTGGACAGTACATTGGCCGGAGACCAAAGGTAGGTGGATCCACCGAAAGCATCCAAGGTGAAGGGACTTCCCGGACACACGGACTGGGCAGGGATCGTAACCCCTCCTTGAAAGTCACCGATATTCACCTGAATTTGGGCAGTGTCAGGTTCGTAACAATTTAAGGAATCCGATACAACCAAGGTCACGTTGTAAACTCCCGGACCTCCGTAAACATGGCTTGGCTCGAATTGGTTGGAAAAAGTATTGTCTCCAAAGTCCCACTCATAGGTGTTGCCGTTGACGCTGTTGTTGTTAAAAAACACCGGATTGGGCAAACATATCAACGGTGAAGGTTGAGCAAGTACCGCATCGAGGGTGCTTAGGTCAAATTTAAACACCGCCATGTTGCAGTTTGGACTGGGGTTTTGCGGCGACCAACTTCCCGGGGTCGAGGTGAAGCCAAAATTATTGCCGCCACAGGCACCGCATACGGCATGGTAAATTCTTCCTTTTTTATCAAAACGGCTGGTTCCGCCGTCCACGTGGTTGGAACTGCTCGTCATTCCGCCCATGTACGTAGCGTAATTCAACGCTTGGGCATCAGCGGCAAATACGGCTAAATAAAAATTCGATCCGTTGGTATTGGTTTGATAGGCACCTGGGGTGGTTTGGAAACCGTTGGTGGTGGAGTTTATGGCCTGAGAAACGCCGCTGTTTGCATTGAGCTGACCTCCCCAACCCGCAACGTAAATTTCATAGCAGTCGGAGACTAAAAAAGCCGTAGGGGATATTTCAACATGGCCAGTTCCTGCTCCAAATACCGTACTCCATTGGATGTTAGCAAGGCCCCCGTCGTATTTTCGGATGAACTGCCCGGAGTTAGGTGTTCCTGCGCATCCCGGAGAAATGACCCAATTGGACTCGGTTTGACCGTAAACATACACTAAATTTGAGGGATCACATCGGACAAAATAAGCTTGATCGTATTCGTTGGCCCCCAAAAACGTGGCGGCAACTACCGAACCGTTAACCGGATTGAAGCGCGCTAAATATCCATCGGACAGGCCACCGTTATTGGATAAATCATTTCCAGCAGCCACTCCAGGAAATCCAGGGGAAGTGGAGCCTCCAGCGACATAAACTTGACCGTTAGGGCTGATTTCAATGGAATTTCCCGTTTCAGATCCCGATCCTCCGAAATAACTGCTCCAAAGAAGCGAGGTGAGCGTGTTGTTCAATTTACAAACCACGGCATCTTGGTTGCCGCTCAACGAGGTTGAAAAGGCACCTGCGGTGGTCGGAAAATTGCCCGAGGCGGTGGTGCTCGAAATATAAATATTGCCGGATGCGTCCAAGATAATTTCACCACGGAATTGATCGCCGTAGTTGTAGTGAAGGGTATTCGTATTTAAACCATCAATGTTATTTCCTCCCAAATAGGTGGACGCAATAAGGTTGTTTCCGTTCGTGCTGAACCTTGACACAAAAATATCACTTCCATCAAAGCTCAAGGAATTTTCGGTAACCGAGGGGCCTCCATTAAAAGTTGCGTCGTAAGCCCCTGCTGTTGTCGGAAAATTGCTCGAACAGGTTACCCCGTAAACGTACAATTCACCGGTGGGACCGGCAACAATACTATGGGGAGTTTCGTTTCCTGCTCCACCGAAATAAATCGAATATAACAGGTTCGTTCCGGTGGGATTGAATTTGGAAATGGCCACATCAAACGGTAAAGCGCCTGTTCCGTTATTAAAGGTGATGTCGTATGATCCCGGCGTTGTTGGATATCCGTAACCGAATACAATACCAGCTCCGTACAAATTACCTGCGGCATCCGGAGTCGCGGTAAATCCCCAATTATCCGCCGTTGCACCTGAAAACGTGGAAAAAGTTAAGTTGGGGTCAATGTAGATGCTGTCGAAAAATGACGGATATGTTTCCAATTCAAATTTCCAAACCCCTTCTCGTTCCATAAATTGCACCTTCAGGGGGTGTTCTTTACCATGTAAATACCACCAGGCTTTGGGAGCGCTTTGAACAATTTGTCCAAAGTCGTGGTGGATTTCCAGTTCTTTTCGTTCGTTCAAAACAGCGCTTGTTGCGCCAAGGAGTTCAAACGAAATATCCTCTGGTTGGCCGTTCGGATATATTTTGAAATTGTACGATAATTGTTCCTTCTCGGTCGTGTAAATGAGGTCAATGTTCGGGTAAAAAGAAGGGTATCGAACCGTTTGATAGTCACGAACATTGGATTTCCATCGCGAGGAATCGGACCCCACGAAAAAATTGGAATAATGCGAGGATGCACTTCCTTCAAACGCTGGAATAGCGGGTAGGTGGTTTAAAAACCGCTGGTGAATCGAGTGAATCCTGAACGCACCTTGTTCATGATTATCGTGCCCATGTGGAAGCTGATATAAGAGGTAATTGAGTCCATCCTTTCCTCCGTGAATCCGCCCTGAGGTTACAGGGATGGAAAAATCGATGCTGTCGGTCCATTGGCCCTGGTTCGGCGTTATCCAGACTTCTTGCCCAAAGGCACCAATCGTTCCGAATAAAAAACCAAGAACAAGGCAAAGTCTCATGAGTGTAAAATTACGCAAGAACTGACTTAATGTAATACTCATTAACAGCATTTTCGTTGCTTCAAGGATTTTATTTACTTCATTTAAATTGTAAATTTGATGCATAAATTAAGCGATATGAAGTATGGTTTACTGTTATTGGCGGTTTTGACATTTTGCTTTTTGCAGGTCAAAGCCCAAAATACGCCAGGATATTCTCGGGTAAAAATCAACGCCGATGCAGCGGGTTTGGCGGCATTAGCCAACCTCGGGGTTGCGGTAGATCATGGTTTTTCGAAAGAGGACAGTTACTTTATCTCTGATTTTTCCGATCAGGAAATTCAAATAATGCAGGCGAATCATTTCAATTTTGAAATTTTAATTCAAGATGTAGTGGCGCACTATGAGCAACTTCTGGCAAATCCGAGCCAAGATCCTTCGCTGCACAACGGCGCATGTGGTGGTAACGGTGCAGGGGGCGATAATCCTTATGTTAATCCAACCACCCCTACCCATTTTAACTTGGGAACCATGGGAGGCTATTTAAAGTACAACGAGATGTTGGCGGAGTTGGATGAAATGGCGGCGACTTATCCCAATTTAATTACCGTAAAAGCCCCTATTTCTAATTTTTTAACGCACGAAAACCGCCCGATTTACTACGTTCGCTTATCGGATAATCCCAACGTAGATGAGCCAGAACCTAAAGTTTTGTACACCGCAATCCACCACGCTCGTGAACCCATGAGCCTTATGGAAACCATCTATTACATGTGGTATTTGTTGGAAAATTATGGAACCAACGAGGAGGTGACCTACATCGTGAATCATTTACAGCTCTATTTTGTGCCCTGCATCAACCCGGATGGGTATGTTTACAATGGTACGACCAATCCAAACGGTGGTGGCATGTGGCGAAAAAACCGCAGAAATAACGGCGGTTCGTATGGAGTCGATCTCAACAGAAATTATTCGTACCAATGGGGTACCACCGGAACAAGTGCTAATCCAAGCAACGATACTTACCGCGGTCCGTCCGCTTTTTCCGAACCGGAAACGCAAGCGATGAGGTGGTTGGTGCAAAACAACCATTTTGTAACAGCCTTTAACGCACACACCTACGGTTCCGATATTCTCTTTCCTATAGGCGCTACAAGCGCTGAATTTGCAGACCATCACAATTGGTTTCAAGCCGAATCCAACCACCAAGTACAATTCAACGGATATGGTGCCATGAAAAGTAGCGGCTTGTACGAGGCCTCAGGCGATTCCGACGATTACATGTACAAGGTGGATAATGGCGTTGGTCAAAAAGACACCATGTTCGTTCATACCCCCGAGGTGGGAACCGCTTTTTGGCAACCCTCCAATGAAATAATCCCTACTTGTGCCGGAATGCTTTTCCCAAATTTGGTGCTGGCACATTTAGCGAAGGTGTATGCCTTTGCCGCGGACACCGACCCGAATACAGTTGGGGCGTTGAGCGGAAATTTCAACCACTCCATTCAGCGTTTAGGCCGGGAGTCAGGACCCGTTACGGTGTCAATTACGCCTGTTATGAACATCACCTCGGTGGGTAATTCGGTCACGTACAACTTGGCGCAACAACAAATTTCCACTGGATCGATTTCCTATACTTTAAATCCCACTATTCAGTTTGGCGAGCAAATAATCTATGTTTTGGAGATCAATAATGGCCTATGGATAAAACGAGATACGGTGTATAAAACGTTTGGTGCCTTGACCTCACAAGCCGTAGAGGATGCCACTACCGCCACGAATTGGACAGGTAATTGGAGTACAACGGGATCCACCTTTGTTTCTCCAAGTAAATCGTTCACGGATTCTCCTGGGGGGAATTATTCCAACAATACCACCAAAACTACAACCTACGTACCATCGGTGGATTTAACGAATGCCTCCAGCGCTATGGTGCGTTTTTATGCGAAGTGGGATATTGAAGCGGATTACGATTATGTTCAATTTTCTGTGTCTACCGATAATGGGGCCACATGGATTCCTCAATGCGGAAATTATACGGTAGATGGAACCAGTGGAAATGGAAGCGTACAACCCAATAACCAGCCGGTTTATGAGGGTACCCAGTCCAATTGGGTATTGGAAGAAATCAATTTAAGCGATTACTTGGGACAGGTCATTAAATTTCGATTCAGGTTAGGAGCGGATGGTGGAACCGTCGGAGATGGATTTTACTACGACGATTTTGAAGTTCTATACAACGTCGACTCATTGCCCTCAGGTATAGAATCCAACGCTGGGAATGAAATGTCTGTTGTACCGAATCCTTTTTCCGAGACCTTATCTGTATCTGGCGTGGAGGAAGGGAGTGACATTCGAGTCTACCAATTAAACGGATCATTGATTGGGACCTTTACCATGCAGCATGCAGTAATGAATATTCCTACCGAAAGTTGGTCGAAAGGCCCCTACTTTTTGGAAATCGAGCATGCTAAAAGCCGCATTGTAAAATTAGTCGTAAAGCAATAAAATTCACCCAAAGTGGTTGAACACTTGGCCTAGCGAATCGCTATCTTAGTAGCTCCGACGGGAATCGAACCCATATCTAAAGTTTAGGAAACTTCTATTCTATCCATTGAATGCTGACGATAAATGTCAGCACCATGACAGGCTTGGCCTCGTCATGGCTACGGAGATTGATGATTACAGTATTTATTGATAAAAACTTTCTTTCGAGCTTTACTCAGATGCTTTAGTTTTTGCTCCAATGCACATGCTTCTGCCTTGGTGGGTTTCAATATTTTCCCAACCACTACCCACGGACGATAAGGTTTAGTGGATACATTTTGGCCACTATTGTGCACCATTAAACGCTCTTCAAGGTTCTGCGTGTGACCAACGTAATATCGATCAAAACGTTCCGAATATAAAAGGTAAACAGTAAACAAAAAATGGTTTATTAGTAGCTCCGACGGGAATCGAACCCATATCTAAAGTTTAGGAAACTTCTATTCTATCCATTGAACTACGGAGCCAATGCGGCTTCAAAGGTATAAAACATTGGTAAAAATTGGATGGTCAACGTGCCATGGTGAAAAGTGCTAACTGAAGAAAGGTTTTTTTTATAGATTAAGCATCTTTTTGGCAATTAATGCGTAAAAGCTTATATTTGAGTAAAATTTTTTTATGAGAGTTTTTGTAAGTGCCTTAATGATTGCCTTGGTGTTGATGATTGTTCCTTCGTGTATTGAACACGAAGTGGTTCCTCCTCCCATTAATACCGTGAATTTGGATGCCAATTTCACCGGCTACATCAGTGGAACGCAAGTGGAATTCACCCAAAACGTGAACAGTTATTTGGGGAATACCTCTTCCGAAACCTTTGTTCAACCCTCACCTGCTCCGTCTAGAAGGGTCTATTCTTTCGAAATGGTTTCGGGTTCCAATCCGGTAAGTATAAAAATTAAATTAGGAGCCTTGAACTGGGATTTGGCGGCCAACACCGAGCCAAGTTTAACGATGTTCAACGATTTTCACATGGCATCATCAGTAACTCCTCCCTCGTATTCCAATGGAGCAATTGCCGGGTTTGAAGTGACTTACACCGACAACACTTCAAGGATTTGGTTGTCTAAAGCACCTAACCCTGTTCCCCAAACCGTAACCTTTTCCAATATTAAGCAGCAATCGGATGGTACGGGAGATTATTCCTTTTTCGACTGTAACTTCTCTTGTTATGTTTACAGTTTGAATCCTCAAACCAACTTAATTGATTCTTTGTTAATCCAGAACGGTAAGTATCACGGTTGGTTTAAGAAATAAAATGAATGCCGCTTCAGCGGCTTTTTTTTTGCATGATGGACGGAATAAAAATCGCAATCATTGGGGATTATAATTTTACGTTTAACGCGCATCATGCTACCAATTTAGCAATAGATCACGCTTCTGTTTTTCTTGATATAGATATCAATTATTATTGGATAAGAGTTCAAGAACTGGCGCAGCATAAAGTTGGTTTTTTTGATCAATACGATGCTTTTTGGATTGCTCCAGGTCCATTTGTTAATTCATTTTACCTGAACGGAATATTTTCGAGGTTGGTATGGCTCAAAAAACCGGTATTATTGACCGGAGAAGGATTCCGTTTTTTCATAGAGTACCTAATCAATAAGCATAATTTAAACCTTTCGAATGAAAAATTGATTTCGGATAATTTGATAGTAGGACAGTATTTTGAAAATTTGGAGATAATACCAAAATCAGAGGCCTTCATCAAACTGTACCAACATTTCTCAACGCGAGAGTTATCTGCGGTGAGGTACAGCCTTTATCCCAATTTATTGTCGGAACTTTTGGGGAATTACCTGGATGTTGAGGCGGTGAATGAATTCGATGATTTAGAGGCTTTCAGTTTGAAAGACCATCCGTTTTTACTAGCACTATCCTATTATCCCCAAATTACCTCCACTCGGGATTTGCCCCATCCTTTAATCTACACTTTTATTCGAGCGGCATTGAATCAATCACATCTTATAAACGAGGAGTTGTAAGTATAGTATAGATAGCTTTCGATCGAACGGGATGCTCCATAGATTGCTTTCAATAGTTCAACATAACGCTTAAGTTGCTGATGGTCTTGCTCTTTGAGTTCTCCTGTTTTAAAATCAATAATAACAACAACTTCTTCTAATTCAAAAATTTTGTCCGGACGCAATAGGTTTTGTTCATCCGTCATGATCCACGCTTCATTCCGGATAACTGTTGCAGATCCCTGCCATCCAAGGTATTGCGGATTAGTAAGAAGCAAAAGCACGGATTCTTGCAGCTTTTCCAATTCTTCCGTGGAAATGGAATTTTCAGCGAATTTTCTCAGTAAATATTCAGATGCCTCATTACCGTTGGAGCAATGGGCTAAGGTCTCATGAAAGATCTTTCCGAAGTTCGCTCCATTTTTTTCCGCATTAGCATCTTTAACGACCAATTTTGGATACCATAGGAATTCTTTCGGGGCGTCAATTTCATAGTAGTTGTCCGTGGATTTGGATTCGGGAATCCAGTTTTTGTCTCCGAAACGCAGCTCAATGAGTCCGTCTTCAACAGCTTCGGGAAAGGCCTCGCAGAGGGTTGCATGAAGGTGTACACCCAAACCGTTTTTAAAGGTATTGATGCCATAAAATCGGCCAACAGGCCGAGTGAACGCAACATATATTTTGTTGATTTGATCTAAATAATGCTTTTCGGCTTCTTGCGCCGTAAAGGCTCTGATGAAACTCAAAGGACTTTCTTTACTGAGTTTTCGGTAATAAATTTGATCACCGTCTTCCATTAAATGATAATTCATCGTGTCGCTCAGGGAATAGTCCATATGAGGAATGATCACCACCGGAAACTGCAATCCTTTAGATTTGTGAATGGTCATTATTTGTAGCGCATCATCAGTTTTAGGAAATTGCACCGATAATTGGTCTTTTTTGTCCTCGTATTGGTTTAAGAAATTCGATAAATCAGGTCGTTTGTTGGATTGAAAAACAAAACTATAATCCAATAAGAAATGTAAATAAACATCCTCAGTTTCAACCCAATTCATGAGCTTATAAAATTGACCTATAAGATCGTAAACACTAGAATATGGACAGTAAAAAGAAGATACCTGGTCAAAATAAGCATCGATAAATGCAAGATCATCAAAATATCGATACCCTTTGTCGTTGGTTTTGAACAACTTTTGATATGCAGCGACGCTTTCTTCTTGGGTTAGGTTCAAGTAAAAATTGGCGAATTTTTTTATTTCATTTAAGTTGGACGTCTTATTTCGAATTTTTAGGTATTGAATGACTAATCGAATTTTTTCGTTGGCGTCCACCAACAGTGAATCGGAGGAAACAACTTTAAAGCCTTCGTTGGATAAAAATTCGGCAATTTTATTTCCATCTTTATTTCTATTACAGAGAATACAGATATCTCCGGGTTTAAAGCCATCTGCCAAACATTCATGGATGAACTCTAGTATTTTTGCATGGACATCTACTTCCTTTTTTTTGTCTTCTTTACTGAACAGCCTTACATATCCTTCAAAGGATTTAGTGGGGGTTTGGTTAATGGAATCGTAAAATCGTTGGCCTTCAGGGGATAGTGAGTCGCGTAAACCAAGGAAAAACTGATTGTTAAAGGCAACAATTTCTTTGCCGGAACGGTGGTTTTCAAGCAAGGAGGATTTATGGCCCTGCGATTTGAAAAAAGCTGAAATACGCTCAGTTCTTGGGCATTTTTCAGGGTTATAAATACTAGGCAATTCCACAAATTGCTCTGCCAACCCATTGTTAAAACGATAAATAGACTGCTTTGCGTCTCCTACAATCAGTGTTTTTTTTCCTTTAGATAACGATTCTTCAACCAAGGGAATTAAGTTTTGCCATTGCATACGCGACGTATCTTGAAACTCATCCAAGAGGTAGTGATGGTATCGATTACCAAGGCGCTCATAGATATACGGAGCGGTTTGATGCTGGACTAAGGCGCTTATAAAAGTGTTAAATTCTGAGATACGAATGAATTGGCTTCTTTTTCGAACTTCTTCCATTTCCCGTGCAATGAACTGCAATAGCAACAGGTTGTAAAATGTGTCGCAATAAAATTGAATTTGGTAGTATTTTTCATGGTTTTTTTCATGAAATTCATAAAGGCTATTGAGCTCTCCGATTAATCCCTCGCTGAGTACCCCATCAAATTTACTATTGGCCAAGTGCTTTTTTAATCCTCCATCTTTGAACGCTTCAGGCCAGTTGCTTAATTCACCAATGCGATCTAAAAAGTTATAACTCTTTGATCCATTGAAGAGGTGCTTTGACTCCAAATGATGTTCTCGAAAGGAATCCTGAATGGATTTTGCTTTGTGGATAAGGGTTTCAATTAATTGTCGCTGTTCGTTTTTTTTCGTTCGAAGGTCATGCTCAGCGTAATTGCGTTCGAGCAATTGATCAATAGTGGTTTTGTAGCGTTCTTTCGTTAAAACATCGCAAAATTCGATCAGTTGTTTTTTAAAATTCCAATGGTGTTCCTCTTCAAGCCTCATCGTTGAGTAATTCAAAACCAATTGGGTCAATGCTTCATGGCCTTTGGTTCCGAGTTTTGCAAATACGGAATCGATCACCAATTCAATGATTTCTTTTTCATTCATGATAACCTCCATTTCATGGGTCAAATTCAAATCACGGCTAAAGGCGCGAATTAATCGGAGGTTGAATTTATCAATCGTCGAAATAGAAAAATCTTCGTAGTTGTGCAGGATCTCAGAAAGGGCTTTTTGCGCTCTTTTCGGAAGGGTTTCGGGTTCAACGTTTGATAGCTCACTCAGTCGCTGTATTAGATCCGCTACCCGCTTTTTTTCAGGCGCGGGATTATAGTTGGAAATCTCAAACAAAGCGAGAAGAATGCGGTCTTTTAACTCATAGGCAGCCTTGTTGGTAAAAGTCATGCCCATAATGGATTTGAATACCTTTGGGTCAGCAGAAGGCTTGAACAATAACCCCAGGTATTCCAAAACCAACCGATAAGTCTTACCACTTCCGGCAGATGCATTCAATATTTGTAATGGCTTGGATTCGCCGTTGGAGGAGTTCAATTTTATTTAGGCTTATTATTTTCAAAGTTACTTTTCAAAACCGTAAATTTGTTACGTTCTAAAATCTTTTTAACACGGAGTATGAAAATAATTTGGATAGCCTTGTTTGTTGTTGCGATTTCGGCATGTAAACCCAAACCGATTGATCCGCCGCCAGCACCCCCTGAAACTGTGAGGATTTTGGTGAACCCTACGTTTGCTTCGAACGCATTGATGTTGGATTCAATCTATCAAGGCCCCAACGGTATTCGCATTAAAGTTTCCGACATTAAGTTTTTTACTACGTTGCTTGGTCATCAAAATAACCAACTTGCCGAGGTAGCCTACTTTGATTTTCGAGAAAAAGGGAATGTTTTACTCGATAAAGCAGCCGATTACACCAAGTTTCCTTCCCTTTCGATGGTAATGGGCGTAGATACTTCGCTCAACCACGACGACCCTTCTGCATTCCCCAACGAAAGTCCTCTGAACATCGTAAATGCTGGTTCCATGCACTGGGGTTGGAATACGGGTTATATCTTCATCTCCGTTGAAGGTAAAGCCGATACCTTGAACGACGGTATCGATAATTTTGACTTGAGTTTTAGTTACCATATTGGCACGGATTTATACCAACAACCCATTTCGTTTAACAACTTTTCATGGGTGAAAACCGGAGAACATCAGCATACCTTGTCCCTGGAGTTGGACATGCAATCGTTTTTCTTTAATCCTCTTCAACCCATTGATATCCCCAACGAACCATTTACCCATTCCGGAGCAGGACTTGGGGCCCTGACTCAAAAAGTTACCGAGAATTTTAAAAACGCGTTGCAATTGCCATGAGAACCATCGGGATTATTGTTGTTTTTGCATGCTTCTTGAATTCTTGTGGCAAGGAAAAGGTAGGATATAGACCAACGCCTTACACCTTGGAAATTCCTTCGCATTTTCCGGCCATGAACATTCCCGCCGATAACCCAATGACGGTTGAAGGGGTAGAATTAGGTCGGCATTTGTTTTATGAGAAAAGGCTTAGTGGTAACGACATGATGAGTTGCGCGGCGTGCCATACGGCCTTTACTTCATTTTCCGATTCAGCAAAATATTCCAGGGGAATTGATGGAATTCAAGGTACCCGTAACGCCATGGCCTTGATCAATTTAGGTTGGGATTCTTTCTTTTTTTGGGACGGAAGGGCGATTACCTTAGAACAGCAAATTTTGGAACCGGTCCCCAATCCTATCGAAATGCACCTTTCGTGGAAAGAAGCGGTGAGCAAATTGAAAAAAGACACCTATTACAGGAACCAATTCTACAAAGCTTTTGGGGTAGTTGATTTTGACTCTACCCATGCCGCCAAAGCCATAGCTCAGTTCATTCGCACCATGATTTCTGGTAGGAGCAAGTTCGACGTGATGTATAAAATTGAAAACAACCTTCCTCTAAGCGCTTGGGATCAATCCGTTCAAATTACCAATGAGGAATGGGCGGGATACGACCTTTTCAAAAGTTTGAACGGTGCCGATTGCTTTCATTGCCACAATGGGCCGCTCATGCGCGTTGCAAAATTTAGCAATAACGGATTGGACGAGAGCTTTAGCGATCTTGGCCGCGGGGCGGTTACCAAGAACGCCAACGATAACGGTAAATTTAAAGTGCCGACCTTAAGAAATATTGCGCTAACCGCGCCTTACATGCACGACGGGAGGTTTAAAACCTTGGATGAGGTCATCGAACATTATTCCTCGGGCGTTCACATGTCGCCAACCATTGACCCTTTGATTGAATTTGCCAACCAAGGTGGGGTGCAATTGGATGCCCAAGAAAAGCAATTATTGAAAGCATTTCTAATGACCCTTACCGATTTAGAGTTTGTAAATAATCCAAAATTCCAAGACCCTCACTGATGAAAGACAAATTAACCACCGAGGATAAAGCCCTTAAAATCAACCTGACCCGTGATATTTACGGTTGTTTTGCTGAAATAGGCGCAGGTCAAGAAGTCGCTGCCAATTTTTTCAAAGCGGGAGGGAGTTCGGGGACGATCGCATTTACCCGTTCTGCTTACGACATGAAGGTTTCCGATGCAATGTACGGTAAGGCCAAAAGGTATGTTTGTGAAGAACGATTAGTAACTATGTTGGATACCGAGTTTAACCAACTTTCGACGGTGCTTCCTCAAAAAGCCACCGAATCTCGGTTTTTCGCATTTTGCAACACGGTAGAATCGCTGAATTATCACAAAACCAATCAGGGGCAAGGTTGGGTAGGGATCCGATTTCAAACAACGATTGGAGGACCGTTCAACGACATTATTTTGCACGTCCTAATGCACGATATTTCCAACCGTGCGCAACAAGATGCCTTGGGTATTTTAGGGGTCAACCTCATCCATGGAGCCTTCTTTCATGGCAACGATTACGAGGAATTCATCAATGCTTTAGTTTCACGCTTGCCTCGAGAACGCATCGAAATCGACATGTTACGGTTTACCGGACCCGATTTTGAGGAAATTGATAACCGAATGATTGCCCTAAGTTTGGTTCGAAAAGGTATAACGGATGCCACCATGTTTGATTTAGCAAAAAATGTGTTGCAGCCTGCAACGGCGCTGTACAAAAAGAACATCCTCTTGATGCGGGGAAGATTTCGTCCGGTTACCAACGTGCATGTGGACATGATTGAAAACGGCAAATTGTGTTTTTTAGAGGATGAAAGGGTCAAGCATACCAACGTAGAGGTGGTTTTTGAACTCACCCTGAAAGACCTTACTGCCGATGGGAAAATCTCCGATAAAGATTTCCTTGACCGTGCTGAATTATTAAGTTCCCTCGGATATACCGTGATGATTTCCAATTATTTGAAGCATTACAAAATGGTGGAATACCTTTCAGAAATCGCCAAAGGGCAGTTCATGGGGGTTATTCTTGGGGTGTATAACTTGAGTTCCATTTTTGATGAGCAATATTACGATAACCTTCCCGGAGGATTGCTGGAGGCTTTTGGTAGAGGATTCGGTCACAACATGAAGTTGTACGTTTACCCCGCCATCGACGTGGAGTCAGGCGCCTTGTTGGATTTATACAACATGCAAATTGCGGAGAATTTAAAGGGACTGATGGAGTACATGATCCATAACGATAAAATAGCCCCCATCCGTCAATTCAACGAAAAACACCTCCACATCATGTCGGATGATGTGTTGAGTAAAATTAAGGTTGGAGCGAAAAACTGGGAAGACGATGTGCCGTATGAAGCGGCCCAAGCCATCAAGTTTTTTGAGTTATTCGGTCATAGCAAGGCTTAACTATGCCTCATATAAAAAATGCGCTGATTCGTTACCGCATCATCGACCGGATGATTCGCAATCCCTATAAACCTTTTCCGAGCAAAAGCAATTTGAGGGAAGCATGCGAGGAGTCCTTATTTGGCTCAACCTACGGCGACCACATCTGCGATTCCACCATCGAAAAAGACCTATTTGCCATGAGGATGGAACACGATGCTCCCATCAAATATAGCCGAAAACACGAGGGCTATTTTTACGAAGACCCCGATTACACCATTAACGACATACCGCTATCGGAAGACGAGTTGGATTCCATACGTTTTGCGGTGCAAACCCTTCAGCAGTTTCAAGAGGTTCCGTATTTCAAAGAATTCGGCAGCGCCATCGATAAAATTGCCACAAGGGTCGCCGTAGCGGGAACCGAAGGACAAGCATCGAACGCTTTCATTGGGTTTGAAACTTCCTATGCTTCGGTCGGCAATCAGTGGCTTCCCTTGCTCCTTTCTGCGATACAGGAAAAACGCATTTGCACCTTCCATTACGCGTCCTTCAAGTCAGGCGTAGCGAAAGCGCGGAAAGTGCTGCCCGTGTACTTGAAAGAATACCGCAACCGTTGGTATGTCATTACCTACGATTTTGAATCTGCTCAATGGAAAACATATGCCCTGGAACGCATGGAAGCACTGGCGGTTAGCGATGCCCATTATACACCGGATCACACCTTTAATCCCGCTGAGTTTTTTGCCGAGACCATTGGAATTACCACCGAAAACAAAGCGCCGGAGCGCGTTGAAATCGAAGCCAATGAAGTGGCTAGTAAGTACATTGAATCACAGCCCTTGCATTCTTCTCAGGTATCTTTAGGTACGAAGCGTTTTGCCTTAACGGTACAAATCAATGAAGAGTTGATCCGTGCCTTATTGGGTTTTATGGGCGAGATTCATATTTTAGCTCCCGAGTCGTTGAAACAAACATGGAATGAGCGTATTCAACACCAATTAAACATTGAAAAAAATGGAAATATTAACTGAACATCGCAACGGGGTAATGCAAATTACGCTGAACCGCCCTGAAGTTTACAACTCTTTTAACCGGACCATGGCTCTTCAAATGCAAGCAAGTTTGAACGAAGCTGCGGCCAACGAGTCCGTCCGGGCCGTCGTCATTACAGGAAGCGGTAAGGCTTTTTGCGCAGGCCAAGATTTAGCCGAAGCCATTGACCCAGAAGGGCCGGGATTGGAGCGCATCCTTGCTGAACATTACAATCCCATCATTCAACAAATCGTTGCCTTGCCAAAACCCGTGGTTGCATTGGTAAACGGTGTTGCAGCAGGTGCCGGAGCCAATATCGCCTTGGCCTGCGATGTCGTTATTGCCCACGAACAAGCCAGCTTTATACAAGCTTTTTCAAAAATTGGTCTTATTCCCGATTCAGGAGGCACCTACTTTTTACCGCGATTAATTGGAGCGCAAAAAGCGCTTGCCCTGATGATGACCGGCGACAAGGTGAGTGCCAAAGAGGCGGAAGCGTTGAACATGATTTACAAAGCGGTTGAGGCCGAAACATATGAGACGTTCACTGCGGATTTTGTGTCCAAGTTGGCCCTTATGCCAACCCGTGCCTTGGCACTAACGAAAAAAGCGGTACAGGAAAGCTGGAATAATACCTTATCCGAACAGTTGAATTTGGAATTAGCACTCCAGGTTGAGGCCGGAAACACCGAGGATTTTAAGGAAGGGGTGCAGGCATTTTTAGACAAAAGGAAACCAAACTTTACCGGGAAATAATGGCAAAACGCATTTTTGTAGTGGGCGCAGGAACCATGGGGGCTGGGATTGCTCAATTGGCTGCACAAAAGGGATTTGAAACCCGTTTATTTGACGTGTCTGCCGATCAACGCAGTAAAGCCCAACAGGGAATCCATAAGTCCCTTATGTCGCTGTTAGAAAAAGGTAAAATCGATGCCGCGGAGCATGAAGCAATTCATGGACGACTCTGCGCGGTAGATCAATTAAATGCTGCGGAGAGCGCAGACCTCGTGATTGAAGCCATTGTGGAGAATTTGTCGGTAAAACACGAAGTTTTTAGGTCCTTGGAATCGATTGTTTCGCCCACTTGTATCTTGGCGTCCAATACCTCTTCCTTGTCCATTGCATCCATTTCAAGCGCCTTGCAACAACCGGGCAGATTTCTGGGCATCCATTTCTTCAATCCGGCTACGCTCATGCCTTTGGTGGAAATCATTCCCAGCGTTTTGACCAATGACGCGGTGCTCAACGAGGCTCGAGCAATGATCTTAGCCTTGGGTAAAACCGTGGCGGTTTGTAAAGATACCCCTGGATTCATCGTGAACCGTGTGGCCCGCCCCTTTTACGGGGAAGCCTTGCGCATCTACGAAGAAGGATTGGCGGATTTCGCCACGATTGATTTTGCCATGACCTCTATTGGTGGATTTAAAATGGGGCCGTTTGAATTGATGGATTACATTGGCAACGATGTGAATTACACCGTTACTGAAACGGTGTTTGAAGCCTTCTATTACGACCCTCGGTTCAAGCCGTCCTTTACCCAAAAACGCCTGAAGGAAGCAGGCCTGTATGGCCGTAAAACAGGCCGTGGTTTTTACGATTATTCCGCGGAAAAAGCCGAGCCGTCAAAAGACGCGGCCCTGTTGCAACAGATTTTTAAACGCATTATCGCCTTGTTGATCAATGAAGCCTACGATGCCGTATTGATGCAGGTAGCGTCTCCTCAGGATGTGGATTTGGCCATGATGAAAGGCGTAAATTATCCCAAAGGATTGCTTGCTTGGTCGGAAGAATTAGGGCCCGAAACGGTGCTGAATCAATTGAATTCATTGCAAGAACGCTACGGCGAGGACCGTTATCGTCCCAATGCCCTATTGAAGGATCGCGTAGCCTCTGGAATACCCTTAGTCTAAGCGCAAAAAATTCAACGATTTTCCTTATTTTTGCACTCTAAATTTTTTTAAATGGCATACTTATTTACTTCCGAATCGGTTTCAGAAGGTCATCCAGATAAAGTGGCGGATCAAATTTCTGATGCGTTGATTGATCATTTTATGGCCTTTGACCCCACATCGAAAGTGGCGTGTGAAACGTTGGTTACAACGGGTCAAGTGGTATTGGCGGGAGAGGTTAAAACTAATGTTTACCTTGATGTTCAAAAAATTGCGCGTGAAACCATTCAAAAAATTGGATACACGAAATCGGAGTACATGTTCGATGCGAACTCTTGTGGTATTTTCTCGGCGATTCATGAGCAATCCTCTGATATCAATCAAGGGGTTGAACGTACCAATCCGGAAGATCAAGGAGCGGGCGACCAAGGGATGATGTTTGGATATGCCACCCGCGAAACTGATAACTACATGCCGTTGGCCTTGGATTTGGCGCACAAGATTTTACAAGAAATGTCCTTAATCCGTAATACAGAAGGGCAACTCATTCCATATTTACGTCCAGATGCAAAGTCGCAAGTTACCATCGAATACAGCGATGACAACGTGCCTCAACGCATCGATACGATTGTGGTTTCTACCCAACACGATGATTTTGCTGAGGAAGCTACGATGTTAGCTAAAATTAAAAAAGACATCATTGAAATCGTGATTCCTCGCGTCAAAGCGAAATTGAAGCCAGAATTACAAAAATTATTTAATGATCAAATTACCTATCACATCAACCCGACCGGGAAATTTGTGATTGGTGGACCGCACGGAGATACGGGTTTAACCGGAAGAAAAATCATTGTGGACACCTACGGAGGTAAAGGAGCGCACGGTGGTGGTGCCTTTTCAGGAAAAGATCCATCCAAAGTAGACCGCTCTGCAGCTTATGCTACCCGTCACATTGCAAAAAACATGGTAGCCGCCGGTTTGTGCGATGAGGTATTAGTGCAAGTGTCTTACGCCATTGGGGTTGCTAAACCGTGTGGCTTGTTCATCGAAACCTACGGAACGTCCAAGGTTGACATGACCGACGGGGAAATCGCTAAAAAGATTGAAGGTATTTTCGACATGCGTCCGTACTTCATTGAGCAGCGCTTGAAGCTTCGCAATCCCATTTATTCTGAAACCGCTTCATACGGTCATATGGGACGCGAGTACGAGAAAAAAACCAAAGTATTCGTGGCACCGAACGGTGAAAAGAAATCCATTGAAGTGGAATTGTTTACCTGGGAAAATCTAGATTACGTAGACCGAATCAAAGCGGCGTTTAACATCTAAAAGGTGGCAAGTCCATTTCGTACCATTTGGCCGACTTCAGATCGGTATGTGGAAGTAATTGATCAACGGTTTTTACCCCACGAATGGGTGGTGGTAAAACTGCATACCTATCAAGAGGCGGAAACGGCCATAAAAGACATGATTGTTCGCGGTGCCCCTTTAATTGGAGCCACTGCAGCCTACGGAATTTATTTAGCGGCTCGTACCTGTGTTGAAGAAAATCACGACCGATCTTTTATGGATCAGGCTTTTGAAGCCTTAGCCAATTCACGGCCTACCGCTGTCAACCTATTCTGGGCCTTGAACCGCATGAAAGAGCGCTTGGAAGTGGCGGAGAATTTGGTGGAAACTGCCTGGAATGAAGCCCAAGCCATTGTGGAAGAAGACGTAGAAACCTGCCGCAACATTGGGGTGCATGGCTTACCCATCATAGAAGCCCTTGCCGCTAAAAAGCCGGGTCAACGGATTAACATATTAACCCACTGCAACGCGGGCATGTTGGGTTGCATTGAATGGGGTACCGTTACCTCTCCGATCTACCAAGCGAAACAAAAAGGACTTGACGTGCATGTGTATGTGGATGAAACACGACCGCGCAATCAAGGAGCGAACTTAACGGCCTACGAACTTACACGGCACGGAATTCCGCACACCTTAATCGTGGACAATGCGGGCGGGCATTTAATGCAACACGGTATGGTGGACATGGTCATCGTAGGAACCGACCGTACGACGCGTCATGGCGATGTAGCCAATAAAATTGGAACCTACCTAAAAGCCCTAGCAGCACACGATAATAAGATCCCGTTTTATGTCGCCTTACCGTCGACCACCTTGGATTTGTCGGTGCGGGATGGATTGAAAGAAATTCCGATCGAGGAACGAAACCAAGACGAGGTGCGCTATGTGATTGGAAAGAGTGCTGCGGGAGCCATAGAACCCGTTTTAATCTGTCCAGAAACTACGCAAGCCGTGAACCACGGTTTTGATGTTACCCCAGCACGCTTGGTTACAGGTTTAATCACCGAACGCGGCGTTTGCGCGCCCAACGAAGCAGCCATACTGGCCATGTTCGGGGATTTGGAGAAATAGTTTAGATACTTACCTTACTAAAAAAATCAGGTGTTTTGTGGATGGAACGCTAAAGCCTAATTCTGGATTATAGCTGGTGGTAATCAATTTCATTACCGTTACAGGAGCATTCGGATTGGCTTTTCGATAGGTATGCACAATGTCAAGCTTGGAAATTTTCTCCCAGAGGTGAGGGTAATTCGGATTTCCCGGGTTTCCAAAGGCTTGAATTGCAGACGTATCTAAGGGATATGAAACGGGCAGTTGCTGAAGTTTGGTAGGATCAATCACCGGGGTATTCCATTGGATGGTATTGGCGAAAAGTTGGAAAATCGGGACAGGGTTTGGTAAAACCCGTAAGTTCGATACGTCGCCTTGGGGACCCAGGTAGGATTCAACGCTTAAGGGTAAAGAATCGTTGTTTAATGCGGTATAGGTTAAATCATATTCGTAGGCCCCTTCGAAGCGTTCGCCTAACTGCAATACAAGTAGGTTTCCTTTTGAAGTATAATAGAATGGTGTTGGACAGTGGGTGGTTTTCTTACAAGCAAACAAGCTTAAACTGAGCAGAAGTAGTAGGTAAATGGATTTCATTTTCATGACATACGTTTAAAGGGGTACTTTAAATTAAACGCAGGTCAAATTGTGGAGGGGTAGTGCAGCTTAATGAATGATGAACGATAAATACAGTTGGTTATCAACTCTTCAAACGAGGGAAACATTAGTGTCCTTTAGAACAGTTTGTTTTTTGAGTCTACATTGGTATGGAAAGCGTAAAATTTAAACTTTTATTGAAGTAACTTTTTTAACCTAAAAGACACTTACACTTCAACGACCTAATGAAAGAGTTGCAAAAAGAGCGTTTTATGAAATTATACCTACCGATCAATGATCGGTTCGAGCGATTCTGTAAAACACGTTCTTATGGTATTATGGGCTTCAAAGATCTCATGCAAGACACATTGCTTATCGCGTTTGAAAAATTAGAGTTATTAGAGAATGAAGGAGCATTTTTACATTTTTTATTTGGTACCGCTTCTAAATTATTGGCAAACCAACGCAAAAAGAAACGTCCCATTTATACAAATCAATTACACACTTTAGAGCATCTGTATCTCACAAAGAAAGAACATGGTTATCAATTCGAGGTGGATAATTTGTACCTACAATTATCAAAATTGGATGAGAAAACACGGGAGTGCATTATCCTTTTTGAAATTTCCGGATTCTCCATTTTTGAGATAATGACCATTCAAAAATCCAGCGAGTCTGCTGTAAAACAGCGATTAAAAAGAGGTAGAAGTAAACTCTTGGCGCTTATCCAATCGAGTGAACACATAAAAATTAAATCACCCCATGAAATCTGAAGAACATCTTGATCGTCTGTTTGCATATCTCAAAAGCGAAGAAGTATCGACATCACCGGATGAAATTTCAATTTGGTTGGAATCAGCAACGGTCATTAATCCATCACCTAAAGGTTCAGGTTTTACACAAATCAAAGCAAGGCTAAGTGCTAAAATTAGATGGGTCATTTTCCCTATTCTGTTGGTCGCGACTGGTGTTATTTGGTATTTGATCTCTGACTCACCTACCCAAAAACAACCCGAGAAAAAAATACCGTCAAGCAAGCTTGTTTCGCAATCAATTTTAAAGAATGATTCGATAGAAATAATAGCGAATAAGGAAGAAATATCGAACCTAAAGAGCAACGAGCAAGGAAAAGGTGCAGCATCTGATATTTCGATAAACGATCTAACTCCAACGTTACTAATTCCCGTTGATTTTCAACCTGCCAATGCACTACAAGGTGCTGGCCCGTTAAGTAGTTTAAATGAAGAAAAAAAATGGGCTGGGGTATATAGGAGTTTTGCTGAATTCAATAATGGGAAATTTTATGACAGTATTGATCTAGATATTAGAAAACATAAAATATATGTAAGTTCTTTTGATCGGTTGATAGTTAAAACCGAATCGCGAAAAACAGTTTACAAACCGGGTACTGTTTATGGCTATTTTGATGGTAAAAATCTTCGTAGATATGGAGAAACGAATTCAGTATTAAAGGATTTCGGATATTTTACTGTTCAAGATACGAATGGACTGATTTTGTACAAGCAAATTCAAACCGGTTATAAGGGAACTCAACACACTTCATTTTTTTACAGTACAACATTGAATTCTCCCATTAAAAAACTTAGTGTAAAAAACCTCAATCTAGATTTTCCCAATCATCAGTTTGTGTCAGATGTTCGAAAGAATGTGGAAAACCTAACGAATATGAGACCAGAGAAATCTCAGATTGCTTTGTCGGAAATAAACGCTGCCTTTCGGAAATATTATTAATACAGGAGGATATTTATAATTTTTAATTACTTAAATAAAAAGTAACGATTTTTCAGTTCTCTTTACTTGTCCCTTAAACATGCACCATTAAAATGCAAAAATTGTTTTTTTTACGGCCTTGGGATGTTCCGGTTTTTGAGCTGTGCTAAGCCTTGTCTTTTTGGCGGAAGTCGCAGAATCACCGTCAAAACAAAGGCTTAGGAGGCGAGAAAATGGTTCGGCATATTTTACATTTTAATAGAGAAAAGATCATCACCGAACCAAGGATAAATCCTGGCCTTTCGCTTGCGCTGAAGCTTCAGCGAAGGCGCAGATTTTTTGTTTCTTTTGTACTTGTGTTGAGGTACTCGAAATATCAAGACAAAAGAAAGAGTAAAACCCGTCGCGTAGATTTTTTGATTTTCCACGGACCCTTCGATACGTTCGCCGCAGGCGGACTATTCAGGGTCCCTGGAAAAAGTAGATATATGAGCTTACTCTTTATGCAAGCATTGCGTTTGGTCTCCAACACGGATTAGGTACATGCCAGGCGAAAGGTTGCTAACATCGAGGGTTTGAGCCTTGGGTTCATGTATGGGAATGCGTGCTACCAGCTTACCGTGTAGGGTAAAGATTTCAATGCAAGAAGCGTCTTTGGATGTCCATTCTACGGTAAGCTGTTGACTGGACGGGTTGGGGTAAAGGTGTAAGGGGTCAAGTGCTTGATCTGATTCCGGTAGGCTGTTAAACGCCTGTGATTGACAGGGGAAAACTTGATCTTGCGCATACCACGTCAGTAAGGCCCCTGCCGTGTAGATGTTCTGTTGCACATTCTGTAGGCGGTTACCGGAACGGTTGTAAATGAAGGCAAAATCAGCGCAAAAGCTTTCTCCTTGGGGTAAGATTGCTTCTCTTATGCTTAACATTCCCCTTCGGTCCCCTGCGGGGTTATTACTGGCCGCTTCATTCCACGTATTGGGAACGTTGGGATTACCGTCGTACAGAAAATGGGTGCTTGCATTCGTTAAGGGATTCATCCAATTGGTGCTATCGCTGTTTTGTCCGTTCATGAGCAACCATGCCGTTGTATCAAAGCTGGTGCTCATCCCTGCATCCATCGCACCGGTTAATCTTCCCGCACTTTCTAAGGGATGTGAAAGGCACAATACACCTTGGCAGGGCGGGTTTGCACCGTATCCTAGTTGTCCTCCGTCCGATTCGTCAAGGTCATCACCGTTGTACGCATACAATAATCGGTTGGTGGGATCACATCCGATGTAGTCATCGGTATAATTTCCTAAATCGAAATCGAGGAAAAGACCTTCATGAAAATTGTAATAGGTGCGGTTGCTTCGGTTATACACCCGCAGGGTTAAAAAGGTCGTATTGTTCAGGTAGTTTGCGGTTTGGAATTGGTAAAACATGGCGTGTACTTCAATGCCCAATTGGTTACCATCGGGTAGATACGATTCATCATTCGTAATAACATAGACGGCCTCGTCGCCGCGGATATCGGGATAATCGCCCAAGGATGGTTCGTAAAGACCATTCCCGTTGAGGTCAATAAAGGGAGCAAGTTGTGCTGCGATTCCGAGTGAGGTATCCCCGTTGCCTGGCCAATTGGCAATGGCAGCGGGCACTGCATACCCCGGGTTTTGCACATTGGCTTGATGGTCCAGTATTTCGGCTTTGCTTACCTTCCAGATGGCGTCATGGTATTCGTTGCTGTAGGCTAAGGTATTGTATGCTTGGGTAGTGGAAATGGGTCCACCATGAAACGCACTCCAGCTGCCTCCCGCACTGTATTTTACCGCGGACATGTACAAGGCGCCATTCACATCTTGCGCTCCCATCCAATAAGACCCCGCAAAAATGGTCGATAATCCACTCTGTATAGGGACTTCATAACCGGCTAACCCGGATGCCAAGTTGTTAAAAAAACCCCCTTCGTCGTCGAGCAAACAAGATACGTTGTTGTGATCTAAGGACAGGTAAGAACTTTGTTGCGCCCATGCTGAGAAAGCAAGAAAGGAAGATAAAATAGCGGGTAGAATTTTCATGACATACGTTTAAAGGGGTACTTTAAATTAAACGCAGGTCAAATTGTGGAGGGGTAGTGTAGCGCAATTAACGAGTTATTAAATCTTAATATCCATCAAAGGCAATTGAAGCTTTTGTGGCAACCACCTCCGCACCCTTCGATACGTCCTTCGGACTACTCAGGGTGCTGTTAATAAAATAACTTTGGAATCCACCTCCGCCGTACTTCGGTGGTATATCTTGTATGTTTCGGTTTCGGCTCCGTATTGATCGGCTATGCTAACTGTATTTCAAATGAGCGACTGTTTTACTACAAAGTCATGCCAATACTTAAATGTACAGCATAACCGCCGGGGTTAATTTTTGGGCCATTGTTAAGTTTTACATTATCCATACTCCATTTTGTGGTAGTTAGCGGTAAATAGTATGCTGCTCGTGCTCCTAAAATAAGCTGTGTTGTAGATTTCTTAAAAGAAATGTAATAATTGATGTGGGTAGTTCCATTTAAGTTGTAGTTAAATGTGTTCATTTCATGTTGATTGGCAGTTCCTGATAAATAGGAAGCCACGGAATTATCGTTTGATAGATTTTCAAACACTGTTACTCGGGAATTATTAAAGATAAGTCCGACTGTTGAAAACATTTTTAATTTTTTACGATCCATGTATCGGTAACCAAATAATGAGAAGCCATAACTTATATTTCTCATGTTGGATGTTAATGAATCATTTTTTGACTGTAAATTGTAATAGAAAAGTTCTTGCTCTGTAACGATGTCCTTTTTACTGAATTGCACATAAGAGAATCCGGCCGAATAACTGGTGGTTTTTAGCATTGGAAATCCTGCGGCGACAATGAGGTCATTGAGCGGTTGAATGTAGGGTGAATGCGCCCCAATGTTCCAATAAATCTCGCTTCCGGATTCTTTTGGCACATCAGTTTGAGCTAGAACATTAAAGCCTGCGATCAATGAAAAGTAGAAGAATATTTTTTTTTTTTTTTTTTTATTAGATGGTTATACAACCAAATATAGAGATTATTCTCCAAAAATCTTTGAAGCAAAACCTCCCAAGGCTATGCCTGTTGATACTGCTGTTAGTGGACCCGCTGCACTTCCAACTCCTGCCCCGACAACAAAACCAATCAAATCTGCCCATTTTATTTTATATAAATTCCCAGTGGCATTTAGATCAAAGGCAATTTGATGGTAAGGATCATCACTATTGTTCAAAGCAAAATCCCAAAAATAGTTTGAATAAAGTCCAACATTTGCTGCGCCAAGAACAGATATTTTATCATTTTGTGTAAGGAATGGATTTAGACTATGTTTATTTATGAATGAGTTTAATCTGAACGAAACATCAATTGAATTTTCAAAATTTTTGATAATGAATAATATGGTATCAACTAATTCATAGATTGTAGGTGAAATTATTCCTTGACTTTGTAAATCTTTCAGATATAAGTTCAGCGAAGATTTAATGTTCACACCATATGAATTTGCATCTGAAAACGAAATAAAATTCGCGCCCGGAAGATTTACTGTATTTAACTCCTTTGTTGTTTCAGTAGTCATAAATTGCCAAATTTGTTCATGGGTTCCGATCAAATCGGGAAATGTTTCGCCATAAAGAGTTAGCAGATTGTTATGGATAGCACCAAAACTCTGAGTGTAATTCAAGATATTTGATGTGGAAGTGGGTTGTTGCATCGTATCAGAACAATGACAAGCTACACAAGTTACAGATGGCAAAAGATTATTCATATTATCACTAAATTTTGATTCGGCGCTAAATTAATGAATGAGGTCAAAGAAATATTTCATTGTAAAATGGCTGAACGATACTGAATCAAGTTAATATCAAAT
>JAIXRC010000091.1 GCA_027485415.1 Cryomorphaceae bacterium | reverse complement strand
CCATGCATAGTGGTTATAAGGCCAGCGACATGTCCGTGGATGTAACCATCAATGTTCTGGGTGCGATTGCCAGCGACGCATTGGATGGTAAAATTCATATCAAAACTGAACAGGATATCATCACGGAAACGATGAAACGACTAACTGAGCTTCGCTTGCCAACGGAGATCATGAAGAGTAATAAAGTCAAGCAAAAGCAAGCAATCAAAGTGTTCAAAGCAATACATATGTATGCAATGTTGACAAGGGAGATCAGAAACGCAGAGAACTTGAAGATCCCGGTTGCATCGAATGCCAATAGCCACCAGGGCATTGTGTCATTCATGTACTATAATAATCAAAACCATTTGAGTCATGCAAAAAAGGACACGCTAATGTTTATAAAGAACCGGTATGGCGCGCCATATCTGGACATTGTGGTCAGGATATGTTCTGACATTATGACACTATATGTCAATGCAGTTGACAAACTAGAAAAGATCTATAAAACAACTCGTGACAAGATGGATGAAAAACAAGTACAAGACAAATTTGTTGCGGATGTCATGAACATTCTGAGGACACGAGTTCTATTCATGCATGACCAAAACACGGCAGCTGTCAAGTCAGGATTTGACCTCTCAGAGATCAAGCAGGAAATCCTGAGAAATGCAAAGCTTGTTTAATAGTATTTTTTTTATAAATATTAATATTTTTAATAGTTTACTTTTTTAGGACCTTTTTACAAAGACAAACGCTGCATATGTTCGGGATAACTCGAATAAATCATACTTGTCTTCCCCAAAGACTCTGGTGTTTGGACAGAATCCCCTGAACAGACCGTGTTGACTGCCCGTTTGCTCCAAGAGGTGGAGATTAGGCCACTCCACTGGGAAAAGACCATACTGCTGTGCTGCTTTTTTCAACACCGACTCGTATACTAGGTATTCCACATTCCTGTTTTTGTTATCTCCCCAAGTCACCGTGTTTTTGATTTCCAACGCAACCTGAGATCCAAATGCGCCTACCGGCTCCTTCCACATTCGCTCGACCAAGACGCGCGGCGATGAAAACGCAATAGCATCTTCCGTGATCAGGCTGATTATCTTTTTGGCATCAGGACATGTTCCTACAAAGAAACCCCCGGGTAACAGGCTGTCTGACACGTGTTTCAGCAGCGTAGAAAGCATCCTCTCATCTTTGAAAAAGTATTGAATGGCAAAAAAACAGGTCACCAAGGGGAACCGTTGACCTTTGGTAATGACAAAGAGGTCGTCATTTTCAATATCCGCAACATGGAAAGCTACGTTGAGACCCGAGCTTTGATAACCACTCTCTGTGTACCGTTTGGATGCCTCTGAAACCGCAAGAGGCGACAGATCAACCGCGATAACATTAGACACACGGTTCTTATGCCACTTGTGGATATCCGTGCCCTGACCACAACACAAATCAAGGATATTACGTTGCACGTGTGAAGCCGGATGGGGAAGAAACGTAGAAATTAGAGTAAACTTGATGTCATTATGATACTTTTTCAATACAAAAGTCTCGTCATGAAAACGAGTCCTCCTGGGCGCCCTCCTCAGAGCCGCCTTGTCGTAATGATTCCGGACTTGATTATCATCCAGAGTGATCTTTCTCACTGACTTGGTAAGCAGATTAATCTTGGCCTTTGGGTACGGGATATCTTTGGTTTCCATATTGCACTGTTTGCCAGGGTACTACAGGGCTTATAGACAATTCATTATTCATACACCATGTGTTTAAGCCCTTTATTTGCTATTGTTTTTTGTTTATTTTTTGTTTATTTTTTGTTTATTTTTTTGTGTATTATTATTTTTGTGTATTATTTTGTGTTTTTGATATCTAAAAGCTGCGTTCGTTTTCATTTTTTTGTGATTTTTTGTGATTTTTGTGATTTTTGTGATTTTTGTGATTTTTTGTGATTTTTGTGATACTAGATTCCTCCCTCGACCGCAGGAGGCTTCTTAGTTGACTTCTTGGCGGTCTTCTTCGGAGCTGGAACCTCAGTGGCAGCCTTGTCACTGTCCTCTGCTGGAGCCTCCGTTGCCGCATTGTCAGCAACCTTCTCGTCTACCTTCTCAGTGGCTACCTCGGCGGCTACCTCGGCGGCTACCTTCTTCCTCTCCTCCTGCTGAATCTTCCACTTTGCCACTGCACCCGCCATTGCGTCCTTGAATGTCAAACCAGGAGTCTCCACGCGAAGAGCGCGAATCTGCTCCCCAATAAAGATGTTGTACTCACTGGGCTCCTTCTTCTTCTTCTCCTCGCCATTGGCAGCCGTCTTGCCCTTGGACTTCTTTCCCTTGTTGAAGCGCTTGTCGAGGTACTCTTGCGCACGCTCATTCAAAGTCGCCGCTGAATCGCCCATTGATGCTGCCAGGAACGCGCGGAACTCATCGAGTTCCTTGACCAGGAGCTGATCCGACTTGGTCTTGACGCTGGGCAGGGTAATTGCCATTGTGAGCTGGTTATATATATCTGTGTGTGTGTTTGCCTTATACTCGCTTGGGATACTTGATTATAAGTTGTTCTCGTTTAAGTGCACGAATTGATTTGTTGTTTTTTGTTGTGATGATGTACAACTTTGGGACTTTCTTAAGGGCTCAATATACTTGGTACTCGACTCGCTTCTGAAGATGACATGTATACTCTGACGAGGTTTTAAGTAGTTTTATTTCGTAGAATGATACGAATGATACAAATGATAACAAATGATAACAAATGATACTAATATCAATATTCACACCTAATCATGGTTCCTACCATTTATTATTATTATAATTGTACTTACTTTACTTACTGGCGGCACAACCCACGGTAGAAAGGTATCTTTCAATATAATCTTCCCAGAATATTTCTAGACCTTACTATAAGATGCAAATAATACCAAAGATGCAACATATCGAGAAACCAGACAACAACAAGAACATATTCGACCTGCATGCAATAGCACTTGACAGCATTGGAAAACAGATTCATTCCAGAGAAAAGTATTACCGGGCGAGTGCCACCACATGGGGAGCCTACAATAGGCCTATGAGCGCTGCCTCCAAACAGTTTAAAAACCTGGCGACAAAGACGGGACCTGAACATACGGACCTTGTCTTTAATCCCAAGGAAATGTTTAAAAACCATATGATGGCACTTGCCAAAGGCGTATCTCTCTTTAGGGCATGCGGGCGGACCCTGACAGAGAAAACGGAAAAAATGTATATGGACCTCATTACCGTCCTGATAACAAATTCAGCCAACGGTAAGATGGTTATTCAGCCAATACAATACTCGATTAGAATTGGCGTCCTGGACGGCCAGAGCTATTCAGGTTTCAAAAGCATCTTCCGGGGATCTTATAAAAACAATAGAGTGCAGATT
>JAIXRC010000011.1 GCA_027485415.1 Cryomorphaceae bacterium | reverse complement strand
CCTACATATTGCAGAATTTTGGGTTACAGATTAATCCAAAATGCTATCGATTATAATAATATTGATCTCTTGCAAGAACTCATCGAATATGAAGTTCCCATGCACCAGTTCCCAAGTGGCGTGTGTCCCCTTATGTTGGCTGCCGCAACTAGTTCCGTAGACATGATCCAATTGATGATCGAATTCATAGATTGGCCAGAAGAGTGCTTAAATGCGCCAGATGAAAGAGGAAGGACTTTCCTATCGCAAGCCATAAAAGATACCCCATCTTCGATCATTAAATTAATTATTGAAAAAGGTGCAGATGTTAATGGGAGGACATCCGATATGTATACTCCTCTGATGTATGCGGCCATTTGGGGAGACCATCATACAGCCATGGTTCTTCTCGAGAAGAATGCAGAAGTTAATACAAGAAACATCGAGGGCAGGACTGCCCTTATGCTGGCAGCCAGACATCATTCTATTGACATTTTCAAAATTCTTCTGAAATATGAAGACCCGAATATGGTTGATATTCATGGGATGAATACCCTGATGAATTCTGCATACTGCGAATATGAGATGTCCTTTTATCGCACATTAGTAGAATTGACAAAAGATCTATATGTGGTAAATGTAGAAGGGGAAAATGTCTTAGATATCGCAATTGAAGAAGATAATGAGAATTTGATCGAGGTCTTAATGGAGAACAACTTCTATATGGCAAAAAAAATAGATCATCCAATAGTCAAATATTGGCAATATAAAAGGCGTCTGCGCACTACGTTGATCGAATTGGAGCTGATTAGAAATGTAGTCGCCAAGGAGATAGAGTGCCTCCCCGGTGGCAAGGAATACAGCTACTGTGAGACACGCTTTAATGATGCAGCTCTAACTACTGTATTTACGAATATCTGAATATACCTCTTTTTTTCTCAAAGATTTTTCCTCGGTTCTATATAAAAAAAATGAATTTCTGCCTGCTTTTTGATATTTAAAAGCATATCAACATGTGTAAAATTCAAGGTTGCAAATTTCACCCAGTTGGTTCCAAGGAAGCTCACAATTGTCGCAATTGTGGCTCTGATGCCCATTTCACAAGCCATTGTGGATCCTGCCGATCCTGCAGCATTCTCTGCTGCACAAACGGTAAGGAGCCTCAGTGTGATTATTGTGGAAGAAAGGGGCACCTCGAGTCGCAGTGTCTCTTGAAGCACATCTATCCTGACAAGAAGAACTCGTGTCGCTTTGGATGTCACCATTCCTGGTGTCAGTCCAATCCGCACTCTTGCACGGTTTGTCGCCGTAATAATGAGTGCAGATCACGAGATCATACTTGTCAGAGATGTCGCAAATCTTACGACGACCTCATCCTCTACGATAACCCTTGCTTCAATTGCCTCGACCTCGATGACGAGAAGGCGGCCCCTCAAAAGGCTGTCCAATTGCCTTCGAGAGCTGCTCCTGTCAGAGTGGCTCCTGTCAGAGCGGCCCCTCAAAAGAGCATCCAATTGCCTTCGAGAGCTGCTCCTGTCAGAGCGCCGCCAAAGGCAGTGTCGACTGATGTCCGATTCTCATCGAATGTCTCTAAGCATGTTGCCGGAGTTGCGCTTATGCGTAAAAACGGTAATAATGTGGAGATTTTGATGCAGAAGACGGCTTCATGGTTGAGAAATGGAGCTTTTGGTTTGCCAGGAGGAAGTGCCCAGGGAAGTCCGTTTCAGACTGCCATCAACGAGATGCAAGAAGAGGCCGGTTTGGATCTTTCTCGAGAGAAGCCCATCGGAGTGATCGAGAAGATGTCATCTTCGATCCATTCATTCAACTTTGTGTTCGTTGCCAGTCGCTCTACCTGGGTGAACAACGGCAGCGGCCGCAACGAGGTGAGTGAGATTCGCGGAGCGACCAGCCCTGCCTGTTACGGGCATGCATGGTACACCGAGAGCGAGGCGCTTGCGTTGATTGATGCGAAGTATGGTGTCCTCCGGGCTATCATCAAGGAAGCTTTCAAGATTGCCAAGTCCATTTGAAAGGTTACATATTTTTTTTCTTCTGGCCACCCCAAATCTACCAAGAAAAAATGAATTTGAGATTGCTCTTTGATATCTTACCCAAAGTATCACAACTAAAGCGAATATGTTTGCATCTATCGCCCTCAGAGCTATCTTTGAGTTTGACGCTGCATTCTTGCCGCTTACTTGCAAGACTTATTGGAAGGAATACAAGCAATTCATCACTGGAAAAGATCTCATGGAGCGTGTTATTCAGTATGATGACCCCGTTGCTGCGTTTCTACTCCATCGTCATGGATACTCCTACGAAATGGGTCTGGAATTTATGAAGAATGGTTGTATTCGTGCATCGAAATTAATCTGGAATCTCCATGGATTTAATAATTTCTATCTGCAGGAAGCGCGTTGGCATTATAAGAAGTACATGCAAAATTATTGGCCAATTGTGAAGGAGATGTATAAGCACTTCGGACGACACATGGATTCTCGAATTTTGTCCCACGCATTGGAACAAGAAGATTTTGATTTCATGGATAAGCATTTTCAAAGACATTTTACTGTCTACGATGTTGCTCACAGTGGAAGTGTCAAGATCTTGAAGAAATACTTGCAGAGACACCGAATTCCTGACGTGATGCCGGATCTATCTTTGGTGATCAAGAGTGCAAAATCTTTGGACATGGTCAAGTACCTCATCGAAGAATGCAAGGTTGACGGGAACGAGTTCACATCGAGTATGCATCATATGAGGATCTTTTCAGGGGAAATCTTGAAATATCTGAAGGACGCCGGATACACGTTCATTCTGGATGCGAATTATGATTATAAGAATCAAATCCTTGAAAACGATCGCTTGTTCATCCAATTGGCGTTGACTGGAACCGTCACATTCCATTCTACGAGTCCCTTCATGGGGCGGCTGATGAAGATCGCCGATTCAGAGATCGTTCAGATGATCCATGATGCAGGATATGATCTCGGATTGTTGATGAACATCGCCATTTGGATGGACAGTGTGGAGTTCTTGCGTGGTGCTGAGAAACTGGGCTACGAATTGCCAGATCGATGGCAAATCCTTGACGCGGTGCATCATCAGACACTGATGAGAGCTGTGAATGGAAAGATTCGGAACTGGCTTCTTGAAAGGTATGGAAACGACATGTGCGATTCTATTCACCCGGGAAGATCTTGTCCAGGGTACCTGTTCGAGCATATTCCGAATTTGCATTTCCTGCGGAAAGTGCTGCGGAATGAGCGGAAAGGCTTCAAACCCTTCCTCTCGTTCAAGAGACACTTCTTTGGAGAAGGCTCGCATCTCCTCATGAGGGAGTTCATGCAGTTCCCAGAATCTTTGGAAGATATGGAATTGTTGATGAGCTGCGTTGAAGAGCAGGATCGCCCTCGAGTGCGGGGCCTGATGCTGACCCATTCGTTGCTGGAATCCGAATTTAAGTGCGCTAACTGGCTCTTCAAGCCTGGGATGGTAAACGAACTGCCAAACGAAATCATGAAGGATATCATCAGGAAGGCGGCCCCTCTTGAGTTGGTGAAGAAGATGTATCAGGATCGATGGTTCTCTACATGGCTCTTGGCTGAGTCTCTCCCTTGCAGAAGGCCAGAGGTGGCTTCCTGGATCGTGTTGCAGGTTCGCAAGAATCAGACCATCATGAGAAGGTTGAGCGGATTCAATCAGGAGTGCAGAGATCAGATTCTCTACTGGAGTGTAAGAATGGATCAATTGTGAGAAGATGACAGAAATTTTTTTCTTTGGAAAAAATGAATTATCGACAGCTATGTTCAAGCCATGAACTCTATTACTACAGATTTGATTGGCAAAATTAACGAGTTCGTCATCAGCGAACTCCCCTACACTTGCAGAGCTTTCTATAAGGCTTGCAAAACTTCTCTCGTTGGTGTTGAATTGGAGGCGCGTATCCTGAAAGGAGACCGATTTGCCATGCAGCTCATGGTGGAATCTGGCATGATTTCCGAGATGTTCATTAAGCGCAGATTGCTCAATTTCAAGAAATACCTGCCCATGATTCATATTATTGCCGAATTCGATCCGGATTTAATGCAAAAGGTGTTACTTGAGACTCGTGATTACTTGCCGAACGTCGTTGCGATGTCAAAAAGAGGCTTCCTGTGCAATCATTTTGAGTTCTCGACATCCTTCGCTGAAGAGAAGTTTCAGGTTTTCTACAAATATGACGACGACTTACTCAGAGAAGTTGTGCAACATGACGATTGTGAGACTCTGGCGCGGCTGCTGAAGTTTTCCCATTTGAATTGTTATGAAATTGGATTGGAAGCTTGTTCTGGAAAGATGGCTCGCCTCTTAATCGAGACTGGTCACCTTAGATTGGAAACTGCTGTTAATGAGTTGCTCGATTGCTACGACGAAGATTTCTACAATTATTTGAAGGAAATCGACTCGGAATATCTCGATGTCAGCCGATTTCTTTCTCATACCATGGAGTTTCATAAAGACAATCTTCCATTTATCAAAAGACTCATGCGCGAAGTGAAAACTTCCAAAGTTGAGACTATTGCTAAGATGGTGAAAATTGCGGATTATGAGATGATGTGCCTGATGTGTGAGCAAAACTACGACTTGGAACAATCTAAGGTCAACGAGATGCTTATGGTCAATCCAATTGCGTTCAAGGTTGCTAACGCGTATGGATATGGATTTTCATGGAAAAGGATTGCTTTAACGATGCATTCGCACAGAGATTTATTTTGCGAACAGGCTATGGATTGGATTTTCGAGAATTCTCCCAAGTCGCCTTGTGAGTTGGTCCATCCAGGAAGAAACTGCTTGGAGCACAGCTTTAGCGCGGACAAAGTATTTCTGCTGAAGGCGACACCTGTTCCATTTCTGCAAGCCAAGGATTCACACAGTTATATGAGTTGCTTCACTCGTCTCTCTAAGAGTGATAGAAATGTGAGAACTTTGTTGCAGTACTTCTATCCTGAACATCGCGTCGAGGCCCGCAGGATGATCTTCCAGGAGGCGTGCAAAAGAGGCTACTGCAACGAAGCAGTCCGTTTGATTGATGAGGATATCATCTCGCATTTCGACGTTCATGCGATGCTGTTCCCAGGAAATCACAGTATCGATTTGCGAGACTTTATCTTGCCCTGCCTGAAGAAGATGTTGGAGCTCGAACTGATCAGCAAGAAGGAACTGGCGGATGGGTTTGCGAAAGCTGCATTCAATTCTGAGACTACTACTTGGATCTGCAAGGTTTGCCGCGATTATCGAGAAGTCATTCTACGGAAGAATCCCAGGTTGATCGTGTGGTTTGATTGAAAAGATGAGTTTTTTTCTTTCAACTAGAGCAGAAAATCTTAGCACTTTTCTCTACCCCCATCATTCAAAGGGGGGTGCATAAAAAATTGAATCTAGATGGGGTTTAAAACATGAAACTCATCCGATTGGCTCAGGAAGAAGCGGCCGATTACTCGCAAATTTATGAACAGAAGTTCTATAATCTGATCGATCAGATAAGTTTATCAGAAGTGCCGGCCTTTCTCGATAAAATGGGGATCCCTTTCTCGAAGTCCCTCGCTGCGGATGGCTCTCATATAATCCGCATATTGAACTATTATGAAGCGACTATTGATGCCAGCATCTGTCCAGAAGAGGCTGCTCTCTGGATAATCGAGAACTTGTATCAATCGATAGATTCGGAGGATGTCGCGAGACACATTTTCAACAGTATCTTCAAGAGATTCCGCAAAAGGAAATTAATGTACTATTTTGTTGAAGCTGATGGCCAACGCGACATCATCCATTTCTATAATGAGAAAAAACAGTATCTGTTTACCTTTCGCGGAATGGCCTATGAGACCTACAAGATGAACAGCCAGTTCTTCAAGAAAGCCAACTTCTGGCATATTTCTGCTAAGATGTGTTTCTTGTCCCTTGCCATGGAGCTCTTATCCTGATCTTTCCTTTCCATTGAACCCACCGATTTGTTTTTTTTTGCAAAAAAAATTGATGCTTGGGAATTCAGTAACGCAACACGGATCCGTCTTCCACGATTGTCATGATGATCTTGCCAGAGCCGTTGAGCTCATTAACATCGAAGTGTCCGGGACACTTGACATAAAGCCCATTGTCATCGATTTCCTTCTCGCCCTTGCCATGAACGAATCTGTCGTAGAGACGAACGTTGTTCTCGGCCATAACCTCGAATCCGACTTTGGGAATCTCGCAAGGAAATACCCCACAACGAATGTCCACAGATTCAGGAACCTGACGAGCCTGGAGACAGACTGGGCAGTAGAACACAGGAACGTGGTCATCTTTGGCATCATGAGAGACAACTCCATCGTAAGTCACACTGTGGATGTCGATGCGAATTCTGCCGTGACCATCTCGAGCTCTTCGCAAGTTGTGAAACTTGACGAACTCGGGAGTTTTGCAGAGAACATCGAACTGTCTGCGGGTGACGCCAAAATCCAGGATCATAGTATCGATCAAACCATTTAGATCTGCCAAAGAAGTGCCGCTCATGGTGAGCAACATATCATTAACAGTTTCATAGATCTGAAGGATGTCGACCTGGGAGGGAGGCACGACGAGTTGTGCAGGCTTGGGAGCCTTGGAACTAATCAAGATAGATTTCTCATCAGCCTGAGAAAGGGCCATCGCTGCTGCGATGTCTTCCTGAAGTTTAGCTTCGCCCATACGAGCAAATGCGTCAAGTTCTTCAGGAGTGTAGTCAAATGCTTTCGCGGTTTGCAAATAGTTTGACATTTTGCACAGCGGCTATAAATTCACTTTTTTTCATTAAATAAAAGTACTTCATGGAAAAGAGAGGAAATATTAAAAAGTGAATAATTTGAAACAATAAATGGACATACCACATCCAAGGGTTGCCGAGCCCAGATTAGAGCTCAATAGGTACTTCTACTATGAATTGCATACAGAGTCGCCAATTAGAATAAATTGGGATAGATGTATTGTAGATATAGTCTTTCCAGATGAGACAGTTTTCATTCGTATTTTTGGAGATAAAGGTGAGAAATTTCGCGTTGATGAAACTGTCAATTTGGCTTGCCGGGCCGCGCTAAGCGAGCTAAACCGCAATCCGGACATAAGGAAAGCTATTCTTGGGATTGTGCCAGCAATTAAAGAAGATTATTAGAATCACAACAATCAACCACCAGCGCCACTCAATTGCAGAATGGCCGCCGCCTGAGGTTCGCCTAATGGCGCGAATTCTGGTATTAATTTTTTTGATTGTCCTCTCGTACCAATCCAATAAATCACGCTGCATATCCTGCAGTTTCTCCTTATTCGATAACATTTTCTTGCATTCAGCGGAGGCGATCTCCCAACTATCAAAAAATAGCAAATTGGGACTATCCCCATTATAATGAAAAGTGAGCTCCATTTCTTTCTTCTCTCCAACAAGTATAGGGATTGCTCCTGCAAGAATGGCCTCATATATGCGAAAGCAATCCAGTGAGCGGTATCCGCGCCCAACGGGCACAAATATTGCATTATTATAGATTTCGAACATCTCTTGAGGAGATATATATTGTCGCTCGAGCATCCAGCAATTCTTACCTGTTTCAAAAATGGCATTACCTAATTTCTGGAACTCTCTGCGCATGATTATTCTGTCAGAATTTTTAATATCGCCCACAAATGCTATATTATAACCTCTTTCAATTATGGGTTTCACCCGAAACGACACATAATTAGAAATATATCCTAGAGGTATCTGGAGGCTGTTTTTTGGATAATTGTACTCATGATTGTAGGCATGCAGAAATAATTTGCAGTATTTGGCGACTTTCAGGGTATACGGTTTGCCGCCCTCTTTTTCTGATAGCAATATTATAATATCAGGCCGAATCCGCTTCACTAATCTTTTATCCCGGAATTTGTGGTTAAATACCATTACCTGCGCGTGTTCCGGCGCCCCCTGCCTGTGTAAATCAAAATAGGTTATGTTCAGGGGGATTCCACGAAATAGATCATTTTTGACGTAATCGAGTTCCCATTTAATATCTTCCTGCCACAACACATTCATATATCTTTCACAGACGAATCTTTATGCGTTGCAGGGTGCGGTCTGATGCAGAAATGGCATCGCCGAACATATTTAGCATGACTTCCTCATATCTTTCGAGAAGGCTGCGCGGCTTCATTTTGTGCAGATTTGAATAAAAATATAGCTGTTTTTCATCAAGTCGCGACTTATGCGTTATTCTATATTCGACATACACAAAGGGATGATTATCGTATTCATATTTTTCATTATTATATTTGCGAACAAAAAAGGCACGCGCGTAGTCTGTCCACCAATCAACCTTTTCATTATTGCTCTGAGGAAGAATCACCATATCGAAGTGAATTCCATTAGAAGCCAGCACCTTTGGCACCAGCTTCTGAATTTTCTTTAGAATGACGTTTTGCTGCTGCGGCTTGAGATGTGCGATCCACTTTTTCTGAAAGCTATATTGCGGCTTGAGGTCGAAGTACATTTCTAGAGTAATCGGCATGGGGTCGGGGTAGAATTTTTGCCAGACCTTTCTATTTCCTTTGCACGTGACGGCCCATTTCTCGCCATTTGTACTTTTGACAGTACCAAGTTTCTTGCGTTCCATATACTTTCAATCTTATCAAATCTTGAAAAAAAAGTGAATTTTTTTAAACTAGAAAAATGGCACCTTTAATCACGAACGAACCTGAAAGCAAATCTTTCCGTTTCTTGGTTGAGTGCGATGACGAGAAGTATCAGGTAAATTTATCAGGAGATATCAAATCCTGCGGCCAGATTGTAGATCTGGTTAAAAACATATGCGACAAGAAAGAAAAAGATCCATGGAAAAATTTCCTCAAAGACAACGGAGGAACTATCGTTGATATGATAATAATTTCTAGTATTATGATGTTATTTTATAATTTGGGCTATAGAGATGGTCTCGATGATAGATAAACCAATCAGTTTTTTTTCAATTTGACAGTCTTAGAACGTGAACCAAATACCAGTATAGCATACAATTCTGGCTCTATCATATTGAGCCAGGGTGAGTGTCGTAACAGTTCCATCAAAACTTTCTGTCGTCGTATTCGAAACTTGAATCGTGACGACGGCGCTGCCGATATTTATAAAGAAGTACTCCAAACCGCCATTTCCAGAAGTCGTCGGCAAGGTTACCGTGAAGGCTGTCGTGCCGTTGAGCGCTATGAAAGAGGTGCCGCCGGCGGCTGTGGTGAGTGTGGTATTCGCTGTTAGGGCCGTAGGGACCGCATTATATTTCAAGCCATTATAGGTGTTCGAACCTGTTGGCGTGTTGAAAGTGCCACTTGAACCGGAGAAATTGACGTTGCCGCCGGTTGCCGTTATTCCTGCCCCAATTGACAAAGTGCCGCTGCTTGTTAGCCCTCCGGCTATCGTCTGGCCTCCAGTCGAGGAATTCATAATAAATGAAGCTGTTCCTCCAACATCGGGAATGGTGTATGTTCTTGAGGCCACTGGAGTGGGCGCATTCAGAGTGATCGTCTGCCCTGTTCCAAGAACAATCTGGTTGGTCGTTGCCGAAAGAGTTATCGAAGTAGTGCTGATTGTTCCATTGAATGTACCAAAAATCGTCCCTCCCACATATAAATTGCCGCCAATTCCAACGCCGCCCTGAACAACAACAGCACCAGTTGACGTGCTTGCAGCAGCCGTTGTATCTGCGAAATACGATCTTCCAGAGATAACATACAGCGCATATGGTGTGGTGGCTCCAGCTGGTGCTCCCAGAATTGTAGCAGTTGCGGCGATTCCAGTGGTAGTTCCTGTAGTAGTTGGTGCTGCGAGGGCCGTAAAGAAGTAATTATTGTTGCCAGTCAGGGCTGTTGATGCTGGGTTAACGTAAAGAGTGGCGCTGGCGGCGGCCGTGCTTCCAGCAGCCGCGAAAGTGGCTCTTCCGGTGGCTGTTATGGCACCTGTTCCTAGGGTGATGTTTCCTGTAGGCGTGAGGAAAGTGCCGCTAGACCCCGAAAAATCTATGTTGCCGGTACCAGTAGCTGAAACTGAGCTCGAAAAGGTAGTAGCGCCCGTTACAGAGACCGTCCCAGAACCGATTGTCACCGCGCCTGTAGAAGTGCTGAAGGTGCCGTTAGATCCCGAGAAATTGACGTTACCGCCGGTTGCCGTTATTCCGGCTCCAATTGACAGCACCCCACTACTTGTCAGCCCTCCGGCTATCGTCTGGCCTCCAGTCGAAGCGGCAAGTATGAAACTGGTATTCGCTCCGGCATCTGGAATGGTATACACTCGGGCCGCCGCCTGCGTAGTCGTTAAGGTCAGTGTATTTGTTGTCCCTAAAACAAGCTGGTTGCTGGCAGCAGTAAAGGTTCCGGTGGTAGCACTTAGCGCGCCTCCTGCAAAAATGGCTCCAGCAACGCCTAAACCTCCAGAAATCACAACAGCGCCTGATGTGGTGCTTGTACTTGCCGTAGTGTCTCCAAAGGATGCTCTTCCTGTAATCACATAAAGTGATAGTGATGTTCCACCAACATTTGACGGGGAGCCGGCGATTGTAAGAGTTGCCGCAATTCCCGTGCTAGTTCCTGTAGTAGTTGGTGTATTGAGATACGTGAAGAAATAATTGGAGATACCTGTGAGGGCTGTTGATGCCGGATTAACATAGATGGTGGCACTGGTGGCACTGGTCGAGCCGGCCGCAGTAAAGGTAGATTGCCCTGACATAGTGAGAGCGCCAGGTCCCAGAGTTACAGCTCCCGTTGAAGTGCTAAAAGTGCCGCTTGATCCGGAGAAGTTAATGGCATTTGCGCCAGTTGCCGCGATTGCTCCACTAAAAGTAGTCGTACCTGTGCTCGTCAGGCCGCCTGCTATGGTTTGGCCTCCAGTAAAATCAGACATAATAAAATTGGCATTTACTCCGGCATCGGCGATGGAATAAATTCTTGAAGCGGCCGAAGTTACCGCATTAATAGTGACAGTATTCGTTGTTCTTAGAACAATCTGGTTAGATGCCGCAGGAATGGTCAAATTTCCAGAAACTATATTTAATCCGGTAGCACTAACTCCAAGCACCTGCGCTCCGCTGATAGTAAGGCCGATTTGATTCGCTGCCGGCCTGTAAAATCCACTTGTTGTATCCGTAGAGAATATTAAAGAAGGAGTGGCCGCTGAGCCAACCACAACAACGGCTACTCTGGCGTTGGTCCAATTCATGACATTAGTTCCTCCTGCGGACACGGCCGGGTTGCCTGCGGCAATTCTATAAAATCCATCGTTTGCGGCGGCCATTTGCAGTGAGCATGCTGTAACTGATCCTGCGGGAGTTTGCAAAGGAAGTGTGCTTGTTACTGTCGCAGTGCTGACCGTTACTCGAAGAACTCCATTAGTTGCGATATTAACTGACCCTGCAGCGGATGAATAAAAGCCATCGTTTCCAAGAACCCCAATTCCTATCGCAGGAGTCGCCGCAGCTCCCAAAGACGGGATCAGCAGCCTTCCGGTACTTACAGTGACGTTTCCTCCTGCGGCTATCACGAGACGATCGGCTCCGGCATTTGAAAAGGACAGGGACGTTGAGCCCGTATTATAGTACATTCCAGTATTCGTTACTCCTGTGAAAGTGTGCGTAGGGGCCGCCGCAGAGCCAGTTGCCGTAGTAACAGTTGTTGTCAATATAGTGCCATTAATTGTGCCGCCAACAAACAGATTTCCCGCTATGCCGGCTCCCCCGTCTACCACCAAGGCGCCGGTGGTGGAACTGCTTGAAGCAGTGGCATTATTGATGTAAACGGGCCCTTCCGTCTGCAAACTCCACCTGTTTGTTACCGTGAATCCGCTGAAGGCCGGCTGCCTCAAGTAAAGAGAGGTGAAATTTGTTACAGTAATGTTTGTAAGACCTGTTGCAGTGCCGGTCCCAAGAGTGGCCATGCTGACGTTGCTAAGATTGCTGACATTGGAAAAAATGTAGTTGGTGGCCCCGGTGTCAAGCGCCAACCCCTGGAAACTTGAAATAATAGCCGGAAACGTGTATGTTACAGCACTGGCGCCAAGGACAAATCTTTGAGTACAGGCCCCAATAGATGAACTATATGTGCTCATGGTACTTGCTCCTGTAACTGTTAGGGTAACTGCATTAATGTTGCCATTCCTGTCAATTATGCTAGTTCCTGCAGCTTGGCCTTGTACGAAAATACCGGAAGAATAAGACATATACTAAGCTCTTTTTTTTCATTTCCTTTCCTTTCCTTTCCTTTCCTTTCCTTTTTTTTCTTTCCTTTCCTTTCCTTTTTTCAAAAATTTAGACAATCGAGAGCCATGTACCATACCATATCATGCTCATTTTTGCTCCCGTAACCATATCAATAACACTGGCTTGTGAGTCTATATTAATGCTGACACTTACTGTGCCAACCCCAATATTCAACAAAATGAGCATTTGACCGTTTGTTCCAGAAGGAACTGTCACTGAGAAAGGCCCCGCGGAGTTAATTGGGATGATTATGAAGGAGTCGGCCCCAAGAAAGTTAATCGTATAGGGGCTGCCAGAAGTGATTGGGGAGCGGCATGACAGCACAAGCGGCCCACTCGAAATAGTCACATTTGCGGCGGTTAGAGAGCTAGTCGCTGTCAACGACGCCAGAGTCAAATTTGTGAGATTTAGCGTTCCGGTGCTCAGCGAGGCACATGTAAGGCTGCCCGCTATATTCACATCCTTAGCTATACCAGCACCACCACTCAGGATAAGGCACCCAGTTGCGGAACTTGTGGAGTTGGTGGCATCGGTGATAGAAATGGGAGTACTGAAGCTGAGGCCTCCGGTGAAGGTGGCCGTATTAGCCACTATACTATTGCAGGTAATCGTTCCGGTGCTAGTGAGATTGCCGCCAAAAAAACTATTGCCACTGCCGACTTTAAGGGCATATTGAGAGCCCGTCACAGTTGCATTAGTTATACTGCTACCTCCTGAAATATACAGAGTGGAAATATCGCCTATAGTTTGCAGCACGTTTCCTATCATAGAAACGCCTTTTATGGAAATCGCACTAAGGTCCGCTATATTGCCCGTATTCAGGACAGTCGTGCTGGGATTATTGAATGAGGCGATCGCTCCAGCCCCATAGGTCAGGTTCATATTTACTGAAAAAGTAGTAGTTCCAATGACCGCATTCTGGCCAACCGACAAGGAGGAAATTGAGAAACTTGTTGCGGATAGCGTTTGCGCAGTCAAATTATTGAAAGTTCCATCACTAGTGCTCGAAACGGCGAGATTGGAATTGGTAACCATCCCATCTATGTATCGTGGCATATATATTTATCTGATTTATGCTTTCGAAAGAAAAAAATCTATTCAAATTGGGATAAATCCAGAATGCGAATTTCCCCTTCGGGGACCTCCGTGCGCGCATAGTTTGCAGCCTTATCGGCGATCTCGTTATACTTGCCATTTTGTGTGCCACCGACTCCATTCTTTCCATGCGAATATACGTGAATAAGCCTAAAATTGCCGCCCACCACGCGCCACCCCTTTTTCAGCAGTTTGGTGATATCATAGTTCTTTTTTTTCTGCATCTTCTCGTCAGTCCAGGATGGCATATACTGATGAATCATGTCCATCCAGAACTGGCTATCTGTGTACAGGTGAACTTCTCCTGTTTGTATATTTTTCTTGTAATATCGCAGTGCCTCAAGGATTGCCATGCCTTCGGCTCGAATATTTGTCGCGGGCTGGTCCTTCTTCAGCAAATTCCCCACGATCACCTTGCCGGCCTTTTGCAGAACTATGGCAAATCCGGCCTTGGCGGTTGGACTTGAGTTGTTTGGATGGCAGGACCCATCCGTATACATCACTTCAACAGGTGTGCCCAATTGCTGAACTTTTTGCTCCGTCATCTCAACAGGTTCAACGTTCCAATCAATTTCTGGATAAATCTTTTTGACTTCCGTGAAGTGCGGACAGTCCTCAAAACGTCGGATTCTTACCATGGGGCTTGGATGGGTGTATTCCAGGCGGCGGCCCTTGCAGGAGATGTTCTTTGCGTCGTTTCCCCACAGTAGGAAGATCAGTTCGCGATCAAGCGCCTTTTCAATATTGTGGATCAATTGCTGCGTGTATTTGAACCATAAATCGCGATGTGCCCCAGGAGTGCCGCGTTGGGTTGTTAAGCTGCGATTCAGCAAAAGAACTCCCTGTTCGGCCCATTTGTTGAGGAAATACTGCTTCGGCTGCTTCTCCACGAGGCCGCTTTTAATGAGCGCCTTAAAAATGTTAACCACAGAGGGAGCTTGCTTGCAGCTGAATGCCAGACCCATAGCATTATTATTAGGATAGGGATCCTGGGCAAGTATCACAACTTTGATATTTTTCAATGGAGTCAAGCGCGCCCACTCAAAAATACGATCGATAGAAGGCACATGGTCTGTTGCTGCCACTAATGCCAAAATGTTTGATAATTCGGGTGTTTTTAATAAGGGCAACCAATCGGCATGTATTCCTTTTAACGCAACAGTTGCCATTTCGTCCATTTTTTGTTTATAAATAATTCATTTTTTATATGAGCAAGACTTTTGATGGAATTGACACTCCTTTTATTCGCTTACAGCAGGAAACCTCGCCCTCCAAAGTATCTATTTTTTTGGGAGATAACACTACATCCGGTATTTATTTCATGGCCGATGGCACTGTCGGAATCACTAATCTTGGGATTGACGCCCTGGTCTTCAATTCTACTGGCATGAATGTCAACAGCAACATTAGCAGTATTGGCGATTTCGAATGCCGCAATCTAAAAATGTCCGTTGTCGGAAGTAACAATTTTCAAGAAGCAAATTATATTGGGGCTTCGTATGATTCGGATAATGCAAAAACCGTATATTTTACATATTTTGACTCCCCTCGATTGAATGGGTCATTTATGCCATCGGCTAGTTATAATGTATTCATCGCTGGACCGCCAAGCTCCGGCCTCGCGACTTTCTCCCTTTACGTTAACTCTGGGGCTGTTTACATGGGTGGTTCACTAAATCTGGTTGGTCCATTACAATTTGGCTCTTCTTCCAAGATCTCTATAAATTGCTCCCCAAACAACAACTTGACGTATACTCTTCCAGATGTCGGGACAAATGCCAATTTCCTACTTTCAAGCTCAACCGGAGGGCAAATCTTGAATGCGGCCAGCTTCTCAGGAACCACGATTAAAGGAGGAATCGTCAGTTTTAGCACAGACACTTCAAGTATCCTCAATTATGGGTCTAGCAACACTATTCACTTGAATTATTTTGCCGCGCCGACTATCTCGAGTTCCGCCGCCTCATTAGCCTCGAATGTCTATATTGCGGGCCCTCCCTCCGGGGCGACAACCTCGTATTCGCTCTTAGTTAATACTGGAACCTCCCAATTTGGAGGGCCGGCTCTTTTCCGAAATGCGGCCAATTCTATAGGATTCATAAATGATTCGACTACAGGAATATCATATAATTCAGCAGGCAGCTATTCTTTAGTTGCAAATGGAACCACCACTGCTACTGTTAACTCTTCGGGATTGACCATTGGGAGCTCACGATCGCTGAATTTCACAGGGCAGCTTCTCATGCAGCTTTCGGGAGTATCGCATTTTTCTCTATCGGCCTCCGGCCTCGCGACTATCGCAAACGGCTATCCTGGAGCAATAACCTCAACGGTTTCCGTCAGAGGAACTGTCGCAGGAACAGGCTTCAGCACGACTGCAGTGACCTTATCCTTGTATTATTTCCCTCTTGGCGGCAAGTGCTATTATACAGTGATTGCAAGCGGAACGAGCACACTTTTGAAGACAGGAGCTGCCCCTTCGGCAAGTAACTATCTGACGATTACTTTCTCGGATTTTACAAGTATCACTTCGGCATTCCTTACAGGAGTCGTCGGAACCTACACTTCGACATCAGTTTCAACAACAAAAAATATAGCTCTTAACGGATATACCTATGGTACCGGCGTTTCCGCGAATTCCATAATAATGGTGTTTCCCACAAATTCCACCCTTGTCTCCGGAAACTTATGGACTGGAACAACCCAAACACTGACGGCCTTCTTCTCAGGGATTATTTTCGCAGATAAATAAATAAATTAGTATATGTCAGTTGTCCTTCCATTGCTGAGTAACGATAATCTCGCCATTCCTCTTGGAACTCTCGTTGTTGCCTCAGGCACAGCCGTCCGAGCATATGATCCAGTTAACGATACGATTGACCAGATCATCGGAGTGACAGTCCCAAAGACTAACTCAGTGGTCAGCTACGAAATTTGCAGCTATTATTACCACACAAAAACAGATTCTGCCGGATTTGACGGCTATTTAAGAATTGTTTACGATCAAAACGGAAATCCTGTTGCTAATGAAAATTATGATCCGAATTATAACTGGACAACTGATGATGCGTGCCAGGCGGTGATGGTATTTGGAACTGCGGCTATCCTAAACACGCAATCATCATATATCAAGCCATCATGGATCCTTCAACATAATGACAGCGTCACTTCTATTTACTTCATTAAATAAAGTTAATTTGGCATAAACTTGCTCAATTTGAGTATAAAACTCAGCTAAGGTTCCTTTGTTGGTCAAAACGATGTTTCCCTGACGTGGAATCTCATCGATCGATGTTTCCGAGTTATGGCTCGAAAAGCTATCTTTATTAGTGTCGCGCTCAATAATTACGACTGTAGCCCCGAGGGACTTTAAAAAGGCATACTCATTAGGAAATCGCAAATCTCCGATCACATAGTTTCCCTGCTTGATCTCGGAGCCCAGCAACTTAATGAAGATATCATCTCCATATTTTTTTTTCATATGATCGCCAACTGTCTGCATCAAATCTCGGGGAGTCAGCAAGCACCCATCAGGCGCCACTTCCTTCAAACTGCCGTAGACCTGCTCTCTCGTCAATCCTAGAGACATAAGCTGATGCTTCAGAGAATCTGCAAAATTGATTAGCTTGAAGCCCCGCTTCTCGAAGTACTCAGCTGCAGTGGTCTTACCAGTTCCCTTCTTGCCGGCAAATGCGATAATCATCGTATGTATGCTTTTTCAGTAAAAAAAATTTCACTTTTCGCACAATCAGGCATACGTTGATTTAATCGTGTAACCTCTCCCATAATATATCGCCTTGCGTGCCTTGGCCTGACTCATGAGGATTGTCCTATTATCAATCAAATCGATGATCTTGCGGGTCTCCGACCCGGAGCCGCTCCTGAAAATACGCCCCAAAGTCTGCTCTACCTTCATTTTTCGAGGGGTCGCGAATACGAGCCCATTCATCTTGCTAATGCTGCGGCCAGTGCTCATGAATTGATAGGTTGTGCCTATTATGCGGGATTCCTCCACGGCCTTCTCGAGATCGGCATCTGTGGAGCCGCCCATGATAAGTGCCATATTATGTTCGGATTCGGCCAAGATCCGCTTCTGGAGAATTTCCAGATACTGCCGGCGATCGGAGAACACGAAGACGTTTCTTTCATTCGCCAATTTGATGATTTTCGCAACTAGGAGATCTATTCGAGCCGGATTTGAGAGAATCAGGTCGAGCGTCGGTTGATAAATGACAGATCCATCATCTGCTTTAATAATTTGGCAGAATTCTTGGGAAGCTGAGAAGTGGAGCAACTCCACCTCCGCATTAAACTTTTGGGTGCTCGCAAGCTCGAGGGCATCGGCATCGAAGATCGGCCCGATGTTCCATTCTATTATCTTGTGGCTGCCATCCTCATGATAAGGCGTTCCTGATAACCCTATCATATACTGCACCTGACAGGTGTTAAAAATGCGCGAATAGCTCTCGCTGCAGTATAAATGGGCCTCGTCGAAGATTATGCAGCCAAACTGAGAAAAGTACTCATAATTTGGGATCTGCTTGCCGATTCGCTCTTTTGATAGTGTTTGGATTAATCCGATGACAATCTGACCGTCTTTCTTAACGCGGCCGCTCATCTCGCCCACTTGCACTCCCTCGAACCACTTTTCAAGGTTTTCGCGCCATTGGGAAATCATATTGGAAACGTGGCAAATAATTAATGTTTTGCGCCTAATGAGATTGATTAATCCCATCGCGATAAACGACTTGCCGGCCCCCATATCCAGCTTCAGGATCACGCCTCCGGCCCCCTTTTTAAGCATATCTGGATTGAAATAATCCCGCATTATGATTTCTGCGATTTCTGTCTGATGTTTCTGCAGCGTGCCGACCTGTTTGAAGTCAACTTCGGGCAGCACCGCCAGTCGCGAGACGCACTTCTCGATGGCGTTTACTGCAAGAAATCGGGGGAAAAACAAATAGTCGCTATTAAAAGTATATAGCGGCCGCTTGAAGTGACATTTATGAAATTTGTTATATGTTTCCAGAACTGACATATTTTTATATTCTTCGATGAGCTTTTTATCCGTATTGGCTCTTTTAACAATAGCCCCAAATTGAGTAATCATTAATATATCTACCTTTTATTGGCTCAATTTTCCTTCCAGGAATGACCGCAGTGCTGGCAGGTCAACTCGATGCTAACTGCCTCATCAAAACAGCGGTTATACAGATTGCTGGCCTGAGTCATGGACTTGCCGCAATTCGGGCACTGATAAAGGTCGTTAGTCTTGACGGTCAGCCGCACGTTCATCCTCTTGGCTTCCGTCTCGATGATGTTCTGGTAAAGCTCAGGGCGCAGCTCATGGGCTGGCTTTTCTACAAACTCTTTTGGGGAGATTTCGCCACTCAAAAGGTTGTCAAACAGAACATCCGAAGAAATCAAATTATGGATCAGCTCATGGCATACGTTGTTGTAGATTGAGCGAAAATTGCTATTAGTCCAGGCTTTTTCGATAAATCGTTTGTTTGCCAGTTCCACGGCTCTCTCGTAGCAGCTCAGCTCCAATTGACGCACGAGCTCAACGGAATCGTCATATTCCAGGAGTGAGAATTTTGCCTTTTGGCGCAAGTCGTAGGTCATCACGAATGCCTTCTGGCGGCGGTAGTGGCAGTATTCCTCCGTATAATATACTTTATAGGGGACTGTACTCATGTTTTCTATACATGTTTTTCACTTTTAAGTTCATGTGAATTTTTCAATCTTAATTCGATAAATGCAGAAAATGGCACTAATCAGGGGAGTGTAATCGGATAGAGCTTCCAGCCAGGGATGGCGATTCATGGCTCGCCGCACTATATTATTTTTATCCAGATCCAGCTCCCACTTCTTCAGTATACATCCTCCAAATATCACCCAGTTTGCCATAATTATAATGTCATAAGCCAAAATCCAGTAAATATATCTTAGATCAGTAATCAGGATTGGGCCCAGCATGATGACGGCTCCGATCAATATATGGAAAATGACCAAAATTATAACAAGTTCCATTTCTATATTCTATCCCCCAAAAAATCTGCAGTTAACACCACGCACCAGGTGAGAAAATATAGAATTATGTACCATTTCATGACAATAAAAACTTTGTCAACGGCCATCCCGTATAGATATACGAGAGCGGCTAGTGAGAAAAGCGCCGCGAAAGCTATAAAAAAAATCATATATCTTTAGTTTATTTATTCAAGACAAACTTAACGGTAGTATTGCATTTATAACCGAGAAGCTTAAAATGCTCCACTCTGAACTCATCGATCGTGCTGGGAGGGTTGACCAGAAGGAGTCGAGGAAACGCCCCCAAGCAGTCATGCTTGAACAATTCTTCGAACTTATCCGCCGTGAGGTGGTTCGCATAAGCATGCACGTCAACCGCGTGCCAGTAAACCATTCCTGGCTTTTTATCAGTAAGATGCGCCATGATATACAGGAACACAGTGGCCTGGATGATATTCCAATTGCCGGCCAAGAGGAAGTCGCTGCTGCGCTGCCCGGCATGAATGTCCAGGTATTCGTCTCTTACAATGAATTGATATTCGTACATGCAGGGAGGGACCACCATCTTAT
>JAIXRC010000146.1 GCA_027485415.1 Cryomorphaceae bacterium | reverse complement strand
GGACAAAAAGAACCTCGCCAAACTGCGGCAGGGCAACGAAGAATTCCGCAATAAAAGCGATAAAGAAATTCGCGAAATGGAGATTGAAAAGGCGGAAACAATCCTAAATCCAAGGAATTTTGCCATTATTTCGTTGCTAGCAATGACGCTTTGGTCCATGCTGAACAGTGCTCTTATTGCGATAATTTATCGACGTATTTTGTTCAGGAATTTGACCTAATTGCCGTTAGTAACTTGGACAAGAAGTTTTTCTCCTAAACGGTCAAAATCTATTCCATCAAAATTCCCTGACGACATCATAAGGACCACGCATTTATCGCTTAATTGATTTTCGATGAATGCTAAAACATCTTCCGTTTTGTTGGCAACCTCTATCCTACTCTCGAATCCTTGTGAAACATCCTCCTTGGTAATCATCTCCAAACGTTTATGCGCCACCACTTGCGGATTGAAATAAACTAAGGCCTCGTCCGAGGCAGCCATGCTTCCCTTATAATGCGACAAAAATTCCTTTTTCAAGGAGGAGAAGGTGTGCAATTCCATACAAGCAATGACTTTGTGATGCGGGAATTGCTTTTTGACAGCCTCCGTAGTGGCTTTAAGCTTGGAAGGTGAATGGGCAAAATCCTTGAACATTTTAAAATCAGGCGTATCAATCACGGATTGAAGCCGTTTTCCTGCCCCCTTAAAATCGGACATGGCCGTTAAAAAATCATGGCTATTGATTCCCATTTGCTCGGACACCAACATGGCACCCATTAGATTTTGTAAGTTATGGTCACCGAAAATCTGAAGCGGATACGCTTTGCCATTAACATGCAAACAGGTGCCATTTTCAGTCACCTCAAACGAAGGAGTTTCATACGGTATTGCCTGGGTCGTTTTTAGGGTATCTGTTTCATTGACCAAGCGTGCAATTTCGGCATCCCTTGTATTGTAAATCAAGCTCCCATTGGTTTCAATCGACTTAATAAAAAGCCTAAACTGATCCACATAATTATCAAAGGTTGGAAAGACATTGATGTGGTCCCAAGCGATGCCACTTAGTAGCGCAATATTCGGTTTATACAAATGGAATTTTGGCCTGCGATCAATTGGCGAACTCAAGTATTCATCCCCCTCTAGAATCATATATGTTGCGGAATCCGTTAGTTGTACCATACAATCATAGCCTTCTAATTGCGCTCCAACCATATAATCCAATGGGAAATTCAAGGATTTTGCGGCGTGCAAAATCATCGATGTTATGGTGGTTTTACCATGACTACCCCCAATTACAACCCGTATTTTATCTTTACTTGCCTCGTACAAATATTCTGGGTACGAGTATATTGGAATTTTAAATTCCTTGGCTTTTAATAGTTCTGGATTGTCTTCCCTTGCATGCATACCAAGAATTATAGCATCAATTTCACGGGTAATTTTATCCGGAAACCAACCTTCTGCTTCGGGTAGAATCCCTTCTCGTGCAAGCCTTGATTTTGAAGGATCAAGAATTTCATCATCTGATCCAGTTACTTGATTCCCTTTTCTATGGAGCGCAATAGCTAAGTTGTGCATCGCACTGCCACCGATTGCGATAAAATGAATTTTCACGTTTTTTTTGATAAAACTAGGGTAAAATTCTCCTTAGATTAAGACCACTTGCATTAAATTACTGACAATGTAATTTTAACTAAGGGCAAGAGGTTGGCTGAATTGAACCTCCAGGCTGAAAAAAGGATTCTCCAGTAGAGTCATGGGACCAGACAGACTCAGGGATCGACTCTCCGTTTAAAGCATAGCTGCTAATTCCTTTACTATTAATGGTTTGTTCGTAAATTACACCGTAACCGTTGGCATTAACTACAACCCGCTGAATGATGATGGAACTTGTGAATCCTTGTTCATCGGTCAATTGGTATTGAAACTCCGACATGTGATTCCAAGGCAAACAATTACCAAGCGAATCTTTCATATAATTGGGTAGGTTTGTGCGTTCATCGACGTAATCAGAACGTTTTTCCTGAAGTTTCTGGTGATCTTTCGACTGGTTTTGTGCCTCTTGGTTGTTTGCAATTTTTTGAGCGTCATAGTCTGAATACACAACTCGTTGACCTGTTTCTCGTTCCTTATTGACCCCCTGTTCTTTGGCCCGTTCTACGTCCCTGTAATCGGCTTTTGCATCCGAGAATTGTCGATTCTTTTCGTAGGCGGAATTATTCTGATTGTGGGTTGCTCGAACATTCGAATCAATTTGGTCCTTAACGCTGACCGTTAAATCCGCAGCCTTTTCAGACATTACGGCGTTGTTAACGTTTCGAACCTCCTTTTCATAAGTATTTCTGTCGGTAACGTTAATATTGGACAATTCACGGTCTTTGTTCTTACTTACCTCTACCTGACGCATCGTATCCCGCACTGTAGCTTCTTTTTCCATCCGGTCACGGAAAGTATTGTGGGCAACGTCATTTAATTCAGCTGTTTCTGTTCGCGTCAATTCCGCTTTGGTTTGACGGTCCTCCATTATTTTATCTGCACGCTGTTTAGCAAGGCTTATCGAAAGGTTGATGTCATTCACAGCGGTTTGCACATTCCCATTCACCGCAGTATATCCTTTGGGTGGTTTTATGACCGTGCTGCGCACCATGTTTTGGCTTTGGGTGACAGTTTTGGGCAATTTTGCACGTATAGAATCTGAAGTACTCTGAAGAAACATGAGCTCCATTTTACCAACTCCCGCGGCGTTTGCATTTACGACCAGCTCCGAAGCAATTTTGATAGCCTGGGTTGGATCCGGGTTTTTCAGCGATTTTAACTTGACAGCATTGTCCGTGAAATATTGACTTACTTTTAAAAACCTTTGATTCAATTGAACTACCTCTGGCTGCGCAGCTTTTATTTTTAGTGGATTTTGGGCCAAAAGATTTTTCACCTCAGTCATTCGGGCTTTATAATTGGGCGTTGCACTGTACGAAAATGTTGCTGCATCCAAAGCATCCGTGGCGGTTTTAATCGCCTGTTGAAATTTAGCAATATCATTCTGTTGGTTCTTTTTGGCCTCAGCAACTTTCTGCTCAATGTCTAGAAGCTTACTGTTTTTGTAGGTTTGATCGTAGGCAAATGCAATAACCGACTTAATCTGATTGTAAACCTCTATGGCTTTATCATAATTACCAAGGGCTTGCAGGTCATACGCATTGCTAATTTCGACATCTACAAACGAGGAAATAACCTTATCGGTTTGACCATGGGCTGAAGTTTTTCGGTTATTGTCTGAAATGTTGACAATTAGGTTGTCCAACTTTTCCAAATTCGAGATGAACCCTTTGCTGTCGCCCAGGATTTTTTTACTGCTATTCCCTTTGAGTTTTTCGGAGGCTTTTAAGGTTTCATTGATTTCTTTATCCAGATTCGCTTCTTGAAGCGCAACGGTGCACCATTGAACTTTCATGGAAGTAGAGTCAGCATTGATTTTTGGCAGCTTGGTCAACGCAGTGGCTTTTTTTATTTCATCCATTGCTAGTTGGTATTTTTTTTCGACCTTATACAGTTTATTAAATCGTGCATTCAATCGAGCATAGGTCTTCCAGTCATTTTGACGTTGCGCTTCTTCGCTTTTCAAGGCAGCTATTGTCGCAAGTTTGTCTTTAAGTTTGGGGGAATTGGGATCGTCCTTTGCTACTTTTTTATATTCTATTTCAGCTTCTTTCAACTTCAACTGAGCTAAAAACGCATCTCCATCGGCAAAAGCTTTTGCGATCCGTTCTTGCCGCTCTTGTTCTTTCTTTTGTGCTACAACACCGGCATCTAATCGCGTTTTTGTCGGAGCAAGTGTCGCGTCATTGAGTGTGAATTTTTTATCCTGCTCTAAGGCTAAATCGTAATATTTTAGGGCATTAACATAATCCTTAACCTGCTCAAATTCACGGATTTTGTCTTTATACTTGGTCATTAACTGGCGAGCTTCCTCTTTTGCAATGAATTGCTTAATAGTATTTACATAAGTACTCTTGTGCGCAAAATCAACTGTACACGACCCTTGGTTTTCTTCCCAAGTATACTTAACTGCGCAATCCTTTTCATCAACATTAACGCTCACCAATGGGTTCACCGGAAACAATTCTGCGGTTAAGGTGTCGACCAACTTTACCGTAATGCTAAGCGTTTTTTTAGGCACCTCCAACTTGCTGATATCAAAATAATGCCGTTGTGGAAGGTAACCGGGCTTGGAAAAAAGCACAACAATCGGTGACTTTTTGTAGATGCTTCCTGAAAAGACAAAAGAACCTTTGGAATCAGATTTAGCTGATGCAATGGTAACTTGATCTTGTAAAAAGTAGATTCCTGCACCGCTGATTCTGGCAGCATTGTTTCCAACGGTAATTCCGGAAAAGACCACTTTAATTTCTTGTCCTTGAAGGGAAAGAAAACCAAGAAGAAAAACAGCTAACAGCGGAAATTTCATGTGCTCACAACGTTTAACCTAGGAGTTTGTAACATCAAAAGGCAACCTAATACCACAAAAATCGTGAAATTTGTGGAAATAACGAAATGCTTCCATTCAATCAATTAAGTTTTTGGGAAAAACGATCCTATTTCAACGGTGTAGATATCGCGATTATCGGTGCTGGAATCGTAGGAATGACTACAGCACTTAATTTAAAAAAACGTAAGCCTATCTTAAAAATCCTTGTTATAGAGAGAGGCTATTTACCCTCAGGAGCCAGTACAAAAAATGCGGGTTTTGCATGTTTTGGAAGCCCTTCAGAATTGAAGTCTGATTTAGCGCGTCAGACGGAAACCGAAGTATGGGATACCTTAAGTATGCGGTATGAAGGACTGAAAAAATTATTCGAACTAGTTTCACCCGAAACCATGGGGTATAAACCTTGTGGATCATGGGATTTATTGACCGACATAAAACCAATTTCTGAGGATTTTCTAAACTACCTTAATGGGCACTTGAAGGAAATTTCTGGTGAGAATCGGGTTTATTTTCAAGACCATACGATCATCGAGAATTTCGGTTTTCAGGGATTCGATTTAGCCTATAAAAATAGGCTTGAAGGTTCCATAGAAACCGATTTACTCATGGACGCACTTTACGCACAATGCATCCAACGTGGCGTTAAATTTTTATTCAATTGCGAGGTATTAAGCATCGAGAACCTTGACACATCATCGGAAATTGACACCCAGCATGGAACACTGAAGGCAGAACGCTTTGTTTTTTGTACCAATGGTTTTGCCGCGCAATTGCTCAACCTGGATGTTGAACCTGGACGCGCCCAAGTACTCGTAACAAGACCCCTGGAGAACTTACGTTTTCAAGGTACATTTCACTTCGATGAAGGGTATTATTACTTTAGAAATGTTGGAAATCGGGTGTTGCTCGGTGGCGGAAGAAACAAGTTCAAAGCAGAAGAAACCACCTACGAACAACAGCCTACTGAAATCGTTCAACAACACCTATTGGAAGTGCTTCAAACGAACATTCTACCGCATCAAACGTTTGAGATACAGGACCAGTGGGCAGGAACTTTGGGCCTAGGATTAAGTAAAACTCCCATCATAGAATCTTTTGGAGAAAATGCTTATATCGGTGTGAGAATGGGAGGAATGGGAATCGCCATTGGTGCTATGGTAGCTGAAAAATTGAGTAATTTGATAATGAACAATGAGTGAAGAACAACCTTTTATCAATCCGATAGATCCTGACAAAATAAGCACTTCACCTGGTTTACTACCCTATGCACATCATGCAGGCAGTTTACCCATACAACCCGTTGATGAAGGTAAAACCAAAAGTAAAGCCTTGCGTGCGATGGAGTTTCAAACCGAAGCACAACTTCATCAAATTTACGAACAAATTCAGCTTTTGGCAGAGCAGGCAAAACGCATTGAAGAACGCAAAAAAATTTCGCTGTTGATTTATCAATGCAACATCAAATTTGAACCATTAATTCATCACGTCTACCATTTATACCAGAAAAACGAAGAATTCCTTTTAAGCCTTATTGGTCCTCAGGACTGGGGAAAATCAAAAAACGATTTACGTTTTATCGCAACGGTAAGGTTGCTTTCCGATCACACTTGGGAAATCATGGATAAAGCCAAAGATCCGGATTTTTTTGTTAGAGACTAATCAAGTTATTTCGGTATACACTTCAACCCTCAGCG
>JAIXRC010000098.1 GCA_027485415.1 Cryomorphaceae bacterium | reverse complement strand
GTTTTTTCAAGGATTTACTACCCTGACGTAGTACAATATTCGTTAATTTCATCAAGAAACCTTTATGTATTGAAAATGAATAAACGGATTTTATTTTTTTTGCTTTTCTTAATTGTAAAATCAACATTGGTTGCACAAAGTTGGCATACCTTTCATTCCAGTCAATTCCATCCTTACGTTGTTTGGAATTCATACGGGTTTCCGTACCAAAAATTCAAGGTCAACCCCCATGACAACTCCATCTGGTTTGCAAGTCAAACGAAAATTTTCCGCTTGTCAAGTGATGGTCAATTTACTGATTTCAATGCGAGCAATGAACCTATGTTACAGGGATACTACGCTTTTGAAGATATTGCGTTTACCCCCTCTCGAACTGTTTTAGTTGATCAATATTTTGGCTTAATCAATTACGATGGCAATAGCTGGAGTACTATTCCAAATGGTGTAAATGGCATTCAGTTATCTTCGGATTTAGATACCATTTGGTGTGCAAGAATCAATGAAAACTACTCAGTCATTCAACCACAAGGTGTTCAATTGGGTAATTCTAGTGACTTGAGAAGAATCGAATCAAAAAATGGAAATCATTGGGCATCAACAAGCATTTCTCAAGGTGGATTGTCCTATTTTCAAAATGGAACACCATTAATGTACAATGCAGATACCATTCCATTTATGCTTGAAAATCAGACGTACCTGTTTAAATTTTCAAGATTTTCAGATACCCTCTATAAATCCGGGGACTTAGGGATTGCATTAGCGGTGGGAAACTCGTTTGTTGATACTATAACACCCAATAACACGATTAATATGCCCACAAACCTCATTATAAAAGAGTTTGAAATTGACCACAACCATAATATTTGGGCGCTTTTTGGAGAAGCTGGCATACTAAGTCCGACCAAAAAACTAGGATATTTGGATCGCGCGCTTCATACCTGGACAATTTACGATGAGCAGAATACACCCATTATTTTTACTGAAGGTGCTGGGATAGAATTAGACACATTGGGGAATTTATGGGTGGTCAATAAACAATTGCTCCATGTTTTCACAACCGGAATTGAACCTGCTTGGTTAGGAACTTCTGAATTGGCTAACGATAATTCCTCAATTGTAATATATCCAAACCCGACCAGTCAACAGGTCGCTGTAACATGGACAACCAAAGACGCTTCTTGCATCGAAATCTTTACCCTACACGGAAAGCTAGTAGCACGTATTCCCATACATGAACCCAAAGCTCAAACCCTCGATGTTAGCGACCTTTCGTCGGGCATGTACCTAATCCGTGTTGGAGAACAAACGCAATGCTTGCATAAAGAGTAAGCTCATATATCTACTTTTTCCAGGCACCCTGAGTAGTCCGCAGGACGTATCGAAGGGTGCGGTAAAAAAGTTGAGGAGAAGAAATAGCAGACTACTACCCCACCTAACCCAATAGAAAAACGTTTTCTTTGGCGATGAACCCATTTTCGTACCGCATTTTTTTTCTTGTTTTAGTTAGTATCTTTTGTTCATGCACTAAACAGAAAACTTTGCACCAAGACTTCACGCTTAAAATAAACCAGCGTGTGCGCATATCTACCGGGTCGTCTTTGCTGAACATTAAATTTTCAGACTTGGTTCAAGATTCTCGATGTCCGCCGGGGGCCTACTGCACCTGGGAGGGGAAGGCTATCATTGCCCTTGAAATAAACGATTCCACCGTTACACTTGGTGATACCTCGATGGTTTACGACTACGGTACACATCAAATTCAACTTAAAAGCGTTGAATATCCCAGTAAGCGAACCTTTGGCAAGGAACGTCATTGTACTATAACCCTACGCGTTGATTAACCCTATGAAATACCCATACATCCTCCTGTTTACAATGTTTTTTCTGGGTTGCTCCAAAAAACAAGCACGCATTCCCATCGAAGGAAAAATTGGCGTGGCCTTGCACGGAAATGGTCCATTGATTTACGCACAAACCATCGAATTGTATGGCAGCGGCGGATACCGCATTCAATCGGTTGTTCGAAAAAAAAGCAAAGAACTTCATATTGAATTCAAGCATGTGCTTGCACCAGAAGCCGGGTTTACGGTACTTTCCCCTGCAGATGTTTACCTGGCCTTGCCCAACTTACCCGATGGAACCCATCGCGTAGTGTTTACGCTCAACGATCAACAAACCAACGCAACGCTCTTCCTTGGTGAAACCGATAGCCTTTATGTTGAGGTTGGAGGTGAAGTGATTCCCTTCTAGGTTCGAAAAACCCATTTTAAAGTTCAGCGCTCGATTTAGGGCCAATACCTAAGCAACCCAAGAAATTTAACAGGTCACCCCCCGTTTGCTGACTTATTTTCGTTACTTTCAAATAGAAGGAAAAACTATTGGGTACACCAGATGAGGCATGGATTATTGGGTCGAAGCAATTCGACCGTAAAAGTCAATTGGCTTTGTACAACTATTGTTTTCCGATTCTACAGCGTTCTGCACGCAAATTCTTCAGTACGGATGAAGAACTCATGCATGTGATCAACGGATCGTTCATTAAAATCATTCAAAACCTACACCGCTACGAACAGTTAAATTTCAATGCTTGGATTAAACGCATTTGTACCAATGTATCCATTGATTACCTGCGCAAACACAAGCGGTACAAGCAGACGTTTCTTGTGTCACCCGCTGAAGGATTTTTTGAAACCGCTGATGCTCCTTCCATAGAATCAGAGATTGAGAAAGAATACCTGGAAACCTTACTGCTTCACCTGAGTGCCCCCTGTAGAATTGTATTTAACTTGTTTGCGATTGAAGGATTTTCACACAAAGAAATTAGCCAATCCTTGGGCATCACCGTGGAAACCTCG
>JAIXRC010000134.1 GCA_027485415.1 Cryomorphaceae bacterium | reverse complement strand
GAACATTTCTGATGAACGTGAGGAGGATGGCAGCGGCTGTGCGCACGATCTGCAAAAAGTTATAGGAAACGCGCGATTTGCCGAGTTAATCCAGATTCTTGGCCTGAAGGCTGACCATCACTATGATTTGACGCCGGAGGGCGATGCACAGTATGCGAAGCTGAATTATGGGCATATCGTGCTCGTTACTGATCAGGATCTGGATGGGCACAACATATGCGGGCTATTTTGCTCCAATCTGCTGTGCTTCTGGCCAAATCTCATCAAGCGCGAATTTATTCGCAAGTTGAATACACCAATCATCAGAGTTGTCTGGGGAAAGAATTCGCGTGTGTTCTACACTATCCAGGATTACAATAATTGGAACCCGAAGCCGCGCAATCATACGGTAAAATATTGCAAAGGTTTGGGATCCAATAAAGACAGCGAATCTCTGGAAATGTTTTCCAAGATTGATGGGAAGCTCATCCGATTGTCGTTTGATGAGGAAACTTTCAAGATCTTCCAAAGATATTATGGAAAGGAGTCTGATGTGAGGAAGCAGATCTTGAAAAATCCGCAGGCGGATCACATAGTCAATACTCAGACGACTATGTCCGAATTCCTGCAAACCAGCGTGCATGAATACCAACGCTACAACATCGTGAGAAAAATTCCATCGATTTACGATGGGCTGACTCTCGCGAAGCGAAAAGTTCTGTTTGCCGCAATCAAGAAACTTGGAACGGGCAGCCCCGAAAGCAAGGTTATTCAGCTCACGGGAGCTGTCATGGATTATTCGGCATATCACCATGGAGATGCCTCTTTGAATGACACCATCATTAAGATGGCTCAGACCTTTCCAGGAGGGAAGGTGCTGCCAATATTCCTACCTGAAGGCCAAGTTGGGAGTTACAAAAAAGGGGGCCAAGATCGCGCCCAGCCGCGTTATGTTTCGGTAAGGCTCAACAGAGATCTCGTGAATTTGCTGTATCCGCGCGATGACGATTATGTCTTGGACTACGAGTTGGATGAAGGGTCCAGGCATGAGCCGACCAGCTATTATACTGTGATTCCAGCGGCCATAATGGAATTCATTCAGATTCCCGGCACTGGCTGGTCCACGAAGGTGTTTCCGCGGAACCATTCGCAAGTCCTGGAAAACCTCATCGGATTGCTCGATGGGACCATCTCAGAGATCGGCCGGCTCCCCATATACAATTATAACAATTCAGAGATAGTTTACAACGAGAATGGCGAGGAATACGCCTCTCTTGCGAGCTATACTTGGAAGGAGCCCAATTTTCACATTACAACGATGCCGCTGTACATGTATCCAAGTTTGCATGCGCAAAAGATCGGCAAAGTTGATAAAAATGAGAATGAGGGCGAGGTGAACACTTACTGCAATCGAGATTTCCACGATGACTTGCCAAACGATTCCAGTACAAATGAACATACGAGCCTAACCTTTTATCTCAGCAAGCAGGGCTGTGCTCACGTTAAGAAGCTGGGTGATAACTGGGGGCTGGACTTCTTCAAGCTGCGAAGATACCTCAAGCCCAACCTGAACTTTATTGGCGATGGGGCTTGTATTAATGAGTTCCTTACATATGAGGCCGCCTTCATGTGCTGGTTTCGCGGGCGCAAGCAGATTTACGCAAAAAGGGTGTGCCGGCAGAAGATCATCCTAAAAATGCAGATCCTGAAGCTTGATAATCTCATCAGATTCATTCGGAATATCCGGGAATTTGGCGATATTAGTAAACTCCGGAAAACTGAGCTGGAGGCCGAGCTTGAGAAGCGCGGGTTTGATAAACTGAATGAAAGAATGGTGGCCAACCCTGAATTCACCCCTCTTGAGCAAATTGAGGAGAAGTGCTTCGAAAAGGGCACTTACGATTATATCACGGGAATCAGCATCATGAAGCTGACGCAGGACGGCTGCGAGAATTATGAAACTAGCCGCAAATCCCTGCAGGACAGCCTTACGGAACTTAATGAGGATTCGGACCCTGAGTTCATCGGCAGGCGAGTGTGGTTGAAGGAAGTGCTTGCGATAAAAAAACTGTTGGATGCAAAGATTTCTAAGTTTTGGAATTGAGAGAGAATAATCGAGCTAAAATGGCATCATCGGCCTGATCGATATCTACTTTAGCAATATCTTTTTTTTCAGCTCTATGGTTGATGACGGCCGCAACTCGGATTTCTTCTTCCGGTTCACGGGCCGTCAAGATGCGCTCAATCATATTCGTAATTCGGAAACCATGGATCAGCTTTGAACATGGCTTGCGCGGGCCGCAGGTGGTACTCATGCACAAGGTTTTGTTGGACCTGAGCTTGCGGAAGACCTCGTTATCTGGAGTATCATCGTGATGGTATAAACATTTGGCTGATCCGCCGCATGTTTCGCGAAAGTGGCACCAGGTATACTGTTCGGGTCTGTCTACAAGATCATACTCCGCAATCCAGCGAAGGACGATGTATTCGTACACAGACTGTTCGTTCAAAGATTTGTGGTCGTAGCGGATGCAGTGGCAGATCATCTTGCCAAAGAAGGCCTCGTAAATATCATCAATAAGCCGAGCGATATGATCAGTTGGGATGCCAAAACGGGAGCACCATCTGGAAGCGGCAATAGAAGTACTAATGGCCTTCATTATGTGAATGTTATTTTCGCCAATCACAGAACTCTCGAAAACGGAAAAGGGGGCCATATAGTGGATGGTGTATTCCTGGCAACAGGAGCTCCAGTGATTACAGCATTCAACATTCAAAAGGGCATTCAGAAGTTCTTTCATTTTTAATGGATAAAAAAATTCAGTTTTTTATAATTTTATGATTTCCTTAAGAAGGAGCTCTGGGATTGGCGGTAGGCTGATCCTCCGTGAACTGCGGGCGGCATCATGGAAATCTCCACAAAATCCTCCTCTAGAAGCAGCAACTTCTGCTCGAGTTTATAGATTTTGACAATATCTACATATTCGTCTTGCAGGGTGCTCTCGTCGACAGATGCGCCCATCTTCAGAAACAGTCTGAAGAGGTGCTTCTTATGATATTTGGCGGCCAAGAAAATAGGCGCCATTTTGTACTTATTGTTTTCAGTGAGCAGCTCGGGCCAAATCTCCAAGATCTCTGTGGCAAATCCGACATAATCTTTGCCAAGTTGAACGAAGAAAGTCAGAATAGTTTCCCCATCCATATCCACCGGCTTAGTTCCCTGAAGCGGCTTCAAGATATGGATAGCATGTGGATAATAGCCATATTTAACTAAATCAAACACTATCTTCCAGTGATTACTGAAAGGACAGCGGAGGATGATGTGCATCATCTTATGATTGAATATTCCTAGGGCTTTACTATAAGGACTGAATCCTCTTAGCCGAAAGAACACATCGGCCCCTTTTTGGATCAAGAACTCGACAGCATCATAATTGATGTTATAAATGCCGCAGATGAGCAATTCAGCTAGGACTGCCTGGTTCTGCTCGTCATCGAGGCACACACGTAAAGCATCCAAGCTGTAGAACATAGTGAGTGTTTTTAGGATTGAAATCTTCACAGACTGGTCGACGAAGAAGTGCTTAATGCTGGAATAATCGCCTCTTTCGAGGAGGGCGTTGACTGCGGCAGTCATTTCATGGTTATTATGAAAGAAATAGCCCTTCTCGAGAATCTCAATCGCGAGATCCATATGGCCCTGCTCGCAATATTCCAAAAGTAGGCACTTGATGATAGAATCGTAAGATTCCGGATAAGTGATTGCCTTTTGGAGATATTTTTCAAGCTGCTCTATGGGGGGCCGCACTTCATTAAGCACTACATGGAGCATGTCGGCATTCTGTTTCTGAATAAGAATATCGATGGGTGTTTGGCCCAACCAGTTGATTGATTCAATAGAAGCTCCCTCCAAGATTAGCTCGACTACATTAATATAGCTGTCTTCTTGGACGGCCCTGTGAAGGGGGCTAGAACATTGGCTTCCCATTTTAATTGCTTTTTTTGTTAAAAAAAATTCATTTTTAAAATATAATGATATCCGTAGAATTCTGGCTTATCACTCTAGTTAGTGTGCTATTATTGTCCCTGGCCGCCGCCTGGGGAAACGGCAAGGTGCCATATGACATAGTATATCCCGTGTTGATATCTGTTGTCATTTTCCTAGTATATGGGGCGCATAAAGGAGTATTCGGCAAGGAGCCGGCTGTTTTCCTGGTTAATTACCAAAGCTGAGTAACCTCTATGTTTTCATTCTGCCGATTTATAAATTCAAAAAACGAGAACACATTTTCGGCAAACATAATGTTAAAAAGCCACTGCTCCTTGAGTGGGTTAAGCAGATCCTGCAGAAAGATGTCCAAATAGTCGTCGAAGTACTTTTTGTCAACTATAAGTTTGTCCTTGTCGCAAAATGTGGCGGAATTGCGTGAATCGCAGCTGCTGAAGATATTCGGGAAGTTGGTCTCCTTAAAATGGGGGTTTTTCTTAATGGTAAATAGCTTTTTCGCAGTGGCGGCTAGGGCTTGCCGGGCCTTCTCAAAAGGCATATTCTTGAGGCGGTGTATCTCGATAAAATCAAAGGCATAGCTTGACGTATCGATGATCTGATGGAGGTTCTCCAGAGTGATGTTGTTTTTCATATATTCTTTGATTTGCGCCTCGAGCTTGCTCATGTCATTCAGGAAAAACAGCTTGAAGTGGCTGATCAGGGAGGCCTCCTCATCAAACTGCTGTATGAGCACCTTTTTGGCCGGCGCCTGGGAATACTCATGCAGATATATCTTGAGGAGCTCCTCATTAAGGATTCCTATGATATTTTCATCTGAATTCTCGAGCTTGTTGTGGATGAACTTCCGGAAGGCTGTATTTTTGGACTGATTAAAGTAGCTCATAAATTTGAGCACAAATAGCGAATAGCTGTGGTATTGGTAGAGGTCATCATAAATGTTCATGCTGCGGTTATCTTCTTGTGGCGGCGGCTCCTCAAAAGCGACTCTATTTAGTGTATCGGGCTCATAATACAGACGAACTAATTTTGCTTTCTTAAGAGCAAGGGCCTCCTTGAGCTTCAGTTCAACGTAGAAGTTTAGGTCCTGAAAACGGAAGCCAATTACTTTTTTTTCCTTGTTTCCACTAAGCGGGTCTAAAACAAGCCAATAATCCACGGAAACTGTCTTGTAGGTAGGTTCGCGGCGAAGGTGCTTATTCTGCTGAATAATCCATGTGTTGTATTTCAAAAGGAATTCATTCAGCATCTTCATAGAATTCTTGCCCGATCGCCGGAATGTTTCATAGTATACGTTGATCCCTTTCGCGGCCTTGTGAAAAACGTACTTAACTGGTATGTAGAGCTTGTCCTGGTTGATTGCCACCATGTAGCACAGGTTGGATTTATTGATAAAGATGCCCGATATGGAGTAGTCCTTTTGCGCCTGGCAGAATTGAATGATATCGCTCAATTCGAGAGTATTTGCCGATGTCGACTCCTTGTTCTTGTAATAATCAACCAAATGGCTTATTACGTCGATTATTTGGTCGTCCGGCCCAAAGATCTTTTTATCGATTATCCCACTTGAGAAGTAGTGCTGAGAGTTCACCTGGAAGATCGGGAAAACGTTGGCCATTTTGCGCATCAGCACAATACTTCGTGGGCTAGTGAGGATGTCGCTGCCGCTGGTGATATTCGATGGCAAATTTATTGATATGTCACTAATATTTCCATTATACGGCACGAAGTCGATAAACTCGATTACATTAATGTCAAGAAAGAAGAACAGGACATCTTTAATAATATCATGCCAGGGGATGTCGCTTGTGGTGATTGCCGAAGATATAAAGGTGTCGTGAAAAGATTGGCAGAAGTCGCGATGACTATTGAAATATCTGTAAATAGAACCATTTAGCAAAACTGAGAAGAGGTGCTTCTTTTTGTTGATCTCTGCAGTCATTTCTTTGATAATTTCGCTGAGCTCTTTTTCCATGATTATCACTAGAGAGCTGAGTATTCCGGTATTCCGAATGCTGTTTGTATTTTGGGGGACGCCATATATGTAATACTCTTTCTGAGGGACCGCCGTCGTGAAGCTATTGTAGACAAACGTTTTCATGAACTTTTCTGGAAGGCGGCAGAGGCGGCCGGGCTCAATAAACTTGCCGTAGTTCATGATATAGCGCGTTTCGATGGTGACTTTTTTGTCTGTATAGATGTGCTCATCTAGGCACTTCTTAAAAATATCCGACTTGGAGACCGACTCGTTCATGTCCTTTTTTTTGCAGCATGGGATGCAGTAATCCTTGGGATGCTTCTTCACAAGAAAGGTCAGGTTGGGATACTTGGGATTGGGGCAGTAGTAATAGGTGCTGGTTTTGGTTGTGAAGTTCCAGAATTTGACAGCCCCCTTCCGCTTGTCGCTTGGATCCAGAATAATTGGCTGGAAGGGCTTCTGGCAGATTTTTGAATATGGGATACTCGTGTTGTAGAGCTTCTTGAAGTTATACAGAGACGGGTCCTGGCTCTTCAGGGATTTAATGCTCTTGGAGCTAGTCTGGTGGTTAGTCTCACGAATGAATTTATTGGAGAACTGATATAGCGAAAATAGGAGGTAGTTCAAATAGGTGGTGAATTCCTTATCACGGATGCCTTCTATTGAGATTCTCATATCGAAGTTGCGATTGGCAACATACATGACGCGATTCTGCTTAAAAAGAGACAAGACGATGTGCCGAACTTTTGGATCTGTTAGAAATGCGTAATAATTGTTAACATCTATGTTTTTTTCGATACGCTCCACATTTATTTGATAAACTCCCTTGTTATAGTAGAATTTATCATATTCCGCAGTTGAGTCGACTGGCGTGATGATGCGCGCTTTACTGAATTGCGAGAGGATTTCCATGTATGCGGCGTAGTTGGTTAATGACACCGGAGTCTTCCAAATAATGAACATTTTGACCTCTATAAATTTGACATTCTGAAATCGCATCGGATCAAGCTTATTATTGCCGATTAGGACAGAGCCGCGAAGTCCGTTTATCCTTTCAATTAATGGGTTGACAATTTTTGAAAGAACATTGACTATATCGTGGAAATCATAGGCATATTCCTCAAGAAAATTGGAAGAAATAAAGTAATTGCCGTTTCTATTGAAAGTCAAGTTAAAGAACTCCGTGGTTTGCGTGTTATAGCGGATCTTGTAAGTGAGCTGATTGAGCTCTTGCTGGAACTTGATTCCCACATTCTTTTTGTAAGTTTTCCTCAAGATATAGCGGCCGCCTTCATGCGAAATAATACACGAGGCTGCAACTATTTGGTCATTCAGTGGAAGAATATCAAACAGATTCCGAATATGGACTACCACAGATTTTGTATATTTGGTGAACACTTGGAGGATGCAGCTCTCGATTCCTGTGATAACCTTGTCTCTGACGCACTTATATTTCTTCGCGTTTTCCGCGAACTCTAAAGCTTGGAATGTGATCTCGGACTCAGTATCGATAACTTTTTTGTAATCATGGCCGTTAATAACATGAGGATAGCGCTGAATGAAGTCTTTGTAGCTGAATTTGACATAGTCCACGAACACCTGGTATGTCAGTACGGGGAAGTACGGCATGATGAAACCATAATAAATAACCTTGAGCTCGGTCTCGTTGCCGGAATTGGCGAGCTTTTGGCAAAGATTTTCATCCAGGAACTGGCGCATATCGAATAAATAAAACTCGCGCGCCTCGTATTTCGCCTTCAATTCGTCCATAACGACGGCAAAATCATATGTTTTTATTTTGGCAGCCCCTCCGATGCTCGAAAAGGTCTTATTAATAGGAACATTCTCGATGCGCTCGTTTGAAGATTTGATGGCGCGGAAGATGTTTGGGTGGATTACCTGGCCCTTAAACTCGATGGTGTACATGCAAGAAATATATGTCTTATTGAAGAAATAGCATATGTATTGCGCAAAAAGGGGGATTTTGGTAATAAACTCCACCTTTTGTTTGAATTCCAGCACAGTGTCAAACGAAAAGACATTCACGAAACTGTAGTGAATACCATGTTTCGATGGCGTTTCTGGGACGGCCGCCTCTTCCGGAGCAGTCTCAGCGGTCAGCAGGTCGAGTTCATCTAATGAGAAATAATCGTCGCCACCGCGTTTGTCGCCTAAAAATAGCTTGCGGCGCCAGCTCTTCCCGTAGTAGTTTTCTAGGATGCGCGCGTCATGTTTGCCGGAACTGAGCGTCCTTTCAACATCAGCCGGGACCTCTCCCACAATAATGATTGAATAACTCACTTGGCCATCTCTGGACATGATATTTAATTTTATTGGATCGAAAGCCATATATTCCGCTTTATATTCTTTTAAATATATATGATGGAGTGGATTATAGTCTTAGTTTTAATTTGTATATTCGTTTATTTCAGATATTTTCATAATCTAACATCTGTTAAATCGGCCATAAATGGGCAAATTTACCGGGTGATGGATATGAGCGACAAGCAGCGCGCCTCCGATATGATTGCGGAATTAGACAATTTTGCTCGCACTTTCATAAAAAATATGAGGGTCCGCTATTCCCGGAATCCTAACCTAGATCCTCTAGGGTACGAGCTTATTCGCAATCTTGAGAAGAGATACAAAGGAGGGGCGTCCCTTTCGGAAAATCCGCCAACAAATAGCGATACAAGTTATACCCTCAATAAAGGGGACTATATCACGCTCTGTCTTCGGCAGAAGGAATTCCCGTACCAGCTGCATGACATAGAAACTATGAAGTATGTATTTTTGCACGAATTGGCGCATGTGGCTATGACGATGTCTGATGCGGAGCATAGTAACAACTTCTGGAGGCAATTCAAGTTCATATTAAAGGAGGCGCAGTTCCAGGGATTATATACCCCAGTTAACTATCAGAAAGCTCCAGTGGTTTATTGTGGGCTGAAAATCAAGTATAACCCGCTTTTTGATCTGAATGCGGCAATCGCGTAATCAAAAATATTGAGTAATTTATATGCGCGATGATGTTGAATATTTGGATGACGAATCCCATGACTTTATTAGCTTAGGAAAAGACCTTATCACTCAGATCCCATATAAAAAAGCCTTTCTTTTGGCGATTGTTATGGTTTTTGTCATGAGCAGCTCCTTTATCAACTCAATTCTGGCGAATGTCCAAGGGGCTGTAGTTATGGACAATACTACAACAAAAGGGACGCTTATTCAGATCACCATAATAACTATAGCATATATCTTCATAGATATGATTATTGATGCTAAATGGATCTAAAAAAACTAGTCAATGCGGGAAGTGACACCGGCCATTGAGAAAGGCAGCACATCTGGTTCCATTTGGGCAAACGTGGAAGAAGGGGCAATCGATGTCTCGGCAGTGGGCGTTTCTGCAAGGAATACCGCTATCTGAGAGGACCATAGCATGGTATTTTCTGCAGGGTTGGCCAAGAAGAGGGCAAATATACCCCATTTCGCACTCAGGAGAATTGTTATTGGGCTGTGGGTTATCAATAACGCCAACCTCTCGGATGACATCCTGAGGGCTGTTTCCAGGAATAGTGGGCTCGTTGAACTCATCGAGATAGGTGATTAGCTCACCATAGTACCAAATAGCAGTTATCATGTTTCATCGAATTTAAAATTCACTATTTTCCATGGCCTTAAGTTCTTTTTTTTGCAATCATTTGGATGCCCTCAAGGCGGCTCTTCTTAAGATCCACTATGGGCTGCGTGGCGCGGCAGGTGTGGATGTCTTTCGGGGAGGCTGTCTTGAGCTCAGGGAGCCACTTTTTGATATATTCCGCATCTGGGTCAAACCTTTTGGACTGCTGCTCCATGGAAAACGCGCGGAAATAGTCGTTTGAATATGTTTCTGTACCGGCGCACCAGACCCATCCGCCAAAGTTATTGGAGTAAGAGTAGTCGATCAGATTCTGCGCAAAATAGCGCTCCCCTTCTTTCCAATGGATGTGCAGATTGAATATCAGAAACATGGCCACTATCATACGGCAGCGATTGTGCATATAGCCTGTTTGATTGAGCTCTCGCATGGCGGCATCCACGATTGGCACCCCTGTGCGGCCCTCGCACCATTTCGAAAAGTTTGCCATATTATGCGACCAGGCGACATCAGCCCTTGTGGCGGCCCTTTTGGAATAATCAGTGTTAACATATTCGGTGATATACATATAGAATTCCCTCCAATATAACTGGCGTATGATCTCTGTATTATGAAGCTTCTTCAGAGCATGGTATACTTCTCGTGGAGAAACAGTGCCAAAATGGAGATGTGCAGAAAGGCGCGTTGTGGAGAGTTTGGGAAAATCGCGCGTCTTCGCATACTTGGAGAAATCCGCCAAATGGGCTATTATTTTGAGGCCCGCTTGTCGGCCTGCTGTAATTGCGATCTTTTTAATGTATTGGGTGGGGATTTTGGATGGGCCGGCACGCGCAAGCGTGAGTTTCTTGCGGGATGGCTCGGGGACGTGCACTTTACGGGCCATTTCATAAAAAGGGGTGAATTTGATGTATGGCTCTTGGTTTTTCTTGAGGAAGCGGCCCATTGGGAGAAGTGTGCAGTCTTCGCAGAGATGATATTCCAGGCCGCACTTTTTGGCAGCTTTTGAAGTTACATCCTGGCGATGTCGCGCAAATGGCGAGAAGTCGCGGTTTTCGTAAACTGCCGCAGCCCCCAATTCGCGCTTAAGACGCTGTAAAAGATGCAGAATTTCATCCGCATAAGGGCGGCTAGCCTCAAAAACAGTCACTGTGATTTCTTGTAAACACTGTGTCATGAAGGAAATCGAACGAGGGTTGAAATATGAGTTCTGCTTGATCTGCTCGTGGGTATAAATAAAAATGGGATATACTTTTGAATATGAGGCGCAGGCCGCCTCCAAACCCAAATTATCAACCTGCCGGAGATCGCGATGATGTATAAAAATGGCGGCCATTATATACTATCAAGATAATACTTCACCGGCTCAACAAAAAAACTAATTTAGCGCCTAATCGAAGCGCAACTTATCCAGGTTTGTGGGAATGATGGGAGCGTTGAGTGTGGGGTCATAAACAGCCTCTCCATAATATTTGTTAATAATGAAATTTAGCCACCAATAGCTGCTTTCGACCTCGATTCTGGAGTTGCCGCCGTTGAAAGTCACCTTTCCGCTAGTCAAAACGCGGATGGTGAGGTCCTTATGCCCAACCTGCTCCCTGTAGCGGTCCGCTTTTATTAATATGCCGGATGTCTTTTGGGCATTCCTTTTGGGCTGCTTGATAGGCATAGTCTTCCACTTTACGTACTTCATAAATATGAAGCAGGCCTTCTCTCCAAGTTTCTTTCTTATGAAAGTGGTGCACTCATACATATCGAATATGGAGACTGTCCGGAGGCTGTGCTCATATACCATGCACCTTTTGAACACTCCGATGATGATTCCGAGGTCGGCGCGGGCGGGGTTGCAGCGATAATTCCGCATGGTGGCCTTCACATACTCGGCATTAATGAGGTCGCTTTCAAGATTGTGCCTGAGGAAGTCGCGGATGACATTCAGAGGATACACTACATCGAGCATCTCGTCGTGGATGATTCCTGGGATGTGTACCTTGCCATTTCGAAACACCTTGATCTTGTATATTTTGTCTTTTTTGGTGTCACTCTGGACGTTTACGGTAAACTGGCAGCGGAACTCTTTCTTGGTGGGATTATTAACGCGGCCGGTAACCGAGTGAACTCCCGGGACAAAGGCCACCTTATTTGCCAGGATGTCCTCATGTAGATTGACGTTGCTGATTTTCCCGATGCCGGCGATGGTGCTCAGCTCAAGTTCTTGCAAGAAGCAGGTCTTGACGAGACCCTGATATAACCGAATGGAAATTTCATGCATCTGGTATTCTTCGGGAGTATATCCGGATAAGAGCTTGATGCCGTCCACCACAACGAAATGATCATCCTGGCGGATGTTGCATGATTTTTTTAACTTGGTGGGATTTTTGATTCTATTCTTGCGCTGCATACCTGTTTTTGTTTTTAACTAATTCACTTTTCCAATACTTCGGAAAGGTATGGAAAGGAGTAATATGGCATTCCTTTTTTAGTAAAAAAAAAATAGTGAAAGGAAGGGTACTCGAAAAAGGTCTGGAAAGGAGGGCTTACTTCGCATTTTTCTTCACGTATTCGCGAATCTCATTAATATCTTTTTTGATCTTGCTGCAGGCATCCATGATGATCTCGCGATGATCCGGATGAATGATCTTGAGAATGGCGATGTCTTCTTCGAAGGATTTATTGGAAGAAATCACCACAATCTTGCCCTTGAATTCGGCGAATATGTAGTCCTCAAGGAGATCAGTAATAGTAAGATATTCGTTGTAGATCGTATACTTGGTGGTACTGTGGATTTGTGTTACGATAATCTTGTCCTGATCATCATTAAGAATGGCATTCTTGACGGCGTCGCAGGAGTTGATAATAATATCGCAGGCCTTTTCGAAAGGCCATAAAATGGGGTCCGCAGTTCGGCGCGTCTCATAGCCGATCTTGAAAGAACGAGCCAGTTTGGTCACAGTTTTGGTCCCCTCTCCGGTAAACTGGTTGAAGGGTTTCTGATCAAGAATATGATAGATCACCGCTCCATTAATGCCTCTGGCCCGGCCTGTGTCGCAGCCTCTAGCAACCACATTATAGATCTTTTTTATTTTCAAGCTGCATTTTGGGCGCAAATAGCCGATTGGATAGTCCGAGTGAATCTTCGCGCGCCCCTTGAAAACGATATCCTTGGTAGTAATCAGCCTGAGCTGGTTGGGGCTGTCATTCTGGATACTGATAGATCCATCAAACTTTTCATCCTGGTCGATATGGATGCAGCCCATATTATGGTTAAGCTGATCGCAGGTCAGGAAGAGGTCATCGCACTCAAAATCCTCATACATGTCGAACGTTAGGATGTTCACCGGAATATAGTCGATCCAGCATCTTCGAAAGGCATTAGGAATGGACGCGGGGACGTCGTGCAACTCGAAGGTAATCTCAAATGAGGGCGTTTTGGGGATGAGCTTCTCGATATTGATATTTTCGCGAGAGCTGAGCTCCCGGATTTCCTTATGGGCCGCAGCCTTCAAGTTCTTTTCCAGATTTAGCTCACTGATTTGCACCTTCTCGATTTTCATATACTTTTATACGAAATATTAATTCACTTTTGATATATGTATTTAGTGTTTATTTCTCTCATAGGTTGGATAATTACGCAACATTCGATATTCCTAGTGTTGGCTGTTGTGTTCGGGATATTGCAATTCTGGTCAAAATCCACAAAGGTATATTCCGGAGGAGGGTTCCGGGAGAGCGGCGAAGCGGACAAACGCAGTAAGAATTGGGTGGATTCGCTTTCCCTGGTAGATCCGCGCTTTAATATTCGCGAAGTGGCGAAACAGATGATATTATTGGAGGATCATCTATTTCATGAGAATAAACACTGCCTCGACTGTATTTCGAAACATACTCTGTTCATCGAGGGCATGCTCGAGGAGGCTATTACGATGGATAAAAAGGGAGAGCACACGGAAAGGCTGAAAACTGTGCTGGCGAAGTTCAAGGATCTGATGCCGCCGCTGATTCGGAAAATGAAAGAGAAAACCATCAAGAATCAGGATTACAAGGATGTGGCGGATCAACTGCGGCAACTGCGAAAGCCACTGGCGAAAGAATTTTCCTATTTTGTTATATGAAACTTGGTGCAAAATTGGCGCTCATGCTATCTTTTTCTCGAGAAGCCAGCGAGTGCATTTTTATGAAATTGGGGAAGTATTTGCGAATTCCGATAATGAATGAGATTTTCCTTGAGTTCGGCATCGAAGGCGGCCGCTTGGTGCTTATAGAGGATAGCTTTCCAAAGATTCAAATTGAAACTGCCGTTTACCCTGTTGGATTCTCTTTTGGGACAAATATGTACCATCAGGGGGCGATTATCCTGAAAGATGGCGAAATCATGGTATATGAGCCCTATGGCACATACACTAAAAAAATAAATGGAGCCCATTATGACTACTATGAGCCCATTCGCCGCGCCCTGGCGGACTTCGGGCCAGTCCGGAAGTATCATTCTGGGGTAGGCACACAGACGCTGATTCTGCGGCAAAAAGAGGAAGAATATGATAAGTTTCTAGAGGATTTCAACAAGATTATCCAGAAGCTGCGAAAAGATAACGAAATGGAGCTAGTGAGCCAGTTGCAGAGACAGCTCAGCAAGATAGATATCAGTTCGGAATCCTCTAAGTTAGTGTATGTTGTAGCTAGTATGGACCTTGTGCGAGATAGATGCGATAATGAGCCTTTTCTGGAGCTCTACGAGAAGTACAGCCCTTTTTCCTGCGTGGCGATCACCATAATTGAGCTCTATGAGCTGTTTGCTGAAAAAAAAATATATAACAACATGCTGGACACATGGCAGGCCATCGAAGAAGTTTGCCGAGTGGTGGCTCCTCGGCTGGTCGAGGCTGTTGATCAGACGGCTCCTTGTAAGATACTCAGAATAAAGGTCTGGCGATGTGATTAGGCCATAAGTCCGGTGCCGCCCCCCATTACGCTCTTGGCGTACTGATTATAGTCGTCTTCTGGTGGCATATCAAAATCGCCTGCATCGGCAAAATCATTCTGAAAGTCATCACTCATTTGATATTCTTGGGTTGGTGCGCTGGAGCTGAGTTTGTTGATAACTGAATCGTAGCGGCCGCGGATTTTGGATTTTTCTTGTTGAGGGCCCTGCCTATTGTGTATCATCTCAGCTAGACGCTGTTGGTGGACCTCGTCGACTGAAGTCCCCTGAGCGGTGTCATTTATATCACCGATAAGGCTGTCATAATAACTTGACAAGCCGCCATCGCCAGTTGGGTCGGGCCGCCGCTTGGGCTGCTGCTTGACGGGTCTTTTTAGAAAGGCCAGGATTTCCTCTCCTGTATACACTTGTTTGTTATCGAATATGAGGGTCGGGCATTTGGTGATTCCTTTGGGTTTGGACTTCTTGCCCACACGGATGTAGTCAAACAGGAGCTGCTTATCGAAGATAAGGGTCTCCAAATTATTGTATATATAAACCAGTATTTTCTTGTTGATTTCAGCACGACTGTCCTCCTTTATATATAATTTACAGTATAACATATATCTTTATGTTTTTTTATAAACGCATGCGATTAAGTATATGAAATATAAGGAAGTTGCGGGCGGTCATGGGGTGGTACGATTATACAAATCATATGCGGTAAAAATAGTGAATAATATCAGCATCGGTGTTTCGATAAAGGAAATTGTTATCATGCGGCATTTGAATCATCCTCATCTGAACAGATATATCCGCGTGTCTTGTCGGAAGCGGATGCACATAAAAATGCCGCTGTATGAATGCGACTTGGCGGATTTAGCGGAAACGATGCCGATTTGGGAGCGGATGGCATTATTGGATCAACTTTTTATCCCTCTATTCGGGGCGCTGCTTCATATGAAGCAAAAAGGGGTCGTACATATGGATCTTAAGATGCGTAATATTTTTTATGACCATTCGAAGCTTGTTATAGGAGATTTCAGCTCCGCCTGCTTCATTGGGATCAAGCCCGCGTTTTCCAGTACGACACTCAAGTATGTTCCTCCAGAAGGCGACTCCTTGGATTACGCCACTGATGTGTATATGATGGGTTCCGTTATACTGTTTTTCTTATTGGGCAAGTTTCATAGGGTTTGGGATGAGAATGGTGAGATGTTGCTGCTCGATTTTGATAAACTTCAGGAGAAGTACGATAGCAAGGTTCTGCGGGTTGTCGCAGGCATGGTCCGGAAAGACCCTGCGAACCGGCCCTCAATTGAGCAACTGTGCGCGATTCTCGGAGTTGCCGCCCCGGAACAAGTGCCAGATTCGGCACCCAAACAGTTTCTAGAGGGCGGAAACGAAGGCCGCGCCCCTGCATCAATCGCAGAATTAACCCAATTTCTGCGCCCAAGGAATGTTTCTCAGAAAGATGAACTAGTGTATTTTATGAGGTGCTGCCGGGACCCTGTCATGGGGATATTCCTAGCGCAGGCGCTGTTTGAGGTAGATTATTTTGATCTAGAATTGTTGCTCCGTCTGAAGAAGGTGTCGGTTAAAAATCTGTATCGGCGTTTCTGGAGAATTTTCAAAAAATGGCATCTGATTGAACATCTGCTTGATTTGCATTATCAAAAATATATAAAGTAGGATATATGGAATCTGGCCAATTCCGGAAGCAAATTCCCAAAATTGCAATAAAAGAGGAACTTAATCATGTAATAATTACAAACTTCAAAAGGATCGCCTCTAAGCTGAAGCAGAAGCCACAGAAGCTGGCCAAGTTCTTTTCATTTGATGTCGGGAGGGAAACCTCGTATATAGGCCATTTGGGGATGTTGCGGATTCGCGGCTTTTATATGGGAGACGAGCTGGAGGCTATATTGGAGCATTTTATCAATCTCTACATATTATGCCCAGAATGCAGCTTCGCCGGCATCGAATTGTACAAAAAATCGAATGGCGAGAGTTTTTACAACTGCCGCATCTGTAACGTTGAGGCCGCCTTTCCTCACGAAAATCGCTTCAACAGCATCATGTTCCGGGCTTAGTTCCTCTGCGGCGGCTCCAGGTAAGGCAACCCGAGTATGCGAAAGAAGTCTTTTTCAGACTTCACAGCTATCTCTTTCTTATTGTACAGACCTTCTTGATTCAACTTATAGCCCAGCTTTTTGGCATGCGCCCTCATCTTAATATTGAACTCCTTGGAACCTGTGCTGTAGAGCAGCATGGCCCACTTCTTTTTTTTGGGAGTGCGAAATACATCGAATTTGTAATACTTGGAGGCGAATTTTACAAGAAAGGAGGCCTTATCCGGGCCAATGGCATACTGCAGTAGCTCGGGGAGCCGCGTCTTGAGAAATGAAATATAAGAATGAAGATCCTGCTCCTTATCGGAAACCAGCATGAGATCTATATCGCGACTGTAGGGGCGCTGCCTGCGATAGGACCCGACGATATATGTTTCCCAATCAGGCGAGGCAATTTTGCTCTCAATCTGCTGAATAACTTCATGCGGTATTTTTCTTTCGGGATCCTTTTCCACAAACAGGCGGGCTGATTTGTTGAGCATATCCAAGAATTTCTTTTGCTTCAGCTGCTTGACGTTCTTGAGGCCGTTTTCTATGAGCTCGCGGCTCTTCTGACTACCGATACCCGGAATTTCAGCTAGTTCGCCTAAAAGGGGGCTGATTTTGAGGGGCCGCAACTTGAGCAACCCCTCGAGTTTGGCCTTCATATTAGCCGTTAGAGGCAGATCCTGGAGCGCCGCCTTTTGGACATCTTCTTGGGGATCGAATTCAGATGATAGAGTTCGCATAACTTTCCGATAGGCGGCTTGAATAAAGCGCCGAGTTGGCACATCTGGCGTACTATCCGATAGATTCTGGATATGCAGGAGGAGATCTTTTAATTTCATATATCGTAAAAAAAATCGTTTATTATTATATGTTGTCGATTTCCGAGATAAAAAAAATGTATCCCCATACGCGATGCTTAACGCCGCTACTGAAGCTCAATCTGAAGAAGGGCCACAGAGTAGCAAATAAAGTGCCCAGTGCAAAGAAGAACACATAATTCATAGTTTGACAATTCTTTATAAATTTGCCAATCTGGATTAAACGCATCCATGCCAAAATGCAGTCCTAGAAATATGCCGATTGGGAGGAAATATGCATAAGTCCCCAGATCAATATCGAATACTAGAATGGCTATAGCCTTGAGATAGATGCTGTAAACGAATATTATTAGAAAGATTAAGTAAAAGGCCACGCCGTACATTTTTTCGGATATATATATTCATTTTTTGTTATTAATTAGCTGATGGGCCGGATTCCATAAATAAGCCATTCTATCGAGCCAAGACTGCGGAACTGTCAGATAAATGAACGTGAACATGACAATATTCGCAATCATCGTGCAGATCGCCGTGGAGCCGCACTTAAAAATGTTTATTCCTGCAAGATCGCGATGTTCGCCAATTCTCTGAAAAATCATATGTACTATTATTAGTACAAAAATTGAGAATGCTGCCCACTCAATAACTTCGAGATTCATATATTCGAAAAATGAATTTAATCTAACAATAAATATGAGCAAATATCCTGGAGAAATCGTAGACAACGTATTTTGTTTTCAGGAGCTGAAGTACAAGGATTCGCGAGGAAAGGTTCGCGTCTTTCGGGTCTTCGTGCGGATTATCAAAGAAACGCACCATTTTGCTGATGCGAACTGGAACATCCTGGTTGAGGCCACCATGCCGTTCAAGGAGGAATATTTGGAGGGAGCCGCCCTTCCTAGCAAGTGTTATGCGCAGTATTGGACAGAATATGGGGAGGCCGCGGGCAAGATCGTGAGGGCCGCCCCCAAGTACCCCAAAAAGAAGAACATCGGAAAGAAAAATGAGAGGAATGAACTTCTGCAGGCCATGGAGGAGGCTCTGGCGATTTACAAGAAAAAGAAAAATGATAACGTGAAGCTGGACATAAAACAGGATGCGGCCAATCCCATGGTACATCCCATGTTGGCTGGCACGAAGGAGGGCCCTGTACAGTATCCCATTTATTGCCAAGCGAAGCTAAATGGCCACCGCTGCATCGCTTTCGTGAATCAGAAAGAAGAAGTAATTTTGTATACACGAGGGCTGAAAATGTGGCCGGACTCCCCTGCGACAGACAGAATTCGGCAGGCCTTACTTAAGCCGCTTTTAAATATGCGGGCCGATGGGCGCTCGGTATACCTAGATGGAGAGCTGTATGTTCACGGGCTTTCCCTTGAGGAAATCTCGCGAATTCGTGCTTCTGACTATGGCGGGCCAATCCAATACAACATATTTGATTGCTTCGACATAAAAAAGAATGAGCCCTTTGAGGAGAGATGGAGGAAACTCCTGGGAGCGAATCTCAACGGAGATCCCATTGAGCTGGTGGAAACCGTAAAAGTGAGCTCGGAGGCCGAAGAGGATAAATTCTTTGAAAAGTGCCTTTCTGCCGGCTACGAAGGGATTATGTTGAGAGAGCCCGATGGGAAGTACAAGTTTTCCACTCATAAAAACAGCATCCGCAGCTCAGGGCTGCTTAAGAGGAAGCCTCTGTTTGATGCCGAGTTTGAGGTCGTCGGATATACGCAAGGCAAGAAGGGTAAGGATGTTGGCGCTGTAGTATGGATTTGTCAGACAGACGGAGGGGCGCAGTTCCATGTGACGCCAAAGAGTGATTATGAGCAGAGGCGCAGATTGTACAAGGAATGTGTGCGCGATTTCGAGGGAAAGTTTCAGAATCGTATGATGAAGGTAGAATATAGAGAATTATCAGATTCAGGGATTCCGCTGAGGGCGAAAGCAATTGAATTTAGAGATTTTGAATAATTATTTTTTTAGTATTATATGTGGGATTGTGTCGAGCATCTGCTAGAAATTGCCGTGCTATTAACTGTTCTGTATTTGTTATACAAGAAATCTGAAAGATTCACCTCTGACCCATATGGAACTGGGTTGCGGTACTACACCTTTAATGATAGCACCGCGGTTGGTCCAGGAACAAATATCGATCTAGCATCTCAATATGAGACTAGCACACTGTTGCGTGACCAATAATTTATTTTAATATTTTTTTGAGAATTTTCTGAAGTTATGTATATGTACGACTCCCTTGAAACACTTGGTGCGATCAAAATGGTCCTCCTGACGTTAATTCTTTTGGTTCTCCTTGGCGTAATTGGCCCAAGCCGCGAACGAATGATTGATCTGCCACAATCCGCCGCTGAGACCGTACAGCAAGGAAACGCCTGGTATCGATCAGCTTTCGATAACGTTTACGCCACTGACATGCCAACTATTGGCGGAAACAGCAACACCACCAAGAATGGCTTCTCAGGAGAGGCCCCCGTATACTACCCAATGGCCGACGAGGCTTACCTCAACAAATATCTTTATGGAATGGATCCTCAATCGATGACCCCTGCTGCTATTGCGGCTGTTGAGTCCCCTATCTTCCAGAGATTGAACACTCCAGGAACTGGGGCATACACCGGATTAGGCGATAAGGGAGTCTATCAGCTGACCAACGACTTGCTCGTGGCAAAGAATCTGGGAGCTGGGCAGTGCGCTTCCGGCCAGTGGGTTGGCGATGTCTCTGCATGCCCCGAGGCTGTCGCTCAGTTGGCTCCAGGCCCTGAGTCCTTCTCCTCATGGGAAGGATACTCCATCACCCCTAACACTGTCTAATCTGGGGATTTTGGATTTGGAAGGATTCAATAAAAAAATATAAATATATATCTATGATTGAGTACCTTGAATCAGGAACTGTGAAAACTATGTTGTATGTTGTGGCAATTTGTATTTTGATATATTTTGTTTACAGCACTTTTTTTGAGGGATCCGACAGCGATTCCGAGGAAGAATTCGCGAATAACTCCTCGATTCGCGATGATGCAGCCGGCGACAAGCCCTTTAGCAGGCTCAGCTTGAAAGAGCAAATCCAGTACTTGGAGGATAAGCAGGATGAGATCATTAGCAACAGTCGGCATGAATGATTCAGCACATTTAATTTTTTTTTGGCATTTATATATGGAACAAGTGGCCCTTATCATTTTGGTAGTAATTGCTGCAATTTTCTTATTGAGGAGGGCGAAGTCCTCAAAAAAGATCCAAAGCGTTAAGGCTAAAGACTCCATGCCATTCCCGCCGCCTGGAGCTGTAGATGATGGGCTATCTGCCAATTATGACTACCAAGATTTCTTGTATGCCAACGGCCTCGATGCGGAGCGATTTGCCTCACATCAGCAGTTTGTTACTGATACATACAGTAATGGGCTCCTTTTGGGATCTTCCAAGGATATTGTAAGAGACGATCCTAATGATATTAACCCCTACTTGGGGCTCCGCAGGCCTGATTATAATGTTGTCATTGGATCGGGAGCTAGACAGGTGCCAACTGAGTACAGAGACCAATTGGCCGATGTACGCGCTCCTTCATTCGTGTAATTTTATCCAGAAAATCTTTGCAAAAAAAAGAGAAAGAGATATATTCGCCTAAAGGCGCAAATCAGGAAAACTGTCTTTGGAGCGATCTTGGAATGCCTGTTTGATGGCCTTTATTTTTTTTTCTGCCAGGATAAGAGCATACACATTAAAGAGGTCAGTACTGAGTTCTTCAACGAAGTCATCATCTAGGAGGGTGATTTCGCTTATCAGCGAGTCCCGCCATTCTAGAAGGGGTCGCCTGTGGGCTGTCAGCCTCTCGTGGGCCTTTACGAGGCGCTCGCAGATTAGTTTTTCGTACTTGGCCGAATAGAGCTTTTTAATGCGATAATAACTGGGGCTGCTGCATGCACAGATCTTGAGGAGTGCCGAAATAAAGGCTCTCCCTGGGGCGGCCTCCATTTGGGTAAATTCTTGGATGGTGGCCTCCATGAAATTCATATCTCCATTAACAAGCCGGATAAGCATGCGGAGTAGGTATCCGCGGTAGTTCTGCTCCAAGACTTCTACCAGGATTCGGAAGTTTTGCTGCCTTTGGGCCTTAATCTGAGAGGCGCCGGCTCCACGAAAATTCTTGCGCCAGTTCTCAAGATACTTCTTGGCCTTCTCGCGGCTCTTTTTGCCAAGCTCTTTATCCTCTTCATTTCGAGCTTCATCGCTCAAAAGGTTGTAGTCTTGCTCGCTATATTTTGAAGATACCTGGAATTCGGGCTCCATTGCTATAAATACGCTCATCTGGCCGTCGAGCCCGGAATGGAAGTATTCTTCAAGGTCAATAGGCATGCGCTTCTCGCGGACTAAATCGATGTGTTCCATGATATCTGACATCTTTAGCTGGGCCTGGGTGCCCTTGATGGTTAGATGATCTTTTTCAACCAGCACATACTCGATACGTTCTGCCGGTTGGATGTTCATGCCTTTTTCACGCATGCGCTCGACGAAGCTGTTTACGCTTGTGTTCGCCTTATCGGGACGATATTCGCAGGTCTTAACAAATAGGTGCAGGTCGCGCTCATAATCCCACTTAGTGCTGTAAATCTCGCGGATCATTTGGAAGATGGTCTCGCGGACAGTGTAGATGTTATTTGGATCCAGAATTCGGGTGATCAGCTCAGCGGTCTTCACCTTATGCAATTTTGAGGTTCCTCTTTTTTTTGCGGTGAGGCCGCGAACGAAGGGGTCCGCATTAAAGTTGACCTCTTTGACATGCGGGGTGCCGACGTACATCTTTTTTGTAAGAAAGTATGCCGGATAGAGCACTTCCTCATACTCCATGCTAAGATATCTAGTCCCATTATCTCTTAGAAGGAAGTCGTTTACGCGCTCCTGGAGAGTTGGCATATGCTGGATTGTTCTAAGGACGCACTCTTCCATGAATTCATGCTTGGGCATCTGGCCAGAATAGTATCTGCGGCAGAGGTCATCAAACATGGCTGGATTAAGTGTGAAATAGCAACTGTCGGTGTCCCCATAATACACATGGCAGTTTTCCTCTCTACCAAGGTAATTAATGATGTTTTGCAGGTTGAGCCGGCCGTATTGGGTGATTCCTCCGGCCACTTGCAGGAGAAACAGAGGGGATTGGCCGTTGCCGGACTCTCCATAAAACGTGTTCATGAACACTTTCTGGGCGAGTTGCATGGAGTTGATGCTCATGTACTCGAATTCCATTTCATTAAGGCGCTTCTGCAGCTCTGGGGACGGATTGGGATTTTCTTTTTTTAGCTTCTCGATTTCTTTCCCGAGTGGCTTGAGCTTCTCATTTTGAAGGCGCTTTCTGGCGGTCTTGAGTTCAAGTAGAATACTCGGGAATAATCCAAACATCTCATTTTTATTGTTATGCCAGACAATATAGCCGTTGATCCGCTTTCCTTGCGAATTATGGAAATCAATTTCGGTGAGCTTATGTTCGCTGAAACAGTCCAGCTTGTCGTATTGGGTGGGATTTATGATCATGTCCGGCGAAATGTTGTAGGCCATCATCAGGGAAGGGTATAAGCTTGCAAAATCGAGCGCCGTAATTGGGGGCTTGAAATCTTCGAGGAAGAAGGCCCGAACATGCGGTTTTTGAAGGGCCGGAAATGGCAAATCGCGAAGGGCCTGCTCCGTAAGGACTGCTCCATGGTCGCGGATGATGCTGTAGATCTCTTCAATTTCTTCTTGAGGGGTGTCGTGCCAGATTGGATCCTTTTGCTGCAGCTCGGAAATGGAGAGCTTGGGCTTGATGAGCTTGGCCTTGGGCTTAACCACGTATCCTCCAGGAAAGCTAGTCTTTTGAGATTGGTTGTGTTTCGCGGACATGAGGAAACCGCGCTTTTTGCCCTCTGCGAATGTTAAATTCTGCACTCGAACTCCGCCGGCCCTGTAAAATATATCGAATAGCTGCATATAAGACAAATCTGCCACGGCGCGGGCGTTGTATATGAAATTGCAGCGGACGACTATATCTTGGACACGCTGGGAGTCGAAAACGCAGTACTCCGCCACTAGAGTATATTTTTCTATATTCTCTGGGGAAATTGGCTCCTCGTGGCAAACCCGGTATATCTGGTTAAGTTCTTTGATGGGCATGTCTTTTTTGCTCGGCAGCTTGAGCAACTCCAGAATGGTATTCAATTTGTGGTTTTCGAGGGTTGCGAACTTGCGGCGGCACTCTATCATGACATCTATGGGGATAGTTCCAGGGGCGCGGAAGGAGAAGATCTTGTCGCTTTTTCCGGCCTCTGTTTTGATTGTCTTTTCAGAGAAGAACTTATGGACCTTTTGTGAAGTATCGATGAAAGTATTGGTTCTGGCGGCCGCATTATACAACTTTACGAGTAGGTCGTATTGCTCGGCTCTTTTGGTAATCCAGGGCCAATCGTAGTTTCCATCGTTATACCCGATATAGAAGTCGGGCTTGATCTTTGCGATAATCGCGATAAATGCTTCAAGGAGGCCGCGTTCGTCGGTGCAGTGGATAGTCGCAAAATCTGGATGATCGTGACAAGGATAGTCCGTGAGGCAAACTCGAAAGATTGGCTCTGCGGAATGGTGCCAGTGGAAGCACATGCCGATCATAAAGATGCGATCTTCGGGGCGATGGGGCAAAGGGAGTTTACCTTCTGGGGAGTATGTTTCGATATCCCAGGCGAGGGTAATAAGGTTGTCCTTTTTAAGATTGTCTGGCTGCGGCTCAACCAGGCTGTAGTTGTCGATTCCGGTGAGGATTACTTTACTGTCGAGATATCTTTTTGGTTGGTTGAATTTGATGTAATTCATGACAGTTGCCCATTTATTGAAGCTAAGATTCCGGTCGCGGCATACTATCTTAACAATATCTGAGTCATCCTCTGCGGTCTTGAAGCCAATGGACTGCAGATATGCAATAGCCCAGCACCTCTGCTTATTGGTTCTGAAAGTCAGTTTCAAGGCGGCGTGTTTGGCATTCTTCGAGTAATCCTGAAAATAGAAGAACTTTTTGTGATATTCTATTTCTGTCTTGACTGGTACCATGCTGAACTTGTCCACGTCGTATTCAGACACCGGGTTAACTTTATCGCCATATGTCGTTTCGTCGACCTGAAGCAGCT
>JAIXRC010000138.1 GCA_027485415.1 Cryomorphaceae bacterium | reverse complement strand
TTAATGCCTTGCTCTTTTTCTCGCTATAATGGGAAAACCTGAAAACGTGCGCGGGCGAGAAAGAGTCCATGACCGTATGAAGTATCATGCCAAGCCAGAAAGCGTTTGGCCGGCCATTACGCGTTGGGTCTTTATGGACGATGTCCCTGATAGACAAGCTTGCCAAGACTCTACAGAACTGAAGGATATTGCTTATTACTTGCCCGTTTGTCAGGTTCGGATTAGGAGTCATGGCATGCAAATATGCCAGGATGTAGTTGTGACTTAGATATGCTTCGGACAAGACGTCCTTGTGGAAGCCCACATGAGATGCAAGATACTTGATCAGGACGGCGGGGTTGCACGTTTGGTAATTATTCATTTGTACGTGCATATCATATGATCCCAACTGTCCCGTTTTGTGCGTCCTTATTGTCCTGGATGCACATGGCAAATCAGGGTACTTGAGACCGCTCACGAGCCGATCGTATTTGAGATTGACATTTTCCTTGTTGGATAAGAAGAGTCTCTTTGCATTTGCATTGTATTTCAGAGCAATGTTCAAGAGCTTTATATGACCTTCAATAAGCATATTGTATTCTTTTATAGTATGTACCCTGAAATTAGTATGGTATGATACAAATGGGATACAAATGGGATACAAATGGGATACAAACTTTTCATAATTTTATTTTCATAGCCCATTATATACGACCATATTACAAAATCAATATATTACAAAAATCAATATAATGAAAGGCAAATATGATCATCATAACAATATTGTAGCCGCTAGCCAGGGTAGCCAGGAAAGTAGCCAAATTCATTATGATGACAGAGAACAACAACCGCTGCTTACGTGGGACCGGTATGATATTGTCCATATTCCCATACAAACAGCTGTCCGTATATTGAAGCGCTCAGGAAGGGTGGGCCAATCATACCTTTACAACATGGTTTTTTCATCTAATAACGTAGGCAACTCTGCCACGTTGCATCTCGCCGATGTCAAGCTTCTCCTTGAAAAGGAAAACATCCGTAGTAATAATAATAGTAATGCCGCAAATAATGGCAATACCATGGCGAAAGCGTCAATGGAAACTGTATGTCAAGGCGCGATATCGCAAAAGTTTCTTTCATACATCAAGGCCGGTAGGCATGCGTTCCTCCTTGGTAGAATCGAAGGCTTAGACTTTACGAATACTGGGACTTCTTCTGGTAGAGAACAAAAGAAAAAAGACGATTGGCATGTTTTGGGAACGCTGGTTCTTGGGAAGGATATATTGCGTTTCCCCACGCCATTGCAAAAAAGCAAGAAAAAAGACGTTGTTCAAAAATCTCCCGGAAAGGTGGCAAAGGTTCTACTATTGTGTTCAAACGTCAGCTTTGGCAAGTTGATTCTTGATAGCATAGAGAAGCACCTGCGCGACCATGAAGGCTATAATGCAATCTCATTATGGAGCCTTGCATCCGTTTATTCGTTCTACGTTGACAAGTGCAACTATGCGCCGATAGATTTGCAAACGGAGCACGTTTTTACAGTGCGCAAAAACCATAACAATGGAAAATCAATGGCGTATCCGTTCTTCATAGGCGACAAGCCAATCAACGGCTACTATCTGGCAAAAAGGTTATAGATATATAGATATTAATATGGGTCTTCTGTCAATGGGTTTAAACCCTTAATGGGCTTTCCATGTCTTGCATGCATACATGTCAATGTCCAAAGATGAACATTTATTTGGCGAGATCTTGTGCCTGCATATTGGGCATTTGTGATGTATAATCTTTTTCGTGTTGTCTGTCCTTGTAGTGAAGATCGCATGTGCCATAACGTTCACCAGTGTACCCCTGCAATTCGATACACTCATCATGTGTAATAGACACTGAAGACAAACTCCATGGGAGCAGCCAAACTCAACCATTGAGAGGTCTGCTATAGTCGTGTTGTCTTCGAGACAAATAGGACATTCATTGTTAATCATGTGGGTTCTTTTATAATATTATAAATGTTATCAAGAAACTTTAGGCATGCATGCGTCTTCTTTTGCAGGTCAAAGTCCAGTTGTAATAGGTCAGTCAGTAGCGTTGCAATGTATTTCAATGTACTATCAACATTTGCAATGTCGGCGGCTGCAGTGGCTTTGTTAGTATTCATTTCCATTAAGCGATCAATATACATATGCAACAAAATAGTTCTCTGACGAGCGTCAAGTATCCTGTTGCATATTGGTAATCCAGAAGCGACGTGCACAAATGCAGATACCATTGATTCATCAGTGATGTCTAGACGATGATTGTGTCCTATGCTGAACGATTTGTATTCTGGCATTGTTTTAAAAGTTATGTTCATATTTGACAAAAGTCCCCTCCTTGCACCTTGGCAGGCAAGGGACAAATTGATAATGTCACGGGGCCTACATATGCTATACATCTTTCTATTGGCTAATATAATATCCCATGGTGGCAATGATGGTTGCATATCTTTCATCTGGACACACATTATTTCTCCTCCTAATTATAACACTATACTGACACTTAGGAACGATATACACCAACGCAATGCCGCCAAAGAAACTGAAAGATTGCAAGAGCGATGAGATCCGTAACCCCGTAACCAGGAGATGCGTTAAACGTAACGGCGCTATTGGGAAAGCTCTCTTAGCTACAGAACAAAAAACAGAACAAAAACCAGAACAAAAAAAGTCCCCAGTTTATGATGATGTTAAGATCAATAAGAAGCCAAGAAACAAAACACCGGCAAAATCAACTACCAAAAAGCAAGCGAGCCCTCGTCCATTCCTGGTATCTGTAACACTGCGCAAAGGAAATTCCAAGGTCACGATTACAGGTACCAAGACCAATGCGACATATTACTTGACCATAAAGGGGACAGCCAAAGCGATGGAGATTACAAGTTCAAAGTATCCTCCGCGCATTGAAAGGGATACCGAAGCCCGCGCGCGTGCATTATTGGATGACATTTGTAACCTGATGATTGCAGCGGGTTACAAGAATATTGAAACGGGCACAAAGGCCGGATCGCCCAAAATCGCTGGACCTTTATCAGGATCAGGATCAGGAAGACGTGACACTGGATCTTCGTGTCCCAAGCCTGGTAAGCCAGTCATAAATCACGTTGACGTTGAAAAGTGCAAAAACAAGATGTCGCAGACCATGATCACCATGGAAAATTTGAGAAACGTTGAAGATAAAGAATCTATTGTGATGCTTGGATCGGGGAATTGTTATCTTGTTGATGAGATTGCAGGATATTGGTGTGGATCAGCCGGGGTTAAAGACATGGAGAGTCCGGGTTATCGCGTAACGTCAAATGACATGAAAATGGTATTAAACCATCCTAAACTTGATGCAGAAGCTAGAAAGAAGCTGCAAAATGTCATCACGCAATTCAAAGATAAAATGAGTATCATCCGAGACAACGCCGCTGAAATGCGATCGATCATGGTGGCTATATTAGCCGCTGGACTGCTTTGCATTCTCGATTATGATGATGGATCCCAGTTTCCGATTGCAACACTGGCGATTGCCAATCTGTCATCTGCCGTTGCGGCGTTGCCTGACCAATTCAGGGTAGCATTGCAGACAGTCGTAAACCCGCTCACTGGAACAGTTCTGCAGTCTCTCCTGGGAACCTCAAACACAACATGTATTCATGGCGTAGGATACTCACTAATCGGCTATGCATTGGCTATGATGAAAACCTTGGGCATGTTGGATGCAG
>JAIXRC010000087.1 GCA_027485415.1 Cryomorphaceae bacterium | reverse complement strand
TATTATTATTATTATTAGTACGTATAACATGGCCTGCCAGGGTTACGGTGAACGTTGACCTGACGGCAAGCTCGGACAAATGTAGCCCGTTCAGGAGAAACCCACTGGTATCATCATATGTTTCTCTACAGATATACCTAACCATTCTTGTGCTAGAAGTGCCACAATCGAGTTCATATTTTGTCATATTTTGCAAACTGATGGATGCCGCTCCAACGTCCTCAGTAATGGCCTTGGCCAGTGTAAAAACAACATTATCGAGCTTTTGTTTTGATAACTCAATTATAGCATACACGTCGGAGCTCTTATGAACATATGCATCAATTGCTTTTTTCGCGTGCTGCAATAACATGTACCTGACATGCAAGTCAATGGTATTGCTCACCTCGTGCGCTCTATACATGCTCATCTCATTCTGAAAATAACACAGTGGCTCTATACAAATGCCCCCGTGTTGTTGACCAAGGGGTACCAGACATGTTACTGTTATCATCCCATTGTCCGTTGTACACTGATCAACGAGGACTCGGTCCGTGGTCCCTAATCCTGGAACACACGACCGTCGGAGAACTGCACGTTTGATAACATTATTTATAGCAACATACAACGAGCACTTGCCCCCAGTAGACGCTCTATTAAGTAACCACACGTCATGTCCGAGTATGTTGGAATCATTCCTTATCATCATCTGAAGGCGCTTGATTTCTGCCACTGCATCCAACGACTCTTTGAATTGGACGCAAGTCTGGCGCATCGAATGCATGTCATGGCCATCGAGGTAAATCAGAATGTGTTCTTTCAAGATATCAATAGGAATCATTTTTACTGCATTTTACTGCGAAGAATCTTAAAGTGATCTAGGATTATATTTTTTTATTGTAAATAATATTTTGATGGCTACGATGATGGATGATACGATTTGGCCATTATGTAAATGGATTTGAACTTTGTACTTGGAAATATCATCATCGATTCCCCTGGAGCTGAAGATGATGATGCTGATGATGAAGAAGCATATTCTCCGTCACTGACCGTCGGTAGCAGTTTGCTTGGTGTATCTAGGTTTGCCGGTACCAGGTTGCCGGACATTTGTGTCCAACCTTTTCTTCTATAATATGACCTAAGATGAGGCTCGCACCACAAGGCAATCGTTTTGTAACCTCTTTTAATACTCATATTGTCAACATGAGCGAGGAGTATCTTGCCATAGCCCATGTGCCTGTATTGTTTCAATACGTATAGATGGTTGACACAAGGGACGCGGATTGGAAGACCATAGTTTCCAGATGGGTCTATACCTATAACACCCACCCACGTGACATCTTCCTCGCCATTTGTGTCAATGATGCCCACAAATAACTCGTTGCTCGTCCCGGCTATGCGCGTACACAACTTATCCGGAGTATCCACGCCGTGTCGTTGATACTCTGGTCCCCATTGAGCCAGGAGACTAGTACATATAGATTCTTTGACATGCTCAGGCACATCCTTGAAAGGGACAATACGTATGTCCCCGACTGGGGCTCTTGGTCTTTTGTTCTTGGGCGCTGTGCACGCGAGAGAGCCAAACGCTGTAAACATGCATGATTGTTGTTGCTTCCTTGTTGCCGTTTTCATCCAAATAATTTAGCACTATGATGATTACAAGAAGCCTTATATAATAAAGAAATCAGCGACACGAGTTGAATATGTAGGAGTATTTAGAGACATAGAGCGAGACTGTATGTGTATCATCACTAGACTAGACAAAATACCTAAAATACCTAAAATAACTAAAATACCAGAAAGCAGCATATAGAGGGACTTTAGGACTATATCATCATAATCATAATGGGTAACAGCCTTGCATCCAACGTGACAGTGGACACATCCCGTGAGAAGGAAAAGGCTAGCGAGCAGGCTTCAAGTATGCCACCGCAAAACCTCATCGGTACCAGGCCGTATATTGGCGATATCAAGGACCCAGGACTTGTTTGTACTAGTACCGAATGGGAATTCCTTAGGCACTGTCAGCTCGGGGACCTTGACCGTGTCAAAGCCATGCTAGAAGACACGTACGCAGATAAAGTCGATGTGAATCTTGATATCCCGATGTTTGCGAGTCCACTTGGCCTTGCACTTTCATCCCGAAAGTTTGATGTTGCGGAATTTTTATGTTCAAAAGGAGCTAAACTCTGCGATCAATTTCACCAGTTTGCGAATTCTGGCGATACTCTCGCGCTGTGCTGGTTGTTCTCCCAGGGTGGCATGCCTGCAAACATGACTCAGTGCGTGGCGCTTGCGTACTCGAATGGTTATCATGACCTGGCATTTCTCTTTAGGTCGCTGGGCGGTCAAAATGTCACAAAGTCATATATGGATATGCAAAGAAACGGAGAATTCATTGAAAACTATGCATGAATCTAAAACATCATTGTTATTTTTTGTTTTTTTGTTTTATTATTATGAAATTATGTCAAGTTTATGAAATTTTTTTAATATATTATACTCCTAGGCCAGCAGGAGACTCTTGCCGACCAGCGACAATGCGCCGATCGAATCGACAATATAGTCCCGCGCCACCATAGGATTTGCCATAATGTCCTTGTAGCGCAGCCAAACCAGGAGCCCTGCCTTGTCCCCTGGAATGACATTATCTACCAGGAAATCGGGGACTCCCTCCGGATTGTCAACGGCGGAGCAGTTGATGAACAAGTGGCCCACGTACCTTGGCAGTCTCTTTCTGTGTCGTGCAATGGACGTTTTCATGGTCGCAATGCATGTGTCCGACAAATGCGACTCCCTAGTTGCAATAGTGTAAGAGAAGATAAAGCTGCCAAACCTTTCACTAGAATCGTATAGAAACCTAAAATTTTCGTCCATGGTGGGATATTCCTGGTTCTTTACCACATAGGGCAACAGATATGAGAACTTTGATTTGACTACGTTCATAATCATGGCGTTGATGATGGAGTTGTCAAATGACCAAGCAGTAGCAATATTTGGGTCGTAGAATGCGTCCGGGTCACGCGCGGTCTGTGCGGAGTTCCCTGGTGCATCCCGTGCGTCTGGGAGAATGCCAGCATTGAAAAGCGGCTCTAGATTCTTGTTGGTCATGGCAGCGATGCCAACCTCCACAAGGTGCGAGAGTGCCCTTGAAGTATTCCATCCCATTTCCGGACACAGTTGGCGCTCAATGTATCGAACACATTCCCTTGATAGGGATTGCCCGTCAAAAAGAATCATCGAGGACTGGGCAGCCATTTGATACAAGGTGAGAAAATGATGTACAAGGTTCTCTAGTAGGACCTTACAATAAAAAATGTACAACCCAGCGCAAGACAACACTAGCAATACAAATAATAATGTTATAGTACACCGTTGATTGTCTTATGTCGGTTTGATGTGTTTTTTTTATGTGTAAATCCTAATCCTACTAGGAACTGCGCGATGCCCTGATATAGTTTGCATCCGATGCAAACAGGATGTCCCTGGTTGATGCGTCGACCACAGTGAAGATGAGACCAGCGCGTGAAAAACCGTTATTCACTGTTATCGATAAAAGGTTCCCGCCAGATAACAGGGCGCCGAGAGACATCTCGGATACGGATCCTGGGTTTCCAGTAGTTCCGGAGAAGATCAGAACACCGTTCACTAGAACGTTTTTAATGTTGTCGTCTACCGCAAAGCGTAATGTGGCCTGCCTGGACTTGAAGCTATACACTATGGCCTGATACTCAAAGAGACCTGTAGGTTGGTTCGCGAGTGATTGATATCCCGTTGCAAAGCCCCAAATCCAATTGGCCCGCCCGTCGATATTCACGATCCAGTCAGGACCAAATGTGGAAATGATGCTAGTTGGATAATTGTAGGTAGGTAAAAAGACAGTGAACCGTGAAATGTTCGTCGTGGGCAGACTTGCGCCCGTCATTAGACCAAGGACCGTCTTGGAAGACGTGACGCCGTTGTTTGATGATAGCTGAAGACTAGCACCTGGTGTGCCATTGGGCTCTGTAAAGTATACGTATGGGCGTGCGTTGAACTGTGAGTTCAGGACAATCGGGACATCGCCGTTTGTAGGGCTATATACGGATACACCACTAGCAGTCACCGTCGATGCCTTGCTTGTCCACTCTATGGCGCCAAAAGCATTGTACTTGACAAGGACGCTGCCCTCGTACAACATGTCCGGTCGTGAAATGGTGTTGCAAGAATGATAGAATCGCATTGGAGAACTTGCCGAGGCAGATTGGTAATGGACTATGGCGCCATTATCTATGCTCGCGATAAGGCTAACTATTAGGACACCGTGAGATACGGCTGCCCACGCAATTGCGCCACTTGCCGTATACTGTAATAGAGCTGCCATGTTCTGACCGCTCGGAAATGATCTCGAGCCAGTGTTGAAAACATTATTTGCTGCGTCATATATCTGGTCGCTTGCGTTGGCTACTAAGCATATGGCATACAGGAATCCAGCCGGGGAGCACACCATGCGTCTAATTCCTAGTGAACTTCCCACAAAGTCGACAGTTCCTGTACGGTTATACCGGGCAAACATTTGGTAAGGGTAGCTCCTTGTCATCCTAGTACCAAATGCAGTCCCTGTGCTAGAATATGCTACACAGTTCTGCGATGTCACGGTGGAAGACCCTTCCATGCATATGAACACGTGTCCTTCGGGCCCTATCGCCATGGCTCTCACATGGCCGTCGTCAGTCGATCCGCCGTAGCGCGCTGCCCATTGAAAAGTCCCAGATCCATCGTAGCACGCGACAAAAGATACGGTCCTTCCAGTAGACGATAAGACGACATCCGACAGGTTCAGCAGAGATAGGCCAGAGCCTTGATTATAAAAGTTCATGTTGGATCTGTACTTGCCGGCTACAAATATGGAATTACTCCCAGCATGGTATCCTGTACACGCAGCATAGTTTCCAATATTGTTATTGGCAAGACCCGTTGTCCAGTTCATCGCTCTGTCCGTATATCCCGTTGAACCGCCTGCAGTACTTGCTCTCCACAACACTTTTCCTGTTGAAGATAACCTGAAGACCATGCCGTCCGTCGGAGCCTGTGACCCAAAAAATGTAACGCTAGTTCCAGAAGTGTCGATCAAGGTAGGCATACTCATGCCAAATCCGCCAACAGCTACGCAGCCTCCGTCTGGCATG
>JAIXRC010000015.1 GCA_027485415.1 Cryomorphaceae bacterium | reverse complement strand
AAATTGAAGTTGCCAGTGGTGGCCACAGTAGTGACGCTATAACCCGTGGCAGTTCCAAATGTAATAGTGCCAGTTCCTCCCAGTGTGGTGGCTCCAGTGGAAGTCCGGAAAGTGCCGGTCGAATTAGAGAAATCAAAGTTGCCAGTTCCAGAGGCTGCCGTGGCGATGCCAGTGGCTCCAGTGGCAAAAGTCAAAGTCTTGCCAGTAGCCAAAGTAGTGTCTCCACTGAGAGTTCCGGCACCAGTGGATGTTCGAAAGGTTCCGCTGCTGTTTGAGAAATCAAAGTTGCCCGTTCCTGGAGTTGTTACAGAAATGCCTCCGCTGCCGGCCGCGAAGCTGAGGCTTCTATTTGCGGCAATAACTACATTTCCATTAAGGTTGTTGGTACCTGTAGAAGTGCTGAACGTGCCGGTCGAATTCGAGAAATCAAAATTGTTGGTCATGGAGCCGGTTGAGATACTCGCGCCGGAGTTAAGCGTAATGGAGTTGTTGAAAATTGTGGCCCCATTTGCCGTATGCGTGCCGCTTGTTGTAAGCGCCGCCAGGGTTGATGAGCCTGCGACTGTAAGATCTCCGGCCGAATTGACTAACAGAGGGTTGGCGCCTCCATATGCCAGGGTAACTGCTCCATTAGCGTAAAGGGCCGCATTAAAGAACGACTCCTGGCCGACATATAGTTTTCGCGCGATGTTGACTCCTCCAAGTGTATAGATAGATACGGAAGTAGTGTTGTCTGGAGGAGTCGTTCCTGAACTCGCGGTGCTATTTACTGTAAGATTTCCGGTACTTGTAGTCGTCCCGGCCACCGTGAGGTTGCCGCCTGCGGCAATCAGCCCTCCGGAAGTGATGCTGGTTCCCACTGTAAGAGCCGCATTCAGATAAGTGGCTCCGACAACAATCATACCTCCAGTGGTGTTGATGGATGCGTTAGCGGTATCTGTAGAATTGGCCGGTGCTAGAGAACTTAATATGCTTAATCTGCTATTATTCGCAGCAAGGGTGACATCGCCTGTTGCCGCATAAATGGCGCTATTTCGGGTAGAAGTACTTGTATTGAGACTTGGGGCGGAAATCCATAAAGTGCCGCTATTTGTGGAACTGCCGCCAGTGATACTAGGTGCCTGAACAGTGATGAAAAAGTTATTTGAAGTTGCGCCAGATAGAGTTGTTCCGATGCCAGTTACGTTGAGAAATGGACTCGTTGTGCCGATAGAACCACTTGTGGTGAAATTTCCTATAGTAACCGCGGCATTTGTCGTTAATGCGCCGTTGAGGGTAGTGGCTCCAGTTACTGTAAGAGTTGAGCTCAGGGTAGTGGCTCCAGTGACAGAAAGAGTGCCGCCTGCAATAATGTTTGCATTAGTATTGAGATCGCCGGTTAGATATGTCTTGCCGGCCACTCCAAGGCCGCCCAAAGTATATATGCTTGAATTGGCGATTGTGGCGAAACTGGTGGCCTGTCCTGTTGCGGCAGTCAGCTGAAGGAGGGCCGTGCTGGCAGTCAGCGTGATGTTGTTTCCGAATGTCGCAGGTTGATTGACTTGGAAGCTGCCGCCGGTGGCACTAAAAAGATTGGTGGTTCCTGCAACCGTGAGGTTGCCCGTCACAGAGGCGTTGGCGAGGGCAGTCAGTCCGGCCACTGTTAAGGAGTCCTTGGTTAGAGTCGTGGGATCGAACTGCGACCCGGTCTTGATGTCGATAACTCCACTGTAATCTTTAAAAAGATACCATCCGCTGTTGTCAGTTGAACGTGTTAGCCCGGCAACGTACGTAGTCCCGGAAACTCCGTACTGTGCGGCAAAAGTGGAGCGATCTACATTAGTTAATTTTTCAATTGAGTTGATGATGACGACTGGATATTTCGAATCCAGCGTCTTCGTATAAATTCCTCCATAGACGTTTCCTCCTGGGTTACTCATATATTTATAAAAAATGAATTTTTTTCAATATAGGGGAAGCCTATAAGAGCTGGTCGAAAGCTGTCGCAAGACAGTGGGCTTTGAACTGTTTCTCCTCGGGATTAACAGGTAGGCTTCTCCCATTTTTTCGGGATCTTTTAAAAAATGAATTTGTTATATAATAAAACATGTTGGACGAGACAAAAACGCACAGTTTCATTATCGGCAACAGAATCCCAAAAATTAATGTGCTGCTCACTTTGCAACCAATTTCTATGAATTGGGATATCAGCCTTGAAACGGCCGTTTCAAGATATGATATTAAGAAGTACGAATGTTACGAATCTAAGGATGTATTTGACATGACTGCTCTTGAAATTGAGCAGTGGATGAAGTCGGCAACTATCGACACGAGTTTAGGTTATACATTCCGGAATCAGGATATTGAGCTATCTTTTAGCGCAGAGGACGATCCCATCGAGCGACCGCTGCTTGTTCGCTCACCTCAGACAGTGTCCATAGATATCTATCTGAATGATGCGCTAGATATAGAGTTCGAGCAAAATCCAATAGTCCTCGATTCTTATCGCTTCGCGGTGATCAAATCGCATTTTAAAAATGATCTATGGATGTATTTAAAGAAGCATAAAAAAACAGCAGTTATTGCCGAGAATATGTATAACTTTACAAAAAGGATATTCACCACCCCGATACATCCTAATCGATACATGTCGCCCGGCCTTTTGGCGATGCAGTTAAAAAAAATCAACGGATGTTTGAATGCCGAACCCGCCAACAGCGACGAAGCGCAGCTTGTCACTCAGGATGAACTTCATAAGTGGTGCAATAAAAAGATCATCACTTGCACGATTATGAGTGATCATTTCTTGGATAGAGCATAATTTTTTTATCTGTTGTATGCTGTCGGGTTAAAAATGACCAATTTATCTCCTATTTGCGTGCTGTAAGGAGTGGCCATATTTTTGTGCCAAAGAGTACCTATCCCTCCCCAGGTCGCCGTAAAGGGCTCCGCAAGGAGGAATAATCGCAGTACAAGCAAAAAGATGATAATTAAGAAGATATCAGTGACCCACATATACTTTTCTAAAAATGAAATAAAATATAGATATATTATGCCTTCCCGCGAATTAAATATCGAAATAGAGCTCACAGCAGCTGAAATGCTGCAAAATAAAAACCTGGATGAGTACGTGTTCCAGAAAGCCAAGAGATTATATGAAAAGAGGTGCTATGATAGAATCTATATTTTGGAGGTCAAGAAATTGGTCTGGATGGGCGATGTAGTGATCATTTCTTTCAATCTGTCGGCCAATGGAAAGGTATGCATCACGATCTTGGTGTCATATATCCAATATACCCACCTCGACTTCGCCATCTGCAAGGTCAATATGATTAGGTCTAATGGGAATCTCGTCGGGTCGAACAGCTTCATGCAAGTCGAAGTTAGACCCACCAACCCAATTTACAAGATTGGGCGCGAAATCCCGATAATCGTCAGGGCATGCCGCTATCACCTTAATGCCCGATCTTTCGCCACACATGCCATCGACTTCTGTCCAGTCGACTATCCTGTCATGGAGATGCAGATTAATGAGTCTGAAAGAAAACTCGCGGATTTCTCGGAAACGGATGAGCTCGAGGGCCGCCTCAAGGAGATCGGCAAAGGGGCTCTCAGGGAGAAGTTCGATAACATGATTTCCTATAAGAAATTGGGCAAGCCAGCCGGCAAGCTCCGCGATTTCAACCCGAAGGCCAACTATATCGTCAAAATGTCGGCTGTTCCGTCAGTAGACGATAATTATTATCAGGATGCCGGCGAAAGCAAGATTTACGAAACTTTTGACTTCTATGAGGTACACACCATGCTGGTGGCCAACTACAACAAGAGTTTGCGAAACATGATCACCTTGTTGGAACATTATGATGACTCCAAGTTTGCTGCCGATGCGGACATCTGGAAATTATATAATCTAAATAAGAGGAAATAAGTATAATATGTCCCGTGATGATAATCTAAGATTTATTTGTAGTACCATAAACACAAAGCGACTGACCAAAAAAGACCGCTTTGAGATAGCTCTTTTTATTAGTGAGGAGATCGGCTTTGAAAAAATTATCAGCAAGGGGCCGGATTGTGCTTTTTATTTGGAGAATTTGACGGATCAGCAGGTCGCTGCAGTTTCCGCCATGATTCGGGAGTTAATAGAAAAGAATAATGAAAAGCTTAAAAATATGTGTTAATATATAATGCATCTATCTGAAATTAGCGGAGGTATAGCTTTTTTTGAAAGCGTCATAGATGAGATTATGAAGGGCGATTATGAAGATATAGTTCAAAAGAAGTCAAAGATTTCATCCAAAAAGCACAAGATTGAGGACGACGAGCCCGTGGAAATCAGTGATGAGGAGGCATACGAATTATCCAAAGTGAGGGAGCCCGATGAAGAAGATCTAGAGTTGCTCTCCCAGGGGGGTAGCGAGATATTCGAATCTGACAACAACGATGATGATATTTTTTATGGATCTGGAGGAGAATATGAGGATGACGAACCTGCGGGAATCTATGGATCTGGAGGAGAATATGAGGATGACGAACCTGCGGGAATTAGCGATGAGGAGGAGCCTGCTAAAGAATTTGAAATTTATGAGCCGGCCTCTGAAGACTTTGAGATTGAGGAAGTCTATGACAAAAAAGAGAGCCCTACAGAGGAATTTGAGATTGAGGAAGTCTATGACAAAAAAGAGAGCCCTATGGAGGAATTTGATATAGAGTCCGCATATGAATCCGATGCGTCAGATTTTGCCACCGAATATGAAATTGAAAAGGCTGATTTT
>JAIXRC010000105.1 GCA_027485415.1 Cryomorphaceae bacterium | reverse complement strand
TCTATTTTTTATCTCTCTCTAGGGATAATATTCTAGTATTGATAAATCCATAGTCTGCATCATAACCACCTGCGCAAAACATGGGCGCGATGCACTCGAATCCGCACGACTCTATGAAGGGCTTGGTGTCATGAACGAGTGGCGCTCCCTGGTTATATTGGTGATGCTGCATTTCTACAATAAGATGCTTAGCGCTTTTCAAGGTTTCCAGTGCGCCCTTGATCACATCCATCTCGCTCCCCTGGACATCAATCTTGACCAAATCCGGGAGAGGAAACCCGCGCATCGACACAACTGTATCAAGTCGCTTGGTTGGCTTAACAACGTACGAATCGTCATTATAGACATCCGAGAACATCTCTTTGTAATAGCTGTTTCCTGTGCAAATCATGTCATGCTGGTAAAATTTGACCATACTGTCGTCAGTGTCACTCAGCACCCCAAGATGATAATCATACCCAGTATAGAGGAACTCGATGCCTTCAAACGCTTCAAAGAGTATAAAATGAGCATCTGGCCAGACTTCTTTTGCCGCTTGGGTCCAGGTAGTGACGCACGCTCCAATATCATAGATGACCTTGGGCATGAACCCAGATTCTTTGAGTTGCACTAGATACTTCATGTGATCTTCAGGTACCATGTCAGATACCAGGTTAGACAAGAATTGCAGGTAATATTTGTTCGAATCTGAAGCCATTTCCGACATTGTTTGTCTGTTTACATTATTATTAGATTATTGTACCAGATTTATGGGAATACAAGTATGCATGCCATGCCAATAATAATGCTTTGCGTCCCATTTGTCCTGGGTCAACGTCCTGTGGCGACGATGCACGTGATCAAAATAATCCTTGTTGGATGGAGGATATCCCCTATAATAGAGCCTGAAATGCGGGTCAATGCCCATGAAACTCATATCTACCAGATGGTAACCAACTTGTGCAAGCTTTCCCTGAGCGTACCTGAACGGATGAACGGGAACTCCATTTACCATCCAGCTATTCTTGTACCTCCTTGACCAGTAATAAGATTTTGTCTCTGGATCTATCCTTTGGATACCATAGTGTGCGATGTGGAAGGGCATCATCGTTCCATCCGAGAGAACAAGTCCTTCGTTCAAAAGGTCGACATGAACGCGGATGAACCTATGCTTTTTATAAACCTCTGGTTTTTGCAAAACTTGGCAGATTGCGGTATGAACTTGCACGAACAGATATTCTTCGTACATTGTGCATAACTCAAGGAAATCAGGTTCCATAATTGAATAATTGGTTTCATTTTTGTTTTTTCCATTCCACTGTTGCCTGATTACGTGGTCGAGGAGTGTCTTGTTATCCGGAATTCTTAATGACGTATCAAAATATGATCCTGCGAGACATAGAGCCGACATCCTCAACTTCAGGGTTACTTACCCCTTTACTGGTTACTATATACTGGTTACATATAATGTACTTGTACTTATGCCCTTAAGCATATTGATGTCGGCGTCAAAGCTTTATGATATGGAGACAAGACCGTGAAGTGTGGTTTCTATAGTAACGATTTTTTTCGTTTATACATCTATTGCGCAACTATAGTAGTGGACAAGAATATCGAACTCCTAAAACCCCTAAAACCCCTAAAACCCCTAAAACTACCTGCCCAGTTGGTAAATAGCTATATTGTAAGCATAGCCATCAAGTTTATCTTCTGGCTCCTGATATGAATTTATATTTAGTCGTGATGCAAATATATCGTCGTCCTTAGAAGGAGATGTGTAATCCCTGACCCCGACCCCTTTATGGGCCATGAATGCAAATGCAGTCTGGGCATTAGATTTGATCCGGAACGGAAGCACCGGTTCGCCGTGACCATCTACTATGTAGCATTTGTTTGCATCAAAGTACCCTGTATTGGCGTCGATGTTCATTATCGTATCAGCTCGGAAAAACAGTAGTACTTCAGTTGTAGTCACTGATCCATTTTTCTGAACTACGTACGTTGCTGTTGAATCATCAGACATGTTGTCCTCGTATCGATGAGGTATGAGATACAAGTTTCCTCTTACAAAGCGTGCCTGTACCTGGTAAGGCTCTGCCAATTCCTGAATTGTCAGAATTGACATGTATTTAACAAAGTCAGTAGCGTCCTTGCAATCCTTGTTCAAGATGACCATCATGGTTTCTTTCCCTGACAAGGACTCTAGCGGTAGGTTCAAGTAAACTTTGTCAATCCTGTTTTTTGTCGGTACATCACCATTATACACGACGCGGACTTCAGAGCTATTATCATTGTTTTCATCAACGTGTACATTTATATCAAACCGAGCCATAAGGACAAATGTGTCATCTGTTGCGGTGATGAATATAGGAACATAAAACCCTGTAAGCCGGTGTACCAGGAGTGTAGATCGGGAATACCGAGGCAGATATGATTGGATGATTGGGGTCCTGACTATTTCGTCATCAGGACATGGCGAATATTGTGAGAGAAATGCATATGGTTGTTCATTGTTCATTTGTGTAAAGATTTGCCTGTACCTGCTCCTCTGGTCCTGTCTTTGCATAAGTAGAAACGATAGTAGGCTATTGCATACCGCCACAGAAGGTCCTGGAATAGACATTATCTCGGTTTTCCTTATATTGACGCTTGTACACATTCTGCCGTCTTCTAAAAACTTGCAAGACGGATTGCTCATTAAAGCCCGTGTCAAGTCCGACCCCAAAGCGACTGGCCTTGATATCCACATAACTTTGCCCTGATTATCAAGGCCATATATGAAACTCTGTTGGGCGCTCGTTACAATGTTTATGCATGCATTGTACCCCTGTGGTTTCCAAGCTTCTTTCCAGGTGAGACTGTATACAAGTTCGTTAGGCCATTCGTACAAGGTAGAGGGTCCTGGGTGGATGTTTGGCAGATACATAGACAGGAGATCCCTATCCGCTTTTGCTGTAAACGACAAAGCCAAGGCTGGCGTCACTGCCATCCTATTTACTATCGCGTCGCTGGCAGGCGCATCTGGTTCGAAAGGTTTTGGACTCGAGCTTACAGTGTAATCACAAAATCCATCTGGTATGTTTGAGTTGACAGCGCTCGCCCATTTGATAGCTCCTGTCTTGTAATCCAAGGCGAATGTGACCAGGCTGCTCTGGCACCAGGCGTTTATGTATATGTTGCTAATGCATATGTTTTGAAGACCAATAGGCTTTTTCCCGTTCTTGCTTTTGCACACCTGGACACCTTGCAAGACAATGCGTATGGTCTTGTAGTACTGATCCTGGTTATACGAGATATCAAATTCAAGACCCTGCAAAGGCCATGGCCCCGTGAACTGGTGTTCTCCTAGAACATCAAACAGCTTTTGATATCCATCCGTATTGTATTCATGGTCTGGGAACAGTTGTATTGTATTCAATCCGAGGGTGAGCCATGAAGATGGCATGCATTCCTCCATTCCTTGCACCGGTACGATAACAACAGATCTGACCTGAATCCTGCGCGGAAGTTCCAGCTCTATATATTCGCCTTCAGCGACCTTGCAAGTATGCGGATACGCAGGGCTTAGTATCCAGGTCTTGACACCTCCAAAATACGCGCCTGTGTCCAAGCTGTAATGTCTCAAGCTTGCCCAATAGCCCTGTTTTCTGAACAGGTTCCATTCCCGTGTGTCCCTTGTATAGTAGGAACTACATCTCACTGTGTAAGCATCTGGAGCGTATTTGTAAAGAGGCAAAGAAACGACTCTATTAACCAACCCAGGAAATGTTACGTTGGCTGATATATGCCGTATTACCACTGGGAGTCCAGTGGGGTCTTCTGTCCTGACAATCATTCCCAAGGCATTGAGTTTAGTGAATTGCGCTCCTGTTATGACGAGACGGTAACTTGAATACTGATATTGCGAAAGTGGAGTAGGTATAATGATGTCAATTATTGGATTCTCTTGTTGAACTTTTCCATTGGGTATATCGGGCTCAGTAGTTGCCTCATCTGGAAGCGTACGATAATACATTATTTCTATCTTGGAATCTATCGGAATGTCTTCTATGAATGCGTATGTGCTGTCAAAGTTAGTGATGAATAATGATCCATCGTCGCTCATTTGAATTTCGCATATATCGGCGGTTGAGCCATCCTCTAATTTGTATAACTTGTAAATTGGCACGGGCATTAAGTTGTCGCCGGAATCGGTATATTTCATAGTGCAGGACTTCTCAAAAGTATCGTTAGTTTTTGTTCTTATTTCTCCAGGTTCTGAAGTTAGGCGGATAATGTTCCGACTGCTATCCATAAAAAACAAATGTCCTGGATACAGGATTCCTTGTGAACTTGTCAACTGGCCATTATCGTCTATTATAGTTCCAAATTCAGTATCATCGTATGAAAGTATATACTGATACATAATTTCCACTTGTTGCGGCATCGGCGTAGCCGTAGGGATTGACGTAGCTGTATGCAACGGATTAATGTCGATAACGAATACTCGTAACGTCCCGCTAGCATCCCTGCGAACATCGATTGAACCTGTCTTGTTATCTTCGGTACTTGACAACTTATACGTGTTATCATCATAATCGTAATTGATAGTGCATTGTCGCGCAAATACGGTACCAGATACATCCCTAATTGTTCGAGATTGGAAAGATATGCGTATTATGTTCCTATCACTATCCAATACAAATAAGTAATCCTGGAATTCAGGAATGGATTGTCTTCGTGCATCAACTAGGTTACCGGAATTGTTTATAGTAAACGCATTTGCTGCGTTTATAGGCAATGTACGGAAGTACATGATCTCAATATCGTCATATTCTCCATCTGGATCTACAATGAATATGCGTAGTATGCCATTCTTGAGTACTCTTATAAGCATTCCAATTCTGACACTGAAAGAATCATAGAGAGCATACAGCTCTTGTTCAGTATCAAGAAGTGTGATTATAAATTTATAGCCGTCTATTCTCTTTGTTTCATATGGTTTCGAAGTAATCCGAATCGTACCCAGGTTGCTGTCATATACGAACAGATGCCCAGGATACACAACCCCATCTTTATTGTTCAGTTGTCCTAATTCATCTACTATAGTTCCATTTTCAGTATCCTCTCCCGACAGTACGAGTTGATACTGGATTTCCACTTGTTGTTGGGTTATTGTTTTCTCTGCTGCATAAACCGGATTGATATCATTGATAATTATGCGCAACGCCCCGCTGGCATCTCTATTTACATTGATTGTACCTACTAGTATATTGGTACTGTATACCTGGCGCTTCTGATCGATATACTTGATAGTGCACGTGGTTGCAAATATACCTCCAGATATATCTCTAATAGTCCCATTTGTTGTCGTTATACGTAGTATGTTGTGATCTTGATCTGCCACAAACAGGTGACCTTGTAATAACACGTTTCCCAACGCATTGATTAGATTACCGCTTTTGTCTACCGTGAAAGCGTTTACTATTTCATCTGGCAGTGTACGGAAGTACAGGATCTCAATGTTGTTTCTATCCGGCCACAGATTTTGAATAAAGATGCGTAATGAACCCTTTGTCATCCGTATATAGATCCTCCCGAAATATTCGATGACATCGATGTCATCAACAGAATCAAAGAGCGTATACCATATATATTCACGGTACATATACATGATGTTGATTGAATACCCGGATTCTGTATTGATTATTTCGGGCTGTGACGTGAGACGAATCTTATCCTGGCTGCTGTCCAAAATAAAACGATGTCCAGGATACATTATCCCTTGGGCATTGTTCAAGTACCCATCATCACCTATGATGGATCCGTTCTTAGTATCATCCTTTGACAAAACCGTTGTGTACTTGATTTCTATTTCAGGCCTGGTTACCCCGGTCAATTCTGCATAAATAGGATCGATATCCTCGATATATATCCGTGCTTTTCCATTCTCATCTTTTTTTACAGCAATCACACCGACTTTTCTTGGAAACAACGCATCATCTAAAAGTCTGTAGGTATACAGATTGATTTTGTTATTGATGATCTGGATCATACAATCATTTTCAAAAGCGTTTCCTGTTATATCAGTTATTATACCATATGTACTATAGCCATCATTTTCTAGGTTGTGCGTTGTTATGCGTACAATGTTCTGGTCATTATCCATCAAGAAAATATGCCATGGTAAATATACCCATCCTTGTGCATTGATCAGTTCACCATTGGTATTTACTGTAAAATAAATATCGTTTGGCACGATAGGCAATGTACGGAAATACTTGATTTCAATATCCGATCGTGGAATGTCCATGCTATCTGCATAAATGACACTGATATCAGTAACAAATATCCGCAATACGTTGTCAGCATTTCGCAAGTCTAACGTCCCGATGACTGTGTTCTTGCCGTCTAGGACTTTATATAGTTTATACCTAGCATCCACGTATTTGATGCTACAAGCAGATACAAATACAGTTCCCGAGGCGTAAGTGATTTCACCAGGCAACGTAGATAGGCGCACAATGTTTCCCGCATTATCTAATATAAACATATGCCCTGGATGCAATATTCCTTGTGTAGTGTTTAGTTGGCCGTTAGTGTCTACAACGTAACCATCGATTTCCTGAAAGCGAGTTCCAAAATTAAGAAGTTGAAACGCGTTATCGTTTTGGGTCTCCCCACGATATCCGAGTAGATCCCAGGACACGACTGCCATCATGTCATCAATATATCCCCTTCCGTCATTAGCCAGATACACTTTGAAATCGGTAATTGACAGACTTGGATCAGATGTACTCAGGCGTTCAAGTTGTTCATTCTTCACTTGTTTCCAGGCATATTGCGTAGTACTGCAGTAATCAGATATCATGTGGCTTTCATTGAAGAATGAAAACTGAACATAGTCACCATATATGATGGTCCCGTCAACTAAACATGACTCTTGATTGCCAAGATATTGTCCTTTTGAGTAGCTCTTACTAGAAACCCAACATGTTTCGTCAGGCGACACTACGCATTCTGCATCCAGACCATCTGGTCCGCTACTAACATGTACACTGTATGGATAAGAATATCCAGGCTCTGGCTCTGGCATATGAAGAGGATCGCTCCCAGGGAACAGGCTTGCATAGGAAAGGCCATCGTCATAACTCAGGATTTCTGTCAAATTCAGTCCGAACTCATGCACTGGATGGGTAACCACATTCGTAGACACCCTGGTATAGTTAGAAACCGAGGGGTGTGTGCTAAATACAGATACATGCTGAATATGTAGTGCTTTTCCGGTTTTGCTGGCTGGAAAAACTAATCTAAGAAAGCGGGCATATTGCGGCTGTACAAAGAAATACTTTCTGGGCGTTGTTGGGTTCATCGCCCATCCAGAAGCTGCTAAGATAACTGCTGTATTATTATCATTATTATCATATGTCTGGTTGATGACAAATGCTGGTCTTATGACTTCGGGCTTAAAAATCACTTTTTCCCAAGTAGTTCCGTTGACAGAACACAAAGGAACGAAATCATTACCGTTCTTGTAAATATCTAACAGTGAATCATATTGTTTCACCGAAGCTAGGTCATATTGGATTGAAAATCCAGTCATCACGATATCGTTTGGCATACAAATCTGAACAAACTCGCCTTTGCATGTGAGATCCACCAGAATACCTCGCTTGGCTTTGTAAAAGCCATTTGTTATCGTGTCACCTATGTGGTTCCCTGACTGATCGTACATGTTTTCATCAAACGGCTCGAATTGTTGCTCATTGTCAGTAATAGTACTATTATCCGCATGATCATCACTTGATATTCTTGACGTTGTAAAAACATACGTGCCTCTATCATAATCGTTTCCCCTATATTTGACATACTTACTTACAGACTCTCTCGATTGATCTCTTTGGGCTCCATGCTTGTAAATTGTGCCAGAGACTGGACTTGAAGATGGGGGGTATTTCACTTCGGTCAATGTCATCTTGCTCCTTGCTTGCAGCCATTCAACCTTGATGCCCTTGTATTTTACACGATCATACGCTTCGGTAAATATAAACCTATAAACCTTGTACGGCTTTGGCTCTTTCTCTATTGTATACTTATAAATCGCACTAGTCCACTGGATCTGATGTATGCTTGCTATTTCATGCCATTCATAAGGCTTTCCTGTCCTGACCATGGATCCGACAATAAGGATGTCTTTAGGTCGCTCCCTAATATCTGGAGGGGGATAGGTGATGACCCCAGAAGCATACGCAAGTTTCCTCCCGTTCCACAGTTTGATCCCAAAGCTTGACATTATAAACGATTCTGGATATTCAATTTGGATCCACTCTCCAGCCTTTGCATAGATACCAGAAGCAGAGATATAGGTTGTAGTAAATGCATTCAAATTGGGAACGGGTTCTATTCCAAGCGGAGATCCCTGTCCAAAATAGCTTCCCATGAAGCATAGTCCGCTTGGATCAGGCTTTGTACTATTTAGGAAGTCGACAGAGCTAGTGAGTACATTAGCAGGCCCATATGATGAACCCAAGGGGTCAACCTTTAGCAGGTTTTCTGGCAAGGGGTTGCATGAAATATCGTACTTACCTGTCCCATATGACAGTTTATTTGAAGCTAGCAGTGAGGTTTTCAGTTCGTACCTGTTTTTTTCGGGCATAGAAAACAAAAGAGAACATGGCGGGTATACTCTGTCCCGGTTGAATCTTTCATCCAAAGATGATGTTATCTGGAACGATGCAATGCGAATTCCAGCCTTCCCAGATGTTTGCAATGGTATGAATCTGAAGCAATCATATACATGGTCGGGAAGAGATCCTTTTATTTTAAAAGTTTCTGCATTTATTACCTTCTCTTGCCATGTATGGTTTCTTACGATGTCAAGTGTTGTCCATCTATTGTCTCCAAGAGAACCAAGGAGAACCCATGACGTTGGCATTGATACCCTATCGTTTCCACCTGAATCAACGTACGGAGTTATAATATATCCTGTAACACGGCATACTTCGGGCAGGGTTATCTCTAGGTACTCTCCATTATAAGATGCGTTATCCAATGTGGTTGTTTCGGTGTTGTAGATGTAACGGCCGTTTATATACACATTATCTTGACCTTTGTAATGGAGTCCTGACGTCCCTGCGGTGTCCAGGATGTTTATCGGATTAGTATTGGCGTTTCCTTCATGGTAAACAGACGTAACCGAATATGTGCCATAAGTTGCAATTGCTAAGAGTCCGTATAGGTCTGAGGGTGCGGAAATTGTCGTTGATTGCGTAATTGCAGAATGCGCAACTATACGAATATTTTCATTTTCTTGATGTGTTTTGACTTTGGTGTCGTGTGGGGGGAATACCAATTTCGTATCAGGATACAATAAACCCTGGCTTAATCCACTCAGCAGTAACACATTATAATCATCAATGTTTTCTCTATAGGCGCGCGTAGTTTGTTTAGGATCATAAGCGTCCGAAGAGCTTCTCCTGAAGTTGACGTTGTTGTATGTTTTTACAGAAATAACACTGTCCCAGTTTTTTGATGACGATTTATTCATAACGACTGACAAGAAGATGTCGGGATTTTCATGAGTGCAGGCAGTATCAATTGTTCGATCTTTAAAGTTAGTATAGGAGCTGT
>JAIXRC010000010.1 GCA_027485415.1 Cryomorphaceae bacterium | reverse complement strand
TCTTGTCTTTGGTAACATTTGTGGATTATTATTATTATTAGATTGTAATGATTGGTTTTGGTTTATAATATAATAGTACACAAAATATAAATAATATGACGGGAATATTCAAAACAGTTATTTATATGAACAAACGTGCACTCCCACCCCTGAATAACCATTTAAGAGGAGGTCCGTTTGGAACTGGCGCACTCTTCGGATTTTTAGGGGGTACATAGGGACCTGGTGTTATTGTAGTTGTGGCCGTTGGTTCTGGATCTGGAGTAGCCGTAGGAGTCGGCGTAGGAGTCGGCGTAGGCGTAGCAGTGGGAGTAGGCGTAGCAGTGGGAGTAGGCGTAGGATCTGGATCTGGAGTCGGCGTAGGATCTGGATCTGGAGTAGGCGTAGGCGTAGGCGTAGGATGTGGATCTACCAGGCTCACAAATTTTGGTATAGAATGATCTAGCGTTGAAGTGTACGTAGGTTCTATAACTGTTGCATCGGGAGATCCCCAAAAGTGAAGTTTCCCTAGCGAGTCAATGACTGTCATAGAGTATTCAGATACGCCCATGCACGTGACGCTTGCATTGTCCATGGAGCCAGAAACAACAAGGGTCGGAACAAGAACGCAGGAAGGATCCAGAAAACCCTGCCCTAGCTCGCCTTTTGAATTGCTTCCCCATGAGTACATATCGCCATCCACATCGACTGCAAACGATGCCAGATCACTTGCTGCAATATGCGTTACCAGACCGTAAGGTCCAGGGATGGGTATCGGTACGTCACTGTCAGACTGGCTGCCATTTCCTAGAGCTCCATACGGATTCGATCCAGCTGCATGCACCGTGCCATCTGTTGCAAGCATCAACATATGACAACCACCACATGCAACGGAAGAGAGCTGCAAATCTTTTATGGAACCGCTGCACGATAACACCGGCGTAGGCACAATACTTACATCGAGTCCGAGTCCGAGTTGTTTATAAGAATTATTTCCCCATACGTGCAAGCTCCCAGAGATATCAATTGCAGCCGAATAGTCTGGTCCTGAAAAGACTTTTTCCACTTGCAATCCGATCAAAGATCCAAAGACACTGATGCAGACGGGCAGAAAAAAAACATTGTTTAGGCTATCGCCATTCCCTATTTCATGGTAAAGGTTAGATCCCCATGCATGGATGTTTCCGCTCACATCAAGAGCTATATTGTGCAGTTTACCTATCGCTATGCTTTTTATCTGCAGTCCGTAGATCGATGAACCTATAATGGTGCTAATATTGCTCGGATTCAACACGAACTCCTCTGTTGTATCACTGCCAAGTTGTCCGTACCAATTATCACCCCATGTATGTACAGTGCCAAATTCGTCCAGGGCAACAGTGTGGTATATTCCAAATGATATGGCCTTTACGTTGCGACCTAGGAGAGACCCGTTTGCGGAAATGTCAGTTGGCGTCGGAGCCGTTAACTGCGTAGAATCATAGCCAAGCTGGCCCCAGAGATTGTTGTTACCCCAGGTATAGACTTTGTTATCGTTTGTGATCACTGCCCGAGCCCTGATCCACCAGTACTGACATAATCATCATACGTCGAATTCATTGTGTTCCTAGGTACAACAACAACATCTCTAGGCTGGCTTTCTCGGACCTTGTATGCAAATCTTTGGAGTATCCTTTGGTTTATTTCAGTTTGCATGTTGTCGTATATTATGTATATGTAACACACTTTGGAGCCTTTTATATTATAATAAAACATTTTTGTTTTGTGCAGATATATGAAAGGTCTAGTTACATTACTTAATTACTTGATTCCTTGATTATTTGAGACGCGTATAACAATGAATGAATAGTAATAAAAAAAATAAAAACAGGAAACAGGATATATATATGCCGGCTACACGCAAGGTCAAGATACCTGCTTCGCTGAAAGCGGAAGTCTGGCAGAGATATGTCGGGGATCTATACACTGCCAAATGTGCTGTGACCTGGTGCAGTTCCCATGTCACTCCATTCACTTTCGAGGCAGGGCATAACATCCCAGAGTCAAAAGGCGGGGAAACAAACGTAGATAACCTGCGTCCAATTTGCGGCAAGTGTAACAAGGCCATGGGCAACAGATACACGATTGACGAGTACAGTAAAACATTTTCAGGCACAAAAGGCACAAAATACCATCCCTATGAGACGTGTAAAGATACCCAGCATAGCACCTACGCAATCGCACCATTATATAATATGACGACGAGGCCTTATACCCATACCAATAACGATGATGATGATGACGACAATGAAAATAATGACGAAATGGGAGATACCGCAGCTAGTAGTATTCATAAAAATAAAAAAAGGGACATTAGCCCCAATAAGGAACAAACCAAACCACCGTCACCGTCATCATCATCTTTATACATTCACAAGGGGCTGTTCAATGTCATTGCATGCTTTGGTAGACGGAGTAATGCAGTTAAACCAGTCGCCGTGATGTCATAATTTTTCATTTTTCATTTTGCTTTATGTTGATGTTTTCTTGGGCTTTGGACCTGGCGATTTTTTGTAGGTACTATACGTATAGTAGCCTAATATCAGTCCAACTATGCATATGCAACAGCATGCGCACAGTGCAACTAATGCAGCAATCATTTGCATAGAATCCATCTTTTGTTTTGTAGTCAATACCTTTGTATATTATTATTGTTCCTCTAGATACAATTTATTCTGGAAAAACCTATATATCAACAATTGATATGGTTGCAATGTGACCCATGATAATATACGAGTCTATTTTCAACAGCCCATTTATCTCTCGGCACCATGATTGATAGGATGACGCCCCATAATGGCAAATCCCCCCAGCGGTTGATATAGATACAACCCGTCTTATCGACCTCTTTGCAGTACTCTTGATAAAGAGCCAAGCACTTGAAGTATTCGATATTCATCACGAATACGTTGGTGTACGGATTCTGGTTATACACCGGATGGGCCAGGCCTTTTTCCTGAGCAAATCTGTCGGAAAACCTGGCTAATCCTATGACAACATCGTGCGAGTCTTCGGACATCAGACTCGGGGTCAGGTATACCTTGCCGCTGCTCCGCATATCGTCTATAATGGATGTCAGATCTAGACTTTTCACAACACAGTCTTCGTCGACGCGCACCACATAGTCATAGTCATGAGTATAATCCAGGAAACGGTGCAACCAGAACCGACACATGGTCTTGTAACCGAGCGAAAAACGCGCCGACCCTTGTGTCTCCTTGCACAGACCGGTCTTACATCCCTGGTCGCTTGGTACATATCTGAATTCCTCTGAAACGTCTACAAACTTGAGGTTCAAAGACGGGGTCTTGTCAGCTATGTACAACTGATGCTCTTGGGATATGTTGCCTTCGTGAAACAGTACATGATGCACGTCAAGATCTTGATCACAAATAGCCACATCCGATAATGATCGATTTCTTGCGATCAGGGTAGCATATGCATTCGTATCATGGAACCCCCTTGTAAGAGCAGCAATGACAACACGAACGACCATTGTTTTTTATTGTTATTGCTAATATTTAGATATGTATAGTGTTAGTCCCATTTTATGATTTTAAATGGCACTTAGGGGCACTCAGGGCTTTTTATTGCATGCACGCATCCACCCATGATTATCGCTCATGTACCGCTTAAGATCTTTGCAATGCATGTGCAGATTGTTCACCTTGACGTTTGCCGCGAAAGGCTCCCATAGGCCGGTAGGAACGTCTCGCCTCCAGTGCAGCTCCATCAGGTCAGCGCGCAGCGGCGTGTCGTCATTGACAAACCCCCTAGTGTCACCAGGTATATTGCGCGGATCAACGCCTCCTATGTATTGACCAAGGCACGCCGCATCAAAGATGCTCTCAAATTCCTCGTAGTGTTTTGCGTACTCGGAAGACACACGGCCGCTGGCAACCATTGCGTTTTCCGGCGCCACTATTGGCAGCCCTTTGATGATGTCGAATGAATGCTTCTGGAATTCACGCATGATGTGCATGTCGTCTATGCCACGATGCGCCATTTTTGCCATGAAGGACGTGAGCTCGGAACACGCTGTATTATTTTTAAAAAACACGATGCTCGGGATTGCACGTTTTGGGCTGTCAAATGGGATGCCTATGCGATAATTCAGAGCAAATGCGGGCATCATATGCGCAATGTCGAAGAAAATCAGCTGGTCGTTCTCAAAATGCAAGACGTTTTCAAGGCCATGATGAGCTATGATATCATGAACATAAAATATGCGCTCCGATGCATGTCTCCAGAACCCATTTCTGGACGTTGTGTCGTGAGTGCTCTTCTGGAGAAAGTCGATATGGCTTTGGCTCATCGGTATGTCTTCCAGGTTGATCAGGTGAACATTGTGTTTTGCCAATATGATGCTATATGCGTTCATGTTTGAAGAGTTGATGCCCAGGTGTATAGAAGAGTGCTTGTTCCATAAGCGGATCTGAGCAATGCAGTCTTGCAAGTAGTCGCACATATGGTCGCCCACGTGCACAAGCACCACGTGATTGTGTACCATGCTCTTGTAAGTTGATAGAAATGCTGCCCTGGGGAGGATCGTAGGTGTCTTGTATCTTGCTAATATTTTATCCTTGTCAATCTCGGAAAAGGAAGACACGCGGACGCAATGGAGATCCTTGCCAAAGCCGTCAATCATGACGTGATCTTCTACGATCGGAATGACCTTCATGTATATACATTCCCAGAATCGATGCGTGTCTACCCCATTACCCTGGGGGCATACGCTGTATTTGTACTTTTTCATTTTATTCATGTAGCTCTCAAATGACAGATGGCACGACTCATTCTCGATGCCGACCCGCTGCAGTTGGTATTTTGCAAGCGATCGCTTTGTAGGATTGGTGTTCAGGTTGAAGCACGCTAGCACATCATGGGGCCTATATACCTCCTCCTCGTTCTTGGGCATGACGCGCGCAAGGACGCTCAGGTCTCCATGTGGCCACATGGTGTTTGCCATCCCAATCGGCAAATGCACGAGTTTCTTGTGCCGGATGTAGCAATTCTGCGCTAGCCAGAGGACCAACAGGTTGTTATCTAGGTGTTTTATGTACCGATCGTCGACTCCGTCATCCGAGTTATGCGTCACCAGGATGAAAGGCCGCTTGATATGATCGACAATGGTCTGGAAGAATGGCTCGATGTAATCACTGAAAACAAATATGACAGGAGGCCTCCAAAATGGAACCCTGTCGAGGACCGAGCCCAGTTTACCGGCAAGTATATGAACGGGATCGGACATCAGAACCCTTGGTATATCGCACAATGGAGGCTTGTGCAACGTTGTCTGGTAGAGAAGTTTTTCATGGGTCACTAGCAAGACATCGCAGAGAGCTTGGGCACGTTCCCCGTTGATAACTTCAGATATTAATTCCATTGTTTATTATGATTATTCGGGGAAATGAAATGGTATGATATGTTATGATATGAAATGGTATAATATGTAGATGAATACATAGAGTAATCCAATTCTTATGTAATCATGGTTGGGGATAATAATAATAAAAAATTTCCAGTGGATGCCGATGAAGAGCGCCGTAGTATGTCACCTCCAGGGGCGATTTGGTAATCAGCTTTTCCAGTACTGGATAAGCAGGATGATATCTGATAAACTTGAGCGGCCATTGCATGTCATGAGTTGCAGGGATCTGTTTATGATTACTTCTTTCCCGAATGTCAAATATGACCTTTTTAGAAAAGGAATTACACCGCCGTCGTTCGTCTCTGAGCGCCCGAATACCTTTGATTGGGTCTCTTGGGCAATCGATACGTACCGGGACATTCCCAACGAGCAGATTTGCATCACCACGTTTTCGGAGAGCTACGAGCTTGTCGCAAAGTACGAAGACCAGATCAGGGAATACTATTCTAGCCCGCGGTTCTTGGACGAGCCCGAAAACATGATATCCATCCACGTGCGCCTGGGAGATCTGGCACACGTGAACGCGTCGGTGAACGATTACATCAATTACTGCGCCGACACGATTCGAGACATCAAAGACAAGGATCCTACCGTTGATGCCATATACATCGTGAGCGACGAACCGCACCATGCATACATCAAACAACTAACTTGCGCGCTCGGTGTTTCCGGTGTAAGCTTGTCATCCGGAAAAAGCGTAGAAGACGACTTTATGAGCCTGAGAAACAGTAAATACATCATCATGCAAAACAGTACATTTGCATGGTGGGCCGGATTTTTAGCAGACAAGGATAAGACGCGCGTATATGCGTATGCGTGCGATAGATTAGGCTGCGGATTTCGCAATGCAGACCTCTTCGCCGTCTCGCCCAGTAATTTCACAGTGACGCGCGTCTATTAGTCCTAAACACAAAACCCAAAACCCAAAACACAAAACCCAAAACCCAAAATGAAATCTAAGCTATGTAGTAACAAGATCAGAAAATAACGAGATACATATGCTAAATAAAATATACATAATCACTCCCTGCTCGCGTCACGAAAATCTGCAATACCTTGCGGATAGCATCCTCTTTCAGCACGTTGAAAAGTGGATCATCGTGTACGACAGACCCAAAGAGGAAACTTTCAAGTTCCAATTTCAGACCCACAAACACAGCGACCGCATAGTGGAATTAATTTGCACCGTCGATGCCCTTTTTGGCAATGCGTGTCGCAACATGGGGATTGATTACCTGGTGCAGAACAATCTGGACGGATTCCTATTCTTCCTAGACGATGACAACCTAGTCCATCCTAGGTTGTGGGAGCTACCAGAAGAAGGATTAGATCTTAACAAGGTGTACACGTTTGATATGCAAAGGTCATATAACGAGAACGATTTGATCCTAGGCGACAACCCAGTCATAACGAAAATCGACACCGCCATGATTCTGGTTCATAGTAGCATGCTGAACGGTAAGAACGGCACATCAGCTAACATCCGCTGGAACCTCCCGGAATATTGCGCGGACGGTCGCTTCATTGAAGAGATTGTCAGCAAGTTCAGAGAACATTGGGTATATCTTCCGGGAGTGCGTGCCTATTGGAACAGGCTCAAATATACCAAGACCGCTTATGTACATATAAGCTCACAGAAACCCACTCAATAGATACGAAAAGTACATAAAGTACTAGAGACTTTGATCAATATTATTACAATTATTAATCTAAATAATCAAAATAATCTAATACCCGAAGCCCTAAATGTCCAAGGGGTACGTCAAAGAAGTTTCGGGATTGGGCAATACCCTGAAAACCCTGGTCAGCGTGATGCGATTTTACCCTACAGGATATGCAACAGACTCACCCTCCCTAATGCACGTCTTGCAAGGTATTCCGTTGGTGACAAACGAGAACTTGCGAGAATACGAGCTCTACTGGGGGTGGCAATTAATCTTGCACGAGTCTGAAAAAGACTTGGTAAAAGACTTATCCTATATGATGCCCGTCGTTGGCACCACTGGTTTCCATCGGGTATCCGGAATTATTGACATGCAATATGAAAAGATACCGGATGTGTTATGGGATTCATTCATGCCTGTTTTCCAAAAGCTGATGCACTCTCATATAAGACCGGAAATAAAGGACAAGGTATTCAACTTTTCCAGAGACTGGAATATAAACAATAAAAATGTGGTTTCAATGCATGTCAGGTCATGGATGGACGAACCATTGCGGCACGCCATGTTTTATAATGAGGATTTCTACATCAACGAGATTCGGAAACTACCCGGGGATACACGAGTCTACCTAGCAACCGACAGCAATGCCTTCGCTCATAAACTGGACACTCTATTTCCAGACAGGATCCTGTTGTATCCAAGGCAACACAGGAACTCACATAGCTTCCATACAAGGAGGCGGATGGACTATGAGGAAGCTCTTATCGAGATGTTACTCCTCGCACAGAACAAAACCATCATCGGATCTGTACACTCGACATTTACCGAAGTCGCTTACTATTTTGCGCGCTGCATACACGATAGTGAGGTGAAGATCATTCTTCAAGCATGAAGGATAAAGCCTAAAGAATAGGACAAAGGGAACTCTATGTTTCAGAGTACTTTACGGTATATATTTATATTTTATGGTAATAATAAAGTAAAGAACATTATATAATAAAACAATATATGATATGATGTCCAGGCTTCAAAAGGTATACTATATCAATCTGGACAGAAAGCCAGACAGACGCAGGAATATAGAAGAGACCTTCAGCGGAGACTCGCGACTGAGTCGCATCGCAGCGGTAGACGGTGTATCCCAGAGGGACGTTGTCGTCGATAATAGGGCGTTCTTCAAAAATGTGGATTTGCAGATAGCCATTGACCATGAGCTCGATGCAAATCCGAACAAAGTAGAGCCAAATTACCAGTGTTACAATACCCACATCCATTTTGCGGTCATGGGAAATGCAATAAGCCACGTACGCACATGGGAAGCAATCGTAGCCGATCTGGAGAACGATGACGACATTGCGCTCGTGTTGCAGGATGATGCCATGGTATGGGAACAGATGTTCACCGACATGGACATGATCATATCAAAGTTTCCGGAAGATGCCAAGGTCGTATGGCTCTCCCGTCATGAGTGGGCGATCGGCGGGCACTTTGTCAAGGTTGACTTTACGCAAGATCCAGACGTGGATAAGCACTTTGAAAAAAAGCAAAACGACACCATTGGGAACTTGAGGCCGTCATGCAATCCGTGCTCGCTAGCTTACCTTGTGACCAAAAAAGGAGCGGCCTGGCTTATCCAAAACACACCGAGCGTCACAGGTGCCATGGACAACCACATGAACTATATCCTGTATACAAACGGCATCCATTACGCTACATATACGCCCTATGTAACGAGTGACACCAAGAACTTTCGATCCGATATCTTTACGTAAACCCGTAAACGTAAATCCTACCTGCTAAGCGCGATATCGTATGCTAGAGTTATGGGCAATCCGGTTTTATTAGACTTTGACTTTGCAGCATCGAGTGCGCTTATTTGCAAATCATAGCTGTTTTTATACGAACATGAGTCTCTCGACATGATGTATTTCGCAATGACCTCAAATATCCTACTACGCACAAATGCAGTCATGTCCGTTTCTTTCTTCTTGAGCGCTGCCTTGTATTCAGAATACCTTGCTGCATGGGTACTAGGTGTTATAAACGGCCACACCAGGTGATTTATGGACTCGTTTTCTGTAGGGTTTGTCGAAGACCAGGGTTTGTCTACCCAGTCAATCTCCCAGCCTTTCCTGTAAGCTTCTGCTGCAGTTTCAAGAGTTGCCAACTTGTATGCAACGTCATCGTCCTTGTGCACCGATGTGACACGGGCATACAAATAATCCCAAACTCCATCAAACGATGAAAGCTTGGCTCCGTACCTTGGATGATCCTTGATACCAAGGATGTACGGAACTTTTTTGTGGATGACATGAGCGAATGCAAGGACATCAGATGTGACATTGACACGATCAAGGCGGTTTACCATGGTATTGTTCGTATTATTAGTTTCTGCAAAGATGGCATTTATTTGTTTAGATGTCATCTTTTCATTTATCTTTTTCTGGCATGGATCTGCCTTTGTTTTGGGTTTACTAGTCTTTTTCTTGAAAAAGCCCATTTGTATATATGATTGATTGTTATTGATACATGTCTCTATAAAATATAAATCATTATACTAATCGGAAACATTATATTTAGAATGATAATAATGTTAATGATAATGATAACGATGATCTAGATTTAGATGTAGATAGAGGCTTTAATTCCGTGAATGATGCAAGCTGCTGCTTCCCGAAAGATAATTCTCTTGGACTTTGATGGAGTTGTCCTTTGCTCCCCGGCCGCGGACAAATTCATTCGCCAGAGATGCGAACGATTTGTGTCATGTTATACGGGCATACGCAATGAAAGGACAATAAAAAAACTGAACACGTTCCTCTACAAAAAGCATGGTCATACGGTCGCAGGCCTGAAACAGATGACTAAGAAGCGTATATCTCTATATTCCTTCAACGAGGCCATCTATGACAACATAGATTATTGCGAACTGCGTGCAAACATGAAAAGGAATGAATTCAATGTGAAACTCCTTGAGAACGCACAAAGAGACTATGATGATGTATATATATTCTCGAATGCCCGATCGGACTGGGTATATAACATTTGTAGCTCGTTTGGGCACAAACTCGATGCCCGGGTCCTGGACGTTTCCGACTACTTTCTAAAGCCAGACAAGTCGGCATATAAACTCGTTGAGACAATGGTAGAGCCGTATAAATCCCTGGTATACATTGATGACAGCGCTGTAAATATCAATGCAGCACCGGAACACTGGACAAAACTACATTATACACCAAAGGGATAATTTTGATAATTTATGATAATTTATAGTAGTAATTTCAATGATTTAAAAATGTCATCTCTATGTTTGTTATATATGGTGTGATTTAGAATCAATGGGTACCACTATCCAACTGCCTTGCAATGAATTCCCGTCGGCCAATAAACCGATCGATCCAATTACATTTCTCCAAAACCGCGCAGGTGATTACATCGATCAGCTCATGGGAGAAATGGCGTTTGTCGCCATGGACACATTGAAAACGCTGATTCCAGACAGCGACGATGTCGACATCTGGTCACTGGCGGTAGAGATCTTCATGTTTGACGGCCTCAAGCGCCGCGTTGAAGGCAATCGTCATGATACCATCGAATCATCTAGCATGAAGACGATGTTTTCAATGGCTGGCGCTTCACTGTTCAAATATAGGGATGACCCTGCACTTCCCGCGGTGATGCAAACTCTACTGCCAATGGTTTCCGAGGATACCAGGAGAGAGACGCAAGCGTACATCATTGACAAGGTCCTCCCAGTGATACACACAGAAACCCAGACGCCGGGCACACACGTCGCAGACGGCCTGCAAATCGGTCGCGCAAAGCGCATGCGCTTCCTGTACCTTGAATCTGGCATTGACATGCATTCAATGAATACAGCCATATGCCACTTCTCTGGCGAATACAAGCACGCATTGTACGCAGCTCTCGCGCCATTGAGGACAGCCGTCTACTTTTTCCTAATTTTTACGTATCATACATTGTGGAGACATGACCAGGATTATTATTCGCCAATATAGTCACATAATTATAATATAGTCACATAATCATACTTTGTTGATGCGTAGTTTCATAGGCCCGCTGCCACTATTATAGTCGCCGTCTATAGCCACCCTGATTGTCATATCTTGTCTCTTATTGGATGATATCTTCAGGGATGACAAGACCTGGGATAATGTTCGACCATGAACATTGGGGGAAGTCACTTCTCCATCATAGCATACATAGGGCGGCAACAACGATTTGCCCTGCGATTGGGTATTAATGGAAAACTCTTTTTTATCTTTAGATAATGCGCCTCGAAGATAAGAGCTCTTGTAGAACTTTCTCATGAGTTCATTCTCGCTCACTGCTCCATAATCAAAGCTATGGATATTAGCGACACACGTTCCCTGGATTTTTCCTCTGATGGATATGCACAAAACAGGACAAGGGAGGAACCCGGTGTACATGGATCGTATGTCACTGCTTACGAGGAGCAACGGCGCGGCTACCACTATACAGCTATAAATATTGTCCGGCAATGTCAGAGAAATACCTGTAGAGTCGAGAGTGTCTACGTTGACCATCTGCGCGTTCTGTATCCATCCAAGCACAAGCGCCTGTAGCCCGTTCAGGTCTATATTTCCATCCTTGACGCCCCCCATAAAGGTAGTATTGTCTCCGTACTCGACAGAGTCTTGAGACGCATGCGCAAGCCCGAGGTTGTGAAAGAGCTCGTGCAGGATCAGCGACCTCGCATACCCGGTCGGCGGGTTCCCTGCTTTCAACCAGTCTAGAATCTTGTACATCCCGCTCAGATACGCGTTGCACGATGGGGTACATGCGGTTTTGGCAATCCCGGCCCAACCGTCGCAAGGGCAAGGCATGTATGCTAGAAACATCAGGGCTTGCCTAGCATACGAAGTGTCCCATCCTAACTTTGCCCCGACGTAGCGGCTTGCGACCTCTAGCGCTTTCAACTCGTCGGTTCCACAGCTTTTGCTAATGTTGAAAGTCGTCTCGCCAAAAGGACCACTGACACGGTCGAATCCCACGATGGCGCAGTATACCTTGGTGTACCTCGCGCGACCACCCGACAACCTGTAAACGTCATCCTGGAACTGCTCTAATATCATTTTAGAGCTCTGGCCGATCTTGATATGCATACTCGCATTATTTATGATCGATTTTTCTGTCAGAATTACATATGCCTGGACATCCAGATCGCCGTTGATGCCATTGCTTCCAAAGATATTCGAGGTCCCTCCATCAGAGATACCAAAATAATCCTTGGCTGATGACCTCGCATACGTCTTTCCCGATATTATGAGCTGCTTGGGAACAGGGACCGGCCCTGGCAGCTCCTGAACATCATAGATGGAATTATTCAGAGGTCGCGTATCTATCCGTATATCTTTGACATCGAATATAGGCCTCACTGGCATGTTGCCTTTAAACATTTTGGAATAATCATTAATAAGCGATTTTTTCAGGTTTGACTTGTACCACGCCCTTCCGGGATCCTTGTATTTGGGAGCAGCCGCTTCTAGCAGAGAAACTGTCTCGTTAATGTCACCAATGTCCTTGACCGGCTCTTTTTTGGTCGGTTTTTTCCTCCTCCATATGACAAACCCTATAACCGAAATAATCACACTGCAAATGATAAATACGAGTACGATGAGAACAAGATTCCCAGAATCCATTATATATTAACGATGAATGATGATGATATTATCCGTCAATTATATTCTCATTTATGTACGGAATAATAATATGTCCTATTTTGTAAAAAACCTTTTGTAAAAAAAAATATCATTGTTGTTGTATGGTACGATGGCGTTGCAAATGTGATATCATCATGCCCAGTTTGATATTAAACGGTATTGACGCATTGGTAAAGTGATTGATCGTGTTGATTGGATCGCGTTCGTAATCGAGAACAAACTGAACGTTGTTCTTGATCGAATAATCTAGACAGTCCAAGGGGTTCCAGTAATAGTTCATAAAACATTGCTCGTAGAAATGAATCCTAGGATCGTAATCGCGCTTGGCGCGTACAATCAGCGTGAACAACCGCTTGACCTGTTCGGAAGGCCTGAAAGCAAACTGGCCGGCATTGAATGTCTGGATTCCATTTGATTGGTATATTTGCAGCTGGGCCTCAGGGATTTCCTTGTCAGCTGGACAGTACCAAAACTTTTTATGATCTTCTACGTTTTTTCCTTCTGGGACAACGTATACGACATTGTCACATTGGACCTTTTCCATTATGGACGCGATGGGACCATTGACGGTGATGTCGCAGTCCAAGTATAGCACACTTTGATAATCGTACACTTGTTTGAAATCAAATATCTCTGTCTTGCGCATTGATGCGTGCACGGGGCTATCATTATTTCTTGTTATGTGAATGTACTTGATGGGTAAGTTTTCTTTTGCAAGGACTTGAGAATAGTTTACGTCGCACATAACCATAATGTCGACGGACTCCTTGTTCTCGTCATTTGAGTATAGGCTGAATATGCTAAATCTCAACAGATTGCAGTATTCAGGTGCACCGCCTATGGTGTAATAAACTAGAACCTTGTTTGTCATTCACCACAAATCCTGAAGAGACCAAAGACCTAAATACGGGGGTAAACTTGAAGAAGACCTAATGAAGCCCTAATGAAGCCATATTAAATGAATATATGTTACTAATTATCTAAGCATTCTGACATTGTGTATTATCTGTTACTATTTTTTACTAGGACTGGGACTGGGACTTTTCTTTACCATAGGCACCAGGTTTGGATTAGGAATACAGTTCTTATCCAGATTCGCCGTATCTGTAGCCTTTTCTAGGTTGGCTTTGCCTTGGAAGTAATTCACAATAGCGTACACTATGGAAGCTAATGCTATTATCATTAGAATGATCGTTCCGATATTGCCAAAGCCTGCACTGGCGCCAACAATCACAGCAACAATCAGCATCAAGATACCCGATCCAATGCAGCACCCAAAGTTCATGTAGCTAAATAGCATTGCAAGCAAACTACCTGCACGCTCCGTCGCATTACGTTTAGAGTCAAAATACTGAATGCCATCACTATCCAAAAAATTACATACTTTGGGGTTTGCGGAAGGTCCAGAAGGCGTAACTGCTGGGGGCCTCGGCGTGACATTTACTGTAGGAGCAGGAGCAGGAGCAGGAGCAGAAGTA
>JAIXRC010000001.1 GCA_027485415.1 Cryomorphaceae bacterium | reverse complement strand
TGATTAGGGTTTAGGATTTTACCGCGAGTTTGCCATTAGTTCGTTAATTTACCATTATGTCCATTCATTGGTATAGTTTTTTTCAAAAAAGATATCAGGTATATAGTACAGTACCAAAACTAAAATGGACAACATGATGATTGCCGGTGTAGGTTTGATGGGATTTGTACTTTGCTGCTGCATCATGATGACTATCCTGATATCTGGGGTATATTTCATGTATTCGTCTGGTGACAAAGGAAAGGTAGAAAGCAAAGATAAAGACAAAGACAAAAACAAAGAAGGCACAAATTCCAATAATCAGACAGGAAATGGTCCATGTGACAGCGCATCATTCAAGTCATTTCAAGACAGTATGGTAATCGAGCCCGCAACCGGGAAAACGGCTCCAAGTACGTGTGATGCTTACAAGGCACTCATTGATGTTTTTGGCTCCACTGAAAAGCTGCTCACTGAACCGCCCAGGTTTAGGTTTGTGTCCGGAACAGTATTTTTTGGGTATGGTGACATCACCAAGACAGACCAGCCATATCTCAGGAACGGGGGGACCAAAGACAAATCTACTTCTTCCGATATAGTGGTGTTTAAAAAAGAAAAGTATACCTTTGCGATATTTGAAAATGCAGTGCTTTCAAAAATAGACCCAAACAACGAGAAAAAAGAAAACGCAACCACCGAACTCAGCTTTACTCTGAAATTAAAGAACTAAAAGTGATATTGGCCGCGCGTATGCATAACTGATTAACTGAACTACTCTCATATGAAGCCTGCATCCTTCAGGACGACAAACCTGCCAAGACGGGTGTATGGATTGAACCGGTATTTCATACGGGCGCTCCACCCACGGAACGCTGCCTGTATTGTTGTGGCTGCCTCTTCCATGAATGACTTGTCAAAGTATGCTATGGTCATGTCCCACTGGCCTTCCTTGTAGGAGAGTGCATCTTGCCAATACTCCATCTCCTTGATGATCCATTCTTCTGTTTTATTACTCTTCTTTGGCACGCCAAGAAACTTCCACTCCTTACCAAAGAACTCGGCAGCAATCTTATTCAACGGATCCAAGTTAGAGTTCCAATTCAGGGCCTTGCGTAGAAGCGTTGCTGTTCCTTCACCATTGGGGCATCCCTCCCCATTCATGGTCGGCCAGTGATCGTCTGCCCTGCAATAGGTGTCCCTGATACACAACGCCTTGTTCTTATGGTCTACTGTGATCGTCATCACCGCCGTCATGATGTAGTAATCAAACCAAAAGTTGATGTACAGTGCGCGCAAGTTGGGATCGTATATGTACCAAATCATATTGTCTATCAAATTGTCTCTACCAATCTGATCTGTGTACTTGAACGCGGCTACAGATGGACAACCGTTACGTATCCAGTCATCATAAGGACTAATGCCCTTTGGCGCTGCACGGTGCCACCTTTCATTTTGCCAATGATCGGGCCTCGTGTAGCTCACACTGAACGCCATTATTATTCTGTTGTCTATAAAAACAGTATAATATTTGGTAACTAGTTTATGGGACTTTCTATTATCCGGTATGCGTTTAAGTTGTTTAATTTAGTGCTTATTCATCATTTCTTATATTTACTTTGATTTTAGCTTTTTGCATGGGTCCAACATGTTCATCATCATGATCATGATCTTTCTCTTGCAGTTTTTCAAAGTATCCTTGTCGCAGTTCCTGGCCTTATCAAACCACGCCTCCACAATGCGGAAACTGTTACCAAATTTCATCTTGAGTTCTTGCTCATTCTCGAGAAAATGAGCATCAAGGACATCAGAGTTACGTGAGAATATCCTTTCTAGTAAATCATCTAGGTCTAGATAGCACCAGGACGTACCTGTGTTGACTTGTGCCATACGCTGCTTGATGGACAGTCCGCGAATATTGTGATTCTCTGGGTGTTTCTCATGAAAGTGCTTCACTTTGGCTAGTTCTACGACGCCCTTGTCCATCTGGCGCACAAGACGGGTCAATATATCGCCCGGTACATATGATATGTCTTCCATGCCAAACTGGTTGATAATGACCGTTGGCTGAAAGGTATTGTTTGTAACCGTGATTGTGCTTTGCTTGTGCTTTGCTTCTGCGTGTGACTTGACGACCAGTTCTTCTAGCTTGTTCAATCTTTCAAGTATATGGCACTCCTGATCGCCAGGCACAGTTAGAGATGTATTGGTTTCGTGCTCGGACATCAACATGGCAAACCGGACGGTGCATCGTTGTTCATGGTTCCACCTGCTCTGTCGCGAAGCATATGGCCTGTCGCAGTATCTACACGCATAATTGCAACGTAATCCCTGGTTCTGTTCTTGGATGTCCATGATCATATTGATATTATTGGGGTTATTCAGTTTATTGATATTAATTGAATTTACTAGTAAATATAGATATATATAGCAATAGATTCTCAGATTCTAAGCCGGTTTTATGCTCTAAGTACATAAGCGTTACAGTACTGGATATCGTTTTAGTGGATAGGATAGTCATTATCAAGGATATAGTGTCGTTGTATTAAGACGCACATTTTCAGAATCTACATATAATAACAAAGTTCATAATAATCGAATGAGCAACAACCCTATTGTAAGCTTCAATGTGAATCTTGCGAGCAACGCTGCGTCAGCTAGTGTATCTACTCTAGGTCTTCCGGATGGAATCATTGACGGATCGGGATACTTGCGACTTACCCTGCTCAAGTCTGGGATATATACATCCGGTAATAGCCTAACGAGTACATTAGTG
>JAIXRC010000007.1 GCA_027485415.1 Cryomorphaceae bacterium | reverse complement strand
ATGGACACTAGGATTCTATAATTCTTCTATAATGCTTCTGTGAAATCATGATTTTGGACGTGTTCTAGCGAGTTCGCATAAGCTCTTGATACAATGCATCAAATAGTTCTTTGTTGATTTGTCCGGGTTCGAATACATACTGGCTTTCTATCACTGGGACAGGGACTTCAGGCATTTTAGGAACTAAAGATATATCCAACGGTGGGGACTTGTTCTGACCTAGGCTTTTGGTTACCTTTACCTTTGGGATCTCTATGGTTTCTTCAGTTTGGATTTGGGACTCATCCCCGAGTTGATCAATTTTTTTCTCTTTTTCCTTTGTTTCCTTTGTTACCTTTTTAGTTGTTGTACGTTTTGGCTTCAAGGCCGCTTTGACGTCATCAACAATAATAACAGGAGGCTTATTTTCATCATTATCATTTGGCACGGGTTCCTGGACGCTTGGCTCTTTCTCTATGGCTTTCTTTGGCATATGGATACCGCAGAACTGGCATCCGTCATGAGCCTTTTTCGTGCAAGGCTCCTTGGTCTTCTTGACAATTGCCTGACAGATCCTCGGGGTAATCATGATATGATTATGATGAGTATGATTATTATATAGGCTTTATTTGCCAACTGGATCAATATATGTCCACTTGGCCTTTAAGTGTTTCATTTCTGGAATGAAATATAATAAGAAAATTGAAATGTTATGTTGTTGTACATATTATAATGAATATCCGAACACCTGGTCATCATTCCAGATTGTACCTAGATAGATATAAAAAAGTGGAGAGATGAAAGATTAATCAAGTATAATCAAAACAACAACGTTACCAGTGGGACTATAATGAACTCAATGGATATCATGAGTGTCATGAACGCAATGAATTCTATGAACTCAATCAAGGATCTCCAGGACATGAATGAATTTAATCCAGATGTTTTCAAGAAGCTTCTTGCACAACAGATGGAAGGTCTCAAAAAGGGAAAACCCATGATGCCATCGTCCTGGGGCCTAGGAAAGCCCCTTACCGAGGAAGAGTTTAAGAAGATGAAGGCGGAGAAGGGTGCATCGGTCATCAAGACAGTCAAGACTGACGGAAACAAGGTTACAACTGAACAGGATTCCCCTAATCCCATGGCCTCTGGAACTATCGAAGAGGTTCTGAACAGGGTGCGCGAGGAGAAAGCCAAGGCAACGCAAGAGCCGGAAACGGTAAGTAGCGCCGATCTTCGCAAAAAGCTCAAGGCTCGTCTTCAGGCAAAGCAAGTGCGCCGGATGAGTCAGCATGCAGTGTCCTCAATAATGTCCAAAAAGATGCCCCAGACTCAGCCAAAGAATGATGAGACCAATAATGATACCAATGATGAAAATAATGAAAACGAGAACGAGAACAAGACGACAGATCAGTTGGATGAAATCGAGGAAATTATCGAGGAAGTTGTTGCCGAGGAATAGCATATACACAATAAAACAAACCCAAATCTTAGTTATTCAATGTCAATACGCACGTTATTGGACCTGCGAGGACTAAAGACCGCGTAACGCCAAGTCGGTCTAGCGTGAACGCAACTGTTACGTCTTTCAAGTTGAACACTAGGTTGATCAACGGTATTATTTGGGTAATAGGTAATACTTTGTTTCCTGGGGATGAAAAGTCCAGGATGGGACCTGTGGCGGTCACCAGTGTATCAATTAATTTCTCTTGAACTGAAGCAGTTTGTAGCATGTTTTGTATGCTAGTGGAAAGTGCATTGGACAAGGACGTTGATACTGTTTGAAATCCCGACCCAAACACCTGCTGCAAGGTAGGCCGTTTGTCCATTGAGAACGCACGCGCCACCATGAGCATCAGGTGAAGAGAAATCCCAGATGCTCCTAGGTCTGCATTGGCTGTTTGAGCTAGAAATTTCATGACCTGGGAATTCCCGTTATTATATGCAAACGAGCAATCAATCGTGTTTGTAATGTTCCCCGACCAGGATCCCGATGATGTTATTGCAGAGATTAGATTACTGGGATTGACCTGTGCTACGTTTGATGCATGTACAGTCCAAGTTGCAACACCAGTATTATCTGTGGTTACCCGGTAATTGAGACCGTTCGGGAAAAGGCCTGATGCCGTGGTTGACATTTGGAGATAAACGCTGCTGCTTGATAGCTGAGGCAAAAGCGTCACAAATGTCACATTATTTATGGACGCACTGACTGGACTCGTTGCATTTAGGACCGGCAACGCAGTATTACTAATACTCGCCATATATGACAGATCTATTATAGTAGTCTTCAATAATATAATTATAATAATAATAATAACAATATGTCCCAGGTCCCTTTCTTTTGCTATCTAGGGTTTAGGGTGCTTAGGGGGGTTTAGGGGTTTTTTGACCTAACGAGCTCTTGTCCAGTTCAATGGATAGCCCATGAGGTATTCAACGAATTGCGAATCAACATCTCCATATCGATGCGTGTCCTCTGTATGTGCTTCGAATCGCACTTGCGTCGGAAGGTCACGGACAGTCCTGATCGTCAGATGCCTAGATGGAATTATGTTGCCGTGTCTTGGCGTCGACCATCTGGTCAGATGTGTCATCTTACTGATCAAGCGATCAGAAACAATGGTTCCTGTATTTTCGGTCTCGGAATTGTACTTTGGATTCAACACTAAATTGAGCTTGCGTTCTCTGCTCTTTAAACCCGAGTATATCGATTTGGCGCTTGGAGACTTGAGAACCAGGTAGTAGCCAAGCCCAGGCGACCCGATAAATACGCTCATGCCGCTTCTAGGAGGACTCTTGCTAAAAGACAAGAGAGAGCGCTGGTCGATCCCACGTCTCGATGTTATATTGTCCCAAGCGGAGAACTTGAGAGAACTTGATTCGATGTTGGAATTCTTATATCCGGATACCAGAACAAAGAAGGCAAAACGAACAGCATCTGGTACCACGGAATTACCCAGCATCCCTAATCGCTGGTTGTTTTCGTGCTTCTCGGCCTTGTTTGCGAGCGTAATCATCCGTTGGGGCTCTGATTCCCATGGATAACGCTTGTAAACTAGACTGGTGACCTTGAGCGAAAACTCATCAGGTCGGAATGCAAGACAAAACCACCTGGCCCTTTCATGCAGTGCGCCTAGCAAACTGGCAGGTACTACTGTCCATGCAAGGATGTAGCCGCGCGAATGAAAGTCGGTCTGCAGCTTGTCAAACATGACACCCAGAACTGCAGGCACATTCTCGAGGAATACGCCTTTTGGGTTCATGTCGTCAACGATCCTAATGATCTCCTCATATAATCCAGATTGAGAATGTTGTAGCCCGGTTCTCTTTCCCATGTTGGAAAATCCTTGACATGGAAATCCTCCTACGACAATATCTACATCCCCCTGCTTGATTCCAATAGCCTTCATACGCTCCTTGGAGATCTTGCGCACGTCCTTGATTATGGGAGCCAAAGGAAGGTCACCGCTTTGCATACGGGCTTTCAATACCTCCCTGCATGGTGCATCAATCTCGCAGTACAACAGTGGCTTGCATATGCCTCGCAAAGCGTGCGTGATACCTCCTATACCTGTAAAAAGGTCAAATGATTTCAGCATTTTGCTAATGATGGACAATAACAAAAAAGATTCCGAGTATCCTATTATAGAGTAGACAGAGATTATATTAGTCCTGAAAGTGTTTACATTTATTTTGTATTGTTACATTTTGTGTTGTTTACATTTTGTGTTGTTTACATTTTGTGTTGTTTACATTTTGTGTTGTTTACATTTTTAATTTTAATATGGAGTGCAATCATAAGGTCAATTAGGATTCTTGATGTTTTCATTATAATAATAAAAACATAATGGACTTTGTATTGTCCGTGCTGTCCCTTCACAACATACGAAGAAGGCTATTTGATATCCAACAAGTAGTGAATAGGGTGCGTGAACGCTTCAAAACCGGAAGCAAGCATTTGCATATCAAGGTCACGCACGAGGTCACCGTCCAACTTCCTGAAGGCTGGAAGCCAAGAAGGGACAGAATGAAGCAGCAAACAACTGCAGTCTAGGAAAAGGAGAAGCAGGGCAGTTTACATTCTGTGAATTTTTAGTTTGTATATTATACAAACATATACAAACACAACAAAGCATAAAACATAAACAAACATAAACAAAGATGGCATATAACCCAGCTCAAAACCTTAGTTATGAAAATCTGCTGCTTGCAAATGCCAACACTGCTCCTTCTTCGTCAGGATCCACGGCAATGATTGCTGTCCTTGCCCTGGTGTGTTGCTGTTGCTTTTGTATTGTGTGTATAGGTGGCTTGAGTTACTGGTATTTGCAAGCCGGTGGTAAAGATACAGTGGACGAGTGGCTAAAAGATTTTAATGGAGAAGAAGAAGAGGAAGAAGAGGAAGAAGAGGAAGAAGAGGAAGAAGAGGAAGAAGAGGAAAATGAAGAATAAAAGCACAAAAAACATACCAATAGCTGGTCTCGGCTATGGTATTTCCATTGTATTTTCAGGACATTGCAGGTAGTAACAGGTCAAATGTTGATTTTCCGCATGTTTCAGATTATGGACCATGTCTTTTATATTTTCGAATCTATCATCAATAAATACAATGTAGTGGTATCGAGAGAGGTCGATGGATAACCTGGCCATCTCTGCTTTACTCTGACCAGAGCATAATACCAGCTTATACTGATCATCACTAATACCAAGAGCGCTTTGTATATGCATCGCAGTCGCACTTTTTGTCTCGGTACCACGCGCGGTTATAAACGTCAGATCTGCTCCATTCAGGATGCATCGAGTTACAAAATCAATGGTACTCTGTCCTTCCAGAGGTTTCGGTATAACCCTGGTATAGATGTCAAGCAATGCTTGTATCAGGTGCTCCTTGTCCACGGCAATCCTGCCATGCTTATACGATGAGTTTTCTTTGATAAGCTCCAATTGCCACCTAAACCAGGTGTCTGAGCCTTCAAATCCTGGCATTTTCAAAACGGTATCATCCAGGTCGCAAAGCACTAGTGTACTGGTACCGATTTGAACATAATCTATGTCTGATATACTCTTGATCCCAATAATAGTAAACAGTTCATTTGAAGTTTTCATATTTATATGATTATAATGTATGTTTATATTAAAATGATCCAAGTTCTAGAACTTTATTTTAAACATAAAGGGAAACAAGCACCCCGTATTTTACGCATCGGCATCCTCGTCTTCGTCCTTGAATGCAAAGTCGTCATTGTTTAGTGACGACGGGCGGTCAGTGACACACGCCTGGTATAGCTTGAGCGAAACGCCAAAGTTCTTGTTCACCATCCACACGGACGGCAAGTTTACGATGAGCTTGGCGCGTGCACCCTTGGTGAGGGCGGTGATAGGCAGGTTCTGTCCAGGCCCTGTCTTGTCAAAGACCTTGGGCATCTCCCCTGCTGCATTAATACGCGCCACCTTGACACGGACATTCGGGCTGTACTTGGGATTGTTCTGGCGAACAAGCTTCCGGTAGAACTCCTGGACCACCTCGCGCTTCTTGTTCTCGCCGAAGAACTCCACGCTCCGCTCCTCGCACACACTCAGGATCTTCTCATCCAGATCGGAGAGCTTCTTAAAGAGCTCCTGGACCTTGCTTCCTGGCTCGTCATATCCTTGGAGCGCTGCCTCAAACGTATATGTGAACTCGCCAGGGTGGAGATCATCCGCCATCGTCTTGATGTCAAACGGAATGAAGATCTCGGGCAGCTGAAGACGGATGGGTGCCTTGTTGGGGCCATAAGTCAACCTGATGCTCTTTCCGTTGCGCGCATTACGGTTCATTGCCTCAAAGTTGACCTGGCTGACATCAAAGTCCTTGATTAGCATGACGGAAGACATGGTTATTCTGTAGCGGGGCGATAAGACGGGACTTTAGAGGTAGGCGAGATGATCACGGTTATACTATTCTATTCTTGTTTTGATACATGTCATATATCGCAGCGTCTTTAAGTGGCTTAATTTTAATAACAATGAAAACAAACATAATCACTAATAATAATAATAATAATAAAAAATTCAATTCCCAGAATCAATATCTTTAGGCCATCATTGTTGCCCTCCATTGTTCCTGGCTCTTTCCCTGGTACTCTACTTCTTCCTGGTAGACCATTTCATCCAGTTTCATCTGGAATTCTACCCAGCCATCTGGGAGATCACCCACGTCAGCATACGGAGTCAGTCGGTCCTTGCCATCTGGCGACAAGTGGAAGCGACCGGTGAGCATGCACATCTTGATGTATTCACGGTTCTTGAGATTGTCCTTGTTGAACTCAGAGTGCGCAAAGGACTCGAGCTTCCTGACATTATCGCCGACCGTCAAAAAGTACGTCAGATGCCATCCGGCGCGTGGCATAATGGCTTGCCTCTGAATACCGACTCGAATGCGGCTCAGCTCAATGGTAGCCGCAACGCTGTCACTGACAATGAAAGGGTGCGTCCAATGAACCTCTGGGCGAGTCCAACGGAAATTGTACTTGAGCATCTTCATGTCGAGAAAGATAGGAACCGACATGCCGTGGAACTGTCCGGAGTTTTGCACCAGCTCTGCGCGCGGAATCTCATCGCAATCACAGCAGACAATGACATACTTTTGATTCTTGTAGGTCCCCTTGATGTATTCGTTGTACGCGTAATCGCGTCCATAATTTTCACGCTTCCAGGCTTCCTTGTCAGGTCCTCCTGGTACAACATACGGGAACTCCTCGGGGAACTTGTCAATGACAATCTTGGTGACCTTGTCGGCATAGGGCTTGAAGATATCCGCGTGCTTGTCCATGTACAGGAATTGCTTCATGATACCCGAGTGGGTCTCTCTTGATTCCACTACAATAAACTCGTCCACATACGGATACAAGTACTTGAGACGGAGTTCCATGATGGGCTCTCCGTTATACATGGTCAGGTCAAGGACCTTGATGCGTTGATGCGCGTCAGGAGCAGAAAAGGGAGCATTTTCATTTTTTGCCTTGAGCTTTGCCTGAAGCCGCGCCAGGGTAGGAGACGCATTGTTAGAAGACATGACAATGAGACCACAGGATAATATCACGAGTAAAATACTATGATGACTTCATTATAACCAGAATTACCATGAAATCTCTATATATACTAGAGGTCTTATTATGGAAATTGAGACACTACCTACCCGGTATATGGAACCCATCCATCATTGAATCTTCGATCATCATGTTTGACATACCCTTGCCTCCTTTGACGCCTTGTTGCGGCTTGAAAGCGAGAAGTTTGTGCAATAGGCTGGTGCTGTCCATGTATGACATCGGAATATGGATTGCTACCTCCTTGATCTTGCTTTCTATATGCTCGATATCTGTCAACATGCCATCGTACGTCATGTCGTTCATCAGATGATGCTGCAATGTTTTATACCTTTCCTCAATGTACTGCATCCTGTGAAAGATGGTCTGCATTTTGCTAGCAACGACCATGCCCTTGACGTTTCCCATATTGATCAGCTTCTTTTCAAGCTTTTGAACTAATGATAACAGGGAAACCCCCTGGTCAAACTGGAATTCTTCTGAAAAGTATATCGTTATAAGCGTGGTCAGACGGATCCTGCACTCTGAGCACGTCGAACAGGGCGATCCAGTCAGACACACCGAGCTGAATATGACATTTGTTGAATCGCCTATGACCCTGAGTCGGGGCTGAAGACTCGCATCCCCTGGAATGATTGTCAATACGCTTACGTCCATGTATCCCCCAAGGCCGCGCACGAAACAAAAATATGGCGTAACACAGGGAAGTATTGTCCTTATGATGCATTCAAGCTCGTCATGGGTCAGTAAAGGGTACACTAAAAAAGCCAGGTTCCGCACTCTTTTGTATATTTTATCGTCCGATGTCAATACGTCTCGCTGATCAAACGAATGATTATCTCCACACCTTGTCGCGGCCTGAGATCCAGAATACGATGCCCAGGTAAGCATTTTCAAATCATTTTGAACCTTGTACAAAGGAAGGGACACATCCACCAAATGAAGCTGGACCCCTGTTTTTATGATCTGCTTTGCGTAATCAACGTGCTCCATGTTCTCTGTATCGTATAGACATATCAACAAGGTTTCTTGTTTGACGGTGGAACCGGGTGGGACGCCCTCGCATACAAACTCAGTTTCGAATGGGGTAAACGTTTGAGTAGGCGTCGGCGTGGGCGT